>NZ_NPDX01000001.1:0-600000 GCF_002811945.1 Leptospira harrisiae | reverse complement strand
AGAAGAAATTCGAAAAGATTTAAAAAAAACAAATAAATTAATTCTCTCGAATCCATTAAAGGCTATATCGCAAAATACAAATCTGAATTCGAATATAATGTCAAATTCAGATAAAGATAAAAACCTAAAAATCGAAAAAGGTGTTTTTGTATTCTCTCAATACAACCTTTCGTTTCAGATCACCGACCAGGTGAAAACTTATCCTCTAGAACAAATCAAAAATGCATCTTCGATTTGTAAAAAGGCAAATTTTTGTTATGTGGTGTTTTCTCCAGAGTTCACTGATGAAATTCTCTGGCCGAAATCTCGAATTTTGGAATATAAAAAAGAATTAGAAAATCAAAAGGGTGTTTTCGTTTGGAAAGGAAAACAAATTGAAGTTTGGCAGTTGCCACTTTCAAACTAGTATGATTGAAATTATCTGGTTCGGATTCTCAAGGAAAGTGCAATTAGCGATTAACAGATAACCTGCTTATGCAAACGAGCAACAGAAAGATTATTTGTCATAGTATCCAAAAAAACTGAATTACCGCAACAAACGATACTCAACCTACAAAATGAAAAACTTCGTATCCATTTTCCCTTTTTTCGATACGAATTAATCCTTCTAAAACTAATTTCTGGATGATGCTATACACAAGTCCAAGAGCTGTTGGTAAATGGCCACCGTTATGGACTTTTTTTCCAATGGCTGCTTCCATTAGCACTTTTAAATCAGATTCCCCTTCTCTGAGGCGGCGAAGGACTCCTTTTTCAAGGATACTTAATGTTTTTTTTACAAGAGTAATCGTTTTTTTCGGATCTTCTATTTCACTACCATGGGCAGGTAACATTCGTTTAATGGGCTCTTCTAAAAGTTTGGAAAGTGTAAAATAATAATCACCCAAACTTCCATCCATTTCCGAATAAATGGCTGTGAGATTGGCAATAATCAAATCTCCTGAAAAATAAATCCCCGTCGAAGGATCTACAGGCGTGATATGATACAAATTATGACCGGGTGTATGCAAAAAACGAAATAACCTACCACCTAACTCTAAACTGTCGTTATGATCAATTTTGACATCGATTCTTAAGACAGGATCCCCTTTTTTGGTTTCACTAAATTTACTATAAAACTGTCGCCAACCTTGGCGAGATTCTTCCAAAATCCGATCTAGTTCTTCCTTATCCCCAAAAGCTTTATGAAACAAGTCTTCCGTGGCCTCTTCAAATAGCACCATCGATTCTAAATAATTTCCGACACCATCAGCCATAGCACGATACCCGTAATAGGTTACGTTTTTTGCATAAGACTTAAGAACTAAAGAAGAGGAAATATGATCCAAATGATTGTGAGTATAAATGATATGACGAATGTCTTTAAATGAAAAACCTTTAGTTTTTAAAGATGCCTGTAACATCGGGATAGATTCTATATAACCAGAATCAATTAAAGTCAAACCATCGTCACCTTGATACAAATAGATATTGTTAGGAGCGTAAAACGGTTGGGGCAGGATAATTTTAAAGACACCATCCCCGATGTCTTCCATCTCAGGAATTCGTTTGGGGATGGTAACTTTCATTTTTTCACCTTATGGTTGTTTTTTGATGATCAATCTTCTTTCAATTTCGAAGATTTTTTCTGGGATTTTTTCTTTTCCTAATTTCTTTTTATCGTTTTCTTTGAGGAAAAGATCCGCACCAAATTTATCCAAAGCATCGTTTGCTTTGATGTTTTTGAGTCCGATGAATTGGATTTGAACTTCACCCGCAGGGATTCCGTATTCAGTTCCTTTGTCTTCTGTAGTTAATATACGAGAAATACAGGTCACTGTATCACCAGAAAAAGCAGGTTGTGTGTGGTATCCTTCAGTGAATCCAAGTTCCCAAATTGCGTTTTCAGATATATCACGAGATGCCATACCAGCTAACCAACCAAATACGAGTCCACCATAAACCACTGGTTCTCCACCCATAGGGCCAGAGATTCCTGCGGAATACAATTTATCATAATGAAGTGGGTGGGTGTTTCCTACGCGGAAAGTCCATTGGTAATGTTCGTCAGTGATGGTTCTTCCATTTTGGTGAACATAAATTTGGCCTGGTTTGAAGTTTTCAAAGTAAGTATGTCCCCAAGTAACATCTTTCATTTCCGTTGGGAATTTGAGGTTAGGAAGTTTGAGGGCGGGAGTTTTTGACTCAGGAAAGAATGCAGAAGCATCACCCGGTTTTGGATTGCCTTTTGGTTTTCCATTGGATTGGTAAATCATGATTTTACGTTCGTATTGTAAAACCACTTCATTTTTTTGATTCAGACAAAGTGTTCTTACATGAACGATTCCTGGTTTCTCAGGGCCCTTGTCATCCACTCCTAAAATTTTTGTGCGAGAAGAAAGAGTGTCTCCTGGATAAACAGGTAATAAAAATTGTGCGTTGTAATAACCGAGGTTGGCAAGCGCCTTCTCACTGTTATTTTGTACACCAATCGAAAGTGCTAAATTAAACACCATCAGTGGATGAACTAAAAGATCGGCAAATCCATGAGCTTTTGCATATTCTGCAGATAGGTAAAGTGGATTTGCATCCATAAACACAGTGGCAAATTCTTGGGCAAAACTTCTGTCCACAGTGAATTGACGAGGGTGAACATAGATATCACCTACATTGAATTCTTCGAGGTATCGTCCATAAATGTTCTTTTTGACATCAGAGAGAGAGGCAGGTGTGCTGGGAGCTAACTCACCAAAGGGGGACATAGGTTTTTCGGCCATGGGAATTCCTTTTTCGAATGGGATAGGACTAATTTTCCAAGAGAGGTCCTACCGAAAACGATTTTTCAGACTCATCCGGTTGCTCGTTTGGCGTATTCCTCCTTCCAAGCACTATGCCAATGGTACCATTCTTCACGTACGGCACGGTAACGAACCAAATCACTGCGAACTTCTAACATGAGTGATTCCAATTCTTCCACACGACGGAAAAGTCGTAAGGTCAAAGCCTCCCACTCTTCTTTGTTCTGGTCCATCCATGGTTCCATATTTTTTATATCGGTAGATCTTTTCCGTAAAATGTTGCTTTTTTAGTCACCTCCCCGTTCGATTCATGGATCATGAGCTTTGTTTTTCCTTCCGAAGATTCCATTCCAGAAAAATACAGGATCCAACCCATCCACCAAAAAGAATACCTCTTAGATGGAGAAATACGAATTTGGGAAGGGGAATCTCAAATTGTCAAATCACCAATCTTTTTAAACAAAAATGGGAACTTGGAACAAGTAATTTTAGGTTCCTATCCTAATTTTGATGCAACACAAAGTTTGTTAGCACTCGAAGCTGCCGTCAAAGCTTACAACCACGGAACAGGTGTTTGGCCCATAGCCTCTTCAAAAGAACGTATTGATGCCGTTCGGAAGTTCATCACACTCATGAAGGGAAAAAGAGACCAAATTATTTTACTTCTTATGTGGGAAATTGGCAAAACAGAAAAAGATGCCACAAAAGAATTCGAAAGAACTATCGAATATCTTGAAGATACAATTGAATCTTTACAAGAACTGGAAACAACTTCCTCCAATTATATCAAAGAAGGAGGTCTCATTGCACAAATCAAACGTTCTCCTTACGGTGTGGTTCTTTGTATGGGGCCATTCAATTACCCTTTAAATGAAACATTTTGTACCCTCATCCCAGCCATCCTTATGGGAAATACAGTGGTTTTCAAACCAGCAAAGTATGGAGTGTTGTTACTCCAACCTCTACTTGAATGTTTTCAGGAAGCTTTTCCTCCAGGTGTCATCAACACAGTGTATGGGGATGGTGCCAAAGTCATTTCGCCGATTATGGAGTCTGGAAAAATTGATGTTTTTGCCTTTATCGGTTCGAGTCATACTGCCAATCTCATCACAAAAAAACATCCAAAACTCAACCGCCTAAGATCCGTTTTGGGACTCAACGCAAAGAACCCTGCGATTGTTTTACCCGATACCGATTTAAAAACAATGGTTCCTGAAATTCTTTCCGGATCACTTGCTTATAATGGACAAAGATGTACGGCACTTAAAATCCTATTTGTTCACAAAGATATCTTAGATGAATTTACAAAACTTTATTTAGAAGAACTAACAAAATGGAAAGCAGGTATGCCTTGGGATAAGGATGTGAACTTCACACCACTCCCAGAAGAGGGAAAAACCAAATGGTTAAAGGAACTTTTGGATGACGCAATCACTCAAGGCGCCAAAATTTTGAATGCAGGTGGAGGAGAAATCCATGAGTCGTTTATGTTTCCTGCAATCCTTTCGCCAGTCCCACCAAATGCACGTTTATATCATGAAGAACAATTTGGGCCACTGGTTCCCATTGTTCCCTTTTCGACGATCGACGAACCTTTAAATTACATTTATGAGTCCAATATGGGCCAACAAGCAAGTGTCTTTGGGAAGGATCCAAAAACGATTGGCAAACTCATTGATATACTCGTTAACCAAGTGGCCCGTGTGAATTGGAATGCACAGTGCCAAAGGGGTCCAGATTCCTTTCCTTTTTCTGGCCGTAAAGATTCTGCCGATGGAACTCTTTCGGTGGCCGATGCCCTTCGTGTATTTTCCATTCGAACCGTTGTGAGCTTCAAAGACAATGAGATGGGACGTAATCTTCTAGGAGAAGTACTGAAGGAAAGATCTTCCAACTACCTAAGCCAAGAATTTCACTTGTAACTCACTTTCTTTCTCCGATACTTGAGAAAGGTAAATCCCTAAATTGTTTTAGAGGATAAGGGAGGTTGTACTAAACATGCGTTGGAAATTGTTCGTATCCTTCCTTTTTTTGGGTTGGTTTCTTTCCTGTAACCAAGTGAATCCACGAGATGAGTTGCTTTTTACGCTCATCAGTGGCCTGAATCCCATCGTTACTTCATCTTCCTCTGTTTCTGTGTCATCCTCTGCAAAAATCAATGTATCCAGTACAAGTATTTTATTGAAATATGGAACACCGCAAAACTTCGGAATTTCTTTGGTCAAATTACCGACAGCAAACGTAACCATCTCATTTACATTTTCCACTACTAAAATGACAATCAATGGTTCGGCAACTTCACCGAGTCCAACGACTCTCACTTTTACACCTGCAAATTACAATGTGGTACAAACCATAAGTTTGGCATCTACAACACAAATTTTAGATTCTTCTTCTCTCTCAATCTCTGCCACGAGTGTCGATCCGTTTTATAACACGAGCGGTGCAGTCTCCGTCAGCCATCAGAATATCTATTTGGCCTATACAGGGAATTCGTTTATATTTCAGAATGCTGTGGCGGCACCAACTCTCACTCCTTCTATCACCTTTGTAATTACCAATTGTTCTGTGACTCCAACTCTTCCCACTGGATTGAGTTTGAATGCGAGCAATTGTGTGATTTCTGGAACACCTACTAGTGGCACACTACCGTCCTCCTCCTACGCAGTCACTGCTACAAACGGTACCGATTCCGATACTCATAACATTTCGATCCAAATTGAACCAACAGTTTATAAAGTTTTTATCACAGCAGCGACTTTTGATGGGAATCTACAAGGGGCGGCTGCCAATGGCCCAGCTGGTGCCGACTTAAAATGCAATGCCGATGCAAACAAACCATCGACTGGAACTTATAAAGCAATGTTAACAACAGATGGTGGAGCAAGAGTTGCTTGCGACACTACGGGAAATTGCACAAATTCTGGAGAGAATACCGATTGGGTTTTTCAGTTTGGTAAATATTACGTTCGTGCCAGTGACTCAGCATTTTTATTTACTCCTAATACGGCAGGAATCCTACCGGCATCTTCGAGTATTTTTTCAACAGCACCTTACACAATGAGCGAGTCTTTCGATTCTGGATTACTCAAAACCTATTGGACAGGCCTTGCCACACCTAATTTTTATTGGCAAGTTGCGTCTGCACAAGTTACAAATACTTGTTCGAATTGGACTAGTGGATCTGCGACCTCTCCTGCATCGGAAGGTGGCAGAGTGGGAAACTCCAATTCGAATGATTACACCGCATTCCGAAATGGAGCGAGTGGTGTATCTTGCGCTAGCCTCAACTACCTAGTTTGTGTAGAACAATAAATTTCCCAAATTCAATTTGAATGACTCATATGATAAAAATGTTATTTCGAGGAGACCCATTTACTTTCACTGCCCCATAATTTTTTGATGAATGGTGTCGACTTTCACTTTTGTATTTCTAATGATTCTCGTTGTCTCTTTCCTTTTCTACTAGCTTACCTAGTTCAGCGATTTTCTAATTCCAGCCACTTTCAATTTCTAGATAATTTCGATTTCCCACCCCTCCCTTTTTTACGCTGTTTTCTTTTTACACCCAATTGATTTCGAACCTGACTGGAAAACGTAACTCACTTACTTTTTTCACTCGCTTTCCAAAGAAACTGGGTTACAATCTTTCCCCGTGATCCAAATACTCATTAATTCCCTAGCTGGGAAAACAGTATCCCTAACCCAAAAGACAACTGACTCCCTACTAAAAGGTGTCCAATTTCTTGTCAAAGGAAGCCTAACAAGCACAGGTGGAGGACTGGATTTACTATCGAATGCTTTCTTTTATAAACCCGAATGGCGAGAGGCTTTACAAAAAGCTGGAGTCCAAGTTAAGGAAACTGGCCACAAATCAAACGAAAGTTTACAAAAGACAATTGAACAAACAAACCAAGCCTTTGACAAAGCACTCTTCAAAGTAGAACTAACTGCCAAACAAAGCGATGATATGATATTTGATAACCGTATGGTTTCAAGTATTCTTGGAAGTTCTCATAATCAAAAATTCAAACTGACAAAGATTGACATGAGTTTTAGAACTTTTGGAAAAGATATTACTGCAAAGGAAACCATAGAAGAATTTAAGGATTCTAAAAAAACAAAATCCGTTTTATTTTTACCTGGATTATTTACGGATGAAACGGTCTGGCAAGAACAAGTCGTTGAATACAAAGACAGAAAAATCACCTCACCTGGACTTGCTACTGATTTACAAGAAATTGGTTACTACCCATTTTATTTGAGATACAACCATGGACTTCCGATCCACGAAAATGGAAAAAAATTAATGCACCTCTTGGACGTTTTTTTTAATGAAGATCCAAACATAAAACCGGATATCATTTGTTATAGTTTGGGCTGTTTAATCTTCCGCTCTTGTTTATACCATGCAAAATTAGAAAACAAAGAATGGCTCAATCGATTTGGGAAAGTAGTTTTGATTGCAGCACCAAACAAAGGTTCGTATTTGGAAAAAATTGGTTTTTGGCTTGGATTTTTATTTGAAAAAAGTCCAAATGTCGCTTTGAAAATCATTGGGATGATTGGTAATCTTCGTAGTGATGCTATCAAAGATTTATCTTTTGGCCTCATCCGAAAAGAGGAAAAAGGTTGGATGGAAACCATTTCGGGTTACTTCGGAGAAACCTACTTTGGCGAATTGGATGATGTGGACGTATACCAAGCTTATGCTCTAATGGAAGGTGTCGAAAATCCGTTACAAAACTTTCTAGGTGATGGGATCGTAGAGAAAAAAAGTCTTACCTATTTGACAGATAAGGTTTTTAATAAAAAAACAAACCCCACTTTACGAACATTAGAGTTAAATAAACAGAACCATTTTTCAATCATAAGCGCAAGGCCACTGATTCATTGGGTAAAGGAAGTTTTTGGTGAGGCACCTAAGATTTAAGTTTAAGTTGCCAAGGTTTCCAAATGTAATCTTACTGATTCCGCAAGAGCTTGAAAATCATATCCTCCTTCTAAAAAGGAAATGAGTTTACCATTAGAATAAGTATTTGCAATTCTCTGTACTTCTTTTGTAAAAATTTCAAACGAAGAGGTAGATAAATTCATTCCACCTAGTGGATCTTTTTTATGTGCATCAAACCCTGCTGATACCAAAACAAACTCTGGTTGGAAATTTTCCATTTCTCTATGAATGGATTCAAAATTAGATAGATATTCAAATTCCCCTGCACCTCTTGCTAGTGGAATATTTAAAGTGGTACCAAAACCCTTCCCTTTTCCTCGCTCTGTTAATGCTCCTGTACCGGGATAAAAAGGGAACTGATGAAGTGAAACAAAATAAACAGAATCATCTTCGTAGAACTGATGTTGGGTGCCGTTTCCATGATGTACGTCCCAATCTAAAATCAACAAACGATTAACACCTTTTGCCTGTAAATATTTAGCAGTAATTGCGATATTATTAAAAATACAAAATCCCATTGCATGATCGGTTTCCGCATGATGACCAGGCGGGCGAACCAGTGCCATTCCATTTCTCAAATTACCAGACAAAACTTCATCTGCAAGATGAAGCCCTGCACCCACCGCTAGACTAGCGGCAAGATAAGAATGAGAAGAAAAAACAGTATCGCCATCTAAATAACCAGCACCTTTTTCCTCACAGGCTCTCCCCACCAAACGAACGTAATCTGTATTATGGATTGATGAAATAACAGATAGAGGGGCTTCTTTAAAATCTTTTGACCATAAAAAATTCTTCGAAGGCAAATCAGAAATGTGGTCTAAAATTGACTCTAGTCGTCCATGAGTTTCTGGATGTCCTGGACCAGTATTGTGTTTTAAAAATTCTTTATGAAACGAAATTCCCGTTTTTAAAGACTCCATTGCGGACCTCCTGTTTATCAATAATTTCCAGAATTGTTTTTCATAAAAAATCGCTAGATTGTGAATTAAATCCCATATTACTAAGATCTCAACATCTATCGCTATTTTTGGATTTTAATTATTGAAACAACATAAACCGTTCAATAAATACAATCATTTCTACGATCTCTGAAATGATTCGATCAATTTGTTTTGTGATCTGAATTTTTTCTTCAGTTGTAATTTGTTGATCGAGTCCAGCATTTCCATAAATTGCATAAAATGTTTTGATATCGGCTGAAAATGATGTATTAAACCATTCTTTAAATGTTCTTTGTTTCATTTTGTATTCTGGTTTGATGGATCCGGAAAGTTCCCAAACAGATCCTTCCGTAAATCTCAACCTAATTTCAAATAATCCGCGGTCCTTTCGAATGTATGTTTCTTCATCAACAGGGGAAAAATCAATTTTACGCAACATCACAAGAACAAGTAAAATGTTTTCTAAATACTCAATGAGATACTTCTTTTCTGACCCACTGATTTTGGAATCGTCACCTAAATGTTGTAAATACGATTCCCCCATAGCTTGAAATAGCCGGGAAACTTCTACCATACGGTCTTTAAAACTTTTGGGATCC
This sequence comes from Leptospira harrisiae, assembly GCF_002811945.1. NCBI lineage: Bacteria > Pseudomonadati > Spirochaetota > Leptospiria > Leptospirales > Leptospiraceae > Leptospira > Leptospira harrisiae. The sequence continues at coordinate 590,726 of NZ_NPDX01000001.1, read as the reverse complement.
GATATTTCTTCTGGAAATCTTCCGTAAGATTTTAAATTGAAGTCATTGGAAATTTCTAACATGCCCAAATTTTCTTAGAGCCAGTGATTTTCGTCAATCGATTCGATTTGAATTTTCAGAACCAATCCAAATTCTTGTCATTACTACCATGAAACCGGCAACACTTTTTCTCCTACTTTTATTCTTCCTATCCTGCCAGTCGACTACCAGAACCGAAAGACGGCAAAATGCAGATTCCTCAGGAATTACACCTGACTTTATTGAAGGACTCTACATCAATACCAAAACCATACGAGATAAAAAACGATGGAGTTTGTTGTTCCAAGTGATGAAAGATGCAGGAATGAACACTGCAGTTGTCGATATGCAACCTTATCCACCAACTCCTGAACAAGTTGCAGAAGCAAAAGCATTAGGATTTTATATGGTGGCCAGAGTGGTGAACTTTGAAGGTGGACTCATAGAAAAAACACCTAACGTAAACCTTATGGCAACAATTCAAAAATCCATTCGCAAAGCTTGTGAGTTAGGATTTCCAGAAATTCAACTGGATTATATAAGATATGCTGATGGTGGAACTAATTTCAGTATGAGTTATGAAAAACGTTATGAATCCATTCTGGGAATCATAAAAGATCACAAAGAAAAAACCAAAGACAGTTGTTCGAAAGAAACTCGTTGGACAGCGGATATATTTGGAAGAGTTCCTTTTATTGAAAATGATGTGATTGGTCAAAAAGTAGAACCGTTTAGTGAAGAGCTCAATGGACTTTATCCCATGTTATATCCATCTCATTTTTACGGATTAACGAAACGAGTTGCGGACCCTTATGGAACCATTAAGGATGGACTAGACCTTACGGTCAAACGTGCCAAACAAGGAACAAAAGCCATAGCTTGGGTACAAGGGTTCAATATGATGGTAGGTCCAAGTAAATTAACTTATACTGATTATATCAAAGTACAAATGCAAGGAGCAAAAGACTCGTTAGGTCATGGATTCATTGTTTGGAATGCCGGTAACGAATACATCGACACTATGAATGCATACGAAAAGTACAAATCAGAACCCACTCCCAACAACCAAAATGTAACAAAAAACGAAAACTAAATCAAATCTGTTTTGTTTAATTTAAAAGCGGGAGTTCACTTTCCCGCTTCTTCTATATTTTTACGCCTGATATAGGCATCTGCTTCTTCTTCCGAACCCAAAACTTGAATCCTTAGTTCTTTCAGTTTCTTCTCTTTTTCTTGAGAAGAAAGACCAGAATTTTCTTTTAAAAATTCCTTTTCTTTAGATTCATACTTGGCAATTGATTCATGAAATTTTGTCTCCTTTGCCCTTTCTTCAGATAAACTAGCAGCTCTTTCTTTTCCAAAATATTTGGTTTCTATCTTATTTAGGTATTTTTCTTTTTCTTTTGGATCAGTGATCGCATTGAACTCTTTATCACGAAGAGTCATTTCCAACTGGTAATGATCGAATTTATCTTCTCTTGAGACCAATGCATCATAATAAGATCCATATGTTTTTTTCTTTAGGTCTTCAAATTGTTTCACTCGTTGGTCTGCAGGTAAATTGTTTGATTGTTTGATAAAATTCTGTGTTCCTTCTAAAAAAGAAACCTGCGATTCTTCCATTCCAAAAACTAAATCTGCCTTTTCCCCAAGGACATCCCTTCGTTTGGCTTTAATTTTTTCATACAATTCAACAAATGGTAAGTCGGTTGGTTGTTCCCACTTTCGATATTCTTCTTCATAACGAAAGTATGATAGGAATAAATCTTTAATTTTTTCTTTATCAGGAGATTCGTATTCCGAATCAAGATAAGCAAGAATTGTCGCATTACACTGATCAGGTGTATATTCCGATTTGCATTTGCGCCGCAAGGCCCATACTTCCCAAACAAAATTGACTCTACCTGTTCTCAAATCTTCTAATAACTCTAGATAAGGTTTGGTTCGATCTTCCCTAAATGGAGAGATAGCTTCATCCCAAAAACCTTCTCCGGTTCCAAGCGGGGAAATACGATCCATAGCCATTTGTTCTTCTGGACTGAGCGTTTGTTTAGATTGGTTTGTAACGGAGTTTTGTTTTAAAAAGTAAAGTAAACCCAAGAAGAAAAAAAGAAATACTACAACGATAATAATAATTTTTTTAAAATCCATTCTGAATGTATAAAAACCTAATTTGGAGCTAATTGTATTGAAATTGTTTAGAAATAAAAAAGCCGGATGATCATCCGGCTTTTACAGCGGGTTTTTATAAACCAGCTTTTGCGTTTTTTGCGATGTTTAAGTACCAACCTTGCACATCATAATAGTTTTGTCCGCTCCAAGCTAAGTTTGTAGCTTGTAAGTGGTCAATGCCAGTAGCAAACCAATAAGAAGAAGGTGTTCCTTTCCAAGCTCCCCATTTTTGAGAATTCAATGGAACCACACCATCATTGCCTCCACCTAAACCATAATACAATCCACCAGCCCAAGTAATTGGGTGTGTGAGTGCCATGATTGGGTGTTGGATGAGGTCTGCCCAAGCCATTTCACTTCCATAAGAGTAGTATTTGATTCCTGATGCATTTGGTGAATTTGAATTAAAAGTCTTCACATAACTTACAGTTAGTGATTTTCCCATTGCAATTACATCTTGCGGACGACCATCGCGATAAACTAATTTTGCAAGTAGGCTGAGTGCTGAATTTGCAAAAGGTTGCAACCAACCAGGAATCGCAGCTAGAACGATGTCAGCCATAGGAGCTCCTTGGTGAAGGGAATTGATGGAAGTAACCGTTTGTGTTTTTCCAGCAAAACCTAAGTTGGAAACCATATAACGAACAACAAGTCCACCTTGGCTATGGCCCATCAAATGCACCTTAGAACAACCATTTGCTGTCATCCAAGTAGATACAGAAGATTGGATTTGGCTTGCGCGAGTGGGAATGGAGTTGGTAGCCGAACTTCCAGGAGTTGTGACTTTTGCACCTTGGCTACGAAGGTAACCATCTAGGCCTCCCCAATACTTTACAAGTCCACCAGCTAAACCTTGGGTGTCGTCAAAACCAAGGATTCCATGGACAAGTGCAATGCACTGACCGTCAAGAGGACCGGCAAACAGACCGGAGGTGGGCACGGAGAGAAGGGTCGCTAAAAACCCAATCAAGATTTTCTTTTTCATATTTCACCTGAACTTTCTATGTTTTTTACAATATAAATCCATAAGAATGACACCAGTCAATAACTTATGGCAAATTAAGGTCAAATGTTTCGGAACGATGTTCTTAGTTAACACTGTATGTTCTCTCGTCTTAGGTGCGATTTCTAGTATTTGCCGCAATGGAATTGGAGAAACCAAATGGGAGACTGTTTTTTAAGAACTTAGTTCGTCTATAGGCTTTGAAGGGAACAATGAGAAACCAATGGCAAAACCTCCTCTTTTTAGGAATTTGTTTGGGGCTAACCACCCTACTTATTCAGTGCCAAAAAAATGCAGAAGACCAAACAACAGGGATTTTAGCGGGAACCTTACTTGCGTACCAAGCAGCCACCACCATCACTTGCACAAGTGAACAATTGACAAAAACCCAACAAGGAAGGATCTTCCAAACTAGCTTTGAGTCGGCTTCCGAATTTTCTGCTTTTTATATTGTTCCCTCACCTTACCAATCGGTTGCCACCCATGGACAAAGTACGGAACAAAAACGTACAGGCACATATTCCCATAAAGCATCTATTTTATCCGTAGGCCCCAGTTGTTTTTATCCACAAAATTGTAACCATAGAGGGTATCCAACCATCCAGCTCAACAAACTTCCGTCAGGTGGATTTAAAACACCAGTTTTGGTTGAGTTTTATGCCTACTTGGATATGAATCTACCGAACAGTGTTGACTGGTTTAGTTTTGCAACTTTTTCTGCAGATCCAAGTGACCAATGGAGGCGAGTGGTTCTTGTGAACACAGATTCAAAAAATTATGTTTATTTAATGCATGTTCCTAATCACAACCAAAACCAACATACTTTCCAAAATACAAATACCAGTTTTCCACAAAGGCAGTGGACAAAACTCACAACCTGTCTTGACCTTTCACCTTCGGGGGGATTGGCCAAAGTGTGGATGGATGGAACTTTAATCTCTACAGCGAGTGTTTCCGGAGGATGTGGCGTATTAGAACAAGCTCATTTTGGACTCTACGCTTCACCGACTGTGAGTTCAGGAACAATTTTTAATGATGATTTGAGAATAGAAGAAGTATCTGTTTGTCCCTAAAGAAACGGGCAAACTCAGAAACCTAACTCTTGTAGATGTTTGACCGGTGTGAGTTCTATAGAAGAAAATAACCCTTCTACTTCTTTAAAATTTCCTTGTGGGATGAACACTTTGGAAATTCCAATTCCTGCCAATTCTTTCAGTCGCAAACTGATTTGGCCCACACTCCTCACTTCTCCAGAAAGACCCACTTCTCCAAGAAATCCTATTTCTCTAGAAACTGGTTTGTCTTTAAAAGAAGAAGCAATGGATGCAGCAATGGCTAAGTCGAGACTTGGTTCATCAATGCTAAGCCCTCCAGCAAGATTACTGAAGATATCTGATTCAGATAAAGGAAATCCTAAATACTTTTCAAGAACAGCCGAAAGTAAAATTACACGACGATTGTCTAAACCTTCTGCCATACGACGCGCTTGCCCATAAGATGACTTAGTGACAAGAGCCTGCACTTCTACACTAATAGCGCGAGATCCTTCCATCACGGAAGACAAAACACTACCAGATCTTTCTTCTGATTCAGGAGAGATAAACAAACGATGACGGTCGAGTACTTGTTTTAAACCACCTGATACCATTTCAAAAATAGCAGTGTCACCTACGGCACCAAATCTATTTTTAACAGCACGAAGGATGCGGTAATAATTAAACCTGTCTCCTTCAAAATACAAAACCGTATCTACCAAATGTTCCAAAACTTTTGGACCCGCGATTTGCCCTTCTTTTGTGATATGACCAATAAGAAAAATGGGTACTGACGTACGTTTGGCGGTCTCTAAAAAAATTTGCGAAGATTCTCTTAGTTGCGTAATGGTTCCTGCTTGGTTGACCAAACTTTCTTTCAGAATGGTTTGGATAGAGTCAACAAAAACCACTTTGGGTTTTAAGTCGGTGACCATTTGTGAAATATTTTCCGCATACACTTCAGAAGATAATAAAATGTTCTCTGATGTGACTCCCATACGTTTTGCTCGAAGTCCTATTTGTGAAGCAGACTCTTCACCAGAAATGTATAAAACAGTACCTTCGTTTGCAATGTTTTTGGCGATTTCTAAAACCAAAGTGGACTTACCCACTCCAGGCTCTCCACCAACTAACACCAAACTACCGGGAACAATTCCACCACCAAGAACCAAATCCAATTCGCTAAAACCAGTAGAGGTGCGAAAGTGAGCATCACTCACCACAGAACCTATGGATTTAGGATCTGTATATTTTCTATCTTTTGGTTTTAGTGAAATAGGAGAATCAAATCTTCCCGAAGAAGTATTTCCTACTTCTTCAATTTGGTTCCATTCCCCGCAAGAAGGGCATTTCCCTGCCCACCTGCTGAAACTATCCCCACAGGATTTACATTGGTATTGGGGGAGTTGTTTTTTTGCCATCAGTGTTCGAAAAGATTTGGTACTTCTAAAAGATCAAGTTCCACTTGGGTTTCTAAAAATCCAAAACAACGTTCTGCAAGAGCAAATCGGTTTTCGCGGATCATCATCTCTGTTAGGATGGATTCAAGAGCAATTAAAAACCGAACATCCGTTGAAGCATAATCTACTTGGTCTTTCGTGAGGATCTTCTTTCCCCAATCAGAACTTTGATTTTTTTTATCTATGTTTTCTTCAAAAAATTCACGAATGAGTTCTTTTAACCCATGTTTGTCGGTATAGGTACGTGCAAGTTTACTTCCAATTTTCGTACAAAATACATTTTGTACTTTGATGCCAAGCCTTGCACGTAAGAAGGTCATGTCCATTCTGGCGAAATGAAAAATTTTTGTGATATCTTTGGATTCAAACAATTTTTGAATGTTTGAGGCCTCTTTTTGGCCAGGAAGGATTTGAACGAGTGCGACTTTATTTTTAGAATCGGAAATTTGTACGACGCAGAGCCTGTCCCTTCTGGGATTGAGTCCCATCATTTCACAGTCCACGGCCAACCGGTCATCCTTTTTAAAAGCTTCAAAGAAATCTTCGTTCAGGTCACCCTGGAGGACGACTGGTTTTATAGTTGAACGTTTTTGGGTCATAATGGCTTACTATGGAAACCACCCTAACAAAATCATCAAATAGATTTTTCCAAGATGAAAATTCAATACAGAGTTCATAATTCCGTCACCATTTCTAACTTCCTACCAGTTAAGGCAGGAGTTTACCAATCCGAATGTAAAAAATTCGAACTATTACTTCCTTCGACTTCGGACACCAAAACTGGTACTGTCCTCAGTCCCAAACTCATTTGGCGTGAATCCACAAGGCCCGAAGTGGGATTTTCAGTAGACCATTTGGAATTGGAATTATCCATTCTTCCGGATGGGGGCGGTTATTCTTTATTCCAACATGGATACCAATCCTGGTCCATTTCAAGAAAGGTAGAACCTACTTCTGTAGACAAACCTCCTTTTTTATCTTTTTTGCAATACTCCCAAGAGAATATTTATTCAAAACATGAATCAAAAGTAGGAAAGTTTATTTCTGAATACCTAACTCTTGTTTTTAATAAGGAAACTGGAAATGGTGTTTTGTATGCTCCCATCGAACAGGGAGAATTCGGAACAAAATTCGAAGTGGTCTTTGGAGAATCAGGAAACATAACATCCGTTAAAGTCATTTACGATATTCATTGTTTGCCTGACCTTCGCCCTAATGCCAAACTCAGTATTGCAAAAATCAAAGTCCTTCCTTTTAAAGGAAATCCAGAAGGAAAACTAGCAAAATACTTCGAAGAGTTAGGAAACAAAGAAGGTCCAGGTAATTTCCCGAAAAAAGTTCCCACTGGTTGGTGTTCTTGGTATTATTATTATACAAAAATTGACCAAAAAACCATATTAGACAATTTAACAAAAGTTAGAGAATTAAACTTACCTTTTGAATTCTTTCAGATAGACGACGGATACCAAAAAGAAATCGGAGATTGGCTTGTACCCAATGATAAGTTTCCAGGAGGAATGAGAATTCTGGCTGACGAAATCAAACGTGTCGGTTTAAAACCTGGGATCTGGCTTGCCCCTTTCCTTGTACGTAAAAAATCAGAATTCTTTCGTAAATATCCAGAGGCCATCCTCAAAGACCAAAATGGAAAACCTGTTCCTGCTATTTACCAACCACTTTGGGGAAGAGGTTATACTTATGCCCTGGATATCACACACCCAACAGCTCTCGCTTATCTAGAAAAAGTTTTTTCTACACTTGTTAAAGAATGGGGTTACCCATATTTAAAATTAGATTTTCTTTACGCAGGTCTATTGCCAGGCGATGTATATAACAAAAGTTTATCGCCACAAGCAAGATATAGAAATGCATTAGAACTCATTCGTAAAGTAGTAGGAAAAAATACTTTTTTACTTGGCTGTGGCGCTCCCATGTTACCGTCCGTTGGAATTTTTGATGGGATGCGAATCTCTTGTGATGTTGCTCCTTTTTGGTATCCAGAGAAATTACGTGTTTTCTTAAAAGACAGAGATGCACTCTGCACGAGGACGGCTCTCATCAACGATATCACTCGTTCTTCGATGCACCGACATCTATGGCTGAATGATCCTGATTGTTTACTCGTTCGTAAAAAAAGAAACAAAATGAATGAAGCACAAACCAAATTAATGGCATCCGTCATGGCAGTGTCAGGCGGGATGTTGCTTGTTTCGGATGATTTGACAAAACTGGAAACAGATCGTTTGGATCTGTTAAAAAAAGCGTTTCAACTCAATAGAGAATGCCAGGGTTATACGCCAATCCCAATTGGGATCTTTGAAGAAGAATTCCCAAGTGCCATGTACAATCCAGCCGGTTACCTTGGAATTTGGAATCCGTCTGAAGAAGAACGTACGATTCGAGTGTTGATTCCTCAAGGGTTAAAAACTAAAGAGCCATTTTTGGACTTCTGGACAGGGACAATGGTAAATCTAAGGATGATTGGTGGTCACTTTGAAATCACTTTACCTGCATTTGGATCTGTGGTAGTTGCCGTTTGACTCAGAAAATTAATTGACGGGTTGTATATTTGATTTAGAATCTTTGCAATTCGTCGTAAGAGGTTTTTTATGCGTATGATCAAACATTTGAGTATAGTTTCCGTGATTGCGGTCTTACTTTCATTTAACAACTGCTCCATTCTTGATTCGGCTTCAGGAAGTATCAGTCGATTAGGAGTTTCTGTTTCTGATTCTGCTTCTGCACTAGTAAAATCAGTTTCGAATAGTATTTCTTCTATCTCTGATAGCGGAAAAGAAAAAGCAATGAACGAGTACAAAGAAGATATCATTGCAAGCGTTGCTTTACAAATTCGTTACGAAAACCAAAAACAAGAATTAGAAAACCAACTTTCTTTGATTGCGAAATCTCATGGTGTTGTTGCTTGGAGATCAAACAGTGCAACTTATATTGCCATTGGACAGGGATTAAAACAAGCAAACCTTTCTCCTTCTGAAATGAAAACGGTTGCCGATGATGTAGCAAAACAAAATGGGACAGTCGCAAAACTGATCTTAAACGGGTACAATCTATAATTCAGATCACCTGGGGGCGGAGAAATACCGCCCATTCCTTATTATTTTTACTTACCTATTTTTTTATTTTTTTTCCCGTACATTCTAAAACAAATCAAAATCCTTTTGGTTTTTTATATATCAATGCAAATTCAGGACAGTCCAGTGGTGGCCATTCCGCACTACGTTTAGGTGACAGAGTGTATCATCTTCAATATTCCTTTGAAGATAAAATCTTTCACATTGTCAGAGAACCATGGGATGAGTTTCGCTTCCAATACGGTGTAGTCCAAAACCGAGATATAGAACTCTATGAGTGGGAGTTATCGGACCAATCCAAACGTCTGCTACGACAAAAATGGAACGAACTTTATTTAGTCCAAGAAACCCATATACAAAACCAAAAGAAACTAGAAGATCAATGGGAAAATTTGGTTACTAAGACAAAGGATAACCTATCATCCATACCCATCGCTGGGTTTGGATATTTTACCAATATCCCTGACTCAAACTCGCCCATCTCTACAATTTTTTCCCTTTCAGAAGAAGAACAAAATGCATTGAAAAATTCGATAACAGAATGGGAAAAAAGTGCGACAGAACTTCAACTAACAAACAATAGACTACAATTACCGAAAACCGACTCACCTTACCCCTTGGTTCCTTCACTGCAAACAAAAACCGAATTATTTAAAATTTCACAAAAAAGAATTTTTGTTCGTAAGTTTCTTTTAGATCCCGTTTTACTATATGAACCTGCTTTCATTCAATTAGATGGACCAAACTATCAACTCAGTGAAACCGAAAAAAAAATATGGGAAGGTTATCTGGATCATTTGGCAAAGGATCTACGTTCCTGTTTCTTTGAAACAGAATGCAACGATTGGGAAGAAATGACCTTACTCATTAGAATACTTTATATAAAAAAGTCAATCGTTGCAGGAAGCATAGTTTTTCCAAAAAAAAATTTAGAAGGTTTTTTATACCTACCTGAAGTAGAATTACCCGATTCCATAATAGCCGCCAAACAAGAAGAATATGCAATTTTATTTAATTCTAATAAAAAAAACTTTTCGTCTGGTTATGACCCCATTCATTTTTTTAATTGGGAATCTTTTCTTATAAAATACCAAGGATTTATCGATTCCAATATTTCCACCGAAGGAATAGAATTTAATTGGGTGGGTTACAATCCTTACCAACACGAAGCGAAGGAAAACTTAAAATGGCATGAGAATCAAAAAGATTTTTCAAACATAGAGGATAATTTAGCAACGTATACAAAAGGAATTCGAAATTTATATTCCTATCACTTGGTGGATCAAAATTGTACAACAGAACTTATCCGTTATCTAAATGAAATGTTTCCTGAAGGCAGAATTGGAAACGAGGTTTTCTGGAAACCTCTTTCAAACAATGTGATTAGTTTTAATTTTATCCCTTCAATTGCAGCTTTCAAATTAGAAAACAATTCATTCACAAAACAAATTAAGGTTTTTCCATCATACCGCAATCTCAAACGAAAACAACTCAATGGATTTACTGAAAAGTATTTTAAAGATCGTTTTGTTCCTACTTCAAAAATATATAAAACCAATCCTATTGATCACTCGTTTTTATTTTTCACTGAAGAAACTATTTGGGATCGTCCAATTTTCGGTTTGTTCAATACTGTTTGGGGGATTGGTTATACAGGAGTGGGTGTATTCACTGCTCCATTCGACCAAGGAAAAAGATTTTCAAAAGGAACTGAAACTGTATTTTATAGCCTTCCCGAACTTGTCTTTTTTAATATCCGTAAAGGACATTTCCCTTACATTACTGCAAAAGAAATTCCAGAAGAGTACTACGAAAAAGAATCCTTATGAAAACAGCATTTTTATTTTTCCCTTATCTATTCCTTTTGGCCTGCCAATTCCTACCTACAAAACCTTGGTTTTTGCCTGCGAACTCAAATGTTTATAAGATCATTGCGATTTTTTTTATTTTTCTACAATCATTGGTTCTTTATGGGAAAACAAAAGATTTACGTTTGTTTAAAATGTTTGAATCAATTCGGTTTTCAAATTGGGTTTTTGCGTCCATGTTCTTTTTTTGTTTGGTTTTATTTCCAATTCGTAATATGGATTGGGGTGATGGACTTCTCCTCCTAGAAACAAATCTTTTGGAAACCAAACTTTTTGGATTTCAATTCACTTTGGATGAAATTTTGGAAACTGTGATTCATAGTAAAGTTTCCAACTTCTTATCTTATTTGGGTTTTTCTGATGATCCAAGAATTTCTTATACTTTTTTATCACAACTCGCAGGGATTGTAATGATTTTTGGTTTTTTATGGACAGCCAAAGAAAACAAAAAAACAAATTCTTATTCCATTTTCGTTTTACTTTCGTCAGGTGGTATTTTACTTAACTTTGGATATACTGAAAACTATACGCTTACAACTGCCTCCCACTTAATTCTCTATATTTTTGTAACAAAATTTTCTAAAAATCCAAAAGACAACGATGTTTTGTTATACGGAGCAACCGCTTTAGTTGCAGTCTCTATGTTATTCCATTTGGTTTCAGGATATTTGGTTCTTCTTTTGATTTATTTATGGTATTTTCATTCCCCTAAAGAAAAAAAGATCAACCATTTGTTAGTTTGTAGTTTAATCGGATTTAGTATTCTACTACCTTGGTTTTCCTATTTTTTATTTTTACATGATCCATCCATCGACAGAAATAGTACTCATTTAATCCATCCACCATTCTATCCAAAAAATCGATTGGTTTCATTAAATCATATAAAAGAAATTCTTTCTGTTTTATATTGGAACGTTTCTATTGCTTCCTTATTTTTGCTCTATCAAATTATTTTTTACAAACTTGAGTGGAAAAATTTCATAAAAAAACCTGAATCCAAAGCCACTGTTGTTGTGATTTTTGCTTTTTTCCTTCATGGATTTTTCCATAACCCTCAACTTGGTTTTCCTGCAGACTGGGACTTGATGGGTTTTTATTGGTTGCCGATCACATTTCTCGCACATCAATTTTGGATCCAATCAAAAGAAATTCATTTGGAATGGGTTCCAATTTTTTTATTTGGAACAGCGATCGTAATTATTTCCGCAATCACTCTAAACCAAACGGATCCCAAAAAAGAACTTCTTTGGGATGTAACAAAAACAACAATTCAAAGTTATGTGGTCGAGAATAAAACCTACATAAACAACCTTTCTAAAGATGATAAAAAGTTTTTTGCCAAAGGTGATTTTTTATTTTATAAAGGACAAATCATCACAAGCCAACTTTGCGAATTTCCAGAGAAATCAGAAATCATTCTAGAGATGAGTGTACATAGAATCAACTGGAAAAAAGGATTTGAAAATGGAAGTTTTCAATCCAAAGAGGTGCTTAGTCAATTTTTGGTAGATGCAACCAAAACCAATATAAAATATATTAAATCTCTAGAAGCAAATAAGATATGTCATCCGCAGCTTTAGATGAAGTTTCTAGATATTGTATATAGTTGGTGATTTCAGTTTTCATACCATCAATTCGATTGGTTCCACCTGGAAGTTGGATTAAAGTTTGAACTAAAGGATGTGTACTAGATGCAAGTAAACCGTCAGAATAAAGAAAAAGTACATCACCAGTTTCTACTTGGATTTCATTTTCAGCAAATTCCATTTCTTTCAGAATTCCTAATATTTGTCCTGATTGGTCTTGCAAAATCAATGGGGCCCGTGATTCTTTTTGGAATACTATTGGGAAAGGGTGTCCACCTCTTGCGTAGGTTATTTTTTTCTTTGGATGATCCACAACAATACTAATCGCTGTCATACTATGTGTTCCAATTTCATTACAAAGTTCACCGTTCAAACGAGATAATAATTCGGAAGGAGCAACCGTTGTTGTTCTCGCCAATTCTTTATGTATCGTTGTCATCAGAATGGCAATGAGACCAGATGTCACACCATGACCTTCAATATCACCCATCAAAATCAAAGTACGATCCTCGTCCAATGGCAAAACTTGGAAAAAATCGCCTGAAACAAAACTCACAGGTTTGATATCAGCGTATATTTTATGTCCGAGTTGGGGTAAATTCATGGTTTTTGATTGGATTTTGGCTGCCAATCGAAGATCCCTTTTGATGGACTCATCCATCGACTCTTTATCTTTTAGAAAATTATAATATTCAAACGCTCTTGAAATGGCAGCTTCGATCGATTTAGTATGAAAGGGTTTTAAAATAAAATCGGAAGCTCTATGGTAAAGTGAGGAAACTACTGTTTGGATATCATGTTCCCCAGTCATCATAAGAACTTGGGTTTTTGAATCAATGGTTTTGATTTTTGGCAACAGGTCTAAACCTGAAATATGTGGCATATTGACATCTAGAAAAACGATAGAGTTTCGTTCCCCTTCGAAGTATTCCAAACCTTGTAGTGGATTTGTAAAATACCTAACGAAATAACCCAATCCATTGATAATGAGTTCTAAGGTTTCACAAATTTCTGTGTCATCGTCAATGATTAGGATCTCAGGTTTAAAAGAATACTCGGACATCTACTATATGTATCGGCTTTCGAAAAGGTTATTTTGAGACCAATGTGAATTTTAGTTTTTCTTTGACCTCCTCTACTTTTTTAAAATATGCCTCATGAAACACTTTTTTTTCTAAATATACGTCGGTGCAGGAAATCATCTCACCATATTTCCACTCATAAGGTTCCCCATTTTCATAACGAACTCTGTTCTGATGAATTTGGGAAGATAAACTTCGTAAATTGGTGCCGCGGAAATTTTTCACCAATGCACGAAACGTTCCCTCTTTTTCTGGATCAATAAAACGAAACTTACGCGAAAACAAAACTGCATCGTGAAAATATTCAGGTACATTAAATGCTCCTGAAGTTCCGAGCCTTTTTGAGAGAACACGAATGAAATCAGTAAATTCGTTTAGAACATTGAGTCCTGGGTATTCCTGTCCAAAGTATAATTCTTTTTTGATATCGCCAGGTTCAAAATTTATATTTTGTGTGAGAAGCCAATCGATATAAATCATCGGAAATTGTTCGTCATCCCCTTTCATTTGAAACTGAGAAACTTTCAAACGAGTATGAACTAAAATTTTTTTATTTTCAGTCTTTATATAAATTCGATTATCAAAATTGTTAAGTATTTCTAGTTCAATAATTGGGTTTGGGAATCCACGTTTTTCAACGGCAGCGATTAATCCAGCACTCACTAACAGTTGTTCTACTTCATAATGTGTAAAACGGTTGAACAACCTTGGCTCCATATTGAGGGAGGTGTTAAGCTCTTTGGAGACATCTACTAGAGACAAATCATCTAAATTCAACCAATCAGATTCGTTTTTCTTTTTGTCTGTAGATGAAAAAACTCCCATTATTTTTCACCAAATGCTGTGATTGTATTAAAATGAATTTCAACAGTATCACGAAAATCACGAGCGTAACCACCCGCAAGAGTTACAACACAAGGTACATTCAATGACTCGGCAAACTTACGAACCATCAAGTCTCTTTCTTTTAAACCTTTCATTGAAACTTTTAATTCTCCAAGAGAATCATCTTCATAAGGATCAGCACCTGCAACATAATAAATTATATTGGAATCAAAATCTTTTCGGATTTGGTTTAAGGATGTTTCTAGAGTCGTCAAATATTCATCGTCTTTTGTATTCGGTTCAAGGTTTACATCTAAGTTAGATACTTCTTTTTTTGGATAAAGATTACCTTGGTGCATCGAAAATGTGAAAACTTTGTCATCATATTGGAAAATATAGGAATTCCCATTACCTTGGTGCAAATCCAAGTCAATGATGAGAGCATTTAAATTTGGATTTGTTTCTTTTTGTTTTCGTATAGCAATTGCTACATCATTCAAATAACAAAATCCTTCTGCTTTGTCTGGAAAGCTATGATGATAACCACCGCCCATATTAAGCGCAAACAAAAAACTTTTAGAAAGTTCTGCTGCCATTATCGTTCCGCCCACACCATACATAAAACTTTCCACAATACTTCGATTAAGTGGCAGTTCAGAATACATAGTTCGCGATGTGTGTTCGTAACTAAACAAATCGTCTAAATACTCTTTTGTATGAACGAGTTCTAAGTCCGCTTCCTCTGCTTTTTTTGGAAGCAAAATGTCCCAAGAGGCATAAACAGGATCCCTTTTGACTCGATTATAAAGATGAGAATACTTGTGAGCCGGAAACACATGACCCGGTAATTCGAGATTGTACGAAGAGTGGTAGATGAGAGCAAGTGCATTGGATGCCATTAAAATGATATTTTTGCGAAAAAAGACACAAGTCAATTCAATCCGTACAATTTACTTGCAGGAAAAATCAAAAAAGCTGAGAATAGGGTCTATGCCGGTAGACGACAAAATCCCTAACAAACGCACAAAAATTATCTGTACCATTGGACCTGCTTCAGCAAATCGTGAAACCATTCTAAATCTTATTTATTCAGGAATGGATTTGGCTCGGATGAATTTTTCCCATTCTACACATGATTACCACAAAGATATTTTCGAGTTATTACGTGAGTGTGAGCAGGAATCAGGTAAATCCATCGGCATCCTTGCGGATCTGCAAGGTCCCAAAATCAGAACGGGAAAGTTAGGTTCAGGGCCAATTGAGCTCAAAGCGGGTGACCAAATCGCCATTAACAATAAATCGGATTTCCTTGGAACTAAAGAAGAAATCGGGTGTACGTATCAATACATCTTAAATGACATCGATGTTGGACACAAACTTTTGATTGATGACGGTAAACTTTCATTTGTAGTAAAATCCAAAACGAAAGAAAAAGCAGTTTTAGAAACAGTCATTGGCGGAACGTTAAAAGATAACAAAGGAATCAACCTTCCTGGAACTCCTATCTCTGCACCTGCGCTTTCAGAAAAAGACATCGAAGATTTACAATTTGCATTATCACTAGGTGTGGATTACATCGCATTATCTTTTGTTAGACGAGCAAGCGACTTGGAAATGGCTCGGCAATTTATGAAAGATAGTTATGCCGGCCTCATCGCAAAAATAGAACGTCCAGAAGCCATTCAGAATATTGAAGAAATCATCGACAATTGTGATGGAATCATGATTGCACGTGGTGACTTAGGTGTGGAATTGGATACACAATATGTTCCCATCATTCAAAAAGAAATGATTACCAAACTGAACCAACAAGGGAAACCCGTGATTACAGCCACACAAATGTTGGAAACCATGATTGATAATCCACGTCCCACTCGTGCGGAAGCAAGTGATGTTGCCAATGCTGTGATGGATGGAACAGATGCTGTCATGTTATCTGGTGAAACAGCTTCAGGAAAATATCCAATAGAAACTGTCAGAACAATGACAAGTATCATACAAGCTGCGGAAGAATCAGAGATTTATTTATCTCATTTACGAAATATGGATAGAACTGAGTTTGAAGTAGAACGCACAGCTCTCGGAAGTGCTGCAGAATCAATTTCTAGATTGATCAATGCAAAAGCCATTATTAACTTTACGAGATCAGGTTATTCCTCCCTTCTTTCTTCTGAGTTTCGGCCTTCAAAACCAATTTATTCATTCACACCATTCCTAGGTACAGCAAGAAAGATGCAATTGTATTGGGGTGTGGAAGCATATGTAATGCCAATGATGGATAAGTTTCCAGATATGATTGCCTTTATGAGTAAAACATTAAAATCAGAAGGTAAATTAAAATCGGGTGATACAGTGGTGATTCTTTCTGGTGCACCGGGATCAGTGGCCCAAACTGTAGATTTCATTCAAATACACAAAATCAAGTAACAACTGTCTTATGAATGCCTCGGGCTGCGATACTTGCCGTAGTCCAGGCGTTTTGAAAATTAAATCCTCCTGTGATACCATCCACATCAATCACTTCACCAGTAAAAAATAGCCCAGGTGTCTGTTTACTTTCCATAGTTTGAAATTGTATATCTTTTCTAGAAACTCCGCCAGCTGTCACAAACTCTTCCTTGAAAACACCTTTCGCAACCATTCTTAATTTAGTTTGTGTTAGGGTAAGACTCAAATTTCGAATTTCCGACTTGGAAATATCTGAATAACGTTTATTTGGTTGGATCTTTGCTTCTTTCAATACCCATTCCCAAAAACGAGAAGGGAGTTTCCAATCCGGGTTTGGAGTCAATTTTTCTGCAGGAGATTTTTCTTTTTTAGAAAGGTACAAATCTTCGATGTCTTGTGCTTTTTCTCCACCAATCCAATTGATGGATAAATCCACTTTGTAATCTGCTTCAAATAAATTACGTGCTTCCCAAGCTGACAAACGCAAGGCGGCAGGTCCACTAAGCCCCCAATGTGTGATTAGAATCGGGCCTTTCTGAGGTTTGCCTTTGGGAAAAACTTTAATTTCAGCAAATGGAACAACAAGACCAGTTAAATCGATAAGATCTGTATTTTCCAAAGTTAAAGTAAAAAGAGAAGGCACAGGAGGAACTATTTTATGCCCTAATTTTTCAAGAATACTCCAAACCTTTCGGTTGGAACCAGTTGCAATGACTACAATATCAAAAGTATCTTCCAGACCACCTTCCCATAAAATGCGAAACACTGAAGGTATAGTTGGTTGTGAATTTGAATAAATACCAACTAACCCTTGTTCAAAGTGAATCGGTATTTTTTTGGATTTTAATTCGTTTAGAAAACATTGGATGATGGTTTCAGATGAATCTGTAGTTGGAAACATCCGTCCATCGGCTTCTGCTTTCAGGGCAACTCCTCTTTTTTCAAACCATTCAATTGTGTTTTTGGGTCCAAAACTTTCAAATGCCCAACGTAATTCTTTATTTCCACGAGGATAACGGTCCGAAAGAAGTTCTGGCTCAAAAAGGTTATGGGTTACATTACATCGTCCACCACCGGAAATTCGAAGTTTAGAAAGCGGTTCTTTCGATTTTTCAAAAATTTGGATTTCACACAATCCTTGTAACTCGGCTTCTATCTGAAGTGCAGCAAAACAACCAGAGGCACCTGCACCAATAATCGCAATTTTTGGTCTTTTTTTCAATCCTACCACTCACCAGTATTTGGCATTGAGGCCCAAGGTTCCTTTGGAGGTAGAGGACTGCCTTTCTGTAAAAGTTCAATTGAAATGAGGTCTGGTGACCTAACAAAAGCCATACGGCCATCACGCGGTGGCCGATTGATTGTAACACCCATCGTTTGGATCCGTTCACAAGTTTCGTAAATATTATCTACCTCGTAAGCCAAATGACCAAAGTTTCTACCTGTTGCGTAAGGTTCTGTTTGACCCCAATTGTGAGTGAGTTCGATCTCTGGGGCATCTGGTTCCCCTGTAGATAAAAACACTAGAGTGAATTTGCCTTCGGGATGGTCTTTCCTTCGTGTCACTTTTAGGCCAAGAATCTCCACAAAAAAATGAAGTGCAGCTTCCAAATCTAAAACACGAATCATTGTATGTAAATATTTCATCTTTTACTACGATAAGAAAAAATAGATCATAAGCACAAGCCAAGAAATATATTTTGGAATCTCAAATCGGTACCAATTTCGTTCTCCTTCCAAAAGTTTTCCCATGGAAATAAAGGAAAAAACTAAAAGGAAAAAAACGGAAACAATTTCTCCTAAAGAATACATATGCATTCTTTTCAAAAAGTATAATGTAAAAACCGTTGGCACAATAAAAGAAAATAAAAGGTAAATTCGGTAAACATTAGTTCCCGCCTTGTGCCTGTATTGTGGAATTCTTGATTTTCTATCAATATCCCATTTATTGTGATTTAACCAAATTTTCGGATCTCTGACCCCACGATCCAGAATCGCTTGAAGGTCATCTGGCCGAACGGAAGGGTAAGAAAAAAACGAACGAATCCCCTGCCATTTGTATTTTGTAGTCCACAAATCACTAAACAAATCACGGAATACGTGTAGTTCAGCTGTCACTGGATCATAAGTATTTAATTGAGAAACAAGTCCATACCGAGGTTCTTGTTTTTCTTCACAAAAAGTTCCAAAGATACGGTCCCAAAGAATAAATACCCCTCCATAATTTCTATCAATGTATTCGGGATTCATTGCATGGTGGACTCTGTGATGGGAAGGAGTCACAAATATATACTCAAACCAATTGGGGAGTTTTTTTATAGTACGCGTATGAACCCAAAACTGGTATGTACGATTCAACGCATCGATCACTAAATAAGACTCCACAGGAAATCCAAGTAGCGCAAGTGGTAAATAAAAAAGTCCAATTCCTATATTACGAACAAAAGACTGCCTAAGAGCAACAGACAAATTAAATTCTTCACTTGAATGATGCACTACATGAGAAGCCCACAAAACTTTGATTTCATGGCTATATCGATGCGCCCAATAGAATAAAAAATCGAGTAATACAAATAGAAGAATCCAATGTAAGGGAGAAGATGTAGATAAAAATATTTTCGAAAGGGACTCAATACCCCAAGAAATTTGATACAACTCGTTGTATACAAAAACCAAACCAAGAAGAATCACTCCGTCAAAAATTCGACTGAGAACTCCCAAACTCAAATCAGCTAAAGAATCTTCATAAAAATAATAATCCAACTTCTTGTATCGAGTGTAAATTACCTCGAGTAACAAAAGTAGAATGTAAAATGG
Organism: Leptospira harrisiae; assembly: GCF_002811945.1. NCBI lineage: Bacteria > Pseudomonadati > Spirochaetota > Leptospiria > Leptospirales > Leptospiraceae > Leptospira > Leptospira harrisiae. Next base: position 571,321 of record NZ_NPDX01000001.1, on the reverse strand, counting down.
TGCAATGGATTCGATGAGTCTCATAATACGTCCTTCAAGATCCTACTATTGACACTAGTTTCTCAGGAAAAGCAACCTCCTTTCGGAAGAGTTCAATATAACTTTTAAGAGAATAAGATACAGTTGCGCAAAATTGTTACTTTATGAGACCATTTGAATCCTAAACTCATTTTAAACGAGTACTCAGATCTAAATTTAATTCATTGAATGAATTAGTAAGTCCGATGTTCCAACCAAGAACCAATGCTTCTGGATCTTTTTTTTCAATGAGTTGATTTTGTTTGTAAGTTTTCCTGAACACTGGAGTTGAAATAGAATCCTTATCTTCATAAACAACAATCTCAAATTCGATCACAGCCTTCGGCTCTTTTGTGCGAAAATCACCATACATTTGAGAAAGGTTTAATTCAATAAAATGAGTGACATTGATTCTTGTGTTCATACTCGCATCCCACTCGAAGTTACCCGACTTCAAAAGAGAACGGACAAGTTCCTCTTTAAAGTTATGTGCAGGTGGAATAAAAAAACTATTATAAAAATCGGATTCATAAACAGCATTTTCTTTTCGATAAACGAACTCCTTTCCTTCAAACCGCTGAGAGATAAATACTTTTCGAACCACAAATGTCCGAGGTTTTGGAGTAACAAACAGTTGTTTGATTTCACCCACTTCTATTAAAAAGAATCGTTTTTCTGGGAAAGTTTTACTAACCCCAAAACACTGAGTGAATATAATTGTGAATCCAAATAAAATTAAAAAACGAATCAGGGCTTTCATACTTTTTATTTCCAAAGTTTAGATTTGTTTGGTGCTTCTCCGAAAAGAAACTGGGAAGGATATTTTTTAGCATTTGATGTTACTTCTTTTAAATCTTCCGAAGCAATACGCAAATTTTCAATCGAAGTAGAGATATCACCTTGGTTAGATGCAAGAAGAGTATCCAATCTTTTTAAAGTAGTTTGTAATTGTGAAACAGTTGCATCTAATTTTTTTGGTAACCCTTGTGTTTCAGGACTAGCAATGAGGGCTTTGACTTCTGCATTTGTTTTTCGAAGGTCGACAAGAAGGCCAGTGGACTCACGTGCCAAATCACCCAACTTTGCTTCTTGAATGGTTTGATTTAAATTTCGAATCAGCTCACCCACACCCAAAAGGATTTTATCAACATCTGCCTTTTCTACTTTATCAAAAAACTTATCCACCGATGCGGTGAAACGAGAGATGGTACTTGGTGCCGAAGGGATATAAATTGTTTTTGGCTCCCATTCTATTGACAAAGGAGGGTTTTTTTCTGGATTTAAATAGTCAACTTCGAGATACGCGGTTCCAGTTAATCCTTGTGAGGCGAGGCGAACACGAAGTCCGCTTTGGATCATTCGCTGAACAGTTCTCTTTAAATCATTTCCGTAAACACCTTTTACAAAGTCCGGAACAGACATTTTGATTAGAACATATCTCCCATACCGAAGGTCTGTATCTTCATTGAGTTTGTCTGAATATTCATTTTGGACAAAAGTAATCTCTTGAACCGTACCTACTTTCACACCTCGGTGTTTTACTGGGGAACCAATATCCAAACCTTGGACTGATTCATCAAAATAGGTCTCAAGGCTTACTGATCTTTGAAAAATATTTCCAGCTGTAAATACAATCAAAAACAAAATCAGTGTAAAAAAACTAACGAGGACAAAAATTCCAACTTTGAAATATATTTTATTCGATTGGTTCATAACTGAGAACTCTCCTGTGGGATGCGGTTGAAGAACTGTTTTACAAAAGGGTCTTTGGATTTTTCTTTTAAGTCTTTCGGTTTGCCTTCTGCAATGATTCCTTTTTTGCTTTTGTCTAAAACAATCACCCGATCTGCCATAGTAAACACAGAAGGAAGTTCATGTGTCACAATCACAAAAGTGACACCTAGAGTTCTCGACAAACGGATGATTAGGTGGTCTAACTCCACACTAGTGATTGGATCCAAACCTGCACTTGGCTCATCTAAAAATAAAATTTCTGGATCCATTGCCATAGCACGCGCAATTGCAGCACGTTTTTTCATACCACCAGAAAGTTCTGCAGGGTAAAGATGTGCAAAAGGAAAAAGCCCAACCATTTTCAACTTGGACATAGCAATTTCATTCATGATTGCTAACGGAAGTTTAGTAAACTCTTCCAAAGGCAATCGAATGTTCTCTAATAAGGACATGGAACCAAAAAGTGCACTTTGTTGGTACATCACTCCTATACGATTCCAAATTTCTATTTTTTTCTTACCTTCTGCCAATACAATATCATCTTCATCAATCCATATACGGCCGCTAAATGGTGATGTTAAACCAATCATATTTTTTAAAACGGTAGATTTACCACAGCCGGACCCACCGAGAATTCCAAAAATTTCTCCTCGGTTCACTTCAAAGGAGATATCTTCCATAATCACTGTATGGCCATATCCCGTAGTTAGATGTTCCACTCGAATGATTGGTTTATCTTTCATATTCGTAGGTAAAAATATAAGACGGAAAAAATTCCATCTAAGATGGAAACAAGTATGATAGAACCAACAACTGCCGAGGTAGTTGATTCCCCAACAGCTCCTGCTCCTGATGCAGTTTTTAGACCTCGGTAACAACCGATGGATGCGATGATCATTCCAAAAAAATAAGATTTTAAAAGTCCGCCTAAGATATCTGACAATCCCACAGCCAAATTCACTTGATTGATAAAAGTTACGAGAGGAAATCCAAAACTAATCAACACCACAGCTCCACCTATCAAACCAAACAAATTAAAAACGATGGTTAGGAGAGGAGTCATGAGTAAAGACGCCACCAAACGAGGGATAATGAGAAATTGAACAGGCGGAAGGCCCATTGTAGTTAATGCATCAATTTCCTCAGACACTTTCATGGTTCCGAGTTCCGCAGCAAACGCAGAACCAGACCTTCCAGAAAGAATGAAAGCTGTCATCAGTGGCCCAAGTTCACGAAAAAGAGAAAGTCCTACTAAGTTTGCAACGAAGATCTCCGCTCCAAACCTTCGCATAGGAATTGCTGATTGAAAGGACATGATGAGACCAAGTAAAAACCCAATCATAGCAATGATTGGGAATGCATTGACTCCCATGGATTCCGCTACACGAAAGGTATCTTTCCAACGAATTTTGGAAGGATGCAAAAAGGAACGCCAAAAAGAAACTGTAAGTTCACCGGTAAATGTAATCAGGTATTTAAACTCTAATAATGAATCGATGGTAATTTTCCCAATTTTTTCCGACCTTCTCAAAGAATGGGTATGTGTTTCCTTATTTTTTTTACTATCGTCTTCGGAGATACTCAAACGATATTTGAACTGTTCGCCTAATCCAAATAAGGTGAATTGGATTTTTCTTTGTTCACATTCCAAGCGAACTAATTTTAAAAAAGAAATCCCTGAAGAGTCTGCTTCTGTGAGATTGCCGGCGTGTAGAATAACAGTGCGTGGGGGATTTTTTTTTAAGATTTCAAAAAAGGCAGTCCAATCTTTACCAGTTTCCGTAGCCGTAAGGATTGCCGGAAGATGGATTTCTAAGTTGTTTCCTTCCCATAGAAAGGAGGATTGTCGATGAATTGTATCCACGTCTCAAACGTAATTCTAATTCGGAACGGACCCGAGGCAAGTGATTTTATTTTACAATCCAATCGATTGATTCAAATATGATCCACAATGTGGAATCTCACAAGTGGTTTGATCGGATTTTCTGCTGGGCTTTCTCTCCTCTTTGCTTGGGGCGAATTTATTAGAAAAAATACAACAGGCCAAACCAAAATCCAAGGAATGTTATTTCTCTTTGCCTCCCTGTTCCAGGCCCATACTTTCCTTTCCTACACTGGACTTTACCTTTTTTTCCCACACATTTATCTGATTCATTTACCCTTCACTGCCTGCATTGGTGCCTTCTCAAACATTATTTTTCAGAACTTTGGGACGACATTCCGAATAAAAACCGTTTTTCCTATTGGGAATTAGTCCCTGCTTTAGCGGTAATTACCTTACTACTCCCTTTTTATTTGTCTTCTGGTGAAGAAAAAATTGCTCTACACACAAAATACCAATCAGAGGGAGTGCCTCTAAGATTTCAAATTACCATTCTCATCGCTGTTTTGCCCATATTTTATGCGGCTTTTTACGTTTTTTCAAATATGGTAAAATACATTCGACTAGAGAGATTCAAAAAGTCAGCTCATCTTCGTTTGGTGGGAATTATTGTAGGTTTTGGAGCCTTTTCTAGCTTAGTGGGAATTTATACCTTATTCTTTCACCAAAGTCATGGATTGGAATTAGTTTCAACTCTCATCGCCTTACTTCTCATTGGTGTTTATTTACTCAGACAAAAAAGTCCAGAACTTTGGGGAGAAGTGCAGAGGATTGTCATCGAAGAAAAAAAATACCAAACTTCCCAACTGAGTGGATTCAACCTTGAAACTTTGCAAAGTAGGCTCAAACACTTAATGGAAGAAGAAAAAATTTACCGAGATGAAAATATCAACTTAGAGAAGTTAGCCAAAGAGATGGATCTTTCGGAACACCAACTCTCTGAATATTTAAATCTACACCAAAAGAAAAATTTCTTCCAGTTTGTGAACCATTACCGCATCCAAGAAACAAAAGAGCTTTTTTCACTACATCCTGAGAGGAATATCCTCACCATTGCCTTTGATGTTGGTTTTCCATCCAAATCCACCTTTTATGACGCCTTCAAACGTGAGGTAGGTACAAGTCCTAGCGAATTCAGAAAGTCATTAAAAGTTTGATCCGAATGGGTCCATGCGGAATCTTTTTTTATTCCGGCTTTACCAATCCGGTCGATTTGGATTTTGATTTTTGGTAGAATCGATACATTCTTGGAACAAAGGGTTAGGAGAGTTCTATGTTTGGTGGGCCGGTTCAATGTGAATTAGTTTTAGATTGTGTAACCAAAATTGGTTTTACACAAGGTGTTCTAAATTTTCTACGTTATTATCCAATTGCAGGATTTGCATTTTTACTATTCTATATTTGGCGAAAGGATTTTTTTGAAACCTACCGCATCCAAAAAGTATATCCCAAAGCAGAGAAGGTTTGGAAAGAGTTTCGCCAATCAGCAGTTACATTAATTGTTTTTACTTTAATTGCTATGACTAACATCACTTTGATGAAAGCAAAAATTGTTCCGAGTGCCGTTTACTTTGGGCCTGTTTCGAGTTTAGCGGGAATCGGATATATTTTTTTAAGTTTTTTACTGATTACCATCTGGCATGAGACTTGGTTCTATTGGATGCACAGATTTGCTCATATAAAAAAAGTATACCCACATGTCCATTCAGAACACCACCAATCGGTAAACCCATCTCCCCTTGCAGCCTACCGGTTCCAAGCAACGGAAGCATTTTTAGAAGCAATCTACATTGTTCCTTTTGTGATGTTTGTTCCTATACATTTTTATGTAGTTTTATTCCACACTTTTTATGCCATGATTCTCAACATTTGGTGGCATTTAGGATATGAATTTTTTCCGAAGGGTTGGGCCTCTCACCCCATTACAAAGTGGATCAACACATCTACTCACCATAACCTCCATCACCAAAAGTTCCAAGGAAACTACTCCCTTTATTTCAATGTATGGGATCGTCTCATGGGAACAAACTTTCCTTACTACGAATCTTACTATGAGCAAATCACAGAAGAAAGAGATATAAAACGAAAAGAACAAAAACCAAAAAGGAAAGTGGAAGCAGAAACGAATCTTTTAATCTCTTAATAAAATTGGGGTTATCTGCGAATCGATATGATGACCCCGATTCCATTCCTTATAAATTTGAACTTCAATTGCCGAGAACCTCAAAGAAATTGGTCATGAAGGGAAATATATTTTTTCCTATTTCTATGTCCCCATTTTCAAATTAGAAACGTTATCTAATTGAGGTAAAAAAATGAAAGAATTCACTTTAATTTTCAGGAATAGCAACAAGGAGGGAGAAAGACCCTCCCCAGACCAAATGCAAAAAGTGCTACAAGAATGGATGGCTTGGATGGCAAATTTATCTGCCAAAGACCAATTAGCTGACAAAGGAAACCGTTTAGCAATTACCGATGCAAAAACTGTTCACCCGGGAAATTTGGTAACAGACGGTCCTTACACAGAGATTAAAGAATTTATCAATGGTTATATCGTTGTTAGATCGGAAACTCTCGCTGATGCAGTGGAAATTGCAAAAGGTTGCCCCATTTTGAAAATAGGAGGGAATGTTGAAGTTAGAAAAGTCGTAACTCCTGATGACCACAGCTAACAAAGAAACAACAATTCTTTCCGATTTGTTTCGAAGAGAACAAGTTAAAATGACGGCTGTTTTATGCCGTCATTTTGGTTTGGAAGATCTAGATTTAATTGAAGATATAATTGCAGAAACATTTTTAAGAGCCATTGAAATATGGCCTCAAAGTGGAATTCCACAGAACCCATCGGCTTGGCTATACACCGTTGCCAAAAATATTGCCAAAGATGGTTTTAGAAAAAGAACATCTGAAACTAAAAAAATTAATAATATTATAAAAACCAATACTGAGGAAACCCAAGAAATTAGTTTTGAAGAAAGTTTGATTTCTGATAGCCAACTGGCTATGATTTTTGCTGTTTGCGAAAATACAATATCTCCTAAAAGTAGAGTTTGTTTGAGTCTACAAATTTTATGTGGCTTTAGTGTTGAAGAAATTGGATTTGCTCTTCACTCTAATAAAGAAGCGGTAAAAAAAATATTATTCCGTGCTCGTGAACAATTACGCCTATCAAACTTTGAAATTAAAGATCTAACAATTGAAGAAATCAAATTAAGAATGGACTCAGTCCTTTTAACAATTTACCTCCTATTTAACGAAGGTTATTCTTCAAAAACAAAAGATTCTGTGATTCGTTTCGATTTAATTAAACAAGCAATGAATCTTGGACTCTCCCTTTTGGAATCAAAGTTAACAAAAACACCAGAGTTATTAGCACTCATGTCACTTTTTTGTTTTCAGGCATCTCGGCTTGACTCTCGCACAAATATACATGGTTCTATCGTAATATTTACGGACCAAGATAAATCCAAATGGGACCAAAACCTAATACAAAAAGGGAATGAATATTTTTTAGAGGCGTTTACTACAACCTCTCGATCAAGATACCATTTTGAAGCCGCCATTGCCTATTGGCATACCCAAGAAGAGTCTTTGGAAAAATGGAAATACATTCTAAATATTTATGATAACTTTTTGGAAATTTATAATTCTCCTTCAGTATTTTTAAATAGAGTTTTTGCTTATTCAAAAGTTTACGGAAAACAAAAAGCATTGGATGAGATGAAAGTTTATACTAATTATAAAAATCGTGATTATCATTCTCTCCTTGGTTATTTATATTCCAATTCTAATATCGATTTGGCCTCAATTCATTACCAAAAGGCCATTCTAATGACAAAATCCAATAAGGAAATCGCACTCTTAGAACAAAAACTAAAAGAACTAGATTTAAAAAATTAACAAAAAGCAGAATTGGTTCTTTTTGAATAACGAGTTGACCAATCTTACCAATCATTCCTAACAGATAGAAAAGGAAATTTATGATCTATAATATCAAAGATAAGGTTGTTCTTATTACAGGTGCCTCAGGAGGGATAGGAGCGGCTTGTGCAAGAGAACTGTATGAACATGGCGCCAAACTTATATTAACAGATATTACTCAATCTTCCGTTGAAATATTGGCATCTGAATTTTCAAAAGAAAGAGTTTTAGCGAAGGCAATGGATGTAACCGATTGGGAATCAATCAAACAAGTGACAAGTCTCGCAGTTTCCACTTTCGGGAAAATTGATATAGTTTTTGCCAATGCTGGAATTTCATGGAAAGAGTCAGCGTATACAATTTTTAATTGTGATGAATCTGAATTTGAAAAGATTTTGGACGTAGATTTACTCGGTGTTTGGCGCACAATCAAATCCACTTTACCAGAGATTGTAAAAAACAAAGGCCAAGTGGTTGTTACCTCTTCCATCTATGCATTCACAAATGGAATGTGTAATGCACCTTATGCAACTTCTAAAGCAGGCATTGAAATGTTGACTCGCTCCCTCCGTGCGGAGCTTGCAGGTAAGTGCGCAAGTGCAAGCGTATTGTATCCAGGTTGGATTACAACCCCGCTCACCAAAGGTGTTTTTGGAGGAGACAACCTAACAACAAAGATGCGAGAGATGGGATTCCCACCGTTCCTAAGAAAAGCAATTCCTCCCGAAAAAGTAGCAAAAGCATTTTTGAAAGGACTGATCCACCGAAAACCAAGAATCATCGTACCTGCTCGTTGGATCCCCATCCAACTCCTCAGAGGAATTGTAGGGATTTTTTCGGATTGGTTTTTAGCAAAACACACCCAAATCCAATCCCTACTCCTCGAGTTGGAAAGCAGAGGAAAGAAATAAAAATGGTGAAGCGAGGACAAAAGCAGGGAAACTGAAAATTGAATGGGAAGGGAAAGGAACTGATTATGGCGAGTGCGTTTCGTTTTACACTCGGTACAAAAGGTAAGTGACTTACTTTTTGCGGTGACTTTCGATCAATTGCGAGTTTCAAAAGTGAGCGACTTTCCATTTCCAATCAACTTCCAAAGGGAATCGATTTGGGGCCAGAAATCTACACGTTGGTTTCCCATCTCACAAACTCTCCAAGAACTCGGATTTTAGTTATTTTAGTTCCATCGCCTGCGGCAGGGATCGAGCGGAAATCCCTCCCCTGAATCAATTTATGGTTTTGCTCTTAGAATGAAAGCCTTGGGGAGGATTGGAGGGAGAGCCCGACCCTGCATCCTTCTCCGTTTGGTTTTAGAAGCCATTGGGGCCGCCCCAAAAAAATCATTAAGAGGCGACATAAAATACTTTAGGAGGAAGAAAAACCGACCGAAGGGGAATGTAGAGAGGAAGAGAAATATGTTTGAAGCAACACATTTCATGAAAACTCAAGACCTTTTGGAACGTGGACTCGGCGCCGCAAGCCAGAGGCGTAAAGTGATTACTGATAATATCGCCAATGCGGACGTTCCTAATTTTAAACGTTCGGAAGTGGTCTTTGAATCGATGCTGAAACGTGCCATCGAATCAGAAAAAATTGAAAAGGACAAAGCAGTTCCCACAAAAATCACAAACGACCGTCATATTGAATTTTTTAAACCTTTAGATTATCGGGATGCAAAACCCAAAACCAATTTGGATTATCTCACAACGATGAGACCTGATGGAAACAACGTAGATATTGAAAAAGAAGTGGTGGATGCCAACCAAAACCAAATGAGTTACAGCCTTATGATTGATAGACTCAACCAAAACAACCGCCTTCTCAACATTGTGATGAGAACCAACTAAGGAGTAAGTTATGGGAATGTTTGATTCGATTAATATATCTGCCACTGGCCTTTCTGCCCAAAGACTCCGAATGGATGTCATTTCGAATAACATTGCAAACTCGACTACAACGAGAAATACCAATGGAGACGGTCCCTTTAGACGTGACCGCGTCATCCTAACACCGATTAACCTAAGAACCAATTGGAAAAGCCCTGTGTATCCTTTTGGGGTGGCTCCCGGTGAAGGCAAAGGGGTTAAGGTGATGAAAATCGAAAAGGACATGAGCCCTTTACGACTCACTTATGACCCAACCCATCCAGATGCCATCCAAACTGGCCCGAAAAAAGGCTACGTCGAACTTCCAAACATCAATATCGTTACGGAGATGACAGATATGATTTCCGCTTCTCGCTCTTATGAGGCCAATGTCCAACTCATCAATGGGTCCAAAGCCATGATGAATAAGGCAATGGAAATCGGTCGGGCGTAAAACCCGGCCTATTCCCTCAGTATTTTCACTTTTTTTAATGTGACATAATTTTTTTCTTTAGGTTTTTTAGATTTCGCCGATGGATAGAATGAGGAAACACCCATGTCCATTGACCGCATTTCCAATATCAGTTCCCAAACTTACAAACCCTATTCCCTTCTCCCACAAGGAGACAAGGTTGGGATCTTTCGTTCTGATGAACGCCACTATGGAAAAACAAATGAAGCCAAATCTCCGGATGAAGTCGCTGGAACTTTTGGGGATGCTTTGAAAAAGGCTTTTGAACAAGTCAATGACCAACAAACAGAAGCAGATGAACTCACACAGAAAATTGTTTTTGATCCAAACTCAGTGGAACTTCATGACGTGATGATTGCGGCAGAGAAGGCTCGAATCTCTTTGACATTTGCAAAAACGATGTCCGATGGATTTGTTAGAGCTTATAGAGAACTCACAACTCTTAGATAAAACTAATTCGAATTGATTCATTTTAACTTGAGAAGTTTATTATCTTAGTTAAAATCGAACTAAAATGGACTATGGCGTAGGGCGACCAAACACGCGCTCTACGGCCTCATACCTAATTTCTATTTTGTCACTAGGAGAAACTCGAACCCCGCGTTTCATTTGGATTCCATCCACTCTTTCCGCATTCACGTAAACCACCCAACCTTCTGACCAAGAATTGGATTTTCCATTCACTTCCATAATTTCTTCGGTTCTGTTGGTAGAAATAAAACGCATTGCTGGATCTTCTTTTTTGGACAACTCCGCCAAGATGAGAAGTAAATCTTTTGATTCGAATAAGGAAGAAGGGATCTTTTTTGTTTCTTCATACTCATCGGAAATAAATTGGATTTGGATTTGAGGTTCCTTGGATGTTTTCGATTTGATTGTCAAAGAGCATTGAACACCAGAAAAAATCAGTATGGCTATTATATTTAACAAAACGAATCGTGATAAAAATAATTTCCTCCACCGATTCTTAGGTTTGTATAAATTCTGATTCATATGTTTATTTATCGATTTAAGTTGGAATTTATACTTTTGGTTGTTTCTTTTCAAACGCATAGACTAACCCTTGCGCATTCAAATTCACATCTAGTTGCAGTAACTTCCAATCTGATTCGGTAAGTGTTATGGAATGTTTGTCTGCAAGCGTTTGGATCATGGCTTCTACCTTTGATTCCATAAAAGGCAAACGATTTTCTTTGGGGATGGTTTCCAAGTTTGTAATGGCTTCCTGACAAAGGATGAGACCTTCTTTTAAGTCAGTCGCATTTTCTTTTAAATTTCCGATCTCACCAAAATGAGTGAGGTAAGCAACCTCAGCTCCTGTTTCTAAAATTCGGTCGAGTGATCGGATGGCTTCCACCGAATCAAAGTCAGTGGGCGTGGTAGTCGGGAAAATAAATCGTTTTCCATTTTCTAAATGGGGATAGGAAATTCCAAAGGAATCACCGGTAAAAATTCCATTTGTTTTTTTATCATAAATACAGAAGTGGTGGTTGGCATGTCCTTTAGTATAGATAAACTGAAAGGAATGGTCTTTCCAAGAGAACCATTCCCCATCTTCCATCACACGAACTCTATCTTTAGGGACTGGTTTGATTTCTCCATACAACGAATCAAAGTTTTCTTTCCCATAAACGGATGTGGCACTTTTGATAAGTAAACTAGGGTCTATCAAGTGTTTGGCGGTTTTTGGATGAGCCAGTAGAATGGCATTAGGACAGGCTTCGAGAAGTGCCCAGGCACCACCGGCATGGTCTAAGTGCACATGAGTCACAATGACATAGTCGAGGTTTTCTCTTTTGATTCCCTCCGATTCCATAGTCATAAGAATCTTTGGAATGGCATGGGTTGTATTGGTTTCTATAACAACGCCATGGCCCTCTTCTTCTAAAAGATAAGCCGATGCCACTTGTGGCATCTTTGCATACTCGGTATCAATGGTGATCACTTTGCCCATAACATGATTGTATATGAGTAAAGTGATCTTTGTCAGCCGAAAATTAAGAACAGGAAAGGATCATACTGGTAATTTTAAAGTTTTGTAAATGATCTCTGTTTCTTTCTTTTTTGTGTCTTCCGACCATTTCCATTCCGAGGCAGCCGTATCAATGATTACCTTCATAATTTCATCCGAAAGAATTCCAAGCGTTCCAAGACCTGTTCTTCTTAAGAAAACATCCGTAAGAGATTTTGCCATTTCATAACGAATCACATACACTACTTCCGCTAAAATTTCACCATCGGCATTCAGAACTGCTGCCAGATTTTTGGATTTTCTAGCAAGTTCCAAAATGATTTCATATTGTAAACCGTAGTGACGGATCAAATAATCAATAGTATTTTCCGAGAAGTCAGAGTTTTGTTTTTTTGCCCCTTGGATGAAAATTTCCACATTCGGAATTTGCGAAGCATATAAGTGTTGTTTTGCGGAAATAGCTTCACCCGATTTTTTATCCAATTTCTTTTGGATTCGTTTGAAAATTGATTCTGCAAAATGTCTGCTTGTTGTGTACTTTCCACCGGCAGCGGTAATCAATCCTTGAATTCCATCTCGAGCATGATCATAGAGTTCTGACCTTCTTGATGCAGAATAGGTATCATCGGAACTTTCCACCAAAGGACGTAAACCCCCGTAAGCAAAAATAACATCATCCACTGTTAACTTTTCTTTCAGATGAGAAGTTTCATTGATATAATCAATAAACTCGGTGATACTTTCTTTGGTGAGTTTCCAATCTTCCACATTTCCAAAATAAGATTTTTCAGTGGGTCCAATCATCGAATGTCCGCGCCAAGGAGCGAAACTGAAATGGCCTTTATCACCCACATACAAAGTCATTAGGTTTGTTAATTTTTTGGTAATGATATAGATGCCTTCCGAACGTTTTTTCGGCATGGGTTGTTCTGTTTTAGGAGATTTAGAAAGAATGTTATGTGTCCAAGGCCCTGACGCATTGATCGTTACCTTAGAACGAATTTGGTGTTTTTGATTTGTCAAAACATCATGGACTAAAATCCCAACAACGGCTTTGTCTTCCCAAATCAAATTTTCAACCACTGTGTAGTTGGCAATTTGTGCACCATAAGAAACAGCTGATTTTAAAAAACTAAGGGTTAACCTTTCAGGACTCAAACAAATCGCATCATAAAAATAAGCGGCATCTTCAAAATCACCTAAGTTTTTTTGGTTGAGTTCTTTTCGTTTGAGATACTTATGATTGGGAATTTGTTTGGATTCGTCCCAAGTCCACTTACTATCAAAAGAAAGCAGATCATAAACAAAAAGTCCAATCCTTGCGATGAGTCCCGGTTTTGGAAGTACCATAGGATAAGGATAAACTAAATTAGGTGCGATGTTGGAAAGAATCCTTCGTTCTTTTAAGGCCTCTCGAACTAAACCAATTTCAAATTGTTTGAGATAACGTAGTCCACCGTGAATCAACTTTCCCGTTGCCGCTGAAGTGGCTCCACCGAAATCTTTTTTTTCAACCAAAGCCACCGTATAACCACGACTAGCCACTTCGTAAGCCAAAGTTGCCCCGGTGATTCCACCACCGATGATCGTGACATCAAACTCTTCACCCTTATAAGTTTCAATAAAACGATCTAACTTTAGGTTCATACTTTTCCACCATTAGCTAGCAAACGAATGGTTTGTGCCCTTAGTCCTTCTTTTTCACTTGCGATATCCCAAAGTCCCATCCGTAGGATGAGTGCAGGAAGTCTCCAAGCAGAAATTTCTGCATCCGTCATCCCACTTAATTTTTTATAAGCTTTCAAATACCCACCGAGAATGAACTTTCGGATGATTGTATAAAAAATTATTTTTAACTTTGGTGTTCCTGGCCAAAGTTCCCCATCGGTAAACAAAAGAAAGGTGAAGGCAACATCAGCGGCAGGACTACCTTTGGCCGCAGTCATCCAATCAATGATGATTTCATCTTTTCCTTCTACGATTACATTTTCTGGATGGAAATCCAAATGCAAAATGGAATTTCCATTGGGAAGAGTTGCGATATACGATTTGGCAATTTCTTTTTCAGTCGCACTCAAAAAAGAAAGTGGTGCAGATTCCAAACAATGGTTTAAGATTTCTTTTATGTCTTTAAATTTATCTGATTTTAACTGATGAATTCCGTAATGTAACTTCGCAAGTTTTCCTGCGATCCGAAAGAGTTCTAATGGATTTTTGTCTGGAAGTTTTGTAAGTGAAATTCCATTCAACCTGTCAAATACGATTCCAAACCTATTCTCCACTTTAGCTTTTCCATAACAACGCATCTTCGTTGCACCTTGCTTATTGGCTTCGATGGTGTTTGTTATTTCTAAATCGATTTCCGATTCCTTTGCCTCAGGAAAAAAAAGTTTTAGAATTTGATTTTCTGGCAATGCAAATAGATCTGCTGACCTTCCGATTGCAAAAGGTTTCCCCAAACTTGTTTCACTGTATTCTTTGTTTTGATTGTCCATTTCCTTTTCCCGAACCTATGTATTTAAAATTGCAAAATTGTTTTTATTATTTTGATAAAGTTTCTTAAAGACTTTAAAGTTTTTATCATAAACTTCTTTATGTTTCGGATTAGGAGTCCATCTGTCTTGGATGGGAATCATTGATTTGATATCTTCAAATTTTTGAATTTTTCCAATTCCAAAAGCTACAATGGCAGCTGCTCCCATCGCGCCAACGTTTTCGGGATGAACCACTCTTTCAATGGTTTTTCCCGTGATGTCAGCTAACAACTGACAGATAAAGGCAGACCTTGCCACTCCTCCGACAAATCGAATGGTATCTGATGTAGGAATCTTTTTATCAGAAAGTTCTAAAATCCAACGTTTATGAAAAAGGATTCCTTCCACTACCGCACGGATAAGAGTTCTTTTTCCTGTATGTAAGCTGATGTTAAAAAATATCCCTCTAGCTTTTGGGTCTTCAAAAGGACAACGGTTTCCATGAAGCCAAGGTGTAAATATCACTCCCTGCGAACCAGGTTCCGTATCTTTAATCGAATCAAACATAAACTCGAATAAACTTTCATACACGGCATCAGGACCATCAGTGATTTTCTTTTTTTCTAAGTACAAATCGATTTCATCTAGGGCCAAGTGGTCTCTCACCCATTGCAAACATTTCCCTGATGTTTCTTGTTCCCCAAAATAATTATAATAACCTTCTCTCGCTCCAACAATGGAAGCAATCCTTGCTTCTATATCCACAGTTCTTTTTTTGGTAACGGTTCCGATCCAACCTGAAGTTCCTGCATAGATATGTGTGTCACCTTCACTTACAGCACCGGCTCCCACACCAATGAGCGAGGCATCTCCACCACCACCAAACACGGATATGTTTTCTTTTAAACCCAAATACGCAGCAGCTTCTTTTGTGAGTCCACCCACTCTGTCAGAAGAATTCACAATCTTTGGTAAATGATCCAAACGAACACCGAATAACTTACACAAAAGAGGACTCCAATTTCCTTTCCCTACCCTTGAGTTATATAAAAAAGTAGCAAAAGCAGAATCTCTTGTCATCACTGCTTCGTTAGTTGAGCGAGCGATTAAATATTCTTTTACATCAAACCACCACTTTACTTTTGAAAATACTTCTGGTTCGTTTTTTTCGACCCATTTGTATTTCCAAATCGGATCTTTGACACTGGCAGCAACTGCCCCCGTAATCCAAAGCGATAACAAAAGTTTTACGGCATTGATGCCTTCAATTTTAAAACCGTGAACAATTCCTTTTTCTATTTCTTTGGTGGCCCTTTGGTCCATATAACTCATCGCAGGGCGTACTACTTGAAAGTTTGCATCGGTGAGCACCAAACCTTGCATTTGCGAACAAAATGAAATTCCTTGGATGGACTCTGGTTGGATTTTGGATTGGGTTAGAATTTGTGTTGTGGTTTCTTTCATGGAAAACCACCAATCTTCCGGATTTTGTTCGGCTCCCCCATTGTCAAGAAGTTGGATCGAATATTCCTTTGATGCTGAATGCACAAGCTCCAAAGCCTCTGACATCCGGAAGAGACAGGTTTTGACCCCCGTTGTGCCGATATCGTAAGTCAGTATATACCCAGATTCCATGTAATCTCCGTCCGTTCGCTTTTTCACGCAATCCTGCCTCTTTTTCCCCGCTCCAGAGAGCTATCCGAAAGGACTTTCGTTTTTCTCCTGGAACTAGAAAAAAGTGAGTGATGACTCACAAAGATTTAGAATCATCGGCTCGGATGGCAAATCATTTTCCGTCGGGATTTCTCTGTGAGAGAATTTATTCCGAACGTTTGTTTGGATGCCAAATCCGTAGATCGTAGAAAAAGGGAGTCCCCATGAGCCAAAACACTCCAAAATTATATTCCTACCGCTGGGTCGTGTTATTTGCCTATATCGTCATCACTGCCACCATTTGTTTGCAATGGTTGACCTTTGCTCCCATTGCCCGTGATGCTAAAGAGTTTTATCAGGTAAGCCCTTTACAAATCGATTTACTCTCACTCGTATTTCTCGGCGTTTTTGTTTTCATTGCGATCCCCGCTTCTTATGTAATTGATACTTACGGAATCAAAAAAGGCGTTGGGTTTGGAGCCATACTAACAGGAGTTTGCGGGTTACTCAAAGGAATTTATGCTGCCGACTATTCCATAGTTTTAATCTGCCAAATCGGTTTGGCCATAGCCCAACCTTTTTTACTAAACGCAGTCACAAAGATTAGTGTACTGTGGTTTCCCATCCAAGAAAGAGCCACAGCCGTTGCCCTTGGAACTCTCGCCCAATTTCTAGGAATCATTCTTGTGATGATCCTCACACCCATCTTACTCCAATCAGGAAATTCCATTCCGCAAGTGATGATGATTTACGGTTTTGTTTCTGTGGGTTCAGCGATTCTTTTTCTTTTACTCATAAGAGAAAAACCACCAACATCTCCGAGCACTCACGGGGAAGACCGCGAACTTCCCTTTCTGGAAGGGCTTCGTTTTTTATGGAAACAAAAAGATATGCGAAAAATCCTATTTTTGTTTCTCATTGGCCTTGGGGTCTTCAATGCCGTAAGCACTTGTATCGATCAAATTTGTGAAATCAAAGGACTGAATATCGACGAATCAGGACTTGTTGGTGGAGTGATGCTGATTTCTGGAATCATCGGAGGGATCATCATACCGCCGTTATCCGACAAATTACAAAAAAGAAAATTATTTCTCATCATTGCAATGGCAGGATTTCTCGTAGGACTTTGTTTATTCACCTTATTCCAAGGATTTATTTTCCTACTCACAGGTTCCGTGATCATTGGATTTTTTCTCCTCGGTATTGGAGCACCCATCGGATTTCAATACTGTGCGGAGATCACTTCCCCCGCACCGGAATCCACTTCACAAGGATTGTTACTCCTTGTGGGACAAGTGTCAGGAATTTTATTTATCTTAGGACTGAACTTTTTTGGAATGATATCGTTTCTCTATATCTTACTCATTTTATCACTGATTAATTTTGTGATGGTGTTTTGGTTAAAAGAATCACCGTTTATGGAAAGTTAATTGAGAAAATCATTCGCACTGGGGGTATCATTGAAAATTACCCCTACCCACCGAGTGCCCTACGGATCACTCGCATGACCCCCGCCACAACATCTTCATCCTTATCAAAGACATCTTCCCCTAAATAGATCTTCATGCGTTCTTTATAATATACGGTGGAATAAGAAAACTGTAAGGTCATAAAAATATTATCCAGTAAAAAAGCAGACAGGTTACTGTCTATATCGGAGGAGATGGTTCCTTCCTTTTTGGCAAGATTGATCATTTCGATATAACATTTTGCAGATAAAGATTCAAGCTCACCAGAAAGACGTGTGATGAGTTCATAATTACTTTCCGTTGTCATTTCATTGTAGAGACGGATGATGTCTTGGTTGATCCGCGAGTGGGTTTGGATGATACGAATGATCTTTTCTATTTTGCCAAACAAATCCAGATCCAAGGAAAGAACAGATTCTAAGGTTTTTTCTAATTGGGTGATTCCATGATCCACCACCGTGAGGAAAAAATCCTCTTTGGTTTCGAAGTATTTATAGAGGGAACCGACACTGATCCCCGCTTTTTGAGCGATGGTATTCGTATTGGCGCTGGTAAACCCGCGGTTGGCAAATTCAGAAATGGCTGTGGATAAAATTCGATTCCGTTTTTCTTCGGAAATCCGTTCAAAACTATCATTAAAATGCTTTGTCTCTGCCATACCCATCTCCTTCCTATAAATGAAAAAAGGCTGGATTTCTCAAGGAAATTGATCGCAATTTTCCAAAGAATCCGTCATTCTCGAATAATTTTTTGAATTCCTTCTTGACAATGAGTGAGTCATCACTCATTGTCAAGTAAAAAGACCCGGAAGAGGAAAGATAATATGGCCCAAGGCTTTTCCATGAACGAATACCCAGATGTAGACCAAGTTTACAAAGACTTAAGGAAACTCATTTCCCTTCCCATCCGCTCCATTCGTAAAGATGCTATGGATGATATCATTCATAATTACTTTGATAAAAAATGCAGTAAATCCAAAGCCATGATCACAAAGGCTTCGGAATACATTCCCGGTGGAGTCCAACACAACCTTTCTTTCAATCACCCCTTCCCTCTTGTATTCACAAAAGCGTCGGGTGCCTATCTCTACGATTTAGACGGAAACAAATACATCGATTTTTTACAAGCGGGTGGACCAACGGTTCTTGGTAGTAATCCTACCTCTGTCCGAAAAAAAGTCATCGAACTACTAGACACAACGGGACCTGTCACTGGCCTCTTTCACGAATACGAATACAAGTTAGCCGAAAAAATAGTAGAGTTAGTTCCTTCTGTGGAAATGTTTCGGATGCTCGGTTCGGGAACGGAAGCTTGTATGGCATCCATTCGTGTCGCAAGACTTGCCACTAAGAAAAAAAACATAGTGAAGATGGGTGGTGCATATCACGGTTGGAGTGACCAATTGGCGTATGGACTTCGGATCCCAGGCACAAGACATTTTGAAGCCAATGGAGTTCCTAAATCAATTTTCAAATACACACAAGAATTTTATCCGAACGATTTGAACGCTTTAGAATCCGTTCTCAAAAGAAATCGTTTCCGTGGTGGTACAGCCGCTGTTCTCATTGAACCAGTGGGTCCAGAAAGTGGTACAAGACCTCTTGACCGTAATTTCAACAAAGGTGTTAGAGAACTTTGTGATAAATACGGTGCTCTTCTTATTTTTGATGAAGTGGTCACTGCATTCCGTATTGGACTCAGTGGTGCACAAGGGTATTACGGTGTGACTCCTGATCTTACTATTTTTGGAAAAGTGGTGGCGGGTGGATATCCATCAGCTGGTGGACTAGGTGGTAAAAAAGAATACATGAAATATGTATCTGCTGGATTACAAACAGGCACCAAAAAGGCGTTAATCGGTGGAACCATGGCAGCAAACCCACTCAGTTCTGCTGCTGGTTACTTTACACTTTGTGAAATGGAAAAAACTGGGGCTCTTGAAAAATCAGGAAGAGCCGGAGACCGCCTAACAAAAGGATTACAAAAATTAATCAAAAAGTATGACCTTCCGTTTGTTGCCTTCAACCAAGGTTCCATTTGCCATTTAGAAACCGTTGGTACTATGTTACTCGACATCAATATCAAGAAGTTTTGGACCATCAAAAAAACCATCTCCGAAGCACATAAAAGAAAACATGCGATGGAAGAAATGGGTGCCGCTTATATGTCAGAAGGTCTAGTGACTCTCGCAGGAAGTAGACTTTATACCAGTGCTTCCGATACAGATGCAGTCATTGATGACGCCCTCAAACGATTTGATCGTGTGTTTCAAAAAGTGGAAGGTGTGGCTTAAGGGGAATTCTCCGAGAAAACTAGATCTTCCATTCGATTTCTAGTTTTCTCTATACTTTAAACCAAACCTCATTTCTGACCCGGCCCATTGAAAGACGGCTGAAAACGGGTGGGCACCACCGTTTCTAATCGGTCTCATATAGAAATTAAGCTAAATCCTCCTTAATTTCATTCTCTTGCCGAAAAGTACTTGTACATTTCGGAATTCCCGGGACATTATGTCTCAAATCCTGACGAGGCCCGTACTATGCCTGAACCACTGCAAAAAATCATCGATAATCTCAAAGAGTTATTAAACAAACTCGATAAAACCAAAAAAATGATTTTGGGTGGTGTGCTCGCCGTTGTGGTGGTGGCAGTCATCATCTTATCCAATGTCTCGTCACAACGGAACCGTGTGGTTCTCTTTAAGGATTTGGATTCCAAAGACTTTTCTGAGGTAACGAAAAAACTAGATGCTCTTGGTTACTCTTATGGTTCGAGTGAAACAAATCTCATCACAGTAGATCCCGAACAAAGACAAGAGATCGTCACAAAACTTGCACAAGAAAATTTAATTCCTGCAGGTGTGACCGGTTGGGAACTATTCGACATTGAAAAATTCACTGAAACCCAATTCGACAAAGACATTAAAAAATACAGAGCACTCAAAGGTGCGATTGAAAAATCACTCAATACCTTAAGACCCATCGAAAGATCCGATGTGAACATCGCCATCCCAGAAGGTGATCTTTTTGAATCCAATTCCTATCCTGTGAAAGCCAGTGTGATTTTACACTTCAAACCGGGTGTAGAAGGAATGAGTAAAAAAGAAATCAAAGGGATTGTGAACTTAGTCGCTCGTGCTGTTCCGAAACTCAAACCAGAAAACGTAAGTGTGGCCGATCCCGATGGTAAAATTATTTCTGACTTCGAAGAAGACTTAGAAAAAGAAAGATTAGAACTTAGGATTGTCCAAGAAAAACTCCGAATCGAAGAAGAAGAACGAGTGAAACGTCTCATCGACATTCGCAATACCCTTCGTTGGTATTTGGGTGGAGAAGATCGTGTGGACATCACACGTTTTGAATATTCCTTCAATTGGGACCAAGAATCCTTAACCGAAAATGAAGTATTACCTGTGGTTGCTGAAGAAGACAATCCGGAAACACCATATAACGAAAGAAAGTTGGTAGATGGATATTCTTTAAAAGTATCTTCCAAAGAAACAAAAGAATCGTTTAAGGGTCGCGGGTTTACTCCCGATGGTCCCGCCGGTACTGAGCCGAACCTTCCTCCTGGTTATAAAGACACGGACTACCAAAAAGCAGAATATTCCAAAGACGAAAATATCAATAACTACGAATTCAACAAACGTGTGAAAGACATCAAACGCCAACCTTGGAAGATTGAAAAAATTGGTTTGTCTGTAGTTGTGGATGGTGTTTGGGAACGAAAGGAAAGAGAAGATGGAATGGGATATGATAGAAAGTACATTCCTGTTGCCGAAAGTGACCTAAAACTCGTTCGTAAAAACTTAGAAGCTGCGATTGGATACACAAGATCTCGCGGTGACCAAATCAGTGTCATCACCATTCCAAAAGATAGAACCGAACAATTTCGTGCAGAAGATGAAGAGTTTCAAAAGCAACGTGCCATTCGTAATATGGTGATTGCCTCACTCGTAATTTTAATTTTACTCATCCTTGCGATCTTAGTTTACCGTGCGATCAAAAAAGAAATCGCAAGAAGAAGAAGACTCAGAGAAGAAGAACTTGCAGCTCAACAACAAATGATGAGAGAAGCTGCTCTTCGAGTGATGGACGAAGGGGGAGCCGAAGTCGAACTCTCCCTGGACGAAAAACTCAGAAGAGAGTTACTCGAAAACGCCATCAACCTTGCAAAAGAAAAACCAGAAGATGTGGCTCAGTTACTTCGAACTTGGCTTGCCGAGGAAGAACAAACTTAAATTAAGATTCGTTTTTCCAACGGATATTGGCACCATGAGTGATCCGGGAATACACTTCCCGGAAATACTGATTAGGTGCCTTCCCGTCCGGATCTTGCGAATAACGGGGTCTTAGGCGGTGGACAAAATACATATCTAACTCACCCTTATTTTTTCCGTGAATTTTTCCACGATATTCCGTAACAAAAAAATACTTCACTAGTTCATAAGTTTCTTTAGAAACATTGATTTTTCCTGTTTCACCACCAGACTCCATTCGGGAAGCCGTGTTGACAGTATCTCCCCAAATATCATAAGCAAACTTAAATCGACCCACAACACCTGCGACTACAGGGCCAGTATGGATTCCTAATCGGAGTTCCCAAAAAGGCAAACCTAAAGTAGATTTGATTTCTTTCAATTGGTTCATAAAACTCTGAATCTCTAATGCCGCCAAACAAGCGTCAATGGCACTGGTTCTTGTTTCTACAGGAAGGCCACCGGCACACATATAACTATCACCAATGGTTTTTAATTTTTCTAAATTGTTCCGGAGAATGATTTCATCGAATTGAGTGAAACAGGCATCCAGTTCCTCGATTAAACTTTGTTCATCCATTCCTTCGGCCACTTTGGTAAACCCTTTGAAGTCAGTAAAAAGGACTGTGACGTTTTCGATCCGAGAGGGTGTCACACTTCCTTTTTGTTTTAATTCTTGGGCGACTTTATAAGGCAAAATATTGAGAAGTAATTTTTCAGATTCCTCCATTGCTTCTTCTGCTTTGTCCTGAGCAATCAGAGCTTTTTCTCTTTCTTCATCTGCCTTTTGTTTTTCTAAATCTAGTAAAAAGTAACTGATATCAAGTTCTTCTGCTAAGGGACGAGACATGATATAAACAACAAGGTAGTTAAACAAAACAAGAGGAAGCACTATCATCGTTAAATGAAAGGCAGATTCCCCTGCCCCATATTGTTCACGGATCAGAGGAAAATACAAAATCGCAGCAATGGCCATGGTAATGAGGCCTAAGTTGGCAAGTCTTTGACTGAGTTGGATGGTTCTACCTTCCAAAGATAATGCCCCATGCCGGAGTACCGCGTAACCAAGTAAAAATGCCGGAACGAATTGAAAGTCCGCAATAGGATAAATAGGAAAACCATGGCTTGGCAAAAGTGCAGCTAATAACAAAACAGCTGATAATAAAAACGATCCAATGATCCATTTAGAAGCAAAGTTGATATACCCTTTGTTTCTTAGAAAAGTGATTAAAACTAAAACCAAAGCAATGGCGCCATTCAGCCCCACAAGAAGTTCGGCAGGTCCCCCATGATGGACTCTCGACCAAGGGTAATCAAAATATCCTACGAATAAATATGGAGAAGGTGCAAGGATTGCTGCACTCACACAAAGTAAGTCAATCCCTTGCAACCATTTCGGTGATTTTTGGCCAATGGCCTCAAATACCAAACGAACCATGATACTTGGTGCAAAAGCAAATGCTACAAAGGTCATTTGCGAAATTCGAAGTTGCACTACATAAGAAATGTTTAACTTTAGAGGAACCGATTGGATGACATAAAATCCGGTTAAGATAAGAGCAAAGGCACAGAGTTGGTTGATCCTCGCCGAAGGATTGGCACCTGCAACAATGATAGATAAAAATACGGCACCAAACACGGATACAACGGGAGGTATTCCCCAAGGATACCATTTGGCTGACTCATAAGCATCTGGAGAAAGTCCAAAAGAAACACCAAAAGAGATAAATATCAAAACAAATGATAAAAGCGCAAATAAGAAGTAAAACATTCCATTCTTTTGGAATAGCAGTTCGTTCACATCAAAAAAGTCAGAACGAAACACTCCATACGCCACAAGTAACATAGGGATGAATAAAAAGAATCCTCCCGGATACACTTTGAACCCAAGGATACTTGGTGCATTCAATGTTGTTAGTAAAAAAAGTAAATTCACTCCATGAAATAAAGTTAAGTGATAATGTTTACGAATGTATTGGTAATGTTTAATAAAAGAAGGTAAAATTAAAAAGAAATACCCGAGCGGAGCTAAAATTCCCCATGGCCGAACAAATGAACTTCCTCTAGGATACTTTCCGAAAGTGAATTCAAAAACTGTTGTTTCAAATCCTTTTCCAATCAATACACCAAAATACAATACTAAACTTGCAAACCAACAAAGATAAGAATAATACAATAATAACTTACTTTGTTTGCCAGTCATATGGTAGGCTAAATAAAAAGCGGTAGGAGCCAACGGAGCGACCAAAAAGTATAGTAGATCATTCCAAAAAACTAATGTATTTACATCTTGAATCCAAGCCCGCGTGGTTAAAACAAGTCCTACCGATCCAAAACTGATAAAAGAAATCGTAAGGTTTAAATGGAAAATTCTAGTATTTGCGTCTGATTTACGAAACTTTTGAAAGGCAAAATAACTTAAAAATACTCCTACAAAAAATGTAAGAATTCCCGGTGCTCCATAAGGGATCTGATGCCAAAAATATTCCCAATCCGAAATGGTTCCTTCCGGTTTTACAAAATAGATGAGTGGGTATGATTCCATCCCTTTAAAGATCGGCTTTGGGGAAATCAGAAAGTAGCAAATTCTTCTATTTGACTCACTTCCTCTTTTGTTGTTCTATGTCGGATATGGTTGATCTTAACTTTCCAAAAAAGAACGCTACTGAATGGTTAGCTAATGGTAAATTTTTCGAATATAAGAAGTTCCAAATCTTCTTTATCCAAGAAGGAAGAGGACAAAATTTAATTCTGCTTCATGGATTCCCCACTTCCTCATGGGACTATTCCAAAATTTTTAATGGACTCTCACGTTATTTCAATACGATTGCAATTGATTTTTTAGGATTTGGTTATTCATCAAAACCGAAAAAACATAAATATACGCTCATCGAACAAACTGATATCATAGAATCCTTTATTGAAAAAAATGCATTACGAAGAGTGAAGTTTGTTTTCCATGATTATGCAGTCAGCGTAGGTCAGGAAATTTTAGCCAGACATTTAGAACGGACGGATCGTACGTATGAAATTGACGGTGCCGTTTTTATGAATGGGGGGCTTTTTCCTCACCTACATAGACCCACATTCAAACAAAAACTTCTCGCCACACCGATCTTAGGTGCCTTCCTTTCCAGGTTTTATGATGAAAAAAAATTCGGAGTGGCTTTCGCACAAGTGTTTGGCAAAAATACAAAACCAAGTGACAAAGAAATTTCTGTTCTTTGGAAACTCATCACCTATCCAAACAAAGTTTTGATTCCACATAAACTTTTAAAATACATTCCAGAAAGAAGAATCCATGGGGAACGTTGGAAAAATGCACTCCTCCAAACAGAGGTTCCTTTACTTTTTATCAATGGAGGAGAAGATCCAGTGAGTGGACGCCATCTAGCAGATGAAATTGAAAAACTTCCGATCAAAAACAAAAAACTGATTCGTTGGGAAACAATTGGACATTATCCACAATGGGAAAATCCAGAAGAAAGTTTTAAAGAAATCTACGAATTTCTAAAATAAAATTTTGATCAAAAATTAAGATCGATCGGAGGGAATGGTTTCAGGAACTTCCATTCCCGTTCCATCATCAGTTGGATCTGCTTCCGGGTTTTGTTCTTTCACCTTATATCGAATTTCGATTTTTTCCGGACTAATCTGTAAAATTTCAATACCTTTTAAATCTTTGTTTTTGACGATCCGAACTTTAGCAACTTGCGGTTGTAATTCGGGAACAATTTTGTTTTTGATGGGATCAAAGATATAGTTACATGGAACTTGGGCTGTAATTCCCGTCAGGATTTGTGCCGAACGAATCGGTTTGAGAGAAAAATATCGAATGGCAACTTGTTCTTCCGAAAGTTCTGCATCCAAACGGACATCCTGTCCAGAACAAACGATTGGGATCCCAGCTGCGGTTTGTTCTCCGGTTTTATAAGAAAGAGGAATGATATTTACATTTACGGTGACATCTCGCGATCCAAGGACATTCACACCCTTGGGTAAATCGGGAATACGGACTGTTTTTGCGAAAGGTTCCTTTTTATCCAAAAGGGAAATTTCAGGTAATAAAACCTTATTGATTTTTTCTAAATCTTGCGGTTTGCCACTGAGTGTAATTTTTTGCGGACTTACAATTTGTGTCAACTTTTCAAAGTTAGCTGGCGGTGCTCCTTCAAAAACTACTTCCAAAGGAACAACCTTTAAACCACGAGATTCAATTTCAACAGGAACTGTTTTTTTCAGTTTGGTGACTTTGACGCCACTAGGAACTCCTACAATTTTTTTAATAGGAACTTCTGTCACACCTAACTGTACGTCTTCGGGATCAATCACAGCTTTCATAAACTGTGAGTAATAGTTTACCACATCTTTCAATCCTTCAACACGAATAGGAATGGTTTTTTCAGGGTTTTTGGAATAATTCAAATTACCAGATAACTTTGGATAATCGACTGGGACGTTAATTGTTTTAATCAATACCTTTGAATTTTGAAGATTTACGTAAAAGATACTAGCGATGATTAACGAAACAAGTTTTGCCTTCCAGTTTCGGACAATTTTTCCAAGAAGTTTTACAATCATATACTCACACTCGCATCCTTCTCTTTCGGTTTGCGAAGTGAATCATCCTTAGACCTTCGAGTTCCAGTCATCAGTCCGCTCACGAGAGCTTTGAGTTCGAGAGGTTTGACAGGATGTAACATTTCCCCTTCAAAACAAATAGTAATGTCACCTGTTTCTTCAGAAGTGACAATGATTATGGCATCTGTTTCTTCAGAAAGTCCTAAGGCAGAACGATGCCTTGCTCCCAATGTGGCAATTTCTACCGAACTACTCATTGGTAAGTAGGAAGCGGCACATACAATCCGATTTTGTTCGATAATCACTGCTCCATCATGCAGTGGAGAATTTTTAAAGAAAATGGTTTGTAAAATTTCGGATGTGACTTGTGCATCCATAGGAACTGCGTTTTCCGAAATATCTTTTAAACTAATGTCTTTCACAAGTACAATTATGGATCCTGTTTTTTCTTGTGACATGACCCGAACCGCTTCCACGATAGGATCTAAATCAAATGTTGGTTTAAGGAAAAACAATCTAAGAAGACGTATCCTTGCCAAATCTCCAGTCAACCTACGAAGCTCCGGTTGCAAAAGGACAATGATAGCAAAAACTAAAGCAGGTCTGATGTTTGTGAGAATCCATTCAAGAAGCTCAAACCCTAAATATTCAGCAAGACTACCTGAAATCCAAATGATACCGACTCCCAGTAAAAGCTGAATCCCACGTGTTCTACGTAAGGTGGTGTATGTTTTATAAATTAGAAAGGCGACGATAAGAACATCTAAAGAAATGGAGATATAATTTTTACTCCATGGAATGATGTATAATCCTCGGAAAAAATCCAATTTATATTCCTAACACATCAAACATATTATAAAGACCTTTGGATTTCCCGTGTAAAAATTCGGCAGCTTTCACCGCTCCTGTCGCAAATGTTTTACGATCTTGGGCTTTATGTGTGATTTCAATTCGTTCTTCCGGACTTAAAAAATATACAGTGTGTTCCCCGACCACTTCACCAGCTCGCATCGTATGCATGGCAATTTCTTTTTGATCTCTCTCTGAATACATTCCATGGCGACCATAAATAACATTTTCTTCCGAACGTTTGGTGGCATTCAAAAGCACTTCTTTCAAATACATAGCTGTTCCTGAAGGAGCATCCTTTTTGTGTCTATGGTGGATATCGAGAACTTCTACATCAAAATCTTCATCTAACACTTTTGCTGCGATCTCAGTTAATTTAAATAAAAGATTCACACCCACCGACATGTTTGGTGAAAACACGATTGGTATGGAAGTGGCAGCTGATTGGATGAGGGACTTATCGGAATCGGTAAGACCAGTTGTGCCAATTACCAATGGTTTTTTATTTGCCAAAGCAACATTTAAAATCGTTTCAAATCCTGTATGTGTACTAAAATCAATTAAAACATCGGAAGACTCACATGCTTTTTGTAAGTCAGAAGAAAGTAAAATTCCTGTTTCTTTAATTCCAGCATGGTTACCCGAATCAAATCCTGCATACACAGCACCTTCTCTGACAACGGCAGCACTTAACTCTGATTTTTTGGAAAGGGAAAGAACTTGGATGATGGCCTTTCCCATCCTTCCCCCAGCACCAACGATACCAACTTTGATTTTAGACAATGCCTTCCTCTTTCAATTGGAATACTGTTTTTTTGAATGTATCGGCCGCTGAGCCTTCTGACAAAGATGTCATAGGAAGACGAAGTTCATTGTCACAATACCCAAACCAACTCATAGCTGCTTTGATGGGAATAGGATTTGTTTCAATGAAGGCATTGATAAACACAGGAAGGAGTTTGTAATATATCTTTTTTGAGGCTTCGAGGTCACCACGTAAATACAAAGAAACCATATCCACACAAGCGCGAGGAAAAAGATTGGATACAACGGAAACCACTCCCCTTCCACCGATAGATAAAACCGGAAGCGTTAGGTTATCATCACCTGACAACAAATCAAAGTCAGGTGGAGTGGCAGCAATGACCTTAGCCATTTGTCCTAAATCTCCTGTTGCCTCTTTGATCGCTGCAATTTTTGGATGGGCCGCAAGCCTTGCAACAGTTTCCGGTAGGAGATTCACGTTTGTCCTTCCGGGAATGTTGTACAACATCACAGGTTTGGATGATACATTGGCAATCTCTGTAAAATGACGATACATTCCCTCTTGAGTGGGTTTGTTGTAGTATGGGTTGACAGTAAGAATTCCGTCCACCCCATCAGCACATGCAGACTCAGTAAGTTCAATTGCCTCTTTCGTAGAATTAGAACCAGTTCCAGCAATGACTTGGATTTTCCCAGCCACAACTTTGACAGTTTTTTGGATGAGTTCCTTATGTTCCGCATATGAAAGGGTAGGAGATTCCCCTGTTGTCCCACAAGGAACCACACCCGCCACGCCGGAGCGAATCTGGTTTTCTAGGATTTTAAAATAACTATCATAATCGATTTTCCCCTGGCGGAAGGGGGTGATGACCGCTGTATAAACGCCCTGAAACATAAATTAAACATCGAAGAGGGACGGAATTTTGCAATAAAAAACTGCCAAAAGACCCCGTACCGATAAACTTTGCGAAAATGGTCTCTTTTTTACCACTTACGATTGTCATTCTAGCGTTTCTCAGCCTCATTTTGCATACATTCTATGTTTATTCGCATTTTGGGGTCAAAGATGTGCCAAACGAACGGAGTTTGCACGATGTAATTACAAAAAAATCAGGAGGAATGTTCTTTATCCCTCTATTTCTCCTCGCAAGCCTCTCACTCCTTTTTTTCCCCAATCCTGATTTTTTGATTTTTTCCAAAGAGGATCCTTCGCTAAAGTTTGACATTTATCTTTTGTTAGCCGGAGTTTCTATTTTTTGTATTTTAGGTTTCGTTGATGATTTGTATCATCTTAGCCCCAAACTTCGTTTGTTTTTAGAACTGAGTGTTGTGGCCCTATTTTTAATTTTAATAAACCCAGAAATCACTTATTTTGGAATGAATACGATTCCAAAACCTCTGCAAGTGATGGTTCTTACGGTCTTTCTTGTTTTTGCAGTGAACCTAGTAAACTTTATGGATGGGATGGATTGGTATTTGGTTACAACCCTCTTTCTCTCCTTTTTTTCATTAGTGTTGGTAACTCCTCAGTTTTATGGGAATGGCCATCTTGGTTTTATTTTTTATACAATTTTATTTGTTACTATGTTTGGTTTTATATTTTATAATTTTCCTAGAGCAAAACTATTTATGGGAGATAGTGGCTCATTAGCATTAGGATTTTTTGTGATGGCATTACCATTGTTTGTTGGTAAGTGGGGAGAAACAAAATCGACAGTTTGGGATGTAACATATTATTTTTATCTGTTTCCTTATTTCTGGTTGGATGGAATTTTTATCCTTCTCAAACGATTTTTCCAAAAAAAACATTTGTTCCAAGCTCATAGAGAACATCTCTATCAAAGGATCACAGAAACCAAGTTAGGAAAAATTGGATCACTTGTTATATTTTTCATTTTAAATTTCATTGTTGTTTGTATTCATTTTGTATTAACAATTCAAAAGGTTCCGCCTCTTTTTATCTTTCTCATACTTTTCCTTTTTTCTGTCTCCAGTTACGGAATCCTTTGGATTTTGATCCGCAGAAAAAACCTTGCATAAAGACTTTGGACTTCCATCCTTTCCCTTATGCCTCTATCGAAAAAAGAAATTTTATTCTGCCTTCTCAATGGCTTTCTCATCGGGATTGCCAACCTCATCCCCGGTGTTTCCGGAGGGACCTTTGCACTCATCCTCGGACTTTATGACAGGTTAATCACTGCCATCACTTCCCTAAACTTAGATACCATCAAAGTTTCACTTACTTTCGTATTTGGATTCTGGAAAGAAGATGTAAGAAAACGTTTTGCCTTGGAAATGAAACGAATTGATTTTTGGTTCCTTGTCTTCTTAGGAATTGGTCTTTTGTTATCTGTGATTTCTGGTGCCAAACTCATCCAGTTTTTACTACAAAATCATCCACAAGCAACACTCGCACTTTTTATTGGACTTATTTTTCCATCTCTCGCTGTCCCATACAAACTCATCGAAAAACACAGCTTAGTTGTTTGGTTATTCCTCATTCCAGGAATTCTACTCACCATTGTCCCAAGTTTTTTTATGGGGGATACAACAGGATCCGAAAATCCTCTGATTGCCTTTCTCACAGGAGCCGTTGCGATTTCTGCAATGATTTTACCAGGAATCTCTGGCTCTTACATCATGCTCGTGTTAGGTGAATACCAAATCGTGATTGGGAAACTTTCTACCATCCTCGAACCAAGTTCCATCATTTTTCTCGGAGCTTTTGGAATTGGATGTTTACTTGGACTTCTGATTTTTACTCATTTTGTAAAATGGTTATTTGTTAAATATAAGTCGCATACAATGACTTTTTTACTGGGACTGATCCTCGGATCCTTTTTTATCCTTTGGCCTTTTAAAGATTATGCGCATGGTCAGGAAATCGTAGGTAGGTCGGGAGAAGTGAAACGAGACATTCAAATTGCTACTGCAAAGAATGTATTACCAAAAGATTTTGCAGAAACACAAATCCCACTCGCAGCATTAGTTTTTGGGCTTGTGCTTGGATTTGGACTCAACCGTTTGGAATCTCTACAAGAGAAGAAGTAGAATTTTTTAATCTTTCCATCAATGTCTGGATTTCAAAGTCCAGACTTCGATCTGCCGCCATGGTCTTTAGGCCCGTAAACAAATCTTTACTTGGAACCAAATCCTTTCTTTTGGCAAACCGAGAACTCTGAAAAACCGAAAAAGCAAATATAGAAAGTAATTTATACGCACTGACAACCGTTCTGCGATTTCTTAAAACCGAAATTGCACCCATAGGAACAATGTCTTGGTTATTGCCATTGGTAGGAACAGACTGCACAGAACCTGGCATACTATCTCTTCGCACTTCTGCCGTTAGGTGAGTCGACATAAGACCTAATCCCGATAATCCTGCATACGTACCAGGTTTATCTGACAACATCAAAGGGAACTCACCGTTTTCATTTGGTTCATAGAGATAATTCAAAAATCGATCCACCCAAGTAAACCAAACAGCCATCGCATTCTGCAATCTGTCAGCGGCAAAACTGACTTGGGCAGCATAAAACCCACCACCTTCGGCAAACCGAACTCCCTCTTCTGTAGGAATTAAAACAGGATTGTCCGAAAGAGAATTTAACTCTTGCTCAACGACATTCCCTATAGAAATTATTTCATCCAAAATAGAACCAAGGATTTGAGGGATACAACGGATAGAATATATATCTTGGATTCTACTCCCCTCTTTTTTCACTTTGGAATGTTTAGAAACGATTGGATAAAGAATTTTAACAATTTCTTTTGGGCCATCAAATTGTTTGTGGTTGTGGTAAGCTGGATGGAAGGCGTCAGAAAAAACAGAATGAAAACTAAATAAATACTCGAGAAGTTCCAAACTAAAAGAAAGTATATTGCGAAATTCGATTACTTGGAGCCCTAAAAGTGCAGTGGTAAAACTTGTTCCATTGGTGAGAGAAATTGCTTCCTTAACCTTGGGAGTCCAAGGCAAACCAGGGATTTTGGAAGTTCCTTTGTTCCACCGACTCGGTGCTAAATCCTTTCCTTTTCCAGTAAACCCAGATTCACCAAGAAGTGCCAAAGGAATATAACTGAGGGGAATCAAATCTCCAGAAGCTGAAAGAGAACCTTTTTCTGGCAAAACAGGAATACAATCCAACTCCAAAAGTGTATTCAATAATTCTAATGTATGAAAGTTAATTCCTGATCCACCAAGTGACAAACAATGAATTCTAGCAGCAAGAACAGCCCTAGCTTCGTTATGACTTAAATGGGAATGCGGGATTCCATCAGAAGAAAATACAGGTTCTACAGTTAGATGATAAATTAAAGATTTTTGGATATTTTCAGTATCCTCATTGGATACGAATGCATGTGGTCCAAACCCTGTATGGATTCCATAAATTAGTTTTTCTTTCGAAACTTTTAAAAGGGATTCTAATTGGTTTCGCTCTGTTTCTAATGACAGGCGAACGTTAGTTAAATGAGAAAAAGAACCGGACCTAGATAAAGATTGGAGTGTTGATAAATTCAAATTGTTTTACAACCGGGGAAAATTCCCCGGTTTGTCCAAAGGTTTAGACGAAGAATACGAAAGTAATGAGGATAAACACAGGAACTAAAATTCCCATAGAGTATGCTAAGTATCCACCAAAAGATGGCATCTTTACTTTGTTTTCTTCCGCAACGGATTTTACCATAAAGTTAGGAGCGTTACCGATATAAGTATTCGCACCCATAAATACGGCACCCACTGAAATGGCTTTTAGAATTTCTTCCGCTTGGACATTTCCAATGAACTGACCTAACGTGAGCGGAGCTGCCGCACCCGCTGGAGTGAGGAGACCAGAAGCTAACGAACCAAAGGTGAGGTAAGTCGGAGCATTGTCTAAAACAGAAGAGAAAGCTCCTGTTGCCCAGAAAAACTGCCAGTTTTGTGTGATCCCAAGTTCTTTACCATGTGCCTCAAGTAAAACAAGAGCAGGAATCATCGTGATGAAAATCCCAATAAATAGGTATGCTACTTCTTGGATTGGATGGAGGGTAAAGTTGTTAAACTTACGATCTGCTTCTTTAGAAGTAAACTTAGAAAGACCAATTAGAACAATTAATACTGCCTCACGGATAAATCCTAGAGTTGGAGTATTGTTGATTTCTGGAATGTAGTTACTGTTTAAAAAAGCAACTGCTAAAATCACACCGAGTAACCAAATGAAGTTCACTTGACCACCGATAGAAAAAGGAGTTGCGAGTTTATCGTCGCGTTTCAAATCTTTTTTGGTTTCTTTTTTGTAAGCAATCGTATCCCAAACGAAATACACAACGAGCAATATAGAAACTGCCACGAGCATCTCAGGTAAAAGTTTGAATGTCCAAGTGAATGGAACTCCTTTCAAATAACCGAGGAAAAGTGGAGGGTCACCAAGTGGTGTCAAAGATCCACCAATGTTGGAAACAAGGAAGATAAAAAACACAACTGTGTGAACCACATGTTTTCTCTCGCTATTTGTTTTTAACAAAGGACGGATGAGTAACATAGAAGCCCCAGTGGTTCCAATAAAGGAAGCTAAAGCTGCACCAATTAACAAATATAATGTGTTATTGAGAGGAGTTGCATGAATGTCTCCCTTAATCACAATTCCACCGGAAATATAAAACAAAGATCCGAGTAAAATAATAAAAGGAATATAATCAAAGAAAACCGTGTGAACAATATTATGGCTGTAACCATAAATCAAAAGAACCACAAAAGAAATGGCACCAAGTCCTACAGCAAGGATCAATTTGTTATTATTGTCTTCCCACCAATGAGAAGTTTTGTGAGAAGCAACCGGTAAGATTGCGATGGAAAGTAAAATGGCAACAAAAGGTAATACCGACCAATATGGTAATTCCTGGTGTACTGATTCGCCGTGTGACGAGTGTCCTGTTTCTTCCTGAGTGGTTGTTTGCGTCTGAACCGGAGTTGGATCTTCCGCAAATAAACCTGCCGTTGTCATAGACAAACAAACCAGGAAGACTATCATTGTGAGAAGCTTCTTCAACATGCTCACCATCCTTTTTTTTTAGGACAGCTTACCTGAAATCGAAACCTCTTGGAACTAAAAAAACCGGGATTCTCCAATTTTTAAAGGAACCAAACGATCCTCGGAGATTCCCGATCGTTTTAGCTCTTCTTTGGTGC
Organism: Leptospira harrisiae; assembly: GCF_002811945.1. Taxonomy (NCBI): domain Bacteria; kingdom Pseudomonadati; phylum Spirochaetota; class Leptospiria; order Leptospirales; family Leptospiraceae; genus Leptospira; species Leptospira harrisiae. The sequence goes on along the minus strand of NZ_NPDX01000001.1, from coordinate 537,236 downwards.
GGGGCACAGGAGAATCGAGTTTTTCGTCAGAGAGAACGAAGGTCATGTAGTGCATTGGCACCATATATTTTGCCTTTAGGTCAGAAAAAGCTTGGACCGCTTCTTTCGGATCCACATGTACTGCCTCCATCATCCAACGAGGTTCCGTGGCTCCAATCGGCAAAATGGCAACGTCAATTTCGCCCAATCGTTCTGCCACTTCTCGAAAATGAGTGTAATAACCAGTGTCACCTCCGAAGTAAACTCTCTCGTTTTTTCCGGAAATATGGTAACTCCCCCAAAGCGATTCGTTGCGATCAAAAAGTCCTCGCCCACTAAAATGTTGGGTTGGTGTGAAAGTAATTTGTAATCCTGAGGTTTTTGTTTCTTCCCACCAGTCCATCTCCTTTACATTTTTCATACCTTCACCTAACAACAATTTTTTGTTACCAAGTCCAGTAAGAACGAGAGGATGAAATTTATCTTCTAACTGTTTGAGTGTAGGTAAATCCGTATGGTCATAATGATTATGTGATAAAACCACTATGTCAATTTGTGGTAAATCCTCGATTTTAATCCCTGGAGGAGTATAACGTTTTGGGCCAATAAATCCAACTGGGGAACATCTTTCACTCCAAATGGGATCTGTGAGAATGTTCACTCCATCAATTTGAATGAGAGTGGTGGCATGCCCAACCCAAGTCACAGAAAGTCTCGATGGATTTGCACTCAATTCCTTTCCATCATTTCCAACTACAGGGAAAGGAGGATAGTCTGCCGGATCTAAACTCGTAGGCAATTGAAACCTTTGGAATTGCCAAACTAGAAGATCGGAAAAACCTTTTGGTTGAATGTTAGGATTTGGATTTTGAAATCCATTTTTCGTATGGTGTGGTTTACGAATACTGGCGTCGGCAAAACAGGACAAAACAAAAAGAACTAGGATACATTGTAAGTATAGGGACTTCACGAGGATTAGACAGAAACAAACTTCCTATGTTTGGAATTTTCGATTGCGTTTTTTTGAAACCGGAACGATCATTCTTTTACTATGTTTAGGTATGATGAGACAAAGGATCTGATGATTGCCTATGCGAAATGGCGAGATACTGTGGATCGTACAGAAGGAAGCGAAACCGTGTTTGGTGCCAATGCAAAAGTTTCGGAAATTGCAAGGGATCTCAGAGAAGATGCAGAGTTCGAACTGAGAATTTTAATCCAAGATTTAAAAAAACAAAATCCTGCTGCCATCAAGGAATGGGTGGAAGTCACCAAACAATATTTACACAAAATTGAATCTCCCATCCCGGAAGAACAAATCCAACAGCGAAAACAAATTGCTCGCGATTGGAAATATTCCCGCTCTCCCCTTGGAATTTCAGTTCGTTACCCTCACCCCTCTCAGTATTGGGGAAGTGGGATTGGAGTTCTCGGCCCCGATTTAGACTGGTAAGATCCGCAAGGTTTCCGAAACCTATTACCAATGGATTCTATTTTTTTTACTCTTTCCAAACTTGCTACGCTCCTAGTTTATCCTCTTCCTTTTTTTTTCCTATTAGCAATCCTACTCATTCTGAAAACCAAGTCTGGACATGGGAAGTTTCGGCTTTTCCAAATCATTTTATTTTTATATCTTACATCAAATGCATATGTTGCAAACTTCCTCCTACAATCTTTAGAAAAAGACTACCCTCCAATACAAATTTCAGATCTTCCCGAATCAGACGTTGCGATTGTGTTAGGTGGCATGATCCAAACCATTTCCGCACATCCTGGTCGACCTGAACTGACTGATTCTGCAGACAGACTAACAGATGCAGTACGAATTTACAAAGCAGGTAAGGTAAAAAAGATTTTATTTACTGGTGGATCAGGTCTTCTTTTTGCTGATACCTACCGAGAAGCAGATCTTGCAAAAGAAATATTTATTGGCCTTGGTGTTCCCGAAAAAGACTTAATTTGGGAAAACCAGTCCCGAAATACCTATGAAAATGCAGTAGAAACTAAGAAACTACTCCTGGAAAAAAACTTAAAAAAATCAATCCTGATCACATCTGCCTTTCATATGAAACGTGCAGCCGGTTGTTTTGAAAAACAAGAGATCCCATTTATTCCCTTTCCTACAGACTTTCGTTCGACCAATTTAAATTCAGGAGCCTTTGAACTTTACATTCCATCAGCGAGTTTTTTGGACCAAACCTCTCTTTCGATTAAGGAATGGGTGGGATATTTCGTATACCGCTACAAATCCTTCCTGTAACTCACGGATTTCCCTCGTTTTTTTAAGACCTTTTTGTTTGACCGAAACTTGCAATCAGAGAGGTTAGAGGAAAGACGGGAATCCGTCTAAAGAATGGATTATGAATCGTAAGTTTTTAACTCTTTTGTTTCTCATTGGGCTCTCTCTTGGCGGGATTGCTTATTTTTCCTCTCAGGAAACTTCCTATCTTCTTTTGGATGCTTCGGAACTCGCTGCCAACCAAACCAAATATTCAGATCAAAACCTACGCGTGCGGGGATTTGTGAGAGTGGGGAGCCTTGTCCGTGAGGGTAAAAAAGCAAAATTTGATTTGGAACTGAATGATCAAATCATCCCTGTTTTTTTTACAGGTGCCACTCTTCTTCCAGATGCCTTCAAAGAAGGTGCCAGAGCTCGTGTGGACGGAAAGTTAGACCACGGAGTGCTTGTCGCAAGTCACGTCGAAGCAAAATGTGCCTCCAAATATGAAGCGGGATACGCTGAGGAACAATGAACAATTTAGGAACCATCCTTCTCTCAGCCTCTCTTGCCATTTTAATTTTTTCCGCATTACAAACCATCTACGGAATTTATAAACAAGAACGAAAAGCGATCGAACTTGGTCGCCTTGCATTAATGACAAATCCTTTTGTCATTGTCCTAACATTCACAGTTTTATTAACCCAACTAGTAAGATCAGACTATAGCAACTATTATGTGGTAATGCACTCAAGCGAGCACTTACCGTTGTTTTATAAAATGACATCCATTTGGTCAGGGTCATCTGGAAGTTTGTTATTTTGGAATTTGATTCTAAACGTTTTTACTTTTATTGTTTTATGGCAAACACGTAAGTCCATCGAAGATCGAATTCCAATGATGAATCTCATCCTTGCTGTTCTTTCTGGATTTTTTTCTTTCCTTGCCGTATTTTATGGAGATGCACAACCATTCCGTGAATTTGTCCCGGAAGCAGCTGCAGGTCGGGGCCTCAATCCCCTACTCCAACATTGGGCGATGATCATCCATCCTCCGATTCTTTACATTGGTTATGTGAGTATATCGATTCCTTTTGCCATTGCTATGTCGGCTCTTGTATCGGGCCAACTTTCTGAAGATTGGATGAAGTTCATTCGTAAATGGACTTTGTTTTCTTGGTTCTTTTTGGGAACAGGAATTTTACTCGGATCCAAATGGGCCTATGAAGAGTTAGGTTGGGGTGGGTATTGGGCTTGGGATCCTGTAGAGAATGCTTCACTTATGCCATGGTTACTCACAAGTGCCTTTGTACATTCTGTTGTGATTCAAGAACGAAGAGGAATGTTGAAGTTTTGGAATATGTTACTTGTGATCCTTGCATTCCATTTTAGTTTGCTTGGAACTTGGATCACTCGTTCGGGAGTTTTGGAAGGACCACATAGTTTTTCTAAATCTACAATCGGAACTCCTTTTATCATTTATATCATTGGAAGTTTTTTGTTTTTTACAGGGTTTGTGGTGTATCGCCGGAAGCACCTAACACCTGAAAGAAACTTAGAAGCAATTACTTCCAAAGAAGGTAGTTTTCTTTTAAATAACTTTTTGTTAGTTCTTTCCACTGCCGCTATTTTGCTCGGAGTATTTTCCCCTCTTTTGTATGGAAAAGAATTTAAGGCACCTTGGTTTAACTCCTGGGGAGTACCTGCGGGAATTTTCCTTTTGCTTCTAATGGGAGCCGCCCCCTTACTTGCTTGGAGAAAAGGAGCGGGAGCTGTCTTTTTTTCCACCTTACTCAAACCTCTAATCGCAGGTGTGATAGGTGGTGGACTTTACATACTTTTTTATTCACAAAACTTTACCAAACCTGATAGTAAGTATGGGGATGTTTTGGCAGAAGTGTATTCCGTGCTGACTGTAACCATAGGTGTGTTTACTATTTCCGGTATCATCCAAGAATACTACAGAGGGATTCGGGCACGTAGAGAAGAGTTCCAGAACGAAAATATTTTTGTAGCCGGTTACCGGATGTTACTTAAAAACAAACGGCGGTATGGTGGTTATCTAGTCCATTTTTCACTTGTTCTTATTTTTATCGGTTATGCCGGAAACGCATTTAAAATCAATACTTCAGTTCGTTTCTTTTACGAACTCCAACCACCGACTTCGGAAGAAATTGTTTATCAATCCATTGACAAAGCAATGATTGGTGGTTACCAAATCGAAGCCTCCACACTCAAACTGAAACCAGTTCTAATTTCAAGACTCGGTGGAGAACCAAATATTCAGAATGTGATTGTTTCCCAAGAAGGAACATACGGGATTTTTCGAGGAACTGATAAACTTTCTGAACTTACAACGGAACGTAGATTTTACCCTCAGATCTCTCACCTAACGGGAGATTTTGAAACACATATTCCCACGAGTGAACCAGCAATCCTATCTATGGCAAAAGAAGATTTTTATATCCAACTAGGAGCCATTGAAACCTCAGATTTAAAATCAGAAAACCCTGATCTTCCTTTGATGTTTATGCAGTACTATTTTACTCCTGGTTCAGAGATGGATAAACTTAAATTCTTCCTCAACTTTCCAAAACAAATTGTGGCAAATCTTGAAGTTTGGGTGAACCCACTTGTGAAACTCATTTGGATTGGTTCACTCCTCTATTTTCTATCAGGAATATTCTTATTATTACCTGCCGGCGAAAACAAAAAGAAGGCGGTTGGTTAAAATGATTTCTGTTGATCAAAACAAATTCCAAATGAATAAAAGTTTATCTTCTGCCTTTTCAAAAATTCATTTCTGTTCCAAAATAAAATTCAGTCTTTTATCCATTGGATTTTGTTTATTGTTCCCTAACCTCCTTTTGGCACAAAAAACGACAACGAATCTCAAAGAAGAGGCCCAAATCCAAACCTTTCTGAAAGTTACGGAAAACATTCGTTGTATTTGTTTGCCAAGTCTTCCGATCCAATCTTGTTCATTTAACATGTGTGCGGCGTCAAGTTATCTCAAAACCTTTATTGAAAATCGAATCAAAGATGGAATGAAGGAAGAAGAGATCATCTCAAAAATGGAAAATGGATTTGGGACTTCCGTTTTACAAGATCCGATTGTAGTGATGTTTCAGGAAAATGGGAACCAAGGTATGGTAGATTCTATTGTATACGGATTTGGACCAAAAATTTTAGCACAACCCGATGGAACCTGGATCAACTTTACCTTGTTTGCCTTTGGTATTTTAGGACTTTTTGGGATCTACAAATATGGGACAAAAAAAAAGAAAGAAACTACAGATTCGAACACCAAACATTCGCCAGGTGATTTAAAATCTACCACAGAACAAATCAAAAACAAAATCCGTAAATTCGAAGAAGAAACTTAAGAACAAATTTCAAAACCAAAAAAAACATAAACCGATTAGAGGGAATTCCATTTCTCTCTAACTCGGATGAGCTCCTTAACCAAAACCTGAATATCACTTAACTTTAATTTTGCATTGAGACTAATACGTAACCTTGGAGTAGAAACTGTAGGTGGGCGGATGGCCCGAACATCCAATCCTATTGTTTGTAGATGATTCGCATAATACAAAGCTTCTTTCTCTGTTTCAAGAAGTAACGGAACAATATGCGAAGTAGATTCTGTAATGGAAAATTCATTTTGTTTTAGGGATTTTTTTAGTTCATTTGCCAGAGAAAGCAATTCGTCTCTTTCTTTGTCCATGGAACCAAGTAATGATAATGCAAAGGAAGCAAGTTCTGAAATTATAGGAAGTGGAGCAGTAGAAAAAATAAAAGAGCGCATTACATTCACTAAATGATCGCGACCTATTTTTTTAGTAACAATGATTCCACCTTCAAGTCCCAGAGATTTTCCCAAAGTGTATACTCGGTAATCAATAGAAAAAATTTCAGAGAGAGTCAAATCTCGAAACACAAGTCCTTTCCCACTGGGTCCATAAATTCCAAATGCATGAGCTTCATCTAAAACCAAAACAAATCCAAATTCATTTTTTAACTTGAGTAAGATTTTTAAATCGGGAGAATCACCGTCCATACTAAATAGGGTTTCAGTCACAACGATTCGTTTTTTCTTATGCCCTGGATCATCTAAGTTTGCTTTTTCCAACAAAGTCCGTAAGTGGTTTAAATCCAAATGATTGTAATATTTCTTTTGAGCACTAGAAATTCGAATTCCATCTAAAATAGATGCATGATTGAGCCGATCGGTGAAAACAAAACAATCGGGACTGGCAATGGAATCCAGAAGACCAAAGTTAGCTGTAAATCCAGTCGAAACAAGAAGTGCGGCTTCTCCTTCCACAAAACTGGCAAACTCCGATTCAAACTGATCCATCTTATGAGTATTCCCGCGTACGAGGCGAGAAGCAGTGGATCCAAATGGATAAATTCCTTTTTTCGATTGGAAAAAATCCATCATACGAGAGTTAGTTGCAAGTCCCATATAATCGTTGGAACAAAAATCAATTCCTTGATAGAGTTTAGTTTCCCGAAACAATTGTTTTTCGCGAATGGAATCTAGTTTTTTTTGGACTTCTTCCCAGTGATTTGCCATTGACTACCAGTTTTCTATTTCCAGGTTATTTTCCGATTTAATTTTTTACCCAATTTCTTAGAATGATCCCATACATGGGTCTCCTTCTGCCTGATCACATCCAGAAAATTCGCTCTGCAGAGAATATTTTATTTCTGACAGGGGCAGGCATTTCTAGTGAAAGTGGGATTCCTACGTTTCGAGGGGATGGTGGGTATTGGAAAAAATTCAAAGCAGAAGAACTTGCGACACCCGAAGCTTTTGCCACACATCCCGAAGTGGTTTGGGAATGGTACGATTACCGACGAAATGTATGTTTTGAGGCAAAACCAAACCCTGGTCACCTAACAATTGCAAATTGGCAATCTCATTCAAAAACAGTAAACCTAATCACTCAAAATGTAGATGGACTCCACCCGAGGGCTGGGAGCAAAAATCTTCTGGAAATTCATGGTAATATTTTCCGTGCAAGGTGTACAAGTTGTGATGAAAAATTTTCACTAAGTGCAGAAGGGATGAACCAAAAGGGTTTAAAACATTGTCCCTCTTGTGAATCGCTACTGCGACCCGACATTGTTTGGTTTGGTGAGAGTTATGACAATCGTTTACTAACAAAGGCATGGGAACAAAGCAAACAATGTCATGTTGTGTTTGTAATCGGAACTAGCGCGAACGTTTCTGTTCCATCTAATTTGGCTCTGACTGCAATCCGAAATGGTGCACTTGGAATTGAGATCAATCCGGAATCCACATCCCTCACACCTTCTATGCAACTTCATTTTGCAGGGAAATCAGGAGAGATCCTGCCTGAAATTTTTAAGGAAGTGTTTCCAGACACAAAACAAAACTAAAAATTTGTTTATGTTTGAAGGTACCAAAATATCTTATCAATCATTCATTCACCATTCAAAAATACCGAATAAGAGAACTTTATGTTAACAATCTTTCTACTTGTACTTTCCAATATCTTTATGACCTTTGCTTGGTATGGACATTTAAAATTTGCAAAGTCAAACAATATGTTTTATATCATCTTGTTTTCTTGGGGGATTGCCTTTTTTGAATATGTATTAATGGTTCCAGCCAACCGCATTGGATATACTGTTTATAAATTTGAAGGTTTCCAATTAAAAATCATCCAAGAAGTCATAACCATTTTTGTATTCATTCTCTTTGCCACTCTTTTCCTTGGAGAAAAAATCAAATGGAATTATATAGTTAGCTTTGGACTGATTCTACTCGCAGGTTATTTTGCTTTTGGTTTTGGAACGAAATCAAACGGACACTAAAAAGGAAACCAGTTCTTCAGCGATTTTTTCTTTTGGGAGGGGGCCAATTTCTTTTTCCAGCCCACTAACGCCAAATATACGAACTGTAGATTCCACTTCACCAAAACCTTTTCCTGAACCTACGTAGTTTCCAACAATATAGTTAAGCCCTTTCCGAACCAATTTGTCTTTAGCGTGTCGTTCCAGTTCTCTGGTTTCAGCTGCAAATCCAACTCGAAGAGAATTAAAAATTTTATGTTCTGTGACATACTCTGTCACCTGTTTTAACACATCAGGATTTTCTTCTAACTCCAAAAGAAGTCCCTTTGTCCCTTCCGAAGTTTTTTCTTTTTTGATTTTATGTTCCGCGGTCATGATGGGTCGAAAGTCGGCCGGAGCCGCTGCCATCACAAGCAAACTATCGTTAGTAATTTCTGATAAAACTGCATCTCTTAATTGGATTGTGGTTTCGACTTCAATGTTCCGAATGGCCCCGTTAACATGGGTATAACGTTCCAAAGTATTGCCGTGGATATAAACCACTTCCACAGGGTATTTCAAAAAAGCAGAGGCAATCTCAAAACCCATTTTTCCGGAAGAAGCATTGGAGATGTATCGAACAGGATCAATCCATTCCCTCGTGGGTCCGGAGGTGACAATGACTCGTTTGAATTTTAGATTCATGAATTTGATTTATGAAGTTTGATGATTTGTTCCATAATGGATTCTACAGTGGCAAGTTTGCCATAACCCTCATCACCACAAACCACAACCCCTTTATCGGGAGAAACAATATTCACTCCATCTGATTCAAGGGTTTTTAAATTTCTTTGGACAGCTGGATGTAAATACATACCAGGATTCATAGATGGAGCCACTAACACGGGAGAGGTGCAAGCTAAGTATGTTGAAGTTACCAAATCATCAGCAATTCCGTTGGCCATTTTTCCAATGATATTTGCCGATGCAGGAACCACAGCAAATACCGACGCAAGGTTTTTGATTTCGATATGAGCCATACCCGTATCAAATTCATCCACTCGAACTGGTTTTCCCGTCAGTGCTTCGAACGTAATTTTTCCAACAAATTTGGTGGCATTAGAAGTCATGATCACTCGAACTGGATACCCTTGTTTGGTAAGCCCTCTTACCAAATCACAAGCCTTGTAAGAAGCAATGGATCCAGAAACAGCAATCACAATTTCTTTCATTTATCTGTCCTCGTAAGAAAGTTCTCGTTCCAATTCGGAATCGTTATCTTCTTCTAATTTAGGAGTAAATAGAATGGAGATGATTTTATTCCCTTCCATCTTTTTTACTTTCAGACTTCCTTTTTTGATTTGAACGATGCTACCTTCTTTTGGCATATCTTCGTTCTTTTCCATAAAATAACCAGCAATGGTCCTTACTTCTTCCATATCAGAAGGTTCTTCCCCTTCTAAAATATCAGACAAACTAGAAAGTTCTGTTTCACCATCGAGAGAAATGGTTTTAGTTTTTTTATTTTTTGAAGTTACATCCACTTCATCAGTGTCTGTTTCATCTCGAATTTCACCAAAAAATTCTTCTATAATATCTTCTAACGTAAGTAAGCCGGAAACTCCACCGTATTCATCTATGACAATTGCCATATGTTGTTTTTTTTCACGGAGTTTTGTCATCACTCGTTCGATGGACATTGATTCTGGAACTTTCACAAAATCCTTTTCCATAATAACGGTAATTTTTTCTTTTTTGCCTTTGGCGGAAAGATGTGCCGCTTGCCACTTTAAATATTTTTGAACGTGGACTATTCCAACTATTCGATCTAAAGTTTGATCATAAACAGGATATCTAGAAAAACTATGTTCGGCAATGAGAGGGAGCATTTTATCTATCGTTGACTCTTGTGGAATCCCAATAATAGAAAGTCTATGCGTCATTACATCCTTAGCAGTGTGTTCGGAAAAATCAAAAGTCTTTTGGATAAGTTGCATCTCTGCATTGTCAATCCGACCTTGTTTCCGTTGTTCCTCAATGATGATCATGAGCTCTTCTGCTGAATGAACATACTTATCACCTGTCCGCTGTAAACGGAAGAGTGTAAGAATTCCCCCGGCAAGACGATTCATTATGAATGTTACAGGAAAGAACAAATAATAAAACAACCACATGGGACCGGAAACACCGAGTGCAATCGCCTCTGTGTTTTGGATGGCTAAGGTTTTTGGAACAAGCTCACCCAAAATCACATGCAAAAGTGTGATGAGTGTGAACGATACTCCAATCGATATACTATGGATGGTCACTAGATCCAATTCAATATGGAACATGTGAAGGAATCCAGAGACTACGCTTGCAAACAATGCTTCTCCAATCCATCCGAGGAGTAGGCTTGCCACAGTAATTCCCACTTGGCAAACCGATAACATATCATCGATTTTTGATACGGCTTTTTTTGTGATATGAGCCATTGCTCTGTTTTCTTTGACAAGCTCTTCAAGACGTGAAGGCCGGATGGATACCATGGCAAATTCGGCTGCGACGAAGAAACCATTGACAAGGACGAGAAGGAAGATGAGAAAGATGCCGATTATTTCCATAGAAACTCGGGCACCACTAAAGTATTATGATCAGGGTCCATTGGTATGAGGAATAGAATTAAGTATTTTGGACCGATCTCCCAGTGTCGCCTACATTTTGGCTCATTTTTGCCAGAAATGAACAGGATCTAGGGTTTTCGTCCAAAAGATTCTACGATCATTATGTCCCTTTTATTGGGCTGTTGCTTGGATCCAAACTCCCTCTTCCCTATATTTGGAAGGATCGGCTAGCCCTCCGACAGAACCAGAATCCAAAACAGGTAGTGTTGGCAAGTATCCCACTTTTTTAGTACCTGAGCGAAACCAAAAATGCAACCACTGGTAGTGCCAAGTATAATCCGACCAAGACTTTCCAAGGACACGTTCGGTATACACTACCATACGCGGTACTGTCCGGTAGTCGATCCTACGAAACAATTTTAAAAATGGAATTTCTTCTGAATATCCTGATTCCGATTTACATGACCAAGAAAGATTTGTGAATTGTGCCACAGAACTGGTGTTTGCTGGAAAATCCCACAGATGTAATCTTTCTTTTTCTTTTAAAATTCTGGATCCCTCAAAGTATGCTGTATCTAATAAATTCATTCCTTTTCCTTCCAGAGAACGTATGTTTGGTGGACATTTCCAAGAAAACACCCCAAGAGGTTTGTGAGGGTCCGAACCAGGGAGGAGGGAAAAGAAAAAGACCACTTGAGTCTCTCTCATATCTTTTTTGAGAGATCTCATTAAACTTGCACCCGATTCATTGAAATAAATTTGTACAGTCTCGGTATCTTTATTTGCATTTACCAAATCTTTGATAGACTCGATTACTTCTGTTGTATCTGGTCTTTGTGAATGGATGACTTTCCAACTCAGTTGGTTTCGTTTGGATTCTTTTGGATTGAATGTAAAAAGATAAAACTCATCTTTGTATGGCAACAAAAGAACAGTTGGTAGTTTTGCCGATTCTAAGTTCCGAACGGATTCTTCTTCGTTTTTTCGTTGGATTTGGCTTTCTGTTTCTCTGCTGTCTGCATACGTAGAATCAAAAAATTTTGATTCCCTGGCAGTTGAAAACCCAGACAAATATTGGAACTGTTTGTCCACAAATTGGATTTGGAATAAGGAATGGGGACTCCCCTTAACACTCCGATTCCATTTTACTGAATTGTATTTGTAAATAGAATCAAGAAGGCCCCAAACATCGCCGTCATCTCGCAAATGGCTGAGTGCATATTCAAAGAACAAATCTGTTGAAAATGCAAGTGGTCTATAATTTCTAATGTAATACAAATCTTCATAAAGATTGTTTTGAAGAAAATCGGCGACGCCATCGCGGATATTCCCATTCACTGGACCTTTTTTCCCGGAAGCCGTATGGGCAAATACAAAACCAAAGTTACGGAGAAACTCTGCCGCATAAAAAGCGTTTTCTTCGTCTAAAATCCCTCTACTCTTTGTTAGCTCAATTGTGGATTTTCTATACTCTTTTCTATAAATTTGGTTGTAACCTTGTAAAATGGTGGCTGCATATTCCAACCGTCTCCATTTTTTTTCCTGAGCCATATAAATGATTTCGTCTGTCATTCGAGAGGACAACTCTGGATTTTGGTCCATTAACATTTGGGAAATTCTAAGTTTAGGCCAAATGTCTGATTCACTTAATTTTTCGGGGTCTTTGATTTTCTGAAGGGCTTTGAGTGCCGCTTCCGATCCACTTACTTTGTATAAGGATACAGAAATTAAATCCTTCACCCCGGTGATGGACATTGGTTCATTTAAAAAAGGATGGTGGATATCAGCCGACCAATTGTTCAAATCTAGTTTTAAATAATAATCTAACGATTTTTTATATTCTTTTTGAAAATAAGCAAGAGCACCTAACTTTACATAAACTCGATTTAGAATGGATGTTTTTTTCCCTTTGGCTGATCTTAAAAAATTTAACAATGATTCTTCTGCAGCGGGATAATCACCCAATAAAATTTGGAAAAAAGCCATTCTTTCGCTTGAATTTTCGCTAATAGAACCATCTGCAATTTTTTCCAAATCCATCATCATTTTCTGAAGATGGATTCCTTCTCTGACAAAACCAAGAAAAGAAAGTTTTGCAGGAAGATCTTCGTCCACTCGATCCAATAACGGAATCCATTCCAAATTAGGATCTTCAAAAAAAGGCGAACTAACTCGCATGATGTTCACAAAATGTTTATGCATGTCCTTCTCTTTACCGGAAGGAAGGTCAATATAATACTGCAAACGAAATACACGGCATAATGAATAGTACGGTTTGTTCTTTTGGCAATCCATTCGGATCATCGATTTTTTTTCATCTTCTCCCGTTTGAAAAAGATTGGTTCGCATATTTTTGGCTAGGTTACGAAAATAAGTGTTGGGTTCCTTTTGAATGTAAGTATCTAGGACTTTGATCGCTTGTACTTCTTCCCCTTGCGACTGTTTCCATAAAGATGTCAATAATGAATCGGCAAAAGAGTACTCACCTTTTTTGGTCCTTAGATCATAAAGAATATTGGCGATCCCTACTTTATCTTTTTTGCGAAGGTAATATTCCCCTAACATTAGATAGTAATCAATCTCTTGGATTTGGGACATTCCTTCTGGGTTCTTAAATCGAAATTCATCCCGAGCATTTAATATTTCTTTTCCTTGGATAAGAAGTTTGGTGGTTGTTCCCGCTACGACCCAACCATGATTTCTTGGGGATTGGCTCATCAAATTTCCAGAAAAAATCAAGGAAATACAGTAGAGAAAAATAGAAAGTGACAGGCGATTCATCATCGTATCCATTATTCTTTAGGACCAATCGTTTTGGTCAAGTGACATAACAATTCATGGCAGAAAGTTTCAACTACCAATCCATAGTGGAGAGTTTTGACGAATTCCTAATCTACCTAGATCCTTTTTTAGAAATTCAATTTTCACGCACTTCCCCTAATCTCTATCTGCCACCTGATTCCATTTCGACAGGAAAACATATCAATGACCTTCATATCACTCCAAGAGATGCGCTGATCCTTACTAACCTTTGCCAAGAAACTTTAGCAAGAAGAACGCCATTCCAATTTACAACAACCCTTCTCGGAAATCCGTTTCGGATCTCAGGTCGATATTTGGAATCCAAAAACATTCCTGGTGTGATCCTTCGCGGCGAACCAAATTTTAGCATTGAAAATGTGATTTTGGATAGTGGTCCCTATGTTATCTTCCGATTTAAATTTGATACGGAATTTTTAACAACTTATGTATCTCCCAATGTTTCGCTAAATCTGGGTTACCAAACAGGTGACTTCAAAAAGGGGATGTTAAAACCCGACGACCTAATTCATCCAGAAGACAGAGACATTGCCATTCAAGAAGAAAAGGATTACATAAAAAATAAATCACGCACATACCAAAGGGAGTTTCGGTTTCTAAAACAAGATGGTATATATATTTATGTTTCTGTTTATAGTGTTGTTAGTTATTTTAATTCCATACCCACTGAAAAAATTTCTTATCTTATAGATATTACAGAAAGAAAAGACAAAGAACTAGAAATCCTGAAACAAAGGGATGAACTCTCACGGATCAAACTTTTATTTGAAGAGACCAATGCCGCTGCCAATGTCGGTGCTTGGGAAGTTGATTTACTAAACAATTCTTTGTTTTGGGCTAAGGAAACGAAAAGAATTCACGAAGTTCCAGATGATTATATCCCCGAATTAAAGGAAGCATTTGACTTTTATCCCCAAGAAGCCCATAAGCAAACCTTAATAGATTTATTTAGCAAAGCAGTAACAAAAGGCACTTCATATGATTTGGTATTGCAAATAAAAACGAAAACTGGAAAACTTAAATGGGCCAGAGCCATCGGACATTCTGTTTTTAAAGACGGAAAATGCATTCGAGTTTTTGGAAGTTTTCAAGACATCACAAGAAGCGTCAATTTAGATATTCAAAGAGAAGATGCCCTCTCGAAATTAGAAACCATTTTAGATGCAACAACGCATGTAACAATCATCGGTGCAGATACAACAGGAATCATTACACATTTCAATAAAGGTGCCGAATACCATCTACAATACGATGCGGAAGAAGTTGTTGGTAAAACCACTCCGGCAATTTTCCATAGACCAGAAGAAATCCAAGTTCGTTCTGCAGTTTTATCACGTGAATTCGGAATTCCAATTTCTGGATTTGATACATTTGTTCACAAAGCAAAGTTAGGTGAATTTGAATCTCATGAATGGACATACGTTCGCAAAGACAAAACTGAATTTCCTGTCCAACTTGTAGTCACTGCCACCAAAAACAAAAACGGAGAAATCACAGGGTATCTTGGGATTGGAATTGATATTTCCGCACACAAAGCCACCGAAGAAGCGTTACGTGCTAGTGAAAGTCGTTGGCAATTTGCTCTCGAAGGTTCAGGAGATGGAATTTGGGATTGGAATTCCCAAACAAACAAAGTATTCTTTTCCAACCAATGGAAAAATATGTTAGGTTATTCGGAAGATGAAATTGGTTCTGATATATCCGAATGGGAATCCAGGGTCCACCCCGAAGACAAACCAAATTATTTTGCTGACCTAGACAAACACTTTGAAGGAAAATCTACGGTTTATGTCAATGAACACAGAATGTTGTGCAAAGACGGATCCTACAAATGGATTTTAGACCGTGGCAAAGTCATTGAATGGACAGAAGACGGAAAACCTCTCCGGATGATTGGAACTCATACCGACATCACCGAACGGAAGGTACTTGAAAAAGCTCTCATCGTTGCGAGAGAAAATGCAGAAAAAGCTTCTCAAGCAAAGTCGGACTTTCTTGCCAATATGAGCCATGAAATTAGGACTCCACTGAATGGTGTGATTGGGTTCTCTGACCTTCTGATGCGGACAGAACTTAACCAGGTTCAAAAAAAATACATGGAAACAGTTTATCTTTCTGCAAGTTCCTTACTTGATTTAATCAACGATATATTAGATTTTTCTAAAATTGAATCTGGGAAAATGGAACTTTATAAGGAAAGAGTCAATATTTATGATTTACTCCACCAAATTGCTGAGATCGTAAAACATAAAGCATACGAAAAAGGTTTAGAACTCATTCTAAACATTTCCCCAAAAGTTCCCAGAAACATATTTGTAGATTCATTGAGATTACGACAAATTCTATTGAATTTGATTGGCAACGCTTTGAAGTTCACTTTAAAAGGGGAAATCCAAATTAAAATCTCTGCGGAACCTAAAGAGAATAATGAATATGAATTTCTTTTTGAAGTCATTGATACGGGAATTGGAATTAGCCCAGAAAATAGCGACAAAATCTTTGAAGTGTTTTCACAAGCGGATACATCCACAACGAGACAGTTCGGCGGAACAGGTCTTGGGCTTTCTATCTCTAGTAAATTATTAAACCTCTTTGACTCTAAGATGCAATTAGAATCAGAAAGAGACAAAGGTTCTCGTTTTTATTTCAAATTCACAACCCTTGCTGATAATGAAAGAAATACGGAACCAGAACTTAATGAAATCAAATCCGTAATGGTCTTAGATGACAACGAAACAAACTTATTTGTCATTCATGAAATGTTGTCATATAAAGGAATTCGTGTGGATGGATTTCGATCCCCAAAAGAAGCTCTTGAAGTTATTGGTTCGGGAACATCTTATGATGTGATTATATCCGATTTCAACATGCCTGAAATGAATGGTTTGGATTTTATTGAAAATCTTCTGGAAACAATAAAATCCAATAAATTTAAAAAACCATACTTATCTCTTCACACATCTTCCAATGATGAAAGTATCTATAAACGTTGTAAAGAACTCGGAATACAATCCATTCTATTAAAACCAATCCAAACAAACATATTATATGAAAGTTTGGAAAAACTGGTTTCAGGAAAGAATCAGGAAGTGGTCACACCAAATTATGAGCCTGTCCACCCCATCCAAACCAACGAAAAAATTAAGATCATGATCGTAGAAGACAATCCTGTGAACATGATGTTAACCAAAGCCATTGTGCAAAAATCTTTACCTGGAACCATCATCATCGAAGCGGAAAACGGAATTTTAGCTGTTGAAAATTTTATCCAAACAGAACCACAACTAGTTTTTATGGATGTACAAATGCCAGAAATGAATGGTTACGATGCTACTAAGGCAATTCGTAAATTGGAAAATGGAAAATTGGTTCCTATCATTGCACTCACCGCCGGCACTCTGTCAGGTGAGGAAGAAAGATGTTTGGATTGTGGAATGAATGATTATATTTCAAAGCCCGTCGTTTTAAAAACAATTTCTGAAAAAATGAAACATTGGCTACAAATCCAATAACCCGCAATTCTACTGGACGAATTGTACAATATACCACACAAAATTTAATTCTATTTTAAGACCGATCCTCGTTTCTCGTATTCGTTCATAAGAACAGATTCAACCATCAATGCACCATTTCCGAAAAAGAGGTCATTTATGGCAGAACATACCCAACATGCTTTGGGAGATTTAGCCGCACGCCAACTGGCAAATACGGTAAAAACAAATGCACAATATGGTGCAATTACTCCACGTTTTTTAGTTAGGTTACTCGATTGGAAACCTTTAGA
Source organism: Leptospira harrisiae (assembly GCF_002811945.1). NCBI lineage: Bacteria > Pseudomonadati > Spirochaetota > Leptospiria > Leptospirales > Leptospiraceae > Leptospira > Leptospira harrisiae. The sequence goes on along the minus strand of NZ_NPDX01000001.1, from coordinate 520,028 downwards.
GGCAGGGGTACTTCGAGTCAACCGCGTTAAATCCAATACACAAGTAGATGTATTATGCGGACAAAAAGGGGAACAAGAACTTCCTGAAACATTTGTCAATTATGAAGAAAAACCTCGCGAATACACTCTTAGCTTAATATCTACAATCCTTGATGTACAAACTAGAGTTTCAGATTTATATAGTTCCCCACATGAACAAATCAATGAACAACTTCGTTTGGCGATTGAAAGTGTAAAAGAAAAACAAGAACTAGAACTCATCAATAACGAAGACTATGGACTTCTAAAAAATGTTCCAGCCCACCAAAGGATTAGTACAAGAAAAGGACCTCCTACGCCTGATGATTTGGATGATCTCATCACAAAAGTTTGGAAAGAACCTTCTTTCTTTTTAGCACACCCGCTTGCCATTGCTGCCTTTGGACGTGAATGTACAAGACGAGGAGTTCCACCGGCCACAGTAACTCTGTTTGGTGCACAGTTTCTCACTTGGAGAGGACTACCTCTCATTCCGACCGACAAACTTCTAGTCAATGGAGAAACCAATCCAAAATCCGCAGTGGGAACTTCGAACATCTTACTTCTGAGAGTGGGTGAAAAAAAACAAGGGGTTGTAGGATTATACCAATCCAACTTACCAGGGGAACAAACACCCGGGCTCTCTGTTCGTTTTATGGGGATCAACCGTTCTGCCATTGGTTCTTATTTGATTTCTCTCTACTGCTCTGCAGCCATACTTACTGACGATGCGATTGCGGCACTCGACAATGTAGATGTGGGAAATTATTATGAATACAAATGATCCGAGTTTTTTAAATCTAAATTCGGACTCATTCCCAAATGTTTCTTCAACTCAGTTTCCTGATGAAAAAACACTGGAAAAAATGGCAAAGGAAATGTTTGGTGTTTTGCAATCGTTTGGTGGTAATCACGTTTCCACCGCGGGTTTTCCATCAAATGACTTACCTTCGCAAAATTTACCAAAAGAGTCCTTACCTTATTTAGAAGACTTAAAATTAACGGATACAGGTTTTTCCTATTCTGATTTTTTGTCCTTTCCAAGTATCAACACACCGCAGTCAGGTGGTGGAAATCTAGCATCCGCAAGGAGAGATTTTCCTATTTTGACGGAAACGGTGAATGGGAAACCTTTGGTATGGCTCGACAATGCAGCGACCACACAAAAGCCAACTTCGGTGATAGAAAGATTATCTCAGTTTTACCTCCATGAGAATTCGAATATTCACCGTGCGGCCCATACTTTGGCTGCACGGTCCACCGATGCTTATGAAAAGGCAAGGTCTCTCGTCCAAAACTTTATCGGTGCAGGAAGTGTAGAAGAAATTGTTTTTGTGAGAGGAACCACGGAGGGAATCAATCTCCTTTCCAATATCGTCTCCGACAAACACATCCAAGCTGGAGACGATATTCTCATCACTCATTTGGAACACCATGCGAACATAGTTCCTTGGCAAATGGTCTGTGCCAAAAAAGGGGCCAAGTTACGAGTGGCACCAGTGGATGATTCAGGACAGATCATTCTCAGTGAATACGAACGTCTGTTAAACTCTAAAACAAAAATCGTATCCATCACTCAAGTTTCCAATGCACTCGGAACTGTAGTTCCTGTAGAGGAGATGACAAGGTCGGCTCATAAAGTGGGAGCTCTTGTGATAGTGGATGGGGCTCAGTCCGTTTCTCATATGCCAGTGAATGTACAAGAGATTGATTGTGACTTCTTTGTGTTTAGTGGTCACAAACTTTTTGCTCCGACCGGGATCGGTGTGGTTTATGGAAAAAAAGCCATCCTAGATAGTTTGCCTCCTTGGCAAGGTGGTGGGAATATGATTCAAGATGTCAACTTTGATCATACCACTTTCCAAGAAGCTCCATTTCGATTTGAAGCGGGAACCGGTAACATCGCCGATGCGGTAGGACTTGGAGCAGCGATCGAATACCTGAACCAATTTGGAATGAAACAGATTTCAGCCTTCGAACATGATTTATTGGAATATGGCACCAAAGAATTGTTAAAGGTTCCGGGTCTACGTTTGATTGGAACATCCAAAGACAAAGCCGGTGTGTTATCCTTTGTCATTGATGGATTCAAAACAGAAGCGATTGGAAAAAAACTAGCAGAAGAAGGAATTGCTGTGCGTGCAGGACACCACTGTGCCCAACCAATTTTAAGAAGATTTGGATTGGAATCTACTGTGAGACCATCACTTGCTTTTTACAATTCTTGTGAAGACATTGATGCACTCATCCGAGTGTTGTACAGGTTAGGAAGCAAAAATCGGATTGGGATTTAGTGATTTGATTCTAGTTCAAATGGTGAAATCCAAACCTTGGATTTCATTCGAACTTCTGACTCGCACTTCAGATTTCTGATACACAACCGAATAAGGGGGAATGCTTTGAGTGATCCAAGCATTCCCCCCGATGATGGATTGTTTGCCGATGACAGTTTCGCCGCCAAGGATTGTGGCTCCTGCATAAATCACCACACCCTCTTCGATCGTCGGATGTCGTTTCTGTTTCGCCAAAGACTTGTTTACTGAAAGAGCTCCGAGAGTCACACCTTGGTAAATCTTTACATTGTCTGCAATACGCGTGGTTTCACCGATAACAATTCCTGTCCCATGGTCCATAAAAAATGCCCTACCAATTTCTGCACCAGGATGGATGTCAATGCCTGTTGCTTCATGTGCCACACCAGATAAAAGTTTTGGAAAGATAGGAAGTGAAGATTTAAAAAAATAATTAGCCACTCTGTGAACAGCTCCTGCGTAAAACCCCGAATAGGCGAGAATCACTTCATGAATACTCTCTGCAGCAGGATCTCCTAAAAAAGCAGCTTCGGCATCTTCCCACATCCATTGGTACAATCCAGGAAGTTTGGCAATGAAGTTGTGTAAAATATCATCTAATGCAACGATTCGACCAAGTTCTTTATCCGCATATGTTGCATAAGGTTCTAGTAAATTTTTCCAACGAATTCGAAAGAGTTCCAACTGATCCGTAATTTGATCTTTGGAAGTAAAATTACGTTCGGAATGGTATCCTGAAAATAAAACTGAAAACAATTCTTCCAAAAACCGGTTGGCAACTTGTTTGCCACCCACAACAGATTCGGGAATGGATTGCCGACTGAGAATCGAATTATAAAATTCATCTTGTCCGTTCGATAACATATGACCCAGTAAGTCTTTGAATGAAAAAGCAGAGAATGCGAAAAAACGTATTCCCTTAAAAACCAGTGCAAAGCAGGTAAATTAGATGTACAATCATGACAAAATATTGAATACGATTGTCCGAATGGGCCTCATTCCATCTCATGGACATTGTGCTAGTCTCCGTATCCAAACTTTCCAAAACCATCGGCGAAAAAAAACTTTTTTCAAATCTTGACTTCTCAATCAGCGAAGGAGAAAAACTCGCCATTGTCGGGATCAATGGATCGGGTAAGTCCACATTACTCCGCGCCCTTCTTGGGAAAGAAGAAACAGACTCCGGACAAATCATCAAAAACAATAATCTTAAAATTTCTATCCTCGACCAAAACCCAATCTTTGATCCCAAAGAAACCATTCTTGATCATATTTACAAGGGTGATAACAAACTAGTCAAAACCATCCGCCAGTATGAAGATATTTGCGAACGAATGAGCGAAGGGGAAGAAGGACTTGATGATGCATTTACAAATGCCTCACAAGAGATGGACAGACTTTCTGCTTGGGATTACGAACAACAAATTAAGTCCATATTAAAAGAGTTAGGTGTCGAAAGACTAGAAAGAAAGATGTCTGAGTTGTCTGGGGGGATGTTAAAAAAAGTAGAACTTGCGAAGTCTCTCATTGATGAAAGTAATTTACTGATTTTGGATGAACCAACAAATCACTTGGATGTAAAATCCATTTTATGGTTAGAAGATTATTTGGCGGGACTCGATAAGGCAATTTTACTCATCACTCACGATCGTTATTTTTTAGATCGGATTGTTACTAAAATTTTAGAACTGGATCGCGGTAGCCACTTTCTCTATGAAGGAAACTACTCTATTTATTTAGAACGAAAAGTAGAAAGAGAAGAAACTCTCCAAAAACAAGAAGATAAAATCAAACAGTTTTTAAAACAAGAAGTGAAGTGGTTGAAACGCCAACCAAAAGCACGCTCCACAAAACAAAAAGCAAGGATTGATCGTGCGAGTGATCTCCAAAACAGAGAAAAACGCGAAATTCAAAAAGATCTAGAGCTGAGTGTGGCCGCCAAACGCCAAGGGAAAACCATTTTAGAAATTCATAATTTGAAAAAAGGAATCGCAGATAAATTACTCATAAACGATTTCACTTATACTTTTAAAGCTAAAGAAAGACTCGGAATCATTGGTCCCAATGGAATTGGGAAGTCGACACTTCTTAATTTAATCTCAGGTCGCATTACGCCTGATAGTGGATTTATCAAACCAGGAATGAACACAAAAGTTGGATACTTTGACCAAACCAGTTCCGAACTCCCACTAGAGAGAAATGTACTCGATTATATCAAAGATGTGGCCGGTGAAATGATAGAAACCGAATCAGGTGAAAAAATTTCCGCCTCAAAAATGTTAGAACGTTTTCTTTTTGATGGGAAATTACAATACACTCCCATCGCCAAACTTTCTGGAGGCGAAAGACGACGCCTTTTCCTTGTTCAGATCCTGATGACTGGCCCAAACTTTCTCATCTTAGATGAACCAACAAACGATTTGGACATCCAAACACTTTCAGTATTGGAATCTTTTTTAGATGAATTTCCAGGAACTGTTGTAATCGTATCTCACGATCGTTATTTTTTAGACCGCACTGCGGAGAGCCTACTAATCTTTCGTAAAGAAGGAAAACTCGACCATTACATTGGAACCTTTTCTTCCTTTTTGGAAAATGATTCTTTAGAATTAGAAAACGAACAAAGTTCCCAAAAACCAAAAGAAGTTCTGCAAACGACAGTAGTTTCGGACAAACCACAAAAATCCAAACAAGACCAAAAGAAACTTTCCAAATTAGAATCTGAGATTGCGAAACTTGAATCATCTAAACTAGAATTAGAAAAGAAATTGAGTACATTCGCAAATGATCATACAGAACTTCAGAAAATATCTGAAGAAATCCAAAAGATAGAAACGGAAATTCTTTACAAAATGGAGGAATGGGAAATGCTTCAATCCGAATGAAGACAGTCCTATATACAAGAATTTTTATTTGGACACCCATCATCTTTATTGGGTACTTCATCTCAGCACAAATTGGTTTTAAAATTGCCTTCTTAAATAGCCAAGTTTCACCCGTTTGGCCACCAGAAGGAGTGGGTCTTGCTTCTCTTTTGCTCCTTGGGCCTGTCGCTTTGCCTGGAATTTATTTAGGAGCAACCCTTGCCAATTTTTTTAACAACCCTCATTTACCAACGGCATTCCTGATTGGTATCGGAAATACCCTTAGCAGTTATATCAACTACCGGATCATCAAACGAGTCACAGAAAAAAGTGATCCGATTTATTCCACAAAGGATTTAATATATTTCTTAAGCATAGGTACTTTTCCTGGTTCATTTGTAAGCACCATTTTAGGTGTCACAAGTTTATGGTATTGGGATTTTTTATCTTCTGAACTTTATTTCAATGTATTCTTTACTTGGTTTTCGGGAGAGATGCTCGGTTTTCTCATCGTTGCTCCTTTACTTTATGTTTGGTTCCATCCCAAAGCAAAATTAAAATTGGAACTACGTAAACAAATCGAACTTTTAGTTTGGATCGTTTTAGTTTATATTTCTGGATCCATTGCCTTTAGTGATGAATGGCCCCTACTCTTTTTGCCCATCCCCTTTGTCATTGTGACAAGCATTCGGTTTCGTCAATTTGGAGCCACGCTCTCCACAGTTGTCCTCGCCTTTACTGCTGTTACACTGACCATCGAAGGAAAAGGTGTATTTGCGAGAAAAGATGCAAGTGGACTTTCCATCAATGATTCCCTAATTTTTTTAGATGCATTTTTGTTTTGTATCAGTGGGATTGCTTATTTTCTAGTTACCGCCACGAGAGAAAGAGAAAGAGCACAACTTGCTTCTTTGAGGTCCTTACAGTTCTTAAATGAATTAAAAGAAAAGGCCAATGAAGAATTGGAACAGAAAGTTTTAGAAAGAACTGCTGTGATTGAAGAACAAAGAACGGAAATTGACAAACAATTGGATATGGCAAAACGCATCCAAGAGTCTCTCTTCCCTCAAAAAGAAATTACACCTCAAGGTGTGGAAATCCTATTTAAAAATATCCCCATGATGAAAGTAGGCGGGGATTTGTATGATATAGTTTGGAAACCAGAAAGACAAGAGTTAGGTGTTTTTATCTGCGATGTTTCTGGACATGGAATTCCTGCTGCCCTATTAAGTGCACTTGTCAAAACTTCACTGGAAAAATGGAAACAAGATCCTTTGGATTTAAAAGATAATTTAGAATCCATTCGCCACCAACTCATTCCGAATCTACGGGAACATTTTGTCACAGCAAGCCTACTCCATCTTCACACTGGTTCGGGGAATCTCACGTTTGCAAGAGCTGGGCATTTTCCACTTTTTATCATTCGTAAATCGGGTGCTCTTGTTAGTTTGAAACCAATGGGAAGAATCATTACGCCAATTTTTGATATCCTTGCAGAAGAAGAAAGATTCCAATTGGAAACAGGAGATTTGATTGTCATGCTCACAGATGGACTCACCGAAGCAAGAGAACCAGAGTCATTCCAAATGTTTGGAGAGGAAAGGCTTCTCCATTTAATTCGCGATATGCGAAGCCATCCTCTCCTCGAAATCCGAGACCAAGTTTTCCAGTCAGTCATCCAACTTTCTGGTGGAATTGCAGCCATCCAAGATGATTTGACACTTGGACTCATACGTTATTCTGGTAGTGCTAACGAAAAAACCAAAGTTTGATTTTGTTTTTATTCAGGCACTACTTTTGTCTCCTTTGCTAATTCGTTTGGTAAGGCTAAGTAAATCTCATCAATGGCTTCTTGGAATCCGTTTAAGTACAAAGTCGAAACTAGACTAGGTTCGTTTGTTAAATTCCCATTATTTCTCATTTGAAAAAGAAAAGGAAAAGGGATATACCAAGGGCTCATATAACTAGTTCCAGAAATTGTGCTTACTTTTTCCGACAATAAACTGTTCTTATAAAACAACTTTACCTTAACTTCCTGAATGATCTTTTGTTTACAAGGAATCATACAATAAGTTATCAATTGAATCATTTGACTAAATCTTCCTTCTTCCCAATCACTGTGTGGCCGGTTGGCCGTAACAAAAAAAACATAATCCGTTTTTACATCTGTTAGTTGAAAATTCTTATCATCGATATTATGAACATAAATATCCTTCCAACGGTAACGCGAATGTCCAATTTCCTTTTGTTTTTTGGCAAAATACTCGTTGATTGGCTCACCAAACAAAGGATCCATTTCTATCCAACCCGTATGCTGTTTACTAAAATAAATACGGTTTTGATTCAAGATGGTGATGGAGTCAGAGATTTTTGTTTTTGAAGATTCTTTAGAATATGGTTTAAGATTTCTATCGACATCGGCAAAGGAACAGTGATAAAGGAAAATGAAAAGGTATACATAGGTAAATTTCACTAATCAGTCAGTCCTTGGTCTGAGGCGTTTCTAAAAATTCGTCAATACAAGGAAGGAGAATTTCTGCTCTTTCCGGTAAGATAATTGGATTCATCGGATACATTCTCTGTTCTACAGGTAAAAGACTCACACATCCGACAGAAAAAAATGTGGAGACCATAACGATAAAGCCAAGTAAGGAAAACCTACTAAACGGAAACTTCTGATCCTTCGGACAAAGTGTACTGTTTTTTAATTTTCTGTCCGAAGAATTTTGTTTTAGAATTAGATATCCCAAGATCTATAATCTCCACTTCCCGGGACTGCCAACATTATGGTACCTTCCTGCAGGGACATGGAAGGGGTTATGGCCACCACCATGAGATCTAGGTATTTGAAACTGATTTCCTCCACCATTGTATGGATAATTTACACCATAACCTCCTCTCGACCCATTGTAGGGGTAAGGATACTGGCTGTAGTTATTCCCGTTCTGGCTTGGATGCCTTGTATAATAAGAGTCGTGGACAAGATCTGGAGTGATACAACCTCCTCCAAACAGTGTCAAACTACTCACAAACAAAAAAGAAAGAATACACCTAACAAAACGTTTGTGGTGCATCTTCTCAATGGATTCAAAATTGATTCGGTTCATCATGACTTCATTATAGGAGTCTGGAACCATTTCTCCAATGGAGGGTTTCCGCATTTGCGGAAAACACCTATGCCAAACTTTGGAGTTCCTATCCGATTTTTTGACAAAGGTTTAAAATATTATGTCACTAAGCGCCCTTGATGTGGAGGAGGCGTTAGCCGTCCGAAGGACCGAAGCGAATGCGAAAGTCCGGAACAAGCAAGGAAAGGCGCCCTAATTCGTTCTTGTTTCCCTCCTTATAGTTAAAAATGATGGAGAAATAAGTTAAATTTTCCGCAGGAAGTGTGCCCATCCATGGCAAATATCTATTACGACGACAGTTGCGATCTAAATCTCCTTAAAGGTAAAACCATTGCAGTGATTGGCTACGGAAGCCAAGGTCACGCACAAGCTCAAAACATGAAAGATTCTGGTTTGAAAGTCATTATTGGACTTCGCGACGGATCTAAATCAATCAAAGAAGCCAAAGAAGCTGGATTCGAAGTGTACAATGTTGCGGAAGCTGCAAAAAAAGCAGACATCATCCAAATCCTTGCTCCTGATACAATCCAAGCTGACATGTATAAGGCGGAGATTGAACCAAACCTTAGCGAAGGGAAGGCTCTTGTATTCTCTCATGGATTTAACATCCATTACGATCTCATCACTCCTCCTAAAAACGTAGACGTGTATATGGTAGCTCCGAAAGGCCCAGGACACTTGGTTCGCCGTGTTTACACAGAAGGTGGTGGAGTTCCTTGTTTAATCGCTATCTACCAAGATGCAACTGGCCAAGCAAAAGCTCGTGCCCTTGCTCATGCAAGTGGAGTGGGCGGAGGAAGAGCTGGAATTTTAGAAACATCTTTCCGTGAAGAAACAGAAACTGACCTTTTCGGGGAACAAGTAGTTCTTTGTGGTGGTGTTGCAAACCTCATCATGAGTGGATTCGAAACACTAACAGAAGCAGGTTACGATCCTGAAATCGCTTACTTCGAATGTTTACATGAAGTGAAACTCATCACTGATTTGATTTACGAAGGTGGCCTTGCTCGTATGCGTTATTCAATCTCTGATACTGCAGAGTATGGAGATTATATCAGCGGACCACGTATCATTGATGCTGGTGTGAAAGCTCGTATGAAAGACGTTCTCACTGATATCCAAAAAGATAAAGGTGCAGCGTTCGCTAAACGTTGGATGGCGGATACAAAAGCTGGATACCCAGAATACAAAAAACTCAAAGAAAAAAATGCAGCCCACCCTATCGAAGCAGTAGGAACGAAACTACGTTCGATGATGAAGTGGCTTGCGAAGTAATTGTTAAGGTAACTAAAGTTTTAGTCTAAAGAAAGGAAGAAGGGATTTTATATGAAAGTAACACAAAAGATAGTACTCGCAGCACCTGCACGAACTCCTTTTGCTCAAATTGGAAAGGCACTCTCGCAGTACTCTGGTCACCACCTTGGTAAAATCGTTGGTGAAGAAGTAATGAAACGCAGTGGTTTGAAACCTACTGATATTGACGGTGTAATCGTGGGAGAAGGTTTTTCTAACGCACCAAACTCTGCACGTGTGATTGCAAACTTACTTGGACTTCCTATGGAAATTCCTTGCCTTACTGTTGCAAACAACTGTGTATCTGGTTTGGAAGCAGTTGCGGAAGCCACTCGCCGTATTTCCCTTGGTGAAGGAAAAGTTTTCCTCGTCATTGGGGAAGAGTCGCAAACTTCTATGCCTTTTGTTGTAAAAAATGCGCGTCTTAACAAAAAAACAAACAGCTTAGACTCTCTTGTAAAACTTCTTCCAAACGACCTTCCTGAAGGTGTGGAACTTCGTGATACACTCGAAGACGGACTTGGCGATGGCGAAACTTCTTTCGGTATGCAAGTAACGGCAGAAATTCTCGCACAAAACTACGCACTTCCACGCGAAACACAAGACAAAGTAGCTTACGAATCTTTCAAACGTGCCTTTGATGCCACTCAAGAAGGTCGTTACAAACCATATATTATGGAAGTGAAAGACGATGAAGGGAACATGTTACAAGCTGACGAAGCAGTTCTTCTTCGTGAAGGTCTTGTAAAAAACCCTACTCGTATGGGTCGTGCAATGTTACTCTTTGACAACCCACAAATGAAATTTGACCAGTTCAAAGAAAAATACAGCAAATACTTAAAGAAATCTCATGGACCAACTCTTTCTATCTTCAATGCAAGCCCACGTTCTGATGGAGCGGCTGGTATCATTGTAGCTTCTGAAGAGGCGGCTAAAAAATTAGGTCTGACTGCAAAAGCTTATGTTAATGGTTTTAACATGCGTGGTGTGGATCCAAACCTTATGGGTCTTGGACAAGCAGAAGCAACGATTGCTCTTCTTGGTGAAACTGGTGATAAAATCGAAAACATCGACATCATCGAAATCCACGAAGCTTTTGCTGCAACAGCTGTAGCGGCTCTTGAAGAAATCAAATCTAGAACTGGTCTTGACTGGGAAAAGAAATTTGATGAGAAAAAAATCAACCCGAACGGTGGATCTATCTCCATTGGACACCCGTTTGGTGCTACTGGTGTGAGACTCCTTCACAACGCTATCATGGACTTTGAAGAAAACAAAGACGTGAAAAAAGTGTTAGTGACTGCATGTGCGCACGGTGGGATCGCAGGATCTATGATCGTAGAAAGAGCTTAAATAGCGAATTTAAGTTTCGAATTAAGTTTCGTTCGAAAGATCGATGAAAAAGCCAAGGGTAACCTTGGCTTTTTTGTTTTTGGCGTAGGACCTTTTTTCAGAAGCGGACTTTGGAAAAGATGAACTTATTGGAAAAGAATTTTTAGTTTTGCGAAAGGGATTTGTAAGTAAGGAAAGGATGTGATAGAGAGGACGTATTGGGTGGCGGGTCTAGTTCCCCACCCTAATCAGGGCGGGGATACAAGATTCACATCCTACCCCCAAACCGCGCAAGCATCGGAACAAGACCCTCTTTTGTCTGGCCCGCTGTATCGTATCCAGGAAAAATTTTAAACAGTTTCAAATAAAAATGTTTTTCAATACGTTTGTTGCCGTTCGTTGTTTTTTCAAAGACATCCTTGGTAAACAAATGAAATTCAAAATAACCTGAATGAAACTTTCCATCAGCAGAAATTCGATTCCCAATTCGAAAACGTAATGGATTATTTGAATCTAAAGATTCGAAACAAGGTTCATCCCCAAAAGAAAGTGTTTTTGTAATATGAATTTTATCGCGGATCCCCATTTCCACAAATTCCTTTGCACCAGGAAGTTGCAACAGAACCTTTCCCTCTCGTCGAAACTCTAAACTATAAGATAAAATTTCTAAATTAGAGATATCAACTGAATTTATATCAATCGTTAGGTGATGATCGAGAATCTCAGTCGATCGAGTAATCACACTCCCTTCCCTTTGTCCGATGGTAATGATTTTACTTACGTTTAATGGAACTACATATTTGAAAATGACTCCAGGGTCAGGTAAGTCTTTTCCGAACACAGTCATGGCTGTATGGATTGGGGTTTGGGTGATCGTATGAATGTCTGCAATGTTAAGTTCATTTGCATTTGATCGATTCTGATTTGATGTAGTATTAATTTCTTTTAATGAAGATTTTGATTTAAATGTTTCTAACGATTTTAACTTAGCAATCGTCAGCCTTTGCATGACAGTGACTAGGACAAGTACGGCAACCAACAAAACAAGTACAAATACCCAGGTTTCATAGGTATTCATCTTCTCTTCTAACATACGTATTTGTTCCATAGAATACGGTTTTAACACTTGTGCGAGTATCATTCACTATCCTTTGAGAGAAAAAGCCTACAATTTGATTGTCGACCTATCTCCTTAAGAAAAATACCATTCCTTTTGAAAAGAGATCGACTCAAGGGACTCTGTTCCCTATTTTTTCCACTATGTCGGGTTACAAATTTTTACTCTACATTCTAATAATTTTTTTTGTTTTTCCCATCTATCCTGAAAATCACTGGGATCAATATATACATGAAAAAAAAATCAATTCCACCTATCATATATTTGGTGATAACGTCAATATTAGAGATTCTAACAACATAAATGCAAAAGTTTTAAAAAAACTTTCAATTGGTGATTCTGTCAAAATTCTCACAAAAACGAACCAAATTTTGGAACAGAATTCAGTGAAAGAATACTGGTATGAAGTCCAATCTGGAAAAGATATTGGATATGTTTGGGGAGGATTACTCTCGGACTATTCTTTTGAATGGAATGACAAAATTATATTGTGTCGAAACTTAGGCATTCAATTAGGAAAACTCGAATTAAAATTAATACAAAACAACCAATTATTAGCCAATGGTACTTGGACTGTGGGACCGATTAGCAATGAAGGTTGGGACCACAACATCTACCAACCATCATCTTTTTCACCGAGCCCTGTAGCAGTGTTTGGCTTAAGGTATTTTATATTCTCTGAAATAGAATACGGATATACAAACGAACAAATATTTACAATAGACAAAGATTCAAAATTTGTTTCACAATTTTCTTGGAACCCTGGTGCTTGTGATCCTCCTTCATGTGCGGAATCTTGGCTTGTTTTTCCAAACGAAAATTTAATTGCAGATAAAAAAATCAATCGCAAGGTTACAAAAGGCAAACCCAATACAATCATCGAACTAACTCATAGTTTTGAAATCGATGACGAAAGTTCTCATGAGTACTACCAATCCGAATACAATTGGAATGGAACTATTTTTCAAAAAAAGGAAAATCAATAAACCAATGAATAAAATAATTTGCTTATTTACAATTTTAGTTTTTACTATTCCTGCCTTTGCTTGGAACAACCACGCTGGGATCACATATTTAATTCTCAAGGATCACTGGAAGGCAGGCCAAACCCCGAAGGTAAAAGTTGAATCTTTAAAATCATTTTTATCAAAAGAAAAATCTAAAATCCAAGAATCATTAGACAACTCTGAAGAATGGGCTTTGAAGCGACTTCCACACCTAACTTCAACAGATAAAAGTTTAAAATTTTCGAAAACAACAAAGGACTCTGATCTTGTTGTTAGTTTTTACAAAGCACTTCGAGTCAACCCAAACCACAAAGCAGCCTTATACATCCAATCTGTCCCAAAAAGGGGTGGATCCAAACTTCCGCTGGATCAGCTAACAACACTAAACGAAAAAGGAAAACTAGTGTTTGAAACCTTTCTATCATTACAAGAGGGACAAACAATTGGTGCAGATGAAGTTCTAGTTTCTGCCACTGACGAACCAGACTATGATTTAGATCTATATTTATTTGAAGATAGTGGAAGTGAAGTTGGCAAAGTGTATGGATTCGGAAGCCAGCCATTTGGTAATCCGGCCGTTGAGTTTTCATCTCAAGCTCCTTTCCATATGGGTTTTTATTATGAACCAGGGATCATTTTTGCACTTGCGGGTTTTTTGAAACGAACTTATCCAGAATACCGAATTCACCAATTTACTGAACTTTCAAATTTAGCATTTCGGACAGGACATCCATATTGGGGGTATCGCTTTGCTGGATGGGCATTACATTACATTCAAGACCTAACGCAACCTTACCATTCCTCAGTGTTACCTAGAGTCAGTGCGGCAAAACAAATTGGCGTACAACTTGTATCTATTGTTGGATACCAATCACCAAAAAACGATATGATTAGTTTTGTTTCCGGAAGACATACACTCATCGAAGAATACCAATACTATTTAATCAAAAACTTAATTGAAACAAAAAACTGGAGCCATCCCGTAGCAAGTTCCATCACTGAATTTTCAAATGAAAATATTGTCCAATGGCCAGGTGTGGAATTCGTAAGGGAAAATGTATGTCGAGAAGCATACCTAGCTGGGGAACCAACAGATGAACAATTGGAGAATTTAGAAATTCCAACATACGAAACTCTTTATGAACCAAACCATCCCATTCATAAAATTCTTGGAACCCTTCTTCACAACACTTCCAAACATACAAGAGCATACTTAAATGCTTTGAAAATTAACTAGTCAAAGTCATCGGCGGCAAATCTTTCAAGAAGTTCCAAAGGCACAATCTCTAACGCTCGTTTGTGGGTAGATTCCAAAAATACATTGGGAGCTACCCCATTACGATAAGCTTCCAACCATCTGGAAGCGCAGAGACACCAACGTTCCCCAGGTTTCACTCCAGGAAAAGCATATTGTGGCCAAGGTGTAATGAGATCATTTCCACTTTGTTTTTGAGATTCTAAAAATTCTTCAGTAGCAAGAACACAAACAGTATGTGAACCGATGTCATCATCGGAAGTATTACAACATCCATCTCGGAAAAAACCAGTGAGAGGTTGAGTGGAACACGGAACGAGAGGTCCACCTAGCACATTTAACGATTCATCCATTTCCATAGGAATTTCAAACTAGGATAAGCAATGGAATCTGGGAAGATGTTTCTGCAATCATGAGAGAAAAAAGATGGGGGTTTGCACCCCCAGTAGAACGACCAAAAGGTCTTGGAAAGCCTATGGCCAATATACTATACATATATTTACTTGTCAAGCGATTACGCATTGACTTCAAAAAAAAGAATCTTTTTTTCTTCGCCGTTGATCCGCACCCGCATCTTCCAGCGACCTATAAATTCCTTGTTTTTTGGAATCAAAAAAAAACGACTATCTGAATCCAAATAATTTTGGGTTTTCCATTTATGGTAAAAAGGTTCTACGGAATTATTATCCTTTGTGATATTAATTTCAATTTCTTGGTTCTTCGGTTTTGCAAATTCAAATTGAATCGCGTAGTTTTCGCCCAATCGAAAGGAAGATTCTCCACAGCGAATTTTTTCACCACGCACATTGAATTTACACAAACGGATGTCCTCATCCAAAATATCTCCCCGAAGAGGTTCTTCTCCAGGTTTTGGATGCCAATATAAGTAAAACTGAGATAACGTTTCTCGTTCTGAATTTTGAGTTTTGAATACAGTAGGAATAGTTGTGACTTCCAATTGGCGAGTGGGTTTGTGAACTTCAAAATGTAAATGTGGACCTTGCGTAAAACCAGTGTTACCTGAATAACCGATCATTTGGCCAGCCTCTACAAAATTACCAACCTTTACTAAAACTCCGTCCTTCATTAAGTGGGCATAATTTCCCAAAGTACCATCATCATGCAAAATAATAATATAATTTGCTTTAGTTAATAAATCTTTTCGGACTCCACCTTCACTAAACTTAGATACCACTGCAACTACTTGGCCTTTTCTTGCTGCTAAAATGGGAGTTCCAACTGGCAAAATAAAATCAACAGAGTATTTCAAATTTCCAATATGGGAAAATTCACCGTTATAGGCTTGGGCGACACGAGAACGAATTCCTACAGGAAATGGCAATAGATACGTCACCGAATCATCATGTATACTTTCCCGATCACCAAACATTACGTGAACAGCAAAGGATGTGAATGTAGGTTTTGTATTATCTTCTAAAACAAATTTAGAAACAAAAACCGACTCGCTTCCTTTTAAAACTAAATATTGTGGAAAAGTATGCGTTGGTTTAAAATTTTTTACTGTGACGTTGACCATCACAGAATTGACGGGATATATCTCTGGGTTTCGGTTTTTGATATATAAATCAAATCCATTCTCAAAATCTTTTACAATAAAACAGACATATTCGGAAATACAATTGTCAGTGTCTGTCGGCTCAGCAACTAAATCAAAACTGAGAAATGAAATAAATAAAATAAAAACTAAAAAACAATTTTTCACATTACACCCGTTATCTGAAACTGCATTTCTTTTTGAATTACTCCGTCTATTGAGATTACCGCCGTCCAATCACCTTCTAATGATTCTAAAGGATCTTCCAATTGGACATCCAAAAAGGTATCCCACCATTCAGGATTTGTCTCCCAATTATACAATTTAGAAATAGTCGTACCATTTTTACGAACGGAAATTTGTATCTTGTAACGAGATGGTTTTAAAAGAGGAACATAAAAGTAAAGTGGAGAACCTTTGGTAAATGTTGTGGTTGAACATCCCAATTTTTCCAAGTTTTGAACCGAATCACAAATTTGGATTTCCTCTGTATCGGAAACGGTTTTGACCACTGGTTCCACCGGTTCCCTCCTCCAATGGAGTTGTCCTTCCGCAAGAGCTTCCGAATCGGAAGATTCTGTTCGAAATTTTGTCGGAATGGTTTTTTTTCTTAAATGGGGAGTTGGTTTATAAACTTCAAAATGAAGGTGGGGTCCATCGCTAAATCCAGTGCTACCTGCGTAACCAATGGGTGATCCAGATACAACTCGTTGCCCACGTTTAACAAGAACACCCATATAACGTAAGTGTGCATATTGCCCAATCGTTCCATCGTCATGAAGTATTTTTACATAATTAGCTGAATGAATGTATTTGATTTCAAATCCACCTTCGTTATTTTTTTGTTCAGTATCAATGACAATTCCATCCCTGGCTGCAGTGATCAAATCTCCTTCCTTCAATCCAAAATCAATTGAATAACGGTTGTCACCCTGATGACTTTTTGTGCCCTTATATCCTTGGTAAACTCGGACCTTCATTCCTTTGTCAAAAGGTAAATCGTAAACTGTTTTAGGGTTATGATGAACTGAAAAATTACCTAGAATCCATTTGTATTTAATTTGATAGACCCAACGTTTGTTTGGTTTCTTTACAGTAAGTCGGAAAAGTTTTTTCCTTTTGGATCCCTGAATGACTGTCACAAGTGGAAGTTTGATATTACTTTTCATATTCTTAGAAATTGCATTCACCGATAAAGTTGTAGCTGTTTCCTTGATTGCGATTTTATTCTGAAAGAATATGTCCACCCCTGTTTTGTCCTGAACATAAATAACACAAAGTCTGTCCATGGAACAGAACTCCGAATGATCTTTGGCAATCAAAATTCCCAAGGGAGAAATTAAAAATAGAATGAATATGCCAAATCTCATAAAACAGGGATCATATTAACGAAAGGAAGCACTTAAGACAATCTATTTTCCGTTATAAAAACTTGATTGCCTTATGATTTCTTTTCAGTAACCCTCGACACATGAGTTCAACCTTATATACTTTTCCAATCTCACATTTTTCTGAAAAAGCAAGGTGGGGATTAGACCTTGCCCATTATCCTTATGAACTAAAACCATTGGTTCCAGGGCAACACATCCAAACCCTAAAGCCACTTGTAAATGATTTGTATGTGCCAGTTTTAGAAACAGATTCAGGCGTGATTCAAGGTTCAGGCAATATTATTGATTTAGTGGAAGAAAAGGCATTTGGCCATAAAGCTTCACCAGAAGAAAAACTGATGGAGGAAAAGATCGATTCACATATTGGGAAAAGTTTACAAACCTTATTGTATCACTTCATACTAGATTATCCAGAAATCGTAGGAAAATTGTTTTTATTAACCCCAAGTAAAGTAAGTGAACCAGTGGGACCACCAGAACATTTTGAATTGATTGCTCTCTCTCTCAAAAGAAGATATAAAATCACACCTAAAAACTTAGAAGTTGTAAAACAATTGTTAGATGAATGTTCTAAAGAATTAATCGAAATTTACAAAACTCGAAAATTCTTTAACGGAACTTCCTTCGGAAGAGTGGATCTTACCATGGCAAGTCTTATGGGAATGTTAGCTGAACCAAAGGACTCACCTGCCTATCCTTGGTTTGCTTCTGTTCAAATGCCGGAGTCGTTTCTCACTTGGCGTAAAGAATTAGGGTTTGAATTGATATTCGATAGAATCGGAGAGTTCTATAAAGAATTCCGAATCCAATCCAAATAGTCAGGATTCCCAGAAACTATTGGCCATACCACAATGCAGGGAGTATCATAAGAATGTAATTCTTTGATCCTATGCGTTAATTGATTTAACTTATCCTTTGTTGTTTTGAATAAACATACAATTTCAGAAGACTCTTCAATTTTGCCTTTCCAAATGTAAACAGAATCCATACCTTTGATGGTATTGGCACAAGCCGCAAGTCGTTCGCTGACAACTTGATTGGTTATTTTTTTTGCTTCTTCTTCTGTGGAAAAAGTAACGTAGACTGTGCAGAATTCCCATGACTCATTCATAAATTTTATTTCCTACTTGATCAAAATTTTATATACTTTTGATTTTGTGTATGTCTTTTCTAAATCCCAAAACATACTTATTAATAATCGCCATCTGTCTGCCCCTTTTTGCAGAACCACTCAATCCTCCGAGTGTCACTTCTTCGAGCCAACTCCAACCAAAATCAAAAAAATACACTCCCGTATTTGCAATGGATGGAAAACTCAAAACCAGTTGGGTCGAAGGGGCAAATGGGGAAGGTATCGGAGAAACCTTACAAATCAAATACAAAACACCGATTAGTTTCCGTTCCTTATCCATCTATAACGGGTTTGGTGATCCAAAACTTTGGGCTGCCAACAACAGAATCAAAAAACTAAAAATTTCAACAGAGGATGGCAACGAAGAAGTAGTCACTTTGAAAGATAGTTTGTCACTCCAAATGATCGAATTCAAATCCGAACTTCGTGCCAAAGAAATTTCTCTTACCATCCAAGAGGTTTATAAAGGGACCAATACAGAAAACACTGCCATTGCAGAACTTGTTTTCAATTCAGAACAAGCAGGTTCGGCGCTCATCCCTCCAAAAAATACTTGGGCCATAGGAAAGTGGAAAACAAAATCCAATATAGCAAGAATCCAACTGCATAATGATGGAACATGTGAGATGGGTTATGAAACTGCAAAAATGTTGTGCACTTGGACAGAAAAAGGGGACAAAGTCATTGTTAGTTTAGAGGCAACCCTTCCCCTCACCAACACAGATATTTTAGAAATCAAACGACGAGGAAATCCATCGGATCCAATCCTTGAGATCAACGAAAAACATGAGTTTTTTTCCAATAGGGATGGAGTTTAATTTAAGACGATTATAACTAAAATCAATCCATCCAGGATAACCAAATGGATTCCACCACGGAAGGTTCTTTTTCTTCCGTGGTTTCAAAATACAAAACAGTATTTTGGTATGGTTTTCCTGAAAGGTCTCTAACGGGCGTTAAGAGTATCAAATGAATGCCTAATTCTTTTTCTAATCGTGCAATGGTAGACCACTCATCAAGGGAACCTTGTTTGGGATAAGGCAAAATCAAAATTCCACTCACCACTTCCCCGTTTGGGTTTCTTTTTTTTCTCACTTCCCACAAAATGCGCCCAATCGAATAACGAAAGTTAAACTCCGAGACCGGCTGGATTTGAACCTTTCCTTCTTCTTTGAATAAAAATCCATCGATAGCACACGGCCCAGAATACTCTTTAGGAACGAGTCCCTTGGTATCATTTACAAGATCCATTACAGGTGGTAAAAAGTGAGCTGAATAAGGAAGCTCTGTTCCTCCGATTCGAATCCCACGAAACACTCCTTCTTTATCGATAAGCATTGTAGTAGAAGTTAAATAAAAGAATTCTCCATCACGAACATCCCAGAGTGTGGAAAAATCAAAAAACCTTTCCTCTCCCACCCACGATTCTGCAAGGATAGGAAACCCAAAAAGTTTTTTATTTACCTGAGCCATCTTCCAAGAATCAGAAGCTGATTTAAAGATTATATGATTTCGACCAGCAAGACCAAATTCACTTTTAAGAACTATAGGAAGTTTTGCCTCTTCCAGTTCAGCAAACAAGTGTTCCTCGGAAGTAATTACCTTAGCCGCTAAAGGTGAATGGTGTTTTCGAAAATCCAGTTGTGTGATTTTTGAATTGAGATAACGAGAGGTTTCGATACGAACCGGATCTTCTAAAAGTCTACCTTCATACCATTCGTTTCTGCATCCCCATTCTACAAGAGAAACTTCACCAAGTAAATCCCCTTCTTGGATAGGAGTGCCTGGAGTGAGGCCAGAGTTTTTCCAGTGTGTATAAAGTTCATCGCTCGGTAGTTCTTCGACTAGGACAAAGTCTTCGGTTTTTGTGATGGGAAAAAACATCTTCTCCAAACACCGATTCCTCCGTTTGAGGGAGGAATCTAAATTCAGAGGTTTTGGATATAATCTATACTCAAATAATGAGTCTAGAAAATAAAGTGATGGGACCAATCAATAGATTCGTCGGATGGCAGTCGCAATCCGTTGTACATTATCTTTTGTTAGGTTAGGATAAATAGGGATACAATGCCCTCTTTGGAAGAGTCGCTCTGCATTCGGGAACTCCAAATGATTTTCTTCCAAAACGCGGTGCAGAGGTTCTTCTACCGTTTTTTGTGTTCCAATATGGATGGATTTAAAATATCTTTGGATCTCTTCATGGTTTTGGCCAGAAACAACAATAGGAAATCTTTGGAAGGTATCTTCTGTTGGATTTTGGAAATAAGTTTCTAATCTAGAATTTTGTACTGCTTGTAAATACGCAGAGGCAATTTTTTTCTTACGTTCTAAGATGACACCCAATTTAGAGAGTTGTTCAATTCCTAAAGCCGCTTGGTAATCCACCAAATTGTAATCATACTTAGGTTCACCAAAGTTACGTTTGGCGGATGATCCCGACTTATAAGATTTTACTGCATTGGAAAGCGAAACTTCAGAAGTGATGATCATGGCACCATTACCAGTGGTGATGATGTTCTCAGCACTAAGTCCACATATTGCAATTTTGGATTGTTTGCCTACCGTGATCGTTTCTGAAGTAGCTCCGATGGCTTCTGTAAAGTCTTCTACCACTTCCAAACCTTCGATGGAATAATCTGTAATGCGAATGAGTGATCCAAAACCATGATCAAAAAGTGCAAAACGTGCACCGGATTCATTTTTTTTGCGAAGGAATTCTTCCGGACATGGATGAAAGGAATTTCGTTTCAAATCCACAAGCACAGGTTTTGCTTGCAAAAGAAAAATGGCATCCAATGCCGAAATCGGTGCATAACTAGAAAGTAAAACGGAATCACCCGCTTTTACACCTAATGCGAGTAATGCTAGATGATATGCCGATGTGAGAGAATTAGAAGAAATGGCATGTTTGATTTTGAAGGTGTGGCAAAACGTTTTCTCAAATCTTTCTACGATTTCACCAGTAGAAAGGTGTTCGTCCACGAGACATTCTAAAACACCTTTCAGGTCTTCCCTCGAAAGGGTAGGTTTAAAAAATTCGATATCTTTTTCTTTTCGAACAGGTCTTTGTATTGTTTCGGTGCTCATCCAACAGCACTCCTCTATATTATGTCACTTAAATAGCCGATTTCCGTATTATGTCACTTCATTTTTCGAAATGAGAACATAATTTTAGGATTTCATTGGAAAAATGGTTCTGGCAGAAGGAAGTCTCAGAAATATGACCCCCATGATGGATTCTCCCTCTTCCCTTTGGGCCAGCCGCCTCCGCCAAAACCAAGGAATCCGCTCCCTGATGGAGGATTTGGGCCAAGTGACAGGCCACCCGGAGGAAATACTCCTAGGCGGAGGAAATCCTGCCCACATCCCAGACGCTGAGGCAATTTTTGCCGAATGTTTTCGTGAACTGGCAAATGACCCGTGCCTTTCGGCCCTTCTTGGCGATTACCAAGCTCCGATCGGGAATGATCGTTTTCGTTCCCTTGCTGCGGAATCCCTATCCCCTCTTTTAGGTGCGAGTCTTACCAAAGACAATATTGCTTTTTTTAACGGCAGTCAAAATGCCTATTCCTATTTACTCAACATCCATTCGGGAAAAATGAAAGATGGGAGTTTTAAAAAAATTCTTTTGCCAATTGTTCCAGAATACATCGGTTATGCGGATCAGTCCATTGAGGCTGATGCATTTTATGCAACCGAACCAGAAGTCATATCAACAGGAAAACATAGATTTCGGTATGGGTTAAACAAAACAAAATTTGATCTTTCTGAAATTGGTTGTGTGGCCCTGTCTCGTCCCACAAATCCCACAGGAAATATTTTATCGAACAACGACATTGAATGGATGGAAGAAAAAACCAAAAAACAAAATCTTCCCCTTCTCATTGATTTAGCCTATGGAAATCCATTTCCCAATTTGATTGGATCGGAAGAACCAGTCCATTACCAAGAAGGAAGGACTCTCTCCCTTAGTTTTTCCAAAATAGGACTCCCTGGGGTTCGATTAGGAATCATTGTTTCGAATCCCGATACAATAGAAACCCTATCATCGTATGCTGCTGTAGGGAATCTCGCTGTGGGAAATTTAGGTGTTTATATGATGGACATTCTCTTTCGTAAGGACATCCTCAAAGACCTCTCAAAAAACGTCTTACGTCCGTTTTATGACAAAAAAAGAGAGCTGGCTGTTTCTATTTTTGAATCAGAATTTCAGAAACAGGGAGTCGAATATGAAATCCATGAACCAATGGGTGGCTTTTTCCTTTGGATACGTTTCCCCAAGTTAACAGTAAACAATCACAAACTTTACCACCTTTGTAAAGATAAACGCCTCTTCATTGTCTCAGGACATTATTTCTTTCCAGGGTTAAACTCAGATTTTTCGCATACCCAAGATTGCATACGTTTGACATATTGTCGTCCTGAAGAAGAATTAGCCAGGGGAGCCCATATCCTTGCGGAGATTGTGGCCTCTAAGCAAACGAAATCCAAATGAGTGAAGACAGCATTGATCTATCAGACACAGTCTTAGAGAACCCCTCGTCTAAAGACGAAGGTTCCAATGATAGACCCTCTGCACAGTCTTACATTTTTTTGTCCGATTCGGTCGGAAGCCTCACACCTACAGCGCGTTGTATCTTAGATGAACTGAAAGACTGGCACAAACGTGTCGAAAAACATGGAAGTAGAGAAAAACACGCATCGTATCTATTGACGGTGGATAAACTTCCCGAAGCCTTAGGAAAATACACTAACCTCGGATCCCAAGGCCGGTCCGAAAGTTCGATCCATCATGCACTAAGGCAAATTTTAGACATTGACCATCGGGGACAAAATAGAGCGGCTTACGCTTATCCATATCTCATTCGTACGGGCAGTAAAATCTCTTCTAAAATTGCACTCATTGCACCGCAAAACGAAAATAAAACGGACACTCAACCTTATAGGCAAGCTTGTTTTCGTTTTTCACAAGAACTCATCAAAGTGTTACTTGAGAACCGCGCAAAAAAAGGAAGGAACTGGGATGAAGAAAATCCTGGAGCCCTTCTCTTACAAAAAAACAAAGAAGGAAACACTTGGCTCTATCCTAAACTTGGATCTCTCGAAGCAGAAGTTTCCTCACTTGTGCGAAAGGGGTTTGGAAATTTACCATATATACCGATGCCAGACTTTCTCCAAGACTTTACTGCTTTTGCAAGAGAACAAAATTTAGCACTCTCCATTCTTGCGGACTATCATATTGTCATTGATGAATTAAATATTTTACCCGATGGAAGTTTCAAACGATTACCTGAAGTTGTGAACCAAATCCTCGCCCAAATGAATGGATTGGAACATTTCACTAAAGATCAACTCACCAAACTGGCAAAGGACGCCAAGTATGAATCTTTTCTTGCCACCTTTAGTGATTACATTTCCAAACCTAAATTTTCTTCTTCAGAATCCAAAATGAATCCAGAAGAAGAAGTGAAAAAGTTTATATCAATCATTGAAAACTTTCCTTACCCAACAGAAAAAGCTAACAAATCTCTTTCAATCAAAGAAACTATTGAACTAAGTGTGAAAATTTTAAAAAGACTTTCTGAAGAAAAGGGATCCGTTCTCACGCGTAAAGATGATAACATTTATGGTACTGTAAAAAATGCTGTCATCTCTCGTATACCAGAACATACAAAAAATCACAACACCCTCTTACGAATTGATTTTGAAGAAGAAGTTGCAAAGGCAGGAATCACTTCTGAAGAAAAAGTAAACGAATACATCAAACGTTTGAAAGACGATGTATTTTCTGATCATTCTTATTATGAAGAAAAACTACCTGATGGAAGGTCGGTTTATTATGTAGTGGATCATGGTTATATGGCTGCAGTCATCCACAAACTAGCGTTTGAAGGCAGAACCAATCCTGAATACAAAAAACAATTGGGTTATGCGAAAATCATCAACCACAAACTTTCCAATCCCAAACACCCAGAACTCAATAACAAACTAAAACCTGAAATCATAGCAAAACTCAACGCCGATGTCAAAAACATGGAAGTGGAAGAATTGGAAAAAGAACGTTCCAATGAAATTCGTTCAAGATTCAATGCGGTTCCAGGCATTTTAACATTTGTAGTCAGCACACTCATTTTTATCACCGGAGCATATTACCTTCGTTCGGCGATGCCAATCTTTTTTGGTGTGCCCTTTTCTGTTGTGCTTGGGTTTATGGCAGCCATCTACTTCCGTGAAAAATCCACAGAAGAGATCCGAGAAGACATCAAAAATTCCGGAAAGTTTTCGGGAATTGGTGATTGGGGAAAACCAACTTACAATTCCAGTTCCTCCTCTTCTTATGAAGACGAAGTAGAAACTTCAAAAAAAGAAGAAAAACTCTCTCATATCTACAAAGCCGCAGATAACTTCGTATTTCCTAAACGATTTAACAAAATCACCGACAAAGTGTTGGACCCAAAATCCTTACGTTCTCGGATCTACGAAAACTTGGACAATATCAAACGTAACAATATGACTCTCGGTAAAGAAAAGGATGACGACAAAGTGGCTTCTACTGTGGAATATGCAGTTCTACAATCTGTTTCTACCATTGTGATTCCTGACGATGTAGCCATTCGGGATCTTCCAAACACCATTCTCATCAATCGTAACGACATGAAGTCTGCGCTCTTTCGTGGCCAACTTGCCGACCACTACAGAGAAGAGATGAACAAAAAGAAATTTGATAAAAAACTAGTTAAGTACTACACCTACCTCATCAACACAGTTGAGATGGAGTATTATAAATACCTTCCGAAAAAACGGGTCTAAAAACTAAAATCATTTGATTCCCTAGGGGTCGCTCTTCCTATGGAGTTGATGTATCAAAACGGTATCGTACAATTTCCTATCATCATCATCGATGAAGATTTTCGTTCCGAAAATGCCAGTGGTCTTGGCATTCGAGCTATTGCAAAGGCCTTAGAAGGCGAAGGGATTGAAGTTCTGGGTGTGACCAGTTACGGAGACTTGACGAGTTTTGTGCAACAACAGAGTCGGGCTTGTGGATTCATTCTTTCGATTGATGATGAAGAGTTCACTCCAGAAACAGAAGGTGAAGTTCCTGATGCACTCCGCCAACTCAAAGACTTTGTGACTCAAGTACGTCATAGAAACGCCGACATACCGCTGTTTCTTTATGGGGAAACAAGAACCAGTCGTCATATTCCTAATAGTATTTTAAAAGAACTCCATGGTTTCATTCATATGTTTGAAGACACACCAGAGTTTATGGCCCGTGCCATTCATAGAGAAGTCAAATCTTACTTAGATAGTTTACCTCCTCCTTTTTTTCGTGCCCTCACCCAATATGCACATGATGGAAGTTATAGTTGGCATTGCCCAGGTCACTCGGGTGGAGTTGCTTTTTTAAAAAGCCCCGTCGGCCAAATGTTCCACCAATTTTTTGGGGAGAACATGTTACGTGCTGACGTTTGTAATGCGGTGGATGAACTAGGACAACTTCTGGATCATACAGGCCCTATTTCTGCCAGTGAAAGAAATGCCGCACGGATTTTTCAATGTGATAGTTTGTATTTTGTTACGAACGGAACTTCTACATCCAATAAAATTGTTTGGCATAGTACGGTTGCCCCTGGCGACGTTGTGATTGTTGACCGCAACTGTCATAAAAGTATCCTTCATGCCATTACCATGACGGGAGCCATCCCTGTTTTTTTAATGCCCACAAGAAATCATTTTGGAATCATTGGACCCATTCCTAAATCCGAATTCAAATGGGAGAACATCCAGAAAAAAATTGCAGAACACCCTTTTGCCAAAGAAGTAAAAGGAAATCCAAGAATTCTTACTATCACTCAAAGTACTTATGATGGAATTCTTTACAATGTAGAAGACATCAAATCAGAGTTAGACGGAAAAATCTCAACTCTTCATTTTGATGAAGCATGGCTTCCACATGCATCCTTTCATAGATTTTATACGGGAATGCATGCCATTGGATCGGATAGGCCAAGGCCAAAAGAAAGTATGATCTTTGCCACCCAGTCCACCCACAAACTTCTGGCAGGTCTTTCCCAAGCAAGCCAGATCCTTGTGCAAAACAGTGAAAAAGAAACCTTAGATAGAAACCTTTTTAACGAAGCATTTTTAATGCATACAAGCACAAGTCCACAATACGCGATCATTGCTTCTTGTGACGTTGCTGCAGCCATGATGGAAGCTCCCGGTGGAAATGCACTCGTAGAAGAATCCATTGAAGAGGCACTCGATTTCAGACGTGCTATGCGAAAAGTAGGTTTAGAACTCGAAGAAGACTGGTGGTTTAGCGTTTGGGGCCCTGAGGCTCTCATTGAAGAAGGTGCCGGTGAAAGAGACGAATGGATTCTGAAAGCCAATGATCGTTGGCATGGGTTTGGTGATATTGCTGAAGGATTCAATATGTTAGATCCCATCAAAGCAACTGTCATCACTCCGGGGATGAGTGTGGAAGGAGAATTTGCTGATTGGGGAATCCCTGCTCTCATTCTCACCAAGTACTTAGCAGAACATGGAATCATTGTAGAAAAAACTGGTCTTTATAGTTTCTTTATCATGTTTACCATTGGAATCACCAAAGGCCGATGGAATACCATGGTTACCGAATTACAACAGTTCAAAGATGATTATGATTCCAACCAACCTCTCTGGCGTGTGATGCCAAAGTTTACGACAACTTATCCTAAATACGATCGGATTGGATTACGTGACCTTTGCCAATCCATGCATGAAGTTTACCGGGCAAATAATATCTCTCACCTAACAACGGAGATGTATTTGAGTCCCATGATTCCTGCGATGAAACCTTCGGAAGCTTTTTCCAAAATGGCACACCGTGACATTGAAAGAGTTCCGATTGATGAATTGGAAGGACGGATCACTTCTGTGTTACTAACACCTTATCCTCCAGGAATTCCACTTCTGATTCCAGGAGAAAAGTTCAACATGACAATTATCCGTTACTTACAATTTGCAAGGGAGTTTAACTCTAAGTTCCCAGGTTTTGAAACTGATATCCACGGCCTTGTGGAAGAAAAATCAGAATCCGGAATTGTGACTTACTATGTGGATTGTGTATCTGAATAAAAAATCAAATCCCAACTTCAGGCCAAACAAATTAGCCTGAAGTTGTTTTACTCCCATTCAATCATCTTCACTACATCTTTCAAACAATCTTCCCTATATTCTTGGTTTGGTTTCAATGTAGGCAATCCAGAATACCACTTGCCATCAGGGTATTTCAAATCTACCCAAAAGGTAAAAAGAGTGGTTTCTCCATTGTTATTTTTAATTTCAATGTTTAGAAGTTTTAAATCGGAAACACCAGTTTCTTTATAAAACACTTCTCCATTCCTTGTACGGATTCGGATTTTTTTAGGAACCACTTCAAAGGTGATCCCTTTTTTTTCTTCTCGTTTTTGTTTCAGTTCCCAAGAGTCAATCCGCACCGAGTCCAGTTCGTTTACATTCAATTTCTTTTTATAAAGAATTCCATCTTTTGAATGTTCAAAAGCCATCGACTGACTGCCGCTAGACGACTCGCCACGAACGGTTCGTCCATCACAAAGAGTCAGGTTTAAAACTTTTGATTCGGAAGAATCTTTGTCTCCACGAGCATTTCTTGGTTCTTTGGATTCTTCCAAAGGGATGGAGGGAAGGTTTGGTTCCTTGGGCAATCGTGGTTCTCCGAGTACCGGAGAAAAAAATCCGAGGGTCCCTACCCAAAGAAAGAGTCGCAGTCGGATGAAGTTTTCCATATTCTGACCTTTATCCATGGATGCATTTCTTACTGCAACTTTTCAAACCCTTCCTTTGCCAGTTCTTTTACTCGTCATCATTGGCTCCATCCTTGTTTTAGGAAAAGCCGCTGACGTACTTGTCGATGAGGCAGTTTCTCTCTCAACAAGATGGGGAGTTCCCAAAATGATCATTGGGGCCACCATCGTGAGTTTGGGAACCACCCTTCCAGAAGTTTCCGTATCGGTTCTTTCCGCTTTGGAAGGAAATCCAGGAATTGCACTTGGGAATGCCGTTGGTTCCATCATTTGCGATACAGGATTAATTTTAGGAATCGCCATCCTCATTTCCCCACCTGACATTGACAAACGACTTGTCAATCGCCAAGGTTGGATCCAAGTCCTCGCCGGATTTTTACTTGTGTTTGCGGCCCTACCTTGGACAAACCTAACATCCGTTTTTTCTACTGGTGGACGAATTGACCAAGGAACCGGATTTGTATTTTTAATCCTACTTGCTGTTTATATTTATTTAAGCATTCGTTGGTCTCGATCCAAACCAGGGGAAGTCGAAGCAGGAATTGATGCCACAACCGAGTATGATGAATCTCCTTTTTGGATTGTTTTATTAAAACTAGTAGTTGCCATTACCTTGGTCATTTTATCTTCCAAGGTTCTCATCCCGTCTGTCCAAGAAACAGCCGTTCGCCTGTCCATTCCTGACTCCATCATTGGAGCCACACTCGTGGCATTTGGAACTTCCCTTCCAGAACTAGTGACTGCCATCCAAGCCTCTCGTCGTGGGCATTCTGAACTTGCGGTGGGTAATATCATTGGAGCGGATATTTTGAATGTTCTCTTTGTTTCCGGGGCCGCTGCAGCTGTGACAAAAAACGGACTCGAAGCTCCCGTAAGTTTTTTTACCTTCTACTTTCCTTCTATGCTCATCGTTCTTGTGTTATTTCGTTTAGGGATTGTTTTCTCTAAAGACAAAATCAAACGACCGTTTGGTGTATTTTTACTTTTTATTTATGTCCTAGCCACTGTAGCAGGATTTGTGTTTAAAGGGTAAGGTCTAAATCCCATTCACCATCTCTTCGAATTCCAGAAGGGATGGTGCGTTTGTTTTTCCATTCTTCATAACTCATCTCCTTACTTTCCAAAATCATTTTTTCTTTTGGGATTTTCATTTCCGAAAATAACCTTTGCGCACCTTGTCTTATGAGTAACTTTCCTCCTTCGTTATCAAATTGTTTCGGATGATCAAAAACAAAGATCTCACGGTTTTGTTCCATCGCACTATAGGCCGTAGAAATGGTTCCTGATTTTCTGCCTGATTCCATAATGTACACTTTGTCCGAAAGACCAGAGATAACACGGTTCCGTTTGGGAAATGTCCATTTCGCAGGTTCTGTTTTGAGTAAAAATTCGGTAATCAGAAGCTGGTTTGGATCTTCTTTGATACGTTTGTAAAGATCCCGGTTTCCCGGTGGGTATTCCATTCCCAAAGTAGTTCCGAGAACTCCAATCACAGGAACATTTAAATCCAAAGCAGAAAAAAAAGCCTGCCGGTCGATCCCAAGAGCCATACCCGAAACAACCGCCAAATCTTTGTTTATCGAAAGTAATTCCACGAGTTTCCTTGTGGCAGAAAGGGAAACTGGCGAAGACTTCCTTGTTCCAACAATGGCCACAAGAGAAGACTGCAATAATTGAACATTTCCCAAACAAACAAAAACAAAAGGAGGATCGTAGATTTCCTTTAAATTTTTTGGATATTCAGGGTCATAAAAACTAACGAGTTTCCAATGAATATCTTTTGATTTTTCCCATTGGATACATTCCGACAGACATTGGTTCCAAAAATCTTCTTCAAAATACTGTGGGAGGGTAAGATAAAGTTCAGAAAAAGATTTGAAGTTTCGCCAAATTTTTGTTCGGCGAAGAAAAGAAGTAATCCGAGGATGGCCTAAAATCGAAACAACCACAATTTAAGAGGTCAGTTTGATTTGTTTTGGGCCCCCAATTGGTTTAAGTTTTTTATGACATTGCGGTAAGATGAATTTTCATCCAATGGTTCACGGATGGTTCCTTTTTCTTTCATCTCTTCTAATACAGATTTAATCCGCGAGTATTCATCATAAGCTAAATTTGATTTTCCCACTTGGTATAAAAAATTGGCCTTTGCAAACCGAGTGGGAACATTGTATGGCTCTTTGCGTAAAATTTGATCGAGAAGGGAAAAGGCCGATTCTACTTCATCATACCCATTCGAAAGGTTTCCATTCCAAGCCTCATCCTTCAAAGAAGAATCAAAATATATAAGAGCCAATTGAAAAGGAAACCGAGAATCTTCTTTGTCTAGTTTGGAAAGTTGTTTAAAAAGTCCGATGGCACGATTTCGTCTCACAGGTTCCCAACCCATATCTTTGGAAGCATTCGCATAAGCCACAGCTGTTTCATATAACAACTGTTTATCTAGCTTTCCAGACTGGATGGCTTTCTCAAAAAATGGCAAGGCCGATTCATAAGAATGGATTTCAAATCCACCTTGTTTGGAATTGGGAAGAGTTTCACCAATGGCCTCTTCATAATAACGGGCACCTAAGTCCGCCGAACCTGCTCGCATATAAGCCCTGGCAATTTTCCAAGAAAGGGCTGCCGATTGGTTGGACTTTTGGACCATTTTTCGAATCCGTTTGTCCATTTCTTCGATTTCCGCTTCTTCCAAAGCCAACTTTTCTTTCCAATTCACTATGTCTTTTTCGGAGGGAAGTTCCCCACCAATTCGTTTGCGGTATTTGGATTCCGTGAGTGACTTCAGATAGTCACAACCAGACAAACTAAATCCAAGCAGGAGAAAAAGAATCGCCAGTGGTAAGGAAACCAAAGAAAACCTGCTGTTTTTTGTGCCCATCAGTTCGATTTTAGTTTCTTTCTTTTGGATGAAAAGAAAAAAATGTGATTATGTCTCATAGTTTTCGAAGGCTGGGTGAATCCGATATTTCCCCACTCCTCCAATGGGAATCTCTATGTTTTCCTGGTGAGGAATGGACAGAAAAAATGATCCAAACTCACCTTGAATTCCATGTGGCTTTTGGTTTGGGAGATCAGGAAACAAAGAGTTATGCTCTTGTTTGTGAAACTCCTTGGGAGATTGAAATCTTTCGGATCGCAACTCTTCCCAACTATCGTAAGTTAGGTTTGGCTAAAGAACTATTGTTTGCACTATTTCTAGAATTTCCGAAAAAAGAATTCTTTTTGGAAGTGAAAGAATCGAATGCAGCTGCCATAACACTTTATGAGTCCGTCGGTTTTATTGAATTAGAGAGACGTAAAAAATACTATCCGGACGGATCCACAGCTGTCCTGATGAAGAGGAATCCAACTGAATGAAAAATGCATATGTCACTGGCGCATCCCAAGGAATTGGAAAAGAATTTGTTCGTGCTCTTGCGAAAGACTATAATGTCTTTTTAATTTCCCGTACGGAATCCGATTTAAAAAAAGTAATTTTAGAATTAGAACCGAAATCCAGAGGGATTTTAAAATACTTCGCTTTGGATCTTACCAAAAAAAAAGATGTAGAGGAACTCGCAGATATCATTTCAAAAGATAAAGATGCAGAACTCGTAGTCAACAATGCAGGATTTGGAACTGTCGGTGAATTTGCCGCATTGCCACTCGACAAAGAATTAGATGAAGTCAATCTAAATGTAAAAACGTTAGTTCACTTAAGTCATGTTGCTCTCAACCGTTTCAAAAAAAATAAAAAGGGATATTTGATTAATGTGGCATCTATCGCTGGTTATTTGCCCGCACCAGGTAGTGCGATATATGCAGCCACCAAAGCTTTTGTAAAATCGTTTACAGAGTCCATTCATGAAGAAGCAAAACTTCATGGAATTTATGTCCAAGCTCTTTGCCCTGGACTCACACATTCCGACTTCCACCAAAGAGCGGGTATTAGCAAATCCAAATACCCATCTTTTATGTGGCAAAATGCCGATGTAGTTGTGGAAGAATCATTAAATGCACTTCGTTATAACCAAGCAGTGTGTATCACGGGCTCCTTCAATCAGGGAGCAATTACTGTATCTGAATTGATCCCAAGAGGATTCCTACGCAGGTTGAGTGGGAAATATCTAAAGTTAGAAGAGGAATAGGATGGATGTTGCAAAATTAGATTCCTGGTATCGCAGGCTCCTTGTTATTTTTTCCATCATAGGTGGGGGATTTCAACTTTACTACGAAGGAAATGTTTGGGTCAATGCTGTCTTTGTGATTCTTATGGCAGGAATGGTGGGATACTTCACCAATTTTCTCGCTATCAAAATGTTATTCCAACCTAAACATGGTAAGGTGCTTGGTTGGTCAGGTCTTGTTCCCAAAAACAAATCAAAAATTGCGAAATCACTTGGTGAAAGTATCCAAAGTAATCTACTTCATCCCGATATTATTTTAACTTATATCTACGAACGTAACTTAGTAGAAACGGGAATCCAAAAAATAGTCAAAGAAATTGATGAAGCCATCCATAACGTAGAAATCAGAACGATGCTTGTGACAAAGATCATTTCTATGTTAAAAGAAAGAGGACCCGAAATTTTAGAAGTTATCTTCGACTTCTCAGAAGAAACCATGAAAAAGATGGCGGAACGTCCCGAGGAAGTGCAAAAACTTTGGGATTATACAAAAGAGCGCCTAACATACTATCTAACGGAAGAAACCAACCGGGAAGAACTAGGAAAACAACTCCGAGTGGTGCTCCTAGAAGAGATGCCAAAACTCGCGAATTTACTCAATGAAGGTTTAGAAGAGTATTTAAAAACAAGAAGTACACTTGGTAAAATTGGAATTGGTGTAAAAAAGATTTTTTCTTTTAACGAAGAAGCCATTCGCGAACTTTTGGAACGTTTTGTGAAAGATCCTGAAACATCAGATCAGTTTATGAATATGATGGATGAAATGATGGGTGGCCTCCAAGAACGATTGAATTCAAAAGAAACTCAAGAATTCATTACTGGAAAAATTTCTAATTGGTTGGAAGCTAGTGGTGATTACGCCAGACAAAACCTTCTACCATCCGGAATTGAAAGGTTACAATCCTATTTAGATGATCCGAATAACTGGGAAGAAATTGAAAAGAATTTCTTTCGTGCCGTGGATTGGGTCAAAAAACGCCTTCTCGAGTTTATGTACAGCGAAGAAGGAAAAGTGTATCTTAAAACCAATATAGAAAAATTTGTCCACAATATCAACGTGACTGCCCTCGTTGAAGAACGAGTGATGGCACTTGACACAGATGATTTGGAAAAAATGATTCTGGATAACACAGGTGGAAACCTTGTCGTCATACAATTCTTAGGTGGAATTTTAGGAATGATTGCAGGACTCATCCAAGTTCATATTTATTTTGCGGTTCCGGTGGGAACACTTGTTCTTGTCACCTACATTGCCCACTACAGAAACCAGAAACGGATTCTCGCAAACTCAGAACAACTAATATGAATTTGAAATGTAAAACTTTTTTTTACAACTTACCTGTCTTATTTGTTTTAACGTTCTCCATCGAAATGGCGACACAGTGTACTTCGAAAAAAAGTTTTATTAAATTGGTATCCAAAGAAAATGAAACAGGACTTTTATATTTAGTACGTCCAGATCATACATCTCTTGCTTTTTGGAACTATGAATGTATATTATCACGTTATCCGGAAAAATTTTCTTCCCAAATCGAACCAACCCCTCTATTTAAAATTGAACTTGAGAATGCCTCATTAGGTTATCTTCGGTTATCTGAGGGAACTTATCGTTTGGATGTGATTGGAAAAAATGATGTTACAAAAGTTTTTCAAATCAAAAGAGGAGAAGAAAAATACTTCGAACTTAAAATATTCAGTGAAACAAAATTAAGCAGAAGTGAGTTAACCTTCAAAGAATTTGATAAAGAATCTGCTCTATCAGAAATACTTTCAACCCCTACTTTCTTAGAATCCCAGTTTGAATCAGTACAAATGTCGATTGAGTAAAACCAAAAAATCTTTTGCAAACTTTGATCGACCAAGATTCATCCAATCCACATGCCCTCCACCACGGATTTCCCAAAAAACTTTAGGTTCTTTGGCTAAACAAAAAATCTGTTTTCCATTTTCAAAAAACACAACCGTGTCTTCGGTTCCATGAATGATTAAAAGTGGAATGGGAGAAAGGTTTGCAATTACGTCGCGTGGACTTGTGTGATCATGAAAAACCCAAGAGAATAGATTCCCCATCGGAGGAAAGACCACATGATTCATTGTTTGTTTTGCAACTTCTCTATAGGATGGAAAGGATCCATCAACACAAAGCAAAACGATTTCGTTTTTGTCTTTCCAATCGGCAACCGAACGCATAGCAATAGCACCACCCAAACTTTGACCATAGACAATTAACTTGGAACCTCTTTCCCTTGTTTCTTTTAAAGCATAGTCTAATACTAGTTTGCTGTCTTCAATTATATCTTCAGGATCAGGATCGCCTTCGGATTCACCATAACCTCTATAATCAAATACAATCAGTTCATATCCATGGTTCACAAGCCAAACAAGCGACAAAAAATGGGCACTCATATTTTGCCCATTCCCATGAAATTGTAAAATAACCGCTTTAGGAGTTTCCTGTTGTTTGGAATAAATTCGCCAAACATTTAACTTCACTCCATCTTTTGTTGTCAAAAAAGTGGGTGTGTATGAAAAACCCATTTGTTTCGGAGTAAAATAAGTTTCCTTAGTTGGATGATAATACAACGAGGAACAGTTTACCAAAAAAAAGCTAAAACAAATAATGATATGAAATAAGTGCTTCTTCATAAAACCTTTCCCCATTTACCTCGACTCGTAATTCATGTGTATTTGAAAATGCATATCGAATTTTGAAAGTAACATAATAAGAATTTAAATTGTGGCTCAGTTGGTAATTTTGTGCTGTGGCTCCTGTATAAATTTTCCAAGCACCCCATTCATTCTGATAGAGTAAACTTAAGTTTCCTCCATAACGGATTCCATTTTCAAACATTCTGCCATTTTGTGTCTTAAATCCACCAAGAACACTTAAGACTCCAAGACTCATCGGTGTTTTTCCAAATTCATTCGAAAAAGAATAACCCATACGAAAATCAAAATTTCCAACTTGTTTCCTAAGAGTTTCGTTGTTATTTTGATAAACGGCCGTTTGAATACCGGTATCCAAAAAATAAGAAAAATTTTTTGAAATTGCATTATAGGGATTCAAAGAAGCGACTTTAATGGCACTTACAGACGTAAGCTCTGGTTTATGATTTTCATAGGCCCGTATCGTTGTATCAAAAAAAGCCAATTCCGAATTGGGTGCATGACCTTTACTCACATTCAAAAGATCGTGATAGGCAATTCTATATTTAAATTCAGCGAAATTTCCCAAAGAAGAAACGCCAAAGGAAGTAGCAACGCGACTCAATGGGTGTGAGGCCTCAGGAGGTGTAGACAAAGGCATTTGTTCTTTTGAAATATATTCATCATTTTGTTTACTTCGAAAAATGAGTAACTTATCGTAGTATTCTTTATGTTGTTTTGGGATCTCTGTTTGATTTGAATACCTATATCGATAAGTATCAAGTACGGCATCTGTAACTAAAGACATTCGAAAATTATCTTTTGGTTCAGGAAGAAAAGCATTTTCAAAACGTATCATTTCAAAATAAGTGATTTTTTCCTCCTCTGTCATATCATAAATTTTATATTTAATTTTGGAATATAGAGACGGGCGATATTTTTTTGAAATTACAAAGCCATCTTCAGCTAAGTAAAGTTTAATGGTATCACCGGGTGCAACAATCCAACCTGTTTTTTTACTAATATCTAAGTCAGGAATAGATACTTCTAAAATTTCCATTAAATGGTAAGAACAGTTTTCGTTGATAAAAAAATAATCAAAGTCTGCTCTACCCATTTCCCAAAGATGACGAATCAGCCTCTCTCTTTCTTCTGGTTTTAACTTTAGTTTGTATTCCCAAAGATCCCGACTTTCCATATCATTATATTCGTTTACTTTTAAATAATATGGGAAAATGGCAAAGGTGCCAGGATAACCTCCAGTTAATCCTTTTACAGCATAAGCAAACCCATTCATTTCCCCTGGGTTGGCAGCATAATTGACACCATAATCTAATAACTCGGAATTTTCATTTACCTTATTATTGAGTTTGATGAGGGTATGCCCAAACATGGAAGCTGGTGCTTGCATGTAATAAGATGAAAACACAACAGATATCGAATCGGGAGTTAGGGCTTCTTTCCAAATTTCAAAACGTGGACATTGAACTTCGGTAAGTCGACTAAAATCAAACTTGAGTTTTCCTTTCAGCCAATTGTATCTTTCTGGATAAGCACACTGCGGGTGTTGTAATCCTTCAGGGATTGGTTCTTCTGTAAAAAAACTATGAAGGGTTGCGATTAACTCTTTTTCTGGATGGTATTTTCCCTCATCCGAAAGAAAGTAACGTTTGTTATCGACTTCACTTTCCCAAAACCCCCACCTAGTTTTTTTAAATCGTAATAACCGATACCAATGAGTTTCTTCTGCTAGATGTTTTTTCTTCGCTTCGTTTATCAATTCTTCAAGGTATTGTTGGCTTTTGGAAGACTTGGGGATTTCTTTCCCTTGTTTTCTTGACGTTAAAAAATCTAATTCAAGTATATTTTGTTCGCCGGTGGGTTCTATGGCCCCAAGCGAAGTAGTAAAAAGAATAAAAAGAAAAGTAAGTAGGTACAGAGGAAACACCAGAACATCCAATTGGTTGGATGTTCTGATTTTTTACAAAGGTTTAGATTTTGCAGTAATTTTTTACTGTTTGGTCTTTTTCCAGAGTTTCATGGAGGTTTGACAACATCAAACTAGGGTTTGCTTTTGATTCTTCAGTGAAGATTCTAGAGTAGTTTTCTTTCACTACTTCGCTGAATCGAGCACCAGATTTACATTCAAAAAGAGTGGCTAGGTTAGAAAGTTTTTCCCCTTTACCAGCTGCCATTTCTTGTTCCAAACTATCAAAGTTCATATGCACATAAATTTCACGTGCATGTTCTTTTTGGGCAACGCCATCTGCTGTACAGTTTGAAGTTCCAGTAGTGATCCCAAAAGTTTGGCTTCCCGCAGTTCCATTTGTTGTAGCAACAAATATCTGATTACCACCAGGCATGACAAGAGTTCCTAGTCCACATCCCGCCATACCATATTTAGGTGCAGCAGACATTTGAGAAGCAAGGAGAACCATAGAGATTCCGATCGTGGAGATGAGTGTTAACTTTTTCATTTTATTTCATATCTCCTTAGATTTGTGAGCAAGACTTAGCGAGGATTTTATCGCTTTTAACTTCTGATTTAACTGCGGAAAGTAAACTTGCGGGAGTTGAATCTTCGGTGATGAGTTTAGCGTAGTTTTCTTTCGTCACTTGGCTAAATCTTGAAATTGAATCACTAGAGCAACCTAGAAGGCTACCAAGAGACTCTAATTTTTCCCCTTTCCCAGAAGCCATTTCTTGGCCTAGAGAATCGTAATTCATTGTTACAAACAACTCTTGTACTTTGTCTTGTTTCACAACACCGTCAGCAGTACAGTTGGAAGTTCCAGATGTAATGCCAAAAGATTGGTTAGCGTAAATTCCATTTGTTGTAGCAACTAAGATTTGCTCACCGTCATTCTTATGGAACACGTATGTTCCCAGCCCACAACCAGCCATACCATATTTTTTTGCTTCTACAGCAGTAGATGTCAGTGCGACAGCTACAACGGCAGCAGACAAAAATAGGATTGAGGTAATTCTTTTTCCCATTTCGAATTCTCCTTTTGAAACTTTCGAATCAAATTCGGTCGAAGGCTAACGGAAGGATTTATTTTAGTCAAAAACTTTTTGATTACGAAAGGAAAATAATCGATTACTGCGATTCTAACTAACACTAGACAAACGAGAACGCCTCATCAAAAAATACGATCTGTTCGATTCACCCCTCCGCCCAGTTTTATTTTTAGAATAAAGCAAACTGTTTCTAATAAAATAATGTCCCTTTACTCGGAATCCCCCTTTTGAACGTAAAAATTTCAACTACAAATGCTTCTGCTGGAAAATGCACCTAATGGCCATCTTCTGGCTATTGAACACCATTCACTTTCTAGGACTTCTAAACTTATGAGCTTATGAGCTTTCAGCCAAAATTCCAGAAGTGAATCAAAAAAGATGATACACTAACACAAGAACGAAAGTTGGCGTGAAATCTGTATTAGGGGAACTTATCTGACCAGAGTTATGTGAGGCCTACTCCCAAGTCAAATTAAAAAAAAGGCGCCAAACTGTTCAGTTTTTCTTTATTTGCATAAATGTTTTTTTTTTGATTTGATTGAAATCCCAAGAAAATTTCCAATCGTCGCCTAGGAGACAAATATGAAGTTAAAAATAGCATCGATTGCAATTTTTTCTCTAGTCGCTTTGGTGAATTGTTCATCAGGGTATCAGACTGGTGGGTTTGCAGTGTTCCAAAACTACACTTTGAATAAAGACGTTTCAACCGGTACAGACCTTGGAACAAAAACTGGTAAAGCATGTGTATCCAACATTATGGGTTGGATGACAACTGGCGAAGGCGGAATTAAAGAAGCAAGTGCAAAAGTAGATATGAAAAAAGTAAAAGCAGTAGACTACCAAATCACTGGTTTTCTTGGCTTCTGGACAAGAGTTTGTACAATTGCAAGGGGAGACTAATGAAGAATTTAATTAAAGTATTAGGTATATTAATCATCGCTGTTTTTTTTGCCAATTGTTCCGTTCAATACACAACACCACCGGGATATCTTTTTCAGAATATTACAATGAACAAAGACGTTTCCACTGGAAATGACCTTGGAACAAAAACAGGAACTGCTTGTACTCACGGTATTCTTTCTATCTTGTATTTAGGAGATGGTGGCATTGGTGCAGCGGCAGAACAAGGTGGAATCAAAGTTGTGAAAGCTGTTGATTATTCACGACTTTCTTTGTTAACTCTCTTATACAGCAGAGTTTGTACAATTGCGAGAGGAGACTAAGATGAAAAAAATTAACCTTTTATTTGTTATGATGATAGGGTTTGCCCTTTTCAATTGTTCCGTTGCTGGTCCAGGATATGGAATTAACCCAGGATACTTGTACACCAATGTAACACTCAATAAGGATATTTCAACTGCAACCGAAGTTGGAGCTAAAACTGGAGATGCTTGTGCGTATTCCATTGCTTATGCAATTACTGTTGGAGATGCAAGTATTAAGAGTGCCCAAGAAGATGGTGGAATCAAGGTTGTGAAAGCTGTTGATTATCAATATACTAATATTTTTGGTCTTTTTACTAGCATTTGTACGATCGCAAGAGGAGACTAACAACCTCTTACCATTGCCTAGTTTCGATTAGGCAATAGTATATCTCTACCCCTGCCCCTTATTCCCCCAAAAACTGAATCCCCGAATATACGAGCACCGGTTTCCCATCCACTTTTTTTAGATCCATCCTCTCCCCTAAATTGCGACCAAAACCTAATATCCGAAGTGTGGATTCTGATTCTAATTGGCAAGGGAATTGGTTAGTATTTTCCATACCACCTAACAAATAATAAATTTTTGCATTGATAAATCCACGTTTATCTACTTTAAGCTCCACTCTGGAAATGAGTGAATACGGATCCTTCGTTTTATAAGTTGTAAAAAAAGATTTTTCTGGCAACCGGTAATCAGGTCGGACCAAAACTCCAAAACCCCAACTTCCTTTGGCAGCATTTAGTGAATACAAAGTAAAAACAGAATTCCCTTCCCAGGGTTCAAATTCGATCCGCATAGATTCTAATGTTTTATCTTTTATAGGAATCAAACCGAAAAACAAACGTAAGTTGGTTCCGAATCGATTTTCTTTTTCCACCAAATCAAAGTCAAAACCCATCATTTCAATTTTAGGTGGATTGCCGGGTTTTACTTCGTGAACACTCAAAGGAGAAACATAAAGGCCATAAAAACCATCTAAACGGTTTTGGTTTTTGCGTTCTGGCAAAGGAGGAGATTCTAATTTCAATCCTGTTTTGTATTCGTATACAATTTCCAACAATTCTTTGTTCGTTGGTCGGATGGATCCTGTTGCAAAACTCAGAGTATTTCCCACAATAAAACTTGTAGTTTCGGATTCTGGTTCATACACCAAATCTGCAAAAAACGGTGGTAAGGATCCAGAGTGACCGGAAATCCATATGGATTTTTCTCCACTCACCATTTCCTCTATCAAAACAGGAAGACCTAGTTTCATTTGAAAATTGGAACTAGGGCCGTTTTGGATACGATGGAATTCAGAAAAACTGGCTTCTGAAAGTAAGCCACCTCCCCTTTTGCTTTGGAAGAATGCCTTCATAAAAAGCCCCATATCTTCCCCGGTGGTCGATAAAGAACCTGCCGTCAAATCACGAATCACAGGCAGTTGTGTTTTTGTTTTCCAAAGTAAACCAGAATATCCAGATACTAACTCTGAACCGTCATTTAACTCTAACAAGGTGGAATGTTTCATTCCTGCTTTCATAAAAATATTCTTTTGGAAGTATTCTTCAATGCCAACGCCTGATGTACGTTCAATGATATTTCCCAAAAGTCCAAATCCATAATTGGAATAGGAATGGGTTTTCCCAGGTTCGTTTCTTTCCGTCAAAGGTAGAGTTTGTGGGAGGGTACGAAAAGCAGCTAATATCTCAGGTTCTTTTGCATCTGGGGAAAGGAAAAAACCGGAAGCCAAATCAGAAGGTAATCCCGATTGGTGGGTTAAAATGTCTCGAATGGTGATTTCGCGATATTTTAGCTCTCTAGTGGGCATCGAATTTATTTCCGGTAAGTATTTGGATACCGGATCATCTAATCGAAGTTTACCTCTCTCTTGTAATTGCAAAAGTGCAATTCCTGTAAAAAGTTTGGTGATACTTCCAATTTTAAACCTATGTATCTGGTCTTTATTGTTTATTCCCAAAGTTCCAGAATGGACTACACCATCACCTAACATATACATGAATGATAAGGATTTGATTCCGGATTTCTGCAATTCTTCTATTTTAGATGAAACCACTTTTTCTGTTGCGGATAAGTTTTTGTGATAAACTGCATTGGGTTTTTCTTGTAGAGAAGAACATTGAAAAAAAATAAAAATATTTAAAATTAAGAAAAAGGATTTTGATTTACGATTTAAAGAAACGGGGATTGGAAAAAATAAAGGCAGTGGATGAAAAGGTAGAATCGATTCTTCCTTTTCTTTTGATTTGGTCTTAGATAAAGACTTTGTTGAAGGCTTAACTTTTTTAGGAGACCCAGGATTCATCCCCTAAAAATTACGAATCAGAAATCGAAGGCAAGCTTATAAATTGGAAAACCCTTAAGACCTATGGAATGAGGAGTGATCGCTATGCCAAACGGAAAGAACTACAAAAATCCCCTTCGTTTGGCTTTGTTTGTCGGCAAAAGTTTTAAAAGAAAAACATTAGTCTTGGATCACACTCATTGAGTATTCAGAAATTGCTTCCCTACGTTTTTCCGCATAGTCTTTGTGGAACCAAAGGTCTTGTGTATTTTTTGCAGTCTTTTTGTTTCCCACTGTAATGGTGGTCATACAATGGTCGACGGCATATTTCATTGCCTCTTTTCCTGTTTCCCCAAGTCCCTTATTTCGTTTTTTACGAGTAATTTCGGCACCTTGTTTATTAACACGAACAACTAACTTGTCGTAGTCGGAATCATCAATACAAAATACAGTTTCTTTTTTTGCATCTTTCCACTTCACATCCACTTCGTAAAGTGGAGCAGCAGAGATATTGATAAAACCCAAATCAAAAAGTTCGGGCCAATACTCATAGAAAAAAGACAACATGAGTGACCGAATGGCATATCCATCAAAATCTGCATCGGTAATGATACTAATTCGATCGTAGTGAAGTTCATCAATGGACTTTACTTTTTGGTCTAGAGGAAGGCCCACGATGGCAACGATGTTTTTCATTTCTTCGTTTTGCATAGCCTTTGCAAGAGACATCCCTTTACAGTTCAGTGGTTTTCCCCGAAGTGGGAAAAGTCCATGTAACTTTGGATTTCTTGCAGGGCGTAAACCCGCAATCGCCGAGTCCCCTTCTGCCACAAATAGAATTCGGCCTGGATCGTTTGGTTTGCCAGTCGGAGGCATCAGCTTAGGGATATTGTTTCGAGACGCCTTACGGAGGCCTTTCTGCGCGTCCTCGAGCTGTTTCAGCTGGGTCCTACGTTCCATCACCATCTTAATTTCTTCGATTAGACCTGTTTTTTTCAAAAGTTTGTCGAGATGTTTGTCCACAGACTTTCGGATGTCCTCATTTAAGTCATTGATGAGGTAAGATTTATCTTGGGATTTAAAACGTGGATTGAGGATACGAAGGTTCACATACATATGAAAACAATTTCTTACATCGTTTCGCGTACATTGTGTATTGAGTTTCTTTTCTAAACTTACAATTTGTGATTTTTTACGAACCTCATCACAAAGTCTGTTTTCTAAATACTCGATGGCAGATCCACCTTGTGGGCAAAAAATGGAGTTCACCCATGTTAGGTTTTTATTTTGGCCCAAAACCACATAGGTTTCCATATGGATTTGTGAAGCAGAAGTTTTATCTGCATAATCTAATTTATAGTAAACCATCTCGGAGTTACTAAAAATCTCATCAAAACCTTTTTTAAATTTGTACTTTTCTTTTCCCGTTTTGTGAATGAATACAACTTCGAGTCCTGGATTTGACATCGCAATGTCTTGCAGGTATTGTTTCACCAAATTAATGTTAAAAGTAGTATCTAGGTTATTAAAATAAGCAGGGTTTAATTCAAATTCAACCGTGGTTCCGTGGTCTTCCTTTTTTGCTGTTTCCACAACTGCTGTCATTCCGGTTTTGTCACAA
The DNA here is from genome assembly GCF_002811945.1 of Leptospira harrisiae. Lineage (NCBI taxonomy): Bacteria > Pseudomonadati > Spirochaetota > Leptospiria > Leptospirales > Leptospiraceae > Leptospira > Leptospira harrisiae. Next base: position 476,868 of record NZ_NPDX01000001.1, on the reverse strand, counting down.
GGAGCTTTCAGTTGTTTGATTTGGTCAGCGGAAAGTAGAGGACAGTCAGCAAAAGTTCCGTGTTCATCAAAATACAAAAACACTTTTTCCATATCTTCTTTTTGAAGTTTGAAACTACGAATGACTTTTTTAGCATCATCATGAATGCTAAACATCTTTTTATAAGCTTTCCCACCATTTATGGTTTTTACTCTGAAAAAAGAGGACACCATTCTAACAAGAGAAATCCCTACTCCGTTTTGTCCGGCGACATGATCTTCCTTTGCAATATCATCAAAGTTTTCTCCATACATCAAATGGAGGTAAACCCCTTCTGCATTGTCAGCAGGAATTCCACGACCATTGTCTTGGATGGTCACTCGTTTGCGATCAGTAGACAATTGTACGATGAGTTTGTTCATCTTGTCTTTTTCTGGAATGGATTTGTCGTTTAAGTTTTTTCTGTACTCATCCACACAGTTCATACAAGCTTCATCTAAACATTTAATTTTTGCCGGAATGTCAGATAACTCTTCGTGGGACACTTCATACGTTCCCGCACTGTCCTTGGTAAAAAAATGTTGCTCGAAAGTGGAAAGAGAGTTTTGGCCAAGCCACATCCCTGTCCTCATTCTTACGTGTTCTACGTGAGATAATTTCTTAAAATTTCGCGAATTTCCTGAGGTTTTTTCAGTTTTTTGAGCCATAACTATTTATTTCGGATCCCATTTTTTCTTCAGTTCATCAAGTTCATCGGTCATAAAACCGGTGAGTTTTTTATCATCTTTTTGTAATGCCGTATACTCTGTGTATTTTGTTTTTGCTTCTACAATGGCATCTTCACATTTACGAACTTCTTCCAAAGTCATTCGATACACAGGAATGGAACTCAACCATTCGAAATAAACGAACTTCGCTGCTTTCAATTTGTCTTCGAATTCTTTTTTAGATTTAATCCCTGTTACTTTTTCGTTCCATTTTTCTTTGATAAAACGAATGAGTTCCGAATTTCGATCGATCTTTTCTTTTTCGAGACCTGCGAGTCGTTTGAAACGACGAATGAGATGAGTTTTTCTAAAATCACAGAATCGTTTGATAATTTCTTCAGGGACAAAGTTACGAAGTTTTCCCTCGTGAGTGATGACGTTGATCGTTAAAACTTCATTGTTTTCTTTAGAAAAAAGTTCTTTGATTTCTTTTTCAGAAGGTTCTTCCCCTTTTTTCGCAACGAGTTCGATTTTAAATGTTTGGCTGGAATGATCCACATAGTCTTTTAGCCAATTGTCTTTTTTCTCAATCAAATCATCTAGATGGTTAACTACCTTTTCTCGGTTCCAGTTCATCGGAGCATCAACGAGAAACAATTTTCCATCTTCTTTTTTAAATCCGAAGGTAGTGGACATCACAGTGCTACCGTTGTCATTTTTGGACAACTTCACTTCTCCACCGTACCCTTTGTACCATGGAGTGACTTTTTTAGGTTTTCCAGTTTTTAAATAAGTCACTTGAGAATCGATGACATCACTGAGTTTATGTGCAGGAATGAAACAACGAAACCCCGTTGCAATCCCTTGGATGTTATTTAAGAGTACAACTGGAACTTTTCCTACAAAATGAATGGGTTCATCTTCGGTTTCATCGTAGTTTTTGACATAATCAATGTCCGGTAAACTTTCAAAGAATCCTAAATCTTTCGCAAAGTCGGAAAGTTTGACTTCCGTATAACGAGGGGAAGCAATTGCATTCGGATCGAGAACGTCACCAAAAGTTCCTTCTCCATGTACGAGCGGATAGTTATTAGCAAAAGCAAAGTCTTGTGCCATTTGGGAAAGGGCGTCTTGGATGGAACGGTCACCGTGCGGGTGGTATCCCATGGCAAGTCCTGCCACTTTTACCGTTTTGGTATGGCGGTTACGAGCATCCGAGTTCCACATCGCCCATAAAATCCTCCGTTGAACAGGCTTTAGACCATCAATTTCTTGCGGAATGGCTCTTGAATCGCATACATAGCGAGAGTATTTCCTTTGGTCATCATTCACTTGGTCTTCAAAGGGGCGTTTCGGATACTGTTCTTCGTTCTTCATGGTTCCAAATGACACAGGGATGGGGTGAATTGACTTGTCAAGCGGTTTTCCCTTTTTAGACTGGCGATACGCACCGGTCTATGTCCCCAGAAACTCAAGTATACTCCCGATTCTATTGGCTTTTATGTACTTTGATTTTTTTTTCTGGATCCAACTGCCAGAACCTGAAATCACTCATCACTAGAGAGTCAATTTCAGAAATTCCGGCTTCCGTTTTATACATCAAATCACCTAGAAAAATGAACTCAACTTTCTTTAGAGAAGGTTCATCTCACTTCCGATTCATTGAATGGGAACCTGGCAAATCCGTCGGATATGCAGAGAAAATTGAGCTCAGTTTCATTGCTTATGACAGTAACTTATTATCAAAAATCAAAGCTGAGTTTGGAAACGAACCTTTTGAATCTTATAAGATCATTTGGAATCGAAAAGTAGGAAAATTCAAAAAAGAAGACTCAGAAAAACGTATTTTCTTTTTTTATACCAACTCTTATTTTTCAGAAACCAAGGGTTCAACTCTTACTTCCCTATTAGAAAACAAAAACAATTCCAATGAAATTAAATCTTCCATCGAAGAATTCGACATATTTGAATTAGGTGGGGATACAGCACAACTCCTTGAAGAAGGAATTCGTTCCGAACTTGGCGGTGATAGTCGTTGGTCTCATAGTTTGGGAAGTATGGAATTTTTTGCCAACTCCACAGTTTTTTCCAAACAAGAAGCTGGTACAATCAAATCGGAACATATATCCAATCATTATGACTATCTACAACTTCGTTATGAATTAAACGAAACAGAATCCGATAAACTATTTTTTAAACTAATCTATAAAGAAAATGATACACAGATATTCTTTGTTCCGCCATACACCAATGGACTTACTTCTAAAACAAAAGAACCATTTGGTTATAAACGGATCGGAGACTTTTTACTCAAAGAGGAAATGAAATGACAGAAGTTCGCACTCGTTTTGCCCCGTCCCCATCCGGATTTCTCCATGTAGGAGGAGCAAGAACCGCTTTATTTAATTATTTATATGCGAAAGCAAAAAAAGGAAAGTTTTTACTTCGTATTGAAGACACTGACCAAGATCGTTCCACAGAAGCATCTTTCAAAATTATTTTAGAATCTTTGAAATGGCTTGGTATGGAGTGGGATGAAGGTCCAGGTGTGGGTGGCCCGAACGGCCCATACACTCAATCGGAAAGAATTCATATTTATAAAGAATACACAGACAAACTGATCTCTGAAAAAAAAGCGTATCGTTGTTTTTGTTCTGCAGAAGAACTCGACGGCAAAAAAAAACAAGCCGATGCGATGGGAATTCCATACATCTATGATGGGAAATGTTCAGACCTTACTGATGCAGAAATCCAATCTCAAATTGAGAAAAAAATTCCTTTTACAGTAAGATTCAAAACTCCTCATAAAATTGTCATCGTAGATGATATGATCCAAGGAAAAGTAAAGTTTGAATCCAAACTCATTGGTGACTTTATTATTGTGAAGTCCGATGGGTTTCCGTCGTATAACTATGCTGTGGTGATCGATGATGCACTCATGAAAATCACTCATGTGATTCGCGGAGTGGGACATCTTTCCAATACCCCTCGCCAAATTTTAATATTTGAAGCCTTTGGATTTCCACTTCCACGTTTTGCTCATGCGAGTGAAATTGTAGGAACCGATGGGAAAAAACTTTCCAAACGTGCGGGAGCTACCTCCGTCCTTGCCTTCCGCGACTTAGGTTATTCCAGTGATACCATGAGAAACTATATGGCACTCCTCGGTTGGACTTCGCCTGATGGTAAAGAATATATGAGTGATGCGGAACTTTGTTCCGTCTTTGATGTGGAACGCTGCTCCAAATCCCCTGCTACCTTTGATGTGTTCAAAAAACTCAAAGAAGAAGAAAAGGAAACAGTTGATTTCAATAAGTTATCCCTTCTCGGACTTGCAGAATATCTAAACCCGAAATCAAAACTCAACTGGATGTCGAATAAATACATCCGTGATGTAAAAATAGAAACTTTAGGAAAGGAACTCGAACCCTTTCTGAAAGACTGCCAAATTCCAGAAGAATACAAAATAGGAACCAATCCACAACTCCTTTCCATTTTAGATTCAGTGCGTGTGTATTTGGACAGACTCATACAAGCTCCACCCTACATCGAAGAATTCTTTTTAGAAAATCTCCAATTTGAAAATGAAGAAGCGAAACAACTGATTTTGGAAGGAAATGGCAAGACGGTAGTTTCTGCTTTTTACCAAACGGTGAAAGCAAAACCACTCACCTCTCCAGATGAATACAAAGAAGCCATGGCAAAGGCAGGAGAAACCACTGGGGAAAAAGGTAGGACTCTTTTTATGCCCATTCGGGCCATCACAACGGGGAAATCTCATGGTTTGGAACTTCCCATCCTTTTTAGCCTACTTGGCCAAGAGAAGCTTCTCAAACGAATGGAGCAGCTAGCAAAGGCTCTCGGGATCTCCATTTAGGAAATTTTTTCCTAAGCATTTCCTAATTAAAGGATTTTTGACTTTTTTTCTCCCTCTTGTTCGTGTAATATGAGTAAGAGAGGGGGAAAAAGCGGCAGTTGACAGCACCATCAGAAGTTTTACCGTATTTGCTATGCCCCTCTCCTGGGTCGTATGCGATGTTTTTACCTCCTGACATGTCTTCCGTTAAACATTTCAGAAAAGAACTCAAACGAACCTTGGAAGACAATGGCTTCAACACAGAAAATGTCATGCACATTGAACTTGCTGCTGATGAGGCACTGACAAACGCAGTATCTGCCAATGTATCTTGTCATTGCGATGAAACCATCATCTGTCGCTGGAGGATTGACTCCTCAAAATTCACTCTTTATATCTTAGATTATGGATCAGGATTATCGGAAGAAGGATCGCTTCCCGAAACCGACAAAGAACTTCTTCGGTCCAACCAATCTCAATGTTTTAGTACCTTCCTCGACCATATCAAAAATCACCAAAGTAAAAAACCGGACACCCTTCCTTATAATGGTTCCAGCCAAAAACATAAGAACATGGGAAAAGGATTGAAAATTATCAATGCCATGATGGACTCCGTTAAAGTAATGTTTCACGGAGAAGGAATGGTAGACGAAGCACCGGCGGGATTCAAAGTTATGGGTTCCATCATCGCACTCGAATACGACCGTTCCAAACACTTATAATTTGATCCTTCATATCAATACTTCACGCGAGTGGCGTGGCGGAGAACAACAGCTTTTTTATTTAGTCCAAGGACTTACCAATTTCAAAATTCCTCAAATTGTTGTAGGACAACCTGGTTCTCCCTTAGAAACAAAATGCAAAGAGAACGGTTACGAATTTATACCAATCGAAATGCGTGGGGAATGGGACAGAAAAGCATATAAGAATATTCGATCCCTCTGTATCTCAAAGAACATAAAACTCATTCATACTCATACAGCACATGCACATACACTTGCATTACTTGCGAAACGAAACCATTTAAACATTCCGTTGATTGTTTCAAGAAGAGTGGATTTCAAACCAAAGTCCAGTTTTTTCTCACGATGGAAATACCAACACCCAGCTAACGATTATTATCTACCTGTTTCGCAAAAAATCAAAGCTGTGATGATTGAAAGTAAAATTGCACCTGAAAAAATTATCACCGTTTATTCTGGAATTGATTTAAAACGATTTTCGAAATCTGCTCCACACGAATATTTAAGAGAAGAATTTCACATTCCAAAAAAATGTATCATCATCGGAAATGTGGCAGCCTTAGTCGATCACAAAGACCAAGAAACTCTTCTAAATGCAATCTCAAAAATGAAAACGAATATTGACTTCCGACTAATGATCGTTGGTGATGGAAAACTAGAAAACAAATTAAAAACACAAGCAGAACAATTAGGAATTTCTAATAAAGTTATTTTTACTGGATATAGAAAAGATATTCCTGCACTCCTCTCTTTATTCGACATTTTCACCCTCACTTCAAAAGAAGAAGGTCTAGGAACTTCTGTTTTGGATGCGATGGCATCGGCTCTTCCCATTGTTGCTACGAACGGAGGTGGGATTGGAGAAATGTTAGATCATAATGAAGGAGCTTATGTTTGTTCGGTGGGCGATTCGGAAAGTATTGCCTTGGGTCTAGACAAACTAGTTGGATCAGAAGAATTAAGAACCAAGTTCGGAGCTTTCAACAAATCTTCAGTAAAACGATTTTCTGTTACCAAAACAGTTGAAAAAACAAAACTAATCTATTATTCCTTTTTAGGAGATACTTTGTACGGAGAAGGAATATGAGTGGAAGACTTCTTATCATTGATGGCCATGCATTAGCTTTCCGAGCTTATTTTGCATTTGCAGCTTCCAACCTAACCAATTCCAAAACAGGTCTCCCCAGCGGAGCAGTCTTTGGATTTTGGAGGATGTTATTCAAACTCCTTCAAGACGAAAAAGTAACTCACATTGCCTTTACCTTTGATCCTGGAACAAGACTCGAAAGAAATGATTTGTATGAAGATTACAAAGCTCATAGAAAACCAATGCCTGAGGATTTAAAACCTCAACTTCATACAATTTACGAAATGTTAAAGGCTTTGGAATTTCCTATGTATAAAATGAATGGAATCGAGGCCGACGACATCATTGGGTCTTTATGCAAAAAATTTGGAAAAGATTTTGAAGAAATAGTGATTCTTTCGAGTGACAAAGATTTATACCAAGTCCTCGACAAAAACATACACATGTTACGTGGGAAACGGGGAGTTTCCGAATTTGAAAAGATCGATCCAAAATGGGTAGAAACAAATATAGGAATCACTAAAGAACAAGTGCCAGATTATATGGGTCTTTTGGGTGATGCATCCGATAACATTCCTGGTGTCAAAGGAGTGGGTGAAAAAGGTGCTGCTAAACTCATCCAAGAATTTGGAAACTTAGAAACCATTTACAAAAAGTTAGACCAGGTAAAAAACAAATCACTGATTGATAAGTTAGCGGCTGATAAAGAAAATGCATTTTTATCTAGAAAACTCGCAACAATTGTCACAAATCTCAAACTCGATATCAAAAAAAGTGACTTAAAGATACCGAATTATCATGATCCGGCGAAGGTACAATATTTCAAAGACGAAGGATACAATGTCCTTCACCGTGATCTTGCCAAACAAGCGGGAATTCCAATTGCCGGCGATGGAGATTCCAAAGATAAAGTTTCCGAATCGACAACAACTAAAAAAGGTAAAAAATCATCAAAAGAAACTAGTGATACAGAACCCGAAATAAAACCAAACAAAGGTTCTGCGGTTGACAGAAAAAATTACAAACGAATTCAAACCTTAGATGATTTGAAAAAAATTGTAGCAAAACTGGATCCCAAAAAACCAATCTCCGTAGATACAGAAACCACTTCCCAAGATCCAATGCTTGCTGAATTATTAGGAGTTTCTTTTTCCGAGGAACCTGGGGTTGGTTACTATGTTGCTTTCTCCCATCCGGAGTCCATCTACAGCCACCTCCTCCCTTCACCCGAAGAAGGACTCAATGTTTTAAAACCGATGTTAACAGATCCCAAATGGAAAAAAGTGGGACAAAACATTAAATATGATCTTTTAGTGCTACGAAATTATGGAGTCGAACTAAAAGGAATTTATTTTGATACCATGTTAGCATCTTACCTTTTGAATCCAGGGGAACGCCGCCATAATATGGATGATATGGCTGTAGACTATTTGAATTACAAAACGATCACTTACGAAGAGTTAGTTGGAACTGGAAAGAAAAAACAGAATTTATACGATATTGATCCCGAACGAATTTCTGAATATGCATGCGAAGATGCAGACATTACCCTACAACTGCATAATGTACTTTCCCCAAAAATGGAAGAAGGAATCCATAAAAAACTTTTTTTTGAAATTGAAATGCCAGTACTTCTTACTTTGGCGGATATGGAATTTGAAGGAATCACTGTAGAAAAAGGATATTTTGAATCTCTTTCTAAAACATTTGAAGCAAAAATCAAAGAACATGAAAAGAACATTCACTTCTATGCAGGAAGAACTTTTAACATCAATTCAACGAAAGAATTACAAACAGTTTTATTTGAAGATTTAAGACTTCCTGCAGAGAAAAAAACACAAACAGGGTATTCCACAGACCATTCCGTTTTGGAATCTTTGCAAGGAACCCATCCCATCATAGATCACCTGTTAGAGATTCGTAAATTCTCAAAACTCAAATCTACGTATACAGACACACTGCCAACACTCATCAATCCCAAAACAGGTCGTATCCATACCAGTTACAACCAAACGATTGCTGCGACTGGTAGATTGTCCTCTACAAACCCAAACTTACAAAACATTCCTATCAAAGATGAAGAAGGAAGATTACTCAGAAAAGGTTTTATTGCAAAAAAAGGATACGAAATTCTATCTCTTGACTATAGCCAAATTGAGCTAAGAATTATGGCCCATTTTGCTAATGATCCACAAATGATGGATGCTTACAAATCGGGAGCAGATATCCACAAAAGAACTGCGGCAGGAATTTTCGGAGTCCCAGAAGACCAGGTAACTTCCGATATGCGAAATAAAGCAAAAGTAGTAAACTTTTCAGTCATTTATGGAGTTACTTCTTTTGGTCTTTCCAATAATTTAAGGATCAGCCGTAAAGAAGCAAAAGAATTTATCGAAAAGTATTTTGCCACTTACAAAGGTGTTCAAACTTATATGGAAGAGATTGTTGAATTCTGTAAAGAACATGGTTATGTGGAAACCCTCCTTGGTCGTAGACGTTATTTGCCAGACATCAATTCCAAACACAAAATGGCGAGTGAAGCGGCTAAACGTGTAGCGATCAACTCCCCCATCCAAGGTACATCTGCCGATATGATCAAGTTAGCGATGATCCAAATTCAAAACAAAATCAAAAAGAATGGTTTTCATTCTAAACTTTTATTACAAGTTCATGATGAACTTGTTTTCGAAGTGGATCCAAAGGAAAAAAAAGAATTCTACCAAATGGCCAAAGACGAAATGGAATCTTCAATGAAGTTAAAAGTTCCCATCGTCGCCCAAGGAAAGTTTGGCGGGAACTGGGATGAAGCGCATTAGGCCATTAGCCTTTGTTTTTTTATTTTTTACATTCTATCTTTGGAATACAAAAGTCCTATTCGAAACAAACAACCTTTATGGTCGTTTCGACTGGGATATGTATAGTTTCCATGTCGAATTTTTAAGAAAATCTTTTTTAGAATTTCAAAATTTTCCGTTATGGAATCCATATTATGGAGCCGGGTTTCCTGTTTGGGAAAACCCAACAAGTAAAATAGGAAGTTTCACTCATCTACTTGTTATTTTCTTTCCAACACTTACCGCACTAAAACTAAGTTTTTTAGTTTACTTTTTCATTTCCGGATTTCTGAATTTCCATTCCTTTCGACTTTATACGAAGTCCAACAATTTAACCTCACTCCTCTTTGTATTTCTATTCCAATTCTCTGGATTTGTATTTCAAAAGTTTTATGCAGGGCATTTAAATCAAATCCCAGCTTTATTTTTACCTGCTTTAGTTTTTTATACATTATACTTTGTGCAAAAAAGAAACTGGGAAATCGGTCTTAGCATTGCAACAATCACCTACATATTGTTATCCGAAGGAAGTATATATCCACTCACACAGTGTTTTTTTCTTCTTTTCTTTTTGGTTTCCCGAGAAATTTTCATTTCCGCGTCACCAAAACAAAGTATTTTAAACATCACAATTCTAGCTGTAACTGTTTTAATCCTCCTCTCTTTTAAGTGGATCCCCATGTTTCAATTCATTCATTCAGTGGGTAGATACTTTGTAGCAGACACGTTTACACTTTCCTTAAATGATATTTATCTTATTTTTTTTGGCTCTTCCCAACACCCACTTCTATCAAATTCTCTTTCTAAAATGCAATATCGGTATTGGGAATATGGAAACTATTTAGGGCAGTTTCCACTTTATCTTTTTCCCCTTCTTTTCTTCACAAAGAAGAAGATGGCATCAGTATTATTTCTACTCATACTTGTTTTATGGATGATGATGGGAAATATTTCCCCTTATTCACCAGCGTCAGTTTTAGAACACTTACCCATTTATTCCTGGGAACGAGTGTATCCACGCTGGAGTCTCAGTGTAGTTTTTTTATATGTTTGGTGTTTGGCGGCTGGTTTTCAAAATTTTTGGAATTTAGTTCCACCAAGATTTCATAAAGTATTAGGAATCCTCACAATTCTTTGTTTCTTCTTTCATACCCAAGATACGAAACGAATGAACACCAAGTTTTTATCAGAAATCTTTGTCCTTCCCTTGCCAAATCTAAGCATTGAAAACCAAAATATTTACCCGATCACAGTTGCCACTGTACCCGATTATGGTTCGGATTCTCGAATGTTACCTGCCTTAATCACAAACCTATCCACAAATGATTTCTATGAAAACTTAACCTTCTACTTTACAAACCAAACAATTTCTGACAAGGATTACAAAGGTGAATTTTATTTATTAACGAAAAAAGAAAAGGTCACTCCAAAATTATGGAAACCTGATCAATTTGAATTTGCTTCCTTATCAAAAGGAGAAACTCTTATCTTAAATCAAAAGTATAGTCCAAACTTTACGCTAAATGACAAAGAATCTACTGTCTGCTCTTTCAAAGGTTACTTAGCAATTTATGCCAAGACAAAACTTCTAAATCCAGTCATTTCTTATAATCCAATGAGAGTATTCAGCTTCCGACCAAAGATGAATCAAAGCTGCTTCGATGCCTCTAAGTAGTTTTCTGCCTTCAAACCTGTTACATTTTTCTTTGGATTAGAAAAGCATTCTGGAACCAATTAGTGTTCCAAATAAAAAGAAGACCATAAGAAACGAGAATAGCTTGCAACGGCATTGCGGTGAGAGTAAATCGATAATCAGCAAAAAATATTAAATGAACAGAAAAAATCATTAAATACATAGAACCGATCAAAAAATCTTTATCAATTAGAGATCGATATATACCAATAAAAAGAAATACAGTTAATAGAGAACGGTATAACGTCTGAGACAATGACAACGGATTTTGATAATAAATTGAGATAGGTCGAGGTCCACCGGCTCCCCAAAACCAAAGAACAGTTTTTTTCCATAAATTATGAATCAAAATATTAGGATTTTTTAAATTTGCAAATAGGACATTCCTAAATATTTCATCCTTATTTTGGCTTAAGTTAATTTCTTCAGAATAAGTAAACCAATGACGAGAATAAGTTCCTTGAGCATAAGGATTGTTCCCCACTAAAAAATTAAATTCCATGTTAGTACTGGCAAAGAGAGGTGATGGTCTATCAACTTTCCCTTTAAATGCAACATTAATAACAAAAAACAGAAGCAAAATAGTAATAGGCATAACTGCTCGAGAAATACGTCTTCGATTGCTAATCAAATATATTAGAACCGACAAAATAAAAACAATAGGGAACCAAGATCGCAATTCGGTTAGAACAAAAACAACAAGCAGAATACCGAAACAAAAGAGGACTTTTGAATAACTACTTGATTCAGATTTGAGTCGATAAAACAGAAACAAATACATTGAAAAAAACGGATGAAATAAATTTTCATTCCAAAACTGATTAGAGAAGGAGACGTAGTGGCTAGAAAGCAAATAAAACAGACCAACCAACACAACAACTGCCTTTTTTTTTGTGTAGCCCAAAATAAAACTTAACAAACAATACAAACCAACGGCTCCAATTAAAATCATTAAAATTTTCGGAACGACTTGCCCTTCACCAAACATTCTAAAACAATAATAAAGAAATATAGTCATTCCCCTACTAAACGAACCTTGCAAAAAATCCTCTCCTTCCAAAAGTGCCTTTGCCGCAGAAAAGTATGTTTTCGGGTCATCACCTTCTGCAAGAAAAAAAGGATCAAAATATAATGCGATAAACCTTTGAAAGGTGCTAATCATCACTATTAGAAAAATGGTCAGGTTTATGCGAGAAATCACCCACTCATAAAAATCCCGAAGTAGCTGATGATGAAATACCAATACAAGGTAAAGGGCAGTTGCAAAGGAAATTACGAGGTATTTTTTAAATGGAGAGTATGTATCCGGTTTCAACTTAATTGTTAACAGAAAAATTATCATCCAAATGAGTAAGACTAGATTTTTCATTCTTGTGTTGTGCAAACAAAGAGTGTCAGGCAAAACAAAAAGATACAAAAAAGCAGTGGTTAACAATAACAGAAAACAACCTAACTGGTAATAAATATCCCGATAAAGCCAAGGTCCAACTAACGGTGGATCTGTAGCAGAAAAAGACAGATTTTCAAACAAAATCCTAGCCTGGTTAGCGTTAGCGAATGCGATCAGTTTCTGAAAACAAAATGCGATCGCAAGTAGAATTGAAAATTTTAGAATGATCCGCAAAATCTTCTCCATGAGCTAACTCAAAAACTACTCTCAAAAAAACCTAACAGATGTAAATCAATTATATCTTATTAAATTACAATTTTCTAAAGCTATGGACTTGACATGCGAAATCATCCAGGAAGTGATTGTCAAAAACATGAAAAAGTATTTCCGTCACCTAACGAATCCTCATCCACGTGAAATTTTGAGCCTCCATACGATTCGAGGGATTGGGATAATTTTAGTGCTATTGGTTCACTTTACCCATACAGTAGCGAAAGACGCTATTATCGTTAACCCGCATCTCTTCCTTTTCTTCTCGAATTTTTCCTCTGCTTTGGATGCCTTTTTTGTATTAAGCGGCTTCTTAATTTCTGAACAACTTTTCAGGGCACATAAAAATGGAAAAGACATGAGTTTTAAGAGGTTTTTCAGAAACCGCGTTCTCAGAATATTTCCAGGTTATTATTTCTTTATTACTACGATTGCGCTTTTAACTTTTTTGCAAATCCTGCTAATCGAAAATGCTATTGAGAAAAAAGGAATTACTGACTTAAGTATTTTAAGTGCGTATATTGACCTGAAGTCAATGTTTCGTGCCTCATGGGCAGACTTTGTATTTGTAGGGAATTATATTAAAAATCTTCATGTCCATACTTGGTCATTGTCTGTCGAAGAACAGTTCTACTTTTGTATCCCATTTTTTATGACATTTGTCTTGTTTAAGTATCCGAAACATACGATGACATTTCTGGGATCACTTTATTTTATTGCCCTTTTGTTTCGACTTTTCTATTTTTATTCCGATGACGTAACGAATAAATTTGAAAAAATGTATTACTCAACTGAAACTCGTTACGATGCATTCATTGTTGGGATCATAATCGCATATTGGAGTCAATATAAACCAGAAATTCTAAAATCGAAATTTCTCAAAAGTTCGATCACTTTGCCAATATTCCTTCTGCTTATTGTCTTGAGTCATTTGATTCGTAAGGATGACTCTTTTATGGCAGTCACCTTTAAAAATAATTTGATAAATCTAGGTTTCGGATCTCTTGTAATCGCTTGTTTAAACCTAAAAGATTTTTCGTATAATACAGTAATTGGTGCGCTATACAAAAGTTCCATGACCTTATTAGCGAGAATTAGTTTTACTATCTACCTTTGGCATATGACAGTCTTATCGATCCTCGGAAATTTAAAACTAACAAAACCAGATTACCTCGAAAATTCAGTGTTCTATATAATTTACTTTATCGGGTATATGTTACTTAGTATTTCAGTAGGTGTTATATTATACCGAGTGATTGAATATCCATTTATCATGATAAAGGATAAACACAAAGCATTGTAATCAAAATGTAACTTCTCTCCTCGGAAACAAAATCCGATTTTTACCTTATTGTCACATGATCGTAACTGATTCATTTTAACGTGTCAGTAGATAAACAAGAGGATAAAATCCGATGAAACCAAATACAATCAACAAAACAGAACGAATCCTAGAAGTTCGGTTGGCAGAAAACCAACTAGAAATTGAAAGAGCACTTGCACTACGATACGAAGTTTTCAACTTAGAAATGGGAGAAGGTCTGCCACAATCTTCTGCAACGAGAAAGGATCGTGACGAGTACGATTTGTACTGCCACCACCTAATCGTAATCGATAAATCTACTGATGATAAAAAAATTGTTGGAACCTACCGAATTTTAACACGTCAAAATGCAAAAAACGGAATTGGTTTTTACAGTGAAAATGAATTTGATATTACTTCTATTTACAATCTCCCAGATGAGATTGCCGAAGTAGGACGTTCTTGTGTTCACCCTGACTACCGTGATGGTTCAGTGATCTCTTTACTCTGGCAAGGTCTTGCTGAGTTCATGAATAAACATAATGTTCGCTACTTGATGGGTTGTGGATCCATCCACTCCACTGATGCTGGAGTTGCTTCCCAATCATACGGATTTTTAAAAGCAAAAGATGCCATTGCACCAGAAGAATTTCGTGTGTATCCAAACCCAGACTTTGTTCTCCCTGGGTTTGATGCTAATTTCCATGTTGAAGATCCAAAATCGATCTCCAAAAATATCCCTCCACTTTTGAAAGGATACCTCCGAGTGGGTGCTAAAATCTGTGGAATTCCTGCACTGGATTCTGTTTTTGGTACTACAGATGTGTTTATTCTTTTCGACCGCAAGGAAATTACGGAGAGATATGCGAAACACTATATGAATGCATGAGTCTTAACCAGGAAATAGATTACCAGCACCCAACAAAAAAGGATCAAATTCGATTTTTCGTTTTTACCCTTTTTTTAGTTCTTACGATCTGTGCCGGTTATTTCCTGGGGTTTCCTCGGTATTATCTAGGATGGTTTTCCTTTGCGATTGCATCGTTTTCTGTGGCCGGAAACGATGCAGTCCAAACCATCGGAACATTTATCGAGAGTAAAAAATCAGTTCATTGGCTACAAAAGATTCTCGTTTTCGGTGGTCTTTTATTTTTCGTTCATTTGGTAGCTTGGTTTTTACATGGTGGTGAAATTCATTTCCACAGGTTAGATTCCATTCCCGAAACCAAAGAATTCAACCTACTCCAACTTCTAGCACCTGTTTTACTCGTTGTCATTACAAGACTCAGGGCTCCTGTTTCTACAACATTTCTCGTATTAGGTTTGTTTGGTGGCAAAAGCATCGATCAAATGTTAACTAAATCTTTTTTTGGTTATGGACTCGCCTTCCTTGTGGCCATTGTCGTTTGGGCCATCCTAGTGAAAGTAGACCCTCACGAATACCATGAAGTCCATACCCCTGATCCTGTATCTGAACGCAGGTGGTCTAGGTTACAATGGCTTTCGACAATGTATCTTTGGGTGGCTTGGTTATTACAAGACACAGCAAACATTGCCGTCTTTTTGCCTCGTCAATTGGGTATCATCGAATTTTTTACGGCCGTCTTCATCCTGATCGTTGCCTTACTCATCATCATTCGCACCAATGGAGGCACCATCCAAAGAGTGGTTTCTGAAAAATCAGACATCCAATGGGCCAAAGCTGCCACCATAGTCGATTTAGTGTATGGAAGTTTGTTATTCTTTTTCCAATACATCAGTAATGTTCCCATGTCCACCACCTGGGCTTTCCTCGGACTCCTCGCAGGTCGGGAAATCATCCTGAACGTCATCACTTACAAAGACCTACCTTATCTAGACACGTTTCGCAAAGTGGGAAAGGATGTGGTTCTCGCCACTATTGGTATCCTTGTTTCCATTTTGGTATTTTTTCTTTCCTACTTTCTTTACCCAGAACAAAGGGCCCATACTCCCTTGGAATTTTGGAAAACCCCTACCCAGGAAGATTCTCTATAATTTTCTTTGACACCAACGGCAATTGTCAGGGTAGTGTCATATATGAGATTGATTCTCATATATGAAGAGGAGCCATTATGTCTATAGCAATGATGTTACGAGAAGGAACTGCCGACAAACACCAGGAAACTGAAAAGGTTCCTTATATTCGTGCGATTTTTAGAGGTGGCCTTGATGCCCAAACTTACACCTACCAATTGGAAAGCCTTCACTCCGTTTATGCAGTGATGGAAGAACTCTACCGCCAAAATAAAGAAAACCCTATCCTTTCTAAACTTTACTTTCCAGCTCTCTTTCGTGAAAATTCTTTGAAAGAAGACATCGCTAGTTTTCAAAAAAAATTCGGAACTAAACTTCGTGGTTCTATTTCCAAAGCCACACAAAACTATATTGATCATATCAAAAATACTGCAAAAACAAAACCGGAACTACTCGTAGCACAGGCTTACGTCCGTTATCTGGGGGACCTTTCTGGTGGCCAATCCATCAAAAAAGTAGTAGCAAAAACTTTTGAATTAGAAGGAAATGAAGGAACTGCTTTTTATGAATTTCCTGAAATCGAAGACCTTATGGCTTTCAAAGGAATTTATCGTCAAAACTTGGACACTCTCCCTTTGAACGAAGCACAAAAAGCAGAACTATTGGCAGAAGCAAATGCCACTTTTGATTTAAATAAGTTTTTGTTTATAGAGCTCGATTCCGATCTAAAAGAAAATATCGGAATGGATCGTTACCAAACTCTTTTACCAGCAGGTTAATTTTTGGGATTCCCGTATACTTTAGTCACTTTAGTTTTTTTATCTATGTTACCGGTTACAATGATTGTGCCGGTAGTAAAGGATGTTGTAAAGGATCGGTTGCTCGGTTCCAATTGGGAAGTTGCGTATTTTACAAGTATTCCCATGCTTGGTTCCTTTCTTTTTGCACCGGTTGCGGGAATCATTTCTGATCGTTTTAAAAACAGAAAGTACTTCATAAGTTTTTTCTGTTTTTTGGACGCTGGACTTTTTTATTTACTCACCATTGTCACCGATATGGGACTTTTTCTATTTTTAAGATTCCTAGAAGGTGCCGCTCATATCTTTATCATTGGGCTTTTACTTAGTTCCGCAGCGGATCGCGAAAATGATCCGGAGAACAAACGTTACTATGGCAAAGGAATCCTTATGGGGATCACGGGGATGTTTTTATCCCTGGGTGGAGCTTTTGGAATGCCACTGGGAATTCTAGGAAGAAAGAATCCTCTTTTGCCATTTTATGTAGGTTCGGGAATCCTCATCTTTGTTGGATTAATGAGTTTACTCATGTTAAAAGACAAAGGAATCCATAAATCAAAAGATTTTAAGCTGAGTGACTTAAAAGTTGCCATTTTCGAAAACCCATTTTTGTTTGTTCCGTTTTTATTTAACTTTATCGACCGTTTTACTGTTGGTTTTATTATTTCTTCCTTTAATATACACTTACGAGAAACACTCGCCTTCCACCCTGGAATGCTCGGAGTTTTCTTAGGACTTGTACTTTTTCCTATGAGTTTACTCTCCTATCCATCAGCTCTACTTTCTCGCAAAACAGGCGTTTTACCACTTGTACTTGTTGGGTCCACCATTTATGGAATTTTTCTCGGGTTATCGGGAACCACCAATGAATATTGGTACCTATTTACATTTTTACTCATCTGTGGAATTGGTGCTGGTGTGATGTTTGTTCCTTCCATGATGCTTGCGAGTAAAATGTCTAAACCAGGACTAACTGCTACCACGATGTCCGCTTTTACGGGAGTGGGTTCTCTTGGTTTTATGCTTGGGCCCGTGGTGTCTGTACAAATGCAATTGGTCTTTGAATCAATTTTGCCACCTGCTTATAGTTTTTCTGCACTTTCTTTTTTCTTTGGTTTTTTGGAGATAGGACTCGTTTTTTTAACCATTCCATTTTTCAAAAAGATTTTGGGAAAAATGAACCGAATCGATGAAGAAAGAGAAAAGATATCACTTGCCAACCCTGATCCCATCCTGTAGAATCTTTCCTTAGTCCATCTAAGGTAAGGGTTTATGATCAAAAAACTTTTGATTCTCAGCACACTCGCTTCCGTTTTGTTTTTAGTTTCCTGTACATCAGGAAACAAAGTACAAGCTGGAAGCACTAAAGTTCATCCACACACGGCACTTCGCAAATTAGAAATCGATATGATTAAAGTGGGGGATGGTTTGGTAAAAACAGAAGCTGTTCTTGGCAAATCGACAGAAAAATCATCTGATCCAAGTGGAACTGTGATGGTATGGTATTTTGCTGAAGACCGTGATGTTCCAGAACAGTATTACACTTTAAAAGAAAAACCAGATACAGTAGAAAAGTTTTTGAAGCTCACATTTGATCCCAAAAACAAAATTACTGCAAAAGATTTTAAACTATAAAATCATTCATCTGATGTAGAATCTGTTTCCGCATCGGTAGGAGCGGGAAAAGGAAAACCAGGGAAACTTGGTTTGACTTTTCCTTCCACATCATCATCTAACAAATCAACGGTGGTAAATCCTAATAAAAAATCAAAAGCTTCCGCAACATTAAATCCAAGTCTAGCCCCACCATAAACACCAGCTGTCACTTCTACATTCCAAGAATATCCAGGTGGATATCCAAAAGGTTTTAAATCTTCCTCAGGTAAGTAGACTAAAAATTCTTTTTGGCCAGTAGAGGCAACAATGTCTTTTGTTAACTCACGACGAAAATGTTCCTTTTTTCTTCTCTTTCGATCTTTGACCGGATCATAAATATAAGAGTAATAACGCATCTTATAACTTTTTACATTGGCACGTTCGTCGCTAGTAAGAGGGATTCCTTTTTTATCAACAAGCCAATTCCCTTTAGCGTCCAAAAGTGGCAATCCGGAATGAAAGCTTTCACCACCTAATATACCAAAGACGAGTTGTTGGGAATGGTATGTGCCAAATTGCCCTCCCCGAAGGCCCACTCCACGACCCAAATCTTTTTTACCCATCTCAGATTCTCCACCTTGGAAAACAAAACCGATAGGCAATGGCCCTACTTTAAGGGCAGCTCCATACATCGGTGTTTCCGCGCCAACAGTGACTATGTCTTGGAAATCGTTTTTACGATTTTTCCAATAAGTGGCACATTGCAGAAAAAAAGGAAGGATAAGAAGGAGTCCAATGGTTCGCATTCTTTTCCAGTTTTTTTCATTTTCTACTTTTCGGAATCAAAAAAACAAACAATTTGGGAAGATATGACTTCTTTTGAAGACTTTCCAATGATCGAAGTGAAAAAAATGAATGAGACGGAAGTTCGTCTCTTCGCTTTGCTCTTCAATCTACTCCGTGAACCCAAAGGAATTAGTTTCCAAAAATTTCGTAATATCATGCCTCGGTTCTATAAAAACGAGGATATCGAATCAGATCGTAAAAAACTTTATAGAGATCTAAACCAATTAAAGAGCCTTGGATTTAATATCAAAGTGGCTCAGTTTGGTTACCAATCAGAAGACTATTTTCCTTATTATTTAGAAAAAGAATCCATCGATCGCACACTAAAGTTCACCAAAGAAGAGTTAGAATATCTTTCACAGGTTTTGTTTGCTACCGAACCTAGCACCGAAGGGATAAGCCTTTCACAAAAGTTATTTTCCCATCATTTGGATCTCATTCCCAAATTTGCAAAACAACCAAAAGTAAATTCAGAAACAGAAGAAACTTTCGATTCTTCTCATACCGAAAAAATCCTTCAGGCTATCAAAGACAAACGAGCGCTCACTATCCAATACGGTTTTGAAGAAAAAGAAAGGACCATAGAACCCTACAGACTCGTTCGAAAGAATACTACAGACTTCTATTTACTGGCGTATGACCGAGGTAAAAAGTCATTACGAAGATTCATCCTCCCTAAAATTACAGTCAAAAAAGAATCCAAAGAAGAATTCCAATCCAATCTTAAAATTACAAAAGAAGATTTAAATTTTCATCCTTTGTTACTCTCCAAACATCCAGAATCAGAAATTACAATTCAAATCCATCCCGAATATGAGGATCGTTGGAAATTGTTTTTAGAAGGGTCAAATTTCGAAAAAGTAAATAACGAATACCGAGTCAGGACCACAAACCAAAATGCCCTATTTCAATTTTTTGTCCTTTCCCCGGAAGCTCTTGTCGCTACCTCGGAAGTTTGGAAAGAAACATTCCAATCCTATACAAACCAATGGGAAAAATTGTATCAGTTTGTTTGATCAAAAGCTGACCCCAATCACCAAATCTCAGTATTTACAATACTTAAGATGTAACAATGCGTTCCATTTAATAAAAGATGGAATCGTTCAAAAACCATCTACTACATCTTACGGTGGTTATCTGGAATGGACTGACTTTCTGCAACTTTGTAGAAACCAGTTTCAAAACTCGGCAATTATCGATAAAACACTCGAAAAAGAAGAAAGTTTCAAAAAAACAGAACATTTAATTTTAGAAAAAAAATCAATTTTCCATGCCCACCTTCGTTTTGGGAAATTTGTGTCCACCGTTGAATACTTAGAATACGACAACGAACGTGCAGGTTGGATTCTATGGGATTTCCGACCCATTGGTTCCATCAAACAAGACATTATGCGTTCTATGTTTTTCCACAAACAAGTGGCGGAAGGAATGTCTCTAAACATTCTAGGATACAAACTCATTCGTATCCAAACCAAATATCTTTATCCTGGTGGTCCAATCCAACCGGAAGACTACCTACTCATTGAAGACATAACTCCAAGAATGGATTCAGAACTCGGAACTAGAGAAGAAGAATGGAGACAGTTTCAAGAAGAATTAGATAGAACAAACGAACAAACTGTACTGTATTCTTTTTTGGAATCCAAACCCGGTTGCCGGTCACTCAAAACCTGCTTGTCTCCAAGTCATTGTGCAAAAGGAAAAGAAAATGCCAAAGAAATCTTTGATTTCCGAGACAGCTCCGAATTAGCCAAACAATGGTTTGCCTTGGGTTACAATTCGTACGAAACAGTTCCTGATTCAGAACTTTCGCCCATCCAAAAGATACAAAAACAAGCTCATATTACTGGAAATATTTACTTTGATCGAAAAGCCTTCGAATCTTACTTTTCTAATGTGACAAAATCTGTTGCTTTTTTAGATTTTGAATCAATCAATCCCTATATCCCATTGTATCCCCAAACAAAGCCCTTCCAACACATTCCTTACTTGTATTCCTTACACATTTGGGATCCAGAATCAGACACACTAACACATAAAACCTATCTACACGAAGATCTGGGAACAGATCCTCGTTTTCCAGTGATGACTCAGTTACAAAAAGACTTACCAGAAGGGATCACCATCTTCTCCTTCAATGATTTCTTTGAAAAACTCATCATCCAAGAGACAGCAACTGCCTTCCCTGAGTTTTTAGAGTTCTGGGAAAGAGTCAAATCGATGTTTATCGACCTTGCAATGCCCTTTAAAAAACTTTGGATCTACCATCCCGGCCAAAATGGTAAAGCATCATTGAAGGAAATACTGCCTTGTTTTAGTACAGAAAGTCACGGAGGCCTTTCCATTCGAGAGGGGCAAGATGCAAATTACCAATATTTAAGATTGATAAAAAAGCAGGTGACAGCCGAAGAAAAAAAACGTGTTCTGGAGGATTTGATAGCTTATTGCAAACTTGATAGTTATGGTTTGTTTTTAATCTATAGAATGTTACAAGAAAGATTATCGGTTATTTAATGTTAGGTATCAAAAAATCAGTCGCACAGCTTGTCTTTTCGTTACCGGAACATTGGATTTCCACTTTGGTTCGAAAGAACAACCAACCGGAAACCAACCAATTGGATCCACGTTGTGCTTTAGCATGTAACATTGCGAAGTTCCTACCAAAAATGGAACAAATGAGTCCAGAAAAGGCACGTAGGCATTACCGCGATCAAATGCGGATCTTCGATGAGCCAGAATTTCCGATTGCTCATATCGAAGACAAACTCATTCCCACTCCTAGTGCCTCTTTCATTCCCATCCGAGTCTACAACGCAAACCCACAAAAAAGAAATCTTCCCACGATACTTTTTTTCCATGGCGGAGGACTCACCATTGGTAATTTAGAAACACATGATAACTTTTGCCGTAAAATGTCTCATTACACAAAAAGTATCGTCGTTGCAGTGGATTACCGTTTGGCACCGGAACACCCATACCCTGCAGCTCACGACGATGTTTGGCTTGCTTATCAATATGTTCGCAATACTGCCTATCTTTTTGGAGGATCTCCAAATGCGATCGCCGTCTGCGGAGATAGTGCGGGGGCATTACTTGCCACCTCACTTTGCCTCCGAGCCAAAAAAGACAAAGTCCCAGTTCCAGTTTTCCAGGCACTATTGTACCCAATGCTTGATACAGCGAAAGAATCTGAAACGTATGAACTCTTCGGAGAAGGGTATGTCCTGACAAGATCACTGATGAGATGGTTCATCCAGAACTACCTTCCCAATCCCAAAGATCGACTTTTACACAATAATTCCCCAGTTTTGGCGGATCCAAAAGAGCTGAAAGGCCTCCCACCTACCTACATTGGAGTTGCGGGTTACGACCCTCTCCGTGAAGAAGGGGAAACCTATGCCAAACACTTGCAATCCGCTGGGGTAAAGGTAGAAGAAAGGCTTTTCCCATCCCTTGTCCACGGTTACATCCAATTGACCGGTCTCATTCCCAAAGCCAAAGAAGCGGAGCAGGACCTCTTTCAGTCCTTATTACGTTTTTTTTCTGCAAGAAAAATCTGAGTCAGTCCATTCAAGAATCGACAAGGAAGGATTCGATACTATAAAAGACAGAATTCCCTGAGGTACGTCATGATTCTACGATTCTCCATCGCTCTCGCTTTCCTACTTGGAATTTCAGCTCTTTCTGCTGAGAAACCGGCTTCTGCTACCTTGAAGGAACGTGAGACCCAAAAACAAATCGATCTACAAAGAAAAAACGGGTTTGGTGATAACGAAATCGACACCCTTCACTCAGATATCATTGGAAATCTGAAAAAAATAAAAAAGCTCCAAGAGTTAGGCGTAGATAAAACAGCAGCCCAATACTTGGCGCATACACCTGAAGAACACAAAGAACTTTATAAAAAAGACAAAGATGGAAAACCATATTTGGAAATCAAACTTCCGCAAGGGCAGTCTTACATTGATTATCCGACAGTTTTTTTATACGATGGAATTGCTTACATTTATCCCAAAGAGGATTTTAGCGACTTAGATAAAATCATTTTAACCTTTCGTCGGGTGAACGCGGATGGAACCATCCATGTAAAAGAAATGAGACGTTTAGTAAATCCTACGCCAAGATCGGAAAGTACAGAAAAAGATGAAAAGGGAGAAGCAAAGTTAGATACAAACTCTGATATTCGATTGGAATACTACAGATCCCTAACTTCCGATACCATTTGGCCAAATGATCCTGTGCAACCAGCGGAACCAGATATTGCTATGGTTCTCAATGACGAAAAAGATCCACTACCTTATGACAAACAAAAACATATCATGAGATCTTACAAAAAGATGTTACGTAAAATCTCCAAACAAACAGCATTCAAACTACGTAACATTGAGTTAGACCAAAAACAAATGATTACAAAAATTTTGGATTACAACACAAACTAGTTCTGCTGCTTTTCTCTTCGACTGATGAGGAGTTGCGAAATCGTTTGCTCCTCAGTCACATACTTCCTCTTTAAATAAGATAGGGCGTTGTTAATAAAACGAGGTACCTTTTTTTCTGCATCCAAAAGATCCATCTTTGTTAACATAAGTTCGTCGATAGTTGCCAAAGCCAAATTTCTTTGGCTCTGGTGTAATTCGAAATCGTCCTCGTCTTCAACAATCATGTTTTTTCTTGGAAGCGATTTGCAGCTTCCACTCCCCTTTCTTCATTCACAAAAAGGTTAATGATTAGCGAGAGAAAATAAAAGAAAGCCACAACGAGGAAAGCATTACGAAGGGTTACGAGTGTTTGGATGTATCCAAATAGAAATAATCCTGCCGCTGCAGCAATTTTTCCAGAAAGTCCCCACATTCCAAAAAATTCACCTGATTTGGATTCGGGACTAAAGATACCAACAAGAGCTCTTGATGCTGATTGGGTAGAACCAAGTCCCATCCCTGCAAGAGAAGAGATAAAAACAAATACCCATTGCACTGTCCAATTTTTTCCAAATGTTGCATTTGCAAAATTTGTAAGATCATGCACAAAATAAATTAAAGCACAAGTCACGAGCCAAAGAACGAGGGTTAGGTTGAAAGTTTTTTTGGCACCAATACTGTCTTGGATGACGCCAAAAGCAAGGGCTCCAATCGCAGCAAAAATTTGGATAAAAATAAACATAGTTTGTTTGTGTTCTGCTTCGATATGAATTTCTTGCGATCCATAAATAAAGGCAAAAGAAATGACTATGGCAAGAGCGGCCATCGTAAAAAACAAAGAAACCAAATACACCATTAAATCTTTGAATTTACTTGCATCTTTTAGAGTTTGGACTACCCTATCCTTTCCAATTTTGAAGTAATTGACATTGTGCGAAACACCAAGTGGTAAGTGAGGTTCTTTTAAGAAAAGAAAGGTAGGAATTGCCGCAATCAAAAAGAAAATTGCAGTGTAAGGACCAACTAACTTTAAGTTTTCGAAATTTTCAAAACTGTAATCGCCAAGAGTGGTCGCAAGAGCCACAGATCCAATGCCACCGAAGTATCCAATCCCCCAAGCATAACCTGAAATTTTACCTAAGTCCTCTTTGGAGCCAAGGAAGGGTAAAAAACTTGAGGCAAAGTTTTCGCCAGAGGCAAAGAAAAAGTTTGAAAAGGCAACAAGCACCATTCCTAACCAAACCATTCCCGGTTCCACGTAATAGAGTAAAAAAGTGGCTACAACACAACCAACGTAACTGAGGAATAAAAACAGTTTTTTCTTAGAACTATAGTCAGTGATAGCCCCAAAAATGGGTCCTGTGGCTACCACAAATAAATAAGACGCAGCAAGTGCCCAGGCCCAAAGGGAATTCCCCATTCGGTACGGATTGTCCGATCCAATTTCAGCTGGAACGACGAGTCTTGTGAAAATTTCACAATAAACAACGCTAATAATGACTGTGGTGTAGGAGGAGTTCGCAAAATCGAACATACACCATCCAAAAATTTCGCGGTTTTTTTTCTTTTTTGCTTCCGGGTTTTTGTCTTGGGACATAGAGGGTGTTAGAATTTTCCTTGGTTGAAAGTAATTAAAGAGTTTCCCTCCCTTTCCTAAATCTGTCAAATGAATAGTTCAGGTATGGATCCTTTCGATTTAAATTCCCTCATGAGACCCAAACGGGTTTGTTTATGTCGAATGGTGACAGAAGATGAATTAGTCCGTGCCATCCATGCGGGTGCCGTGACCATGGAACAAATCAGAGAAACAACAAGGGCCTCTACCGGCTGCGGAACCTGCTCCATGCAGGTTTACCACATCCTCCAGCG
Source organism: Leptospira harrisiae (assembly GCF_002811945.1). Lineage (NCBI taxonomy): Bacteria > Pseudomonadati > Spirochaetota > Leptospiria > Leptospirales > Leptospiraceae > Leptospira > Leptospira harrisiae. Next base: position 451,485 of record NZ_NPDX01000001.1, on the reverse strand, counting down.
CGAATTGCAGAATCTCTCCCGGAGGAAAATTTCATGAAACTCTCGATTAATATGGCCATGACCTTGGACGGAAAGGTCGTTCGACCGGATGGTCGTTGGTATGGTCTCACATCCAGTGAGGACAAAACCCAGATGGATGTCTACCGTTCACAATCAGATGCGATCCTTGTAGGTAAAAACTCTATATTAAACGACAACCCTATTGTCAAAATTCGTGCCGTTCCCAATGCTTTAAATCCAAGACCAGTTATTTTGGTCCGCAAAGGAACTCTTCCTCCTGACAAACATGTCTTTGAAGAATCTGACCATATTCCTTTAATTATTTGTACCAAATCCAACTTGAAAGAAATCAAAACAAGCCTGGAGAACAAAGCCGAAATCTTTGCTTTGGATTCCGATGACATTGATCCTAAAAAAGTAACGGGGATTCTAAAACGCAAAGGATACAAAAACGTCATTTTGGAAGGTGGCCCCAAACTCAATTTTTCCTTTTTGGAAGCAGACCTTGTGGACCGAATTTATTTGACCATTGTACCCTTCGTGATCGGTAAAACTGGCCTCCCGGGGATCGCTGACCGCAATTCCGAACTTCCAGGATTTGACCAGAACCGTTGGACACTCAAAGACCATTTTGCCAAGGGAAACGAAATCTTCCTCGTTTATGAAAAACCTTAAAATTTTTTAAAATTTGGATTGACGGGTTTGGTCATCATCAAATAGTTCGATATTAAACTATTTAGCAATAAGAGGTTATATGTTTTATAAACTACTCGCAACAAACAAAGACATCACACTCACGATTCTTCGTGTCGTACTTGGTATCGCCATTTTCCCACACGGAGCTCAAAAAGTTTTAGGTGCATTCGGTGGATACGGATTCGAAGGAACGATGGGATTTTTCTCAAGTTTAGGGATCCCTTACTTCTTTGGTCTTCTCGCTATCATTGCAGAATTTTTTGGAGCGATTGGTCTTATCCTTGGACTCTTCACTCGCGTTGCAGCGTTTGGAATTGCTGTAACTATGGTTGTGGCAGCAGTGCTCGTTCACTTGCCAAATGGTTTCTTTGTAAACAATAACGGTTATGGTTACGAATACCACATTCTTGCTGTAGGCATTGCTCTTCCATTAATCATCAAAGGCGCTGGTTCGTTCTCTTTAGATGATATCTTTGCTCATAAAATCGAAGGATAATAGAAAAATCGTGACTAAGACTATCTAATAGTGTTAGCCAAACTTTGACCTCTCTGATTCCTTGTCTTAAACCAACGATAAGGAATCGGAGATGAACCAACTCAATCTATCTACTCTCCAGTCATTACTCCCAGAAGCAAAGTTTCAAAATACAGATAAGATTCTTTCTGTTTCTTTTACTGGACTCAGTTCTCTTTCTTTAGCTACTACAAACGATATTTCTTTTGTAGCTTCCAAAACATTTGTCAATGATGCCAAAACCTCCAAAGCTCTCGTACTCATTGTATCTTCTGATATTGTTGATTCGTTAACAGAAAAAGCTTTAATCATTGTTCCTAAAGTGGAACTAGCGACTGCAAAAATCATTCGCCACTTTTTTCCGGAAAAACAACCCACAGGAAAACATAGTGCGCAAGTTGCCATCGATCCTACTGCAAAAATAGGAACAAATACCGATATCGGACATTTTGTAACCATAGGAAAAAACTCAATCATAGGAAATGACTGCATCATCGAAGATGGAGTCAAAATTGGAGACAATGTTCATATTGGAGATGGTGCAAGGATTGGAAAAAACTGTGTCTTCTTTGATGATACCATTGTAGGAAAACGATTCATTGTATTTGGAAATTCTAGTTTTGGTGGAGATGGATTTGGATTTGTTTTTGCTGATGGCAAACACAACAAAATCCCACAAGTAGGTCGGGTTGTGATTGGTGACGATGTAGAAGTTGGAAGTAACTGTACCATCGACCGTGGCGCTTTAACAGACACAACGATTGGAAACGGATGTAAATTTGATAATATGGTTCACATTGCTCACAACTGTAAAGTAGGAGATCATGTGATTATCGCTGGTCAATCCGGTCTTGCAGGCAGTGTGACACTCGGAAATCATGTAATCATCGGTGGTGCGTGTGCGATCAGTGACCACTTAACGCTTGTAGATGGAACCATCATTGCTGGTGGATCAAGCCTTCGTACATCCCCAAAAACGAAAGATGTTTATGTGGGTTGGGACTTGGGTCTTACCTTCCCTGAATTTCAAAAGTATCGAGTAAACATCAAAAACATTGTGAACCTAAACAAATGGCTCAAACGAATTGAAAACATTGAAAAGAAAGTAGGAATCGAAGCTAAGGAATCTTAATTAAATTCCCTAAAGAAAGATTTTCGAAATACATACTTTCATCAATCTTTTGGCCTTTCATTCTTCCATTTAAGAAACCGAATCAATATACAAATGAACTCGGTTTTGGATTTCCACAAGAATGGATGAATCTGGGAAAGGAACTGGATTTCCTTCTGGATCTGTCCAATGGAACTTTCCCTCTTTTGATTTTCTGAGACTTAAATAAAAAATGGGAGCCGGATTCCTTCGGTTCCCTTCCAATCCACCTAACCTAAGTGTTACGGATCCCATATCCGAAACCACCCATTCAAATCTTTGACCAAATTGTTCTATAGTCCAACGAATTGGGAACTCAATGGGTTCATTGGATTGGTTGTCCTTTTCATTTAAAGTTGGACTATTCGGAATTTCGATTTTTGGGAATTCATTTAGTAACCAATGAAACACACGAAGGGATTCTTCTTTTAAAAATGGCAAATCGTTAAAGTCGAGAGAGTTCATAGTTAGTTTTTTATATTTCCGATCTAGTTTTATTCTAAAAGATGATTTGTTAAACCATCAGTTGGATTCTTTTTTGTTTGTTTCTTCTTTTAATCTTAACTTCGCTTTGTCCCAAAACTGGTCCAATTCCTCTAGAGAATAATCTTTTAAAGTTTTCCCAGTTTCTTCTATGAAACCCTCCACGACACGAAACCGAGTTTCAAATTTTTCGTTCGCTCGACGAAGGCAGGTTTCAGGATCAATAGAGAGTTTACGAGATAAATTGACGAGTAAAAAGAAAAGATCACCTAACTCATCTTCGATGCGTTCGTCATAAGGTAATTTTTTTAAATTTAGGGAACCTTTGGTTCTTAGTTCTGTAGCTAGTTCCCCTATTTCTTCTTGGAATTTCTCAAATACTCCAGAGACTGTTGGCCAATCAAATCCTTGTTTCGTAACCTTACTCTGGATTTTTTCGGAACGTTGGATGGCCGGAAGAGCTTTTGGAATCCCTGCAAGAATACTTTTGTCTGAATCGGTTTTCCCTTTCGATTCCTTTTGTTTTAGTTTTAACTGATCCCACTGCGTAAGAACCTGCTCACCCGAATGGATTCCTGCGGTATCTCCGTAAACATGCGGGTGGCGAAAAACCAATTTTTGAAATACATCGTTGGCAACGTCCTGAAATCCGAAGGCTCCCCTTTCTTTTGCCATTTGGCTATGAAAGGTAATCTGAAACAGTAAGTCACCTAATTCTTCTTTTAGGTGGTTGTCGTCTCCCCTTTCAATCGTATCAACGACTTCGTAGGTTTCTTCGAGCAAGTGCGGAATGACGGAAAGGTGGGTCTGTTCTTTATCCCAAGGACAGCCATCAGGGCTGCGTAGATCCGCTGTCAGAGCCAGTAAGTTTTCCAAGGGTGAATCAAAATTAGGAGGGTTCACTGATTGTATTTTTCCCGAACCTTGCGGGAAGCAAACGGAAATTTTATCTTGCGAAAGCCCCCCCCCTTTACGAGTCTATCCCTATGTTCCAATCTCGTGTCTCCGTTGCCATCCTTATGGTGATCGCTACTGTCATCAGCCGTATCCTACCTCACCCACCGAATTTTACGCCCATTTTGGCCGTTTCTTTGTTTTCGGGTGCTTATTTGGCAGACAGACGAATTGCTCTTTTAGTTCCTATTTTGGCAATGTTTGTTTCTGATTATTTCATCGGGTTTCATGACCTAATGCCAGTGGTATATGGATTTATGATTCTCGCAGTACTCTTTGGAAAACAAATCGGAAGTTCGCTTACAAAATCCTTTGGGTTTACTGTGGTTGGATCGATTGTTTTCTTTGTGCTCACTAACCTTGCGGTTTGGGCAACAAGTGGGATGTATACTTTAGATGTTTCTGGTCTTGTGACTTGTTTTACACTCGCCATTCCTTTTTTCCAAAACTCTATTGTTGGTGATTTAGTTTATTCAGGAATCCTATTTGGATCGATGGCCTTTCTCAATCGCACTGTATTTGTTACGACAAAACAAAACGCTTAAAGTTTAAGCCTCTATTTACAACTCTTGAAACATTCGGTGGACTCTTGTCTTAGGACCATCCGCCGAATTCTTGATTCTCTCCACTAGCTGCAAACGATCTCGTAATCCCATCCGATTCGCAATTTGGATTCCAAGTCCTGGCCTTGCATTCATTTCCAAAAGCAATGGCCCTCTTAATTCATCCAGGACAATATCCACACCCAAATATCCAAGTCCGGACATATCGTAACACCGAGATGCCATTTCCAAAATAGTTTCCCAATGAGGAATCTTCCTTCCGCTTAACTCTTGTTTTGTGTCTGGATGAAGATGGATTATTTTGTCATTACAAACTGAATGGGTAAGGATTCCTGTTTGTAAATCTACTCCCACACCAAGTGCGCCCTGATGGAGATTTGCCCTTCCACCCGATTCCTTAGTGGGCAAACGTAACATAGCCATTACAGGATAACCCAAAAATACAATCACACGAATGTCAGGAATCCCACGAAAGGAAATCTCACGAAAGAAGGAATGGCATTCCAACCTCTCTTGTAAAATACAAGAATCGGAGTTTCCATCTAAAGAATACAATCCCGATAAAATTCCTGAGATATGATGTTGTAATTCTTTTTCTGTAATTTTTTTTCCATCTACTTTGTGATAAAGCGTAGGTCCATTAGGAGACTCCGAATCACCAGTAATTACAAGGATTCCATTCCCCATACCGCCGTTCGCTGGTTTCACCACAAATCCTGGTTGATTCTGGATAAGTTCGCGAGTGTCGCGAATTCCACCAAATGCATCGACAACTCCATAATGGTGAGGCATAGGAACATGAAACTGCCTAGCTAGTTCAGCCGTTTTCCATTTATCATCCACTAAGGGATAATATTCTCTTGGATTGAAAGGTAAAATGTATTCGCCAATCCTTCGATTGATTCCGAGAATTCCCTCTTCATCAAATTTTTTGAAAAGAGAAATCATGGTTTAAAAATTTCCTTAAACCGAAAGAGCTCTGAAACTCGATACCCTTTGTATTGCCCAAGAAGAATTTGGATGGCAATGACTATAAACAATAATTCGGGATGAGTAAAAAAGAGAATTTGTAAGGAACCAAAAAAGAAAATCATATAACTGATGAGTGCAATGAGTAGAGTTCCAGCTAAAGTCACAAAAGTGTTCAAAATTCCTTCTTCAATGATCATTATCGAGAATCGTTCGACAAAAATTGTTGTGATGACAATTGGAAATAATGTCACACTCATTTGATTAAAAAACGAAATCTCCTCATTAAGTACCGAAAACAATATTAAAGTAATTACGGTAATTGTGAGTAAAATCGAAAGTCTTGGTACAGCTAATAAATAGTATTTATCCAAAGCATACCTTTCGAAAAAACCAAGCCCAATCATCAAAAGAAAAAAACATATTCCAAACAGGAGATTTGTTTCATAAAAAAACATTGCGAGAAGTATTGGTGTAAAAATTCCAAAAGTAGGAATCCCAATCATATTCCTAGCTACAGATAAGACTAAAGCACCAATGGGAATCAATATCACCAAACGAAACAAATTCTGTAACGGTGTTGGCAAACTATACAAAGAATAATATCGTAAAAACCGATTACTTGATGCAACTTCCTCACTATATTCTTTAAAGTTATATCGATTTACATTTGATTTCGTAATATAGGCAGTATAACGAAATGTAGCTGGCTCCTCTCCAAGTGATCTTTTCTCTTCTACAGATTTCCAAAGTGGAAGGTATCCATTCACATTTCCTGCGAATATGTTTTTATATGTTGATACAAAATACCATTTTCCATGAATTCGAATTTCATTCCAAAAACTAAGTTTGGTTTTATTGTCCTTTGTGTTTTGTTTGGACAAATCAAAACCGGCAACTGTTCTAGCCTGGATTCCTTTCATACGACAAAGTAAGGAAAATAAAATAGCCTGCGTATAGGCATTTCCATTATTCAACCGGATCGTATCTGCAAGCGTAATTTCTTTTGTGGTATTGATAACTTCTTCTGAAATAAAATAATAAATTTGTTTGGCTGCCGCAACATTGTCCTTGTCATAAGGATGGATTTGTTCAAATAATTTTTTTGCTAAACGAATTTCTTCAGGCGAAAAGTTTTTTAAAGAAAGGTAATATGGCTCTTTGGTTGGTTGTTTTTTATTTTCAGAAATAATTTCTGGTTCTGGATGAGAATGTGCGTATGGTAAAATTTTTATCTTTGCATAATAACCAATCGATGAATTCCAATCTTCTCCTTCCCAAATTCCCAAATGTCCATATTGTCTTTTTTGCATCCGAAAATCTAAATCCTCTACTTTCGTATTAGATTTTAAAACTCTTGCTTGGATGAATTGTTTGGGGACAGGAAAAGTTACTTCTGATACGGCAACATTTTCTTTCGGAAGAATCACAACTTGCAAATTGACAGTGTCATCAACTTCCACAGGCAAAAGGGAAAGGTCTGCAACATTCAATTTATAAAGAATCGAAATGATTGGTAAAATAATCAAAATCGATACAGTTATAAAAGTTTTACGATCCAAACTAATCCCCTAACGCGTGTGACAAGGATACATCAACAAGGAATTTTCCCATAAGAAAATTTCGCCCAATCAGAATAGGGTAATTCAGATTGGTTCTATCATTTAAATTGATGATGACATCTTCTTTAATTTTACCCATCTTCATAACTTCACGAATCATAATTCGTTTTTCAGAAATCCCAGAAGTGCTAGAAACTTTTGCTTCTTTTACAAATCGACTTTTCAGTTTTACTGGTTTTTCATCCACAAAGGTTTCAAAGACTACAAATTCTTCCCCATTTTCAGTGATCTTTTCTATATTAACCGCATGGATCGAACAGGATTTTGCACCCGTGTCAATTCTTGCCCTCAGTTTGAGTTTCCAATTGGGAAATTCTACCCATTCCACTCGGCCTACAATTGGTTTTAAATATTGTGGTGGAATGACTATTGGTTTGATATGGGAATCCGGTTTTTTTTCAATGATTTGTTTGGATCCAAAACAATTGGCAACAAACGTCATTGATCCAAACAATAGGATCAATAAAAAACGACTAACAATTTGACAAATGAATAAGGATTGAACTTTCATAAAATGACTTGAAAAACTCATACTGACTTACGCTGCTTATTTTTCACTTCATTTTGATAAGCATTGAATAAATCAATGTAACGCAAATAACCCAAACATTTACCATCTTCAACAATCGCAAGTTTGTCGACATCATATTCTAAGAGAATACGTAGAGCTTTTCCTAAAGTATCATTTGTGCAAACAGATGGAACATCTTGCACAATTTCTCCGCAAGTAATCAAGTTTTTTAAATCAGCTTCAAATTCTGGAAGGATTCTATTTTTTCGGAGTGAGACAATTCCTCTGTATTCTTCTCCCGCTCCGATAAGAATAAAATCACTGGCTTGGATACCTGGTGCATTGGATTGTAATTCTGTCAAAGAAAGATTTTCGGAAACCATTGCATACTTTCTAAATTCAGAAAAATGATCCGTAATTCGAATCCGATCCATAATATCCTGATTCATATCCCAATGATGAGATGGAGACAAAAATCTGTTTTTAATTTGATTTCGATAAATAGAAAATTTATGTGATAAAACCACCGCGATCACTGATACAATCATCAGGGGTGGTAAAAGTTCATAACTTCCAATCATATCACAAACCATTATCATTCCCGCAATGGGAGCCCTTGCCACACCAGCAAAAAAAGATCCCATACCCACCAAAAGAAAAGGAAAAATGACAATACCTAATTCTGGAAATACAACTTGAGCCATCGATCCAACAAATGCACCTAACATACCACCTATGGCGAAAGAAGGACCAAGCAATCCTCCTGAACTGCCGGAACCAACAGTGAGTGATGTAGAAAAAACTTTAAACAAAGCTACAGCCAAAAGAAAAAATGGTCCAGAAAAAGCAAAACTCGTAGACTCTAATACTTCACCATTGATCATCCTTTGGATGAGTCCAAACCCAGAACCCAATACTTCTGGAAATAACAATGCAATACATCCCACAATCAATCCGCCAAACGCTGGTTTTAAGAAGTTTGGCAATGGGAGTTTTGAAAAGATATCTTGTACAAAATGATATACTTTTACAAAAAAATAACCAACAGCATAACAAAGAAGCCCAAGTAAAATATATAAAGGAATGTGTCTGTAATCGTTAAGGCTATACTCTTGTACAGAAAATATTGAACCACTCCCTGCAATGCTTGTATAAGTCAAATAAGCGGTAACGGAAGATAAAATACATGGAACAAGAGAATCACTTTCGATATCTTCTTGGTAAACCATCTCAACTGCAGTAATGGCTCCACCGAGAGGTGCACGAAAAATGGCACCAAGTCCACCAGCAGTTCCGGCCAACATCAAAGTCCTTCGCGCTCTGGCACCGGCGCCTAAAAATCCAGCCAAACTAGAACCAAACCCTGCTCCAATTTGTGCAGTTGGTCCTTCTTTTCCTCCAGACCCACCAGAACCTAACGTAAGTATGGTGGCTACTGCTTTATAAAATGGAACCTTGGTTTGGATTTTTCCTTCATTGAAATGGAATGCATAGATTAGGGAATCAGTTCCACCACCTTGGGCTTCAGGACAGAAAAAACTTGTGATGATTCCAACAAGAAGACCACCGATGGCAGGTAAAAAAACAACCCAAAGAGGAGAAATTGGGCCCACAGCTCCAATGGAATGGAAATGCAAATCACCAGCTGGAATCCCTGGATCGTAACCCATCAAACTTCCAAAGGTAAACGATTCCGTCCAAGTTAAGACCCAGTTGAATCCATAAGCACCAAAACCAGAAAGCAGACCGATGAGCAGCGAATAGACATAAATCGATCGCGGTCCCTGGATGGAAAACACGTCTTTTAGACCGAAATTTGACCCCATAGGGCAAGATTGTATTTTCGCCTAAATTTCCCAAGGAAATTCTGAATCCTCTTGACCAGGGAATGAATTCCTGTGACGATTGGATGGTATGTTTCGATCGATTGTTATCCTTTTGGTATTTTCCTCCGTTTTTGCCGCATGCGGTCTAAAAAACGAAAACAAAGCAGAATTGTCGATGCTTGCCGATGGAGAGCCTGGCCTCTACTTTTTAGGGGAAGTGGATAGCGATATCACGACTAGTTGCGGACAAGCCACTCCAGCAACATCCACTACTACTACAGGAACCACTACCGGAACCACAGGATCAACCTCTACTACGAACAACACACGTTTTACCGTTATTTCTCAGCTCGTCTTCAAAACAAAGGAAACACTAAACCTTCGTTTTACTTATGACAGCACACAAATCCAAGGAAAAATTGATCCACAACAAGGCTTTGTTCTTGCTGGTGGTGCTTTCGGCAAAACTGTCCAAGGGACACAAGGTACTGTTGAATGGTTTAACCAAGGGATCAATATTGACACTGCACTCCAAAGTGCCCAACAGATTTCTTTCTTTAACTTAGAAATCACACTAAATGGAACGTACAGCTCCACTGCGGCTTCCACTTCCATACTAAACTCTTGTAATACATTAGATAGTGTTAATTGTACATCAGGAACATCCACAACGCAATGTTTTACATCGGACAATAAGACTTGTTTGGTGCAAAATACAAGCACAGATGCAAAGGCCGTGATCATTCGCGGAACCATCAAATGTAATGCACCAAACATCGTTCCACAATAAACATAACAAAACAGACTTTAACGATTGTATCGATTTCTTTTTTGCCTTTGTTTCCTTCCTCTCTCGCTTTGGGCGGAAGGGAATCCTGGTCTTTGGCATTTAGGAACAAATCCCCAAACAAAACTTTCCGAACTTTCGCCTAAAGATTACAACCATCACTTTTATTTCGGTTTTACGAAAGACGACCACTATTACCAAATCCAAATCGAAAAAAATACTCCGCAATATTTTCATTTTGAAAATGGAATGATTTCGGAATTGGATGTATGGTTTTTTCAAGAAGGTCGATTGGTTTCAGAATTACAAACCGGTTTGCTACGAAAAAAAAATCCGGATGTATTGTTTACAGGTGGGTTTGTATTACCTGCAAAAGAAAAAGGAACTTACCGATTTAGAATCCATTCTGATGATCCTCACCGAATCAATTTTCAAATTCGTAGCGAAGCAAATTTGTTACAATATACCAAATCCATTTCCTTATGGCAGGGATTTCATTTAGGACTTTGTATTTTAGTATGTCTTTTATCTGCAATGCAGTTTGTCTTGTTAAGAGAAAAAGTATATTTGTTACTTACATTTGCTACTCTTTCGATTCTTTTTACCAATACCTTAAGATCGGGACTACTATATGAATATGGTGCCAGTAACTATGAATGGTTTTATCGATACATTCCAGGTCTCATTTCACTCACTCCATTTGGCCTTGTCATTTTTTTAAGAGAGTTTTTGAAGATAAAAGAAAAATATCCAAATGCAGATAAATATTTTGTATCCTATGCAATTTTTATGTTGGCGTCCATTTTGGTTGTTTTTATAGACTTACAACTCTATTTTCGATTTATATATTCAAATAATTTGATTTTAACATCGCTTACATTTGGTTATGCGATCTATAGCTTAATCAAAAAGAAAGAAAATGCAAATGCGCTGTTTTACGCATTTTTTGTTCGGCAAGTTAGCACAAGCCTTCTTATTTTTACAAATTTGGGTATTTTGCCATCTTATCCTTTTTTAAGTTCTGCTAACGAAATTGGAGCAGCTCTCCAAATGACAATTTTTACAATTGCTATTTCAAAGTTTCAAATCCAAACCCGAATCAAAAAAGAAGAATCAGTCACCAAGGAAAACGCAGAACTTGAATCAATGGTTTTGGAACGCACAAAAGAAATCCAAAAACAAAAAGAAGAACTAGAGAAGGCCTTACTCCAAATCAGTCATACCGAAAGTAAACTTGTGTTTTCAGAAAAAATGTCCGAATTGGGGAAACTTGTCGCAGGGGTTGCACACGAAATCAATAATCCATTAAGTGCAATCAAAGCATCCATCGAAACATTAATAGAATCAAAAAACAATGAAATCAAAAATTTAGGATCAAAAGAAAACATTTATTCATCTCTCACACCGCAAGAAATCAAAACGATGAAACAACTATTAAGTTTTCAATCTGACTTTGGACTTGTTGCAAGTTATACTGAAAGAAAAGATAAAAAAGCAAACCTGAAGCAGATTTTTAAGGAGAATGGATTGGAATTTGAAGATGCCATTCTGGAAAGATTTTTGGATGTAGGGATTACAAAGTTGTATGATGAAGAAATAAATTTACTTAAATTAGGCCAAGACAAACTCTCTCATCTCATCTTAGAAGAAAAAAATTTTAAACTTCACTTATCCATCATTCAAATTGCAGTGGATCGATCTTCCAAAATCATTTTGGCACTTAAAAACTTTTCCCGAGTCACAAAGGTCGAAGAAAGAAGAATTTTTACTCTCCTTGAAAATATAGAAACAGTACTTACCATTTACCAATACAAAATGAGAGGAAAAGTTTCTTTAAAAAAAACATTTTTGACTGATGCCACCATTCTTGGTTGGCCCGAAGATCTCATTCGAGTATGGACTAATTTGATTTTGAATGGATTAGAAGCCATGGACCAAAAAGGAAATCTAATGATTACTACTGAACAAAAAGGAAACAAGGTAGAGATCAAGGTTGTTGACAATGGCCCAGGAGTTCCATTGGAGATTCAAAACAAAATTTTTGATCCATTCTTTACTACCAAAAACCATGGAGAAGGAACTGGGATGGGGCTTGGAATCACAAAGTCTATTATAGAAAAACACAAAGGGAACATTTATATTGAATCCGAACCGGGTAGAACTTGTTTTTCGGTTTTGTTGCCTGTGATCGAATTCATCGATCCGAATGAACCGTTTGTAGAAGAAACTTAAGTCAGGCGATCCAATTGTTCAACAAATAACTGGCGTTCTGCGCTATTTGAAAATTGATTCAAAAAACTGAGAAGGTATTTTTTTTCCGCACTTAACTCTTTGTGAAGCTTTTCAGAAATCTTTTTCGATTCCATGAGTCCAAGAACATAAGTTTCGTCGGCAGTAGTCCTTTCTTCTTTTTTAAAAACAGATTCCAACTTTCTTTTTTCTAAGAGATTCAAACTTTCTCTCAAAACAAGAATCGGATAAGTATAAAGTCCATTTTTAAAATCTTTTAGAAATTCTTTTCCACTCACGTTAGAATCTGTAAAATAATCTAAACAATCATCTTTCTTTTGAAAAAGTTTTCCAAGTCTAACACCAAAATCACGGATAGTTGCCCTTTCTTTTTTTGACTTACCAGCAAGAATGGCTGCGGATTCAGTACAAACTCCAAATAAAGAAGCAGTTTTCCCATAAATAATGGAATCATAAACTTTCAAAGTGATCTTCGGATTTTTTTCCCATTCCATTTGCAAAAGTTCACTCACAGAAAGATCCTTTAACACTTGGGAAAATATTTCCATTAGCTCGGGATTACCAATTGAGTTGAGTCGACTGATTCCACAGGCTAACAAGTAGTCGCCAGCAAGAATGGCAGTTTTGTTTCCAAACAATGTACCAATCGTTGGTTTCCCTCGACGAATGGGCGCATTGTCAACGACGTCATCGTGAAGTAAACTTGCTGCGTGAATGAGCTCAGCTACACTTCCTACATCAAGCCAACTTGTATCTTTTACATTTAAAAACTGACAAAATAGATAATGTGAAAAGGGACGAATCCGTTTTCCACCAGAAGTGATGACATGTTTTTTAATTTTTTTAAGAACGGGAATATCTTCTTTGATGATTCCATCTAAATTTTTATCAAACTTAGCTAATATAGATTGGATACGAAGATTCGATTTCATTCGTTATTCCACATGAGTGGATCGGCTTTCTAGAATCTGCAGGTGATCCTTAATGGTATTTTCCATTTCTTTCGTTTGATTGTCGCGGTAAATATGGATAAGATTTCGGCACATACGTTTGATCATCGATAATGTTGATGCTTTTGTGAAATACTTAGGAGAATTGGAATATCCATTTGCTTCTAAAAATTTTTCACAAGTGAACTTATCTAATAACACTCCACCATGAAATGGATCAATATAAGTAAAATAACCTTCCGATTCGTATTGTAAAAGAAAATGAAGTGGCAAATTAGTTCCATAAAGTGGCAACCCCAATCTCTGACCAACTAACAAATATACCACGGAGAGAGAAATTGGAATCCCCAATTTGCTTTTGATCACTTGGAATAAATAAGAATTTCCTGGATCATTATAGTTCTGGATATTCCCAACAAATCCTTCTTCTTGGAATAAAACTTGGCAAAGGATTTGTACTTTTAATTCATCTGTCAAATATCCTGAATGATCATCGTACAATTCGGAAACTCGAAGAGCTATACGATCTAATTCATGTTTGATCTCTGCATAGTTTTGGTCAGGGAAACCTATACTAGAAAGTTGGACACACATCTCTTCTAAATCTTTATAATGATTTGTATTCCCACGTAACGTGAGTTTGAAGAAAGAATGACGAAGTCTATGGCGAGTGATTTCTGATTTTAAACTACGAGCTTGTACTCGAAGGTAAGGATCTTTAACTTCTTCCAAAGCAGACTCTACTTGAATCTGCCAAGGAACACGCGATGCAATGAGTTTTAATAAAAAACGTTTTTTCTCAGGCGGTGCAATTTCCCAATCATACAATAAACGAGTGATATCATCCGGATAAAAATCAGGAAAGGAAGTTTGTCCCATAGAAAAACTATCTATATAAAAACAAAAATGTCAATCGAATCTGAAAGTTTATACTAATTCCGCAAGAGCTTGTGCTTCTTGTTCTTTGTTCGGAGGAGTTCCATGCCATTTAGGATTGTTTTCCATATAAGAAACACCTTTTCCTAAAATAGTTCTAAACACAATGAGAGTTGGTCCACCAGTATGTTGTTTTGCCTTTGCAAATGCAGCAAAAATCTCTTCCATATTATGTCCGTCTGCATTGATTACGTTCCAACCAAACATTTCAAACTTTTTATCTAATGGTTCTAACTTCATTACTTCTTCTGTATTACCATCAATTTGGATGTAGTTACGATCCATAAAAGCAATTAGATTGTCTGTTTTGAAGTGAACAGCAGATTGTGCTGCTTCCCAAGTCATTCCTTCTCCACATTCACCGTCAGAAATACATGTATAAATTTTATATGTCTCTTTTTTTAATTTTGCACCTAGAGCAAGTCCCACTGATACTGAAAGACCTTGTCCAAGGGAACCAGAACTTGATTCGATTCCCTTCATATAACGAGTGGAAGGGTGTCCTTGCAGATATGAATTGATATTACGAAATGTAAGTAGATCCTCTACAGGGAAATAACCAGAAAGCCCCATAGATGCATAACGTACGGCACAAACGTGGCCGTTTGAAAGAATGAGTCGGTCTCTTTCTGGCCATTCTGGATTTTTTGGATCATGGTTTAAAATAGAAGTATAGAGTGCAGCATAGATATCAGCAAGACCAAGTGGACCGCCTGGGTGACCAGAGTTGGCAGCAGTCACCATTTTGATGACTTGGATTCGGATATCTTTTGCAAATTTCTTAGCGACTTCAATTTTTTCCATGAACATTCCTTAAAGCGGTTTTGATTGAAATAAAAACAGACCGGAGATATAAACAATCGTGTACAATGGCAAAAAGATGTAATGCAATTTTACATGTAAGTTCCGTTTTCTTTTCCACCCCAAATATCCCATACATAACATAAGAACGAGGGCAATAGCTGCAAAAAACCTGTGGATGTGAATGATCATTTCTGGTGCCGTTGGATAAATATGGTGGATGGTTACGCCACCTAACAGATATTTCATACTCAAAAGATAAACAGCTGCAGTAAGATTTGCCAAAATTCCAAGCGAATTGAACAACCTATGTCGTTTTTGGTCTCTCTTTCGAAAAAAATACCCCAAATAAAATCCAATTATGGAAATAGTCATCAGAGAATTGACCCAAAACAGTGCCATCTCCTGTCATTCTGAAAGAAACCATTTCCACTCAAAGAATTTTTATTTGACCTTAACAGCTTTTCACAAAAATTGGATATGCATGCCGCCTTAGCTCAGTGGTAGAGCAGCTGTTTTGTAAACAGCCGGTCGGAGGTTCAAATCCCTCAGGCGGCTCCATGCAACTTCTTCGGGTAGGTACTCAAGTGGCCAACGAGGGCAGACTGTAAATCTGCTGGTTTTACCTTCGAAGGTTCGAATCCTTCCCTGCCCAGACAAAGAAGTCCCTTAACCACAAACAAAATCTCCAACTAACAACCAATTGAAGGATTCGAATAGAGGAGATCGTCTGCGACCCATAGGGAGCAGTTTCCGCACGATGCGGAAAAGATCGACGACGGGCCCGAGCGAGCGTAGCCAGGATGGCGGAGCGAAGGGTGGGCGAACCTTCCCTGCCCAAACT
This sequence comes from Leptospira harrisiae, assembly GCF_002811945.1. Lineage (NCBI taxonomy): Bacteria > Pseudomonadati > Spirochaetota > Leptospiria > Leptospirales > Leptospiraceae > Leptospira > Leptospira harrisiae. The sequence goes on along the minus strand of NZ_NPDX01000001.1, from coordinate 435,629 downwards.
AAGAAGTCCTTTAACCACAAACAAAATCTCCAACTAACAACAAACCGAAGGATCCGAATAGAACCGTATTGTCTGCGGACCAACTATTTAATGATTGTTCTATGAATCAGAAAATGCAATAAACGGTTCAAATGAACAAAAAAGAAAGAATCTTACAGATCCTATTTGTCCTTGTGTTTCTGATTGGGCTTTCCGGTGGAATTACCAATTTGATACGAGGTGTCTCCCTCGTATTTCCTGATGGGACGGCCGTAACCCCTTATGCAGACAATGTATATCGTTATTTGGCAGGGATCCTTCTAGGTGCCAGTCTTATCGCTTTATGGATGGCGATTACCATTCGTAAACAAAGTGATCTTGTTTATATTATGGGTGCTGCCATATTTTTATCTGGTATAGGTCGAGTGATTTCCATGATTACTGTTGGACTTCCGACAGAATCCAGACTCTATGCCTATGTAGCTATAGAATTATGTTTGCCGATAGTCATTTGGATCTTACAGTTCTTGAGACAAAAAGAACTAACTACAAAGTAATCTAAAACTTTAGATCAACCAGTTCTGAATCTTGGTTCTATAGAAAAAATAGGCCCCATCTTTTTTTCTCTGCAACTGCACTCCGAACTGGCCACGTTTGGAACGGACAATGGATACCAAATACAAAGGTTCTTGTCCGTCCCAGGATACAATTGGAAACAATTGTTTGCCCGCCCCATCATAGAAGGCCCACTGAGTTTCTTCGGTCTCTGTTAATTCTTCTGTAAAGAACTGGTCCAAACTCATTTCCGACTCTTGTAAAAATTGGCAGGCCATTGAAGGTGCTATAAGATTACGACCAAAAACTTGGGTTGGTTTTTGTTTGCAAAAACGAATTTGGTCCCTGGAAGATCCGACAAGTTCCAATCGTAAAGTTTGTTCCGGTGTAACTAAAAAATTAGAAAACACAGGATAAACGAAGAATAAAATAAAATTAAGAACGAAGACAATGGAATGAGATTTAATTTTCATTGGTTTGTCCCAGGAAAGAGTAAGGTTAAAAATTCATTCCCATCTCTTTCGGCTAAAATGCGAATGCTCGGTTCGAATTGTTTCCACGTATTGTTTGGATTAGGAGAACAATAAAAATGCAAAAGAGTTTCGATTTCATCATTAGAAGAAGAAACAAATTTAAATGTATTACATATCTCCTTCGCATTTCCTTTTAAAACTAGAGATTTCGTGGTTTCTAAATCTGCTCTAGGTTTGGATCCAAAACTTCCACTCATCCGAAAGTATCTTGCTGACAAATCATATTCTGCCGTTTGGCGGTAATACACACCCATCAAATACAATACATCCGATTTTTCTTGGTCAGATCTTTCTGTTTCAGATTCTCCCAAAATGGTTTTCAAAAATTCCTTACCTGAATCGGCTCCAATTTTAAATTCAGAAATTCCAATAAACAAAGGGGTTTTTGCCATCGCCTGGTTCTCAGAGTAAATTGATAAAATTACCTTGTATTGTTTGCGTTTCAAAAGTATGATCGAAGCAAATTCATATAACTTTTGTGAGTTGGAAGTTTTCAAAAAATCGGATAATTCTGTAAATTTATCGGCTGTGGCTTTGGCTGCATGTACGTAAGTTGCCGAAAGTTCAGAAAAACCAATGGGTTTATATATTTCTGATAAGTTAGTCCAAATCCAACCTCTTTCTTTGGATGGGATTAGTGATGGGTACTTACTTCCTAAAAACAATGCATCTAACAACTTTCCATGTTTTTTATACAAAAAGAAAAGCCTAGATACCACAGCCTTTTGTAATTTACCAGATGGTTTTTGCGTTAGAGCTTTTTCATACAAAGGGATCGCAAAAAGTGTATTTACTTGTTCCATCTCATACCCTTCTTCATAAAAAGAATTGGCAACGAGAGTGTTTGTAACTCCAACTAAATACAAAACAAATATGAAATAAACGTAAGTGACACGAAGGATTTTCATCTAATACAGTCCTTTCATTAAATCTTTGTTCTCTGAATGCACTGATTTATGATCCTCTGTACAAACTCCATCCGGAGGATAATCGGAAAGATACAATTCGTTTGTCACAGGACAATTAGTACCTGCTTGTTTTCCTGTCAGCGAACAAATTTTATACGATTTCGCATATACAGGTTGGCTGAACTGAATTTTAGGAATTATATTTTTTTTATCTATAGAAGAAACAATTTCTCCCCAAAGGGGTGCAGCCACAGCACCACCAAGCCCACTTGGTCCCATTCCAAATTTTGGATTGTCATAACCAATCCAAACGGCCAAAGCTAAGTCTGGTCTTGCACCTACAAACCAAGCATCTTTATAATCATTTGTGGTTCCTGTTTTACCAATTAAGTCACCCGCATAACCGCCGTTTCTGACTCCACTGGCGCGACCACTATCTCGTAACAAAGATACCATCACTTCTGCAGTGTCTGGACGAATCACTTGGCGCTCAGGTGGTAGTTTTAATTTAAACTCATCGGTAGTGCCCACTTCATACAAAACAACACCTTTCGAATTTTTTATCCTTTGGATGAGGTAAGGACGTTTGACTGTGCCTTGGTTGACAAAACCAGTAAAGGCGGATGCCATCTCCAATGGAGAAATCTCTAGGGTTCCAAGAGCCAGAGACAAATCACCTCTATATCGATTTTTCTTTTCTGCATCGTTTGGAAAAAAATATTTTGTAAAATAACGTTCAATGCCTGCACTACCCAATCGTTCTGCGACTTGTACAGCGGCTGTGTTTTTTGATTTTACTAGGGCTGTGCGTAAAGAAATTTCTCCATCAAAACTTCCGCCCAAATTTTCAGGAGCCCATTCTTTTCCACCACCACCACGATAATACAAAGGTGCATCCAAAATTCTTGTACCAGATTGAATGACACCAGCATCAATGGCAGATGCATATAATACTGCTTTGATGGAACTTCCAGTTTGCCTACGCATTTGAGTGGCACGGTTGAATTGGTTTTGTGAGTTAAATTCTTCACCACCATGTAAAAATAACACCTGACCTGTGTTTGGTTGAATTCCAACAATGGCAGCTTGAACAGCACTCGTATCTTTTTCAGAATCCAAACTATCAGTATTCCAAACTAATTCATTTAAAATGGTTACCTCTTCCATCTTTTGTCGAAATGCTAAATCTAAAGGAGATTCCGGTTTCAATCGAACTCGTTTTTTTTGAATTTTCCCAGACTTTCTCGATTTTGTTAAATATTCTCGAACGATTGGACCAATGAGCTCTTGGGCACCTCTGTCCAAAGTTGTTTCCACTGTGTATCCACCACTTTCGTAAATATTTTTGTCGCCTTCTAAGGAAGAAAGAATTCCTCGAACATGTTCAGTTACATAGGGTGCAATGTCTTGTCTAGAACCAAATACAGTTTCATTTGGAGACCGAGTGGAAAGATTATGGTAAAAGCTAACAAACTTATCTCGATCCAAATTGGGATAAATTCCACGATTGCGAAACATCTGCAAAATTGCTCTGACACGAGTATAAGAATCTTCAGGATTTTTTAGTGGCGAGTATTTGTTTGGTGCAGAAGGAAGAGATGCGAGAAGCACCATTTCTTCTTTACTTAACTCCATCGGATTTTTTTGGAAAAAGAATTTAATTCCTTCTCCAAATCCAAAAGCCCCATGCCCCAAATAAACATGATTCATATAGGTTTCCAAAATCTGTTCTTTGGTGAGTACTGACTCTAAGGCAAATGCAAGTTGTGCTTCCCGCCATTTACGATTTAAACTTTTGCGACGGTCATCCAAAATGATCCTTGCTAACTGTTGTGTGATCGTGGAGGCACCTTGTTTATAACTTAGGTTAACAATATTTTTAAAAAACGCCCTGAGAATTGCAGAATAATCAATTCCACCGTGAAAAAAGAACTTTTGATCTTCTATATTCAAAAGAATAGAGATCATATCTTCTGGATAGTCTTGCAAATGTAAGGTGGAAGTTCTTTTTTGAAAAATTTCACTCACCATTTGTCCATTACGATCCAAAATTTTTGTAGGAATGTTTTTAGATAACGATTCCAAATACAATGGCACTTCTTTTTTTGTGGTTAACACTCCTGCAACAAAGTAGGAAAAACCCAGGATAAACAAAAAAAGACAAATGGAAGTGATTGTAAATGCAAGTTTCACAAAAGAGAATCTTTGAGACTTGCCCCGTCCTCTGTTAACACCGCTAAGTCGTTGTTTCAGTGGTTTTGGTTTGTAGGCACGAACTTCCGGTTCTCTTTCAAATACAACCTTTCTCTCCCAAAAAGGTTTGGATTTAGATTCCAATTTTTCTTTACTGAAATTTGGTTTTTCAATGGATTCCGTTGGAATTTTAAACGGCTGAAACGACTGGGCTGCATCAGAAACTACTGATTCTTTGGGAACCACTTGTAAAATTTCAAATCGATAATCCGAAAAACTCAAAATTACTTTTTCACTACAGTGAGCACATGTTAGCTGGAATTTGCCCTCTCTAGGGATTGGTTCTGGCAATCGAGATGCTTTTTGGCAATGAGGACAAAGATATTTGGGAGAAGGTGCCGACATAGGTTCTCCCTATTCCTATCGGACGTTTGTTAAAATTACAAAATCAGCGATTTTCACAAAATCCCGGCTTTCTTCTCGATCTTTGACAAACCCGGAGATTACAAGTACAGAAAGGCCCATTTCTCGGAGCCGATGTACCACACCACCGCTTCTATCAGAATGAAAACGACCATTTAAGTGGATTACTTTCTTTCCCGTTTTATAAAATTCACGAGAAATTGATTCCGCCATCCCTTGGTCCCAGGTTGATTGGCCCAAAATCAAATAAGGAGTTCCTGAACCCTGGCCTACACCATGTCCACTTGAAAATAGAGCCGTTAACCGTTGTTTGTAATCCTCAGTTAAATATTTTTCTAAAGTATAAGCAGGCGGAAGGTATTGAATTGCTATGTCAGAAAACTCTTGGTAAGCCAGCAGACCTTTTCTCGAAATTAAATTCACATATCGTCTGGGAGGATTGGCTGCAACAACATTGCATTTTTTTTCTTTTGCAATCAAAACTAAAGGAAAGTAATCGGTTTTGAACGATTTCCAATGTGTGATTGAGGATAAAAAATGGGATTCGGTAATCGTTCCTTTTAAAAACTCGTTCACAGTATTTTGTCCATCTTGTTCCAACATTTCCAATGACAGGGAAGCGGATTCTACGGAAGTTATTTCTTTAAACAGGGTTTCATAAAAACGGTGAAGGTCCTGGTTGTCATGGTCTTCGCCAAAAACAATGACATTGTATTTGGAAGATTCTTTTACAATATCAGCGATGGATACAACATCTGCTGTGGATGTCCGTACGATTTGTACGGACGAACTTATTTCTTCGGCAGAAATTCCAAAACTAAAGAAACAAAAAAATAGAAAACAAACAAATCGATTAAAGAAGGTTTTCAATTGCTTGTTTTAACTCGGCAGATTCAGGTTTTGTTCCGGATGGAAATCTTCCCACAACTTTCCCATTTTTATCGATCAGGAATTTTTCAAAATTCCACTTCACGTCACCTTTATCTTTGGCATTTTCAGTTAAAAATTGATAAATGGGATCTTTATCATTCCCCAACACTTTTGTTTTTTTCATTAGGTCAAAACTGACTCCAAAGTTGAGTTTACAAAACTCAGCAATCTGAGATTCAGTGCCTGGTTCCTGGCCCCCAAAATCATTCGAAGGGAAACCAATAACCTTTAATCCTTTGTCTTTATAAGATTGGTGAATTTTTTCGAGGCCATCGTATTGCGGCGTATAACCACATTTAGATGCTACATTGACAACTAGGACGGGATGTCCTTTATAATCGGAAAGAGAAACTTCCTTTCCTTGGATGGATACAGATTTAAAATCGTGGAATGACATCTTTTTTCCTCCAGCATAGATATGGAAACCGATAAAGAGAAAAATAGCAAACAAAACTTTTCTTTGCATGGAACCCCCCTGTTTCAAGTTTAGACTATGCCTGCATTGTTTTTCGCTGTTCTTTCTGAAGCCAAACCTTGGCTCACAAAACTAGAAGCGAAACCAATTTCCCATTCCGGAAAATTTCGAATCTTCCAAAAAGAAAATCAATATATCATTATTTCGGGCACTGGTAAACTTTCGATGGCTTTGGCCGTTTCTGAATTTGCCCATATCCTTTCCAAACAAGAACGGAACCAAATGAAAATCTGGAATCTAGGAATCGGTGGTTCAACGAATACAGAATTTTTGTTAGGTGATTTTTTCTGGATCCATAAAATCACAGATGCAGCCACAAAAAGAGATTTTTATCCGGATAGGATCCAAAAATCAAAATTCACAAAGGAAACAACTCTTACCACATTTGACAGACCCATTTCCAAATACAAAAATTCTGATCGTTTTTTATTTCTCACCAAAGACGAGTTAGATGGAATCCAACTAATCGATATGGAAGGGTCTGGTTTTTTCGAAGCAACATCTCTATATTTTCCAATAGAAAACATTTCGCTTGGAAAACTTGTATCGGATCATCTGGAAGGAAACTTTTGTAAACCAGAAATGGTAGAGTCCATGATGGAGAAAACTATGGATATACTTTATGATGAATGGATTTCTCCTCTCCCTTGGATAATTGCCGATCCAATAGAAACATCAGATTGGCCCCTGGTTGAATCTTTTATTCATAATCTCCGCCTAACTGAAACAATGAAACATGATTTAAAAAAATCCATTCGGTTTTTCCGATTAAGAAATCCAAATGCAATTCTCCCCTTTCCAGAGGAGTCTCTTAAAATCCATTTAAAATCCAAATCAGACCTCAAAGAATATTTTGATTTATGGAGAGAATCTCTACATGTTTAAAGCATTTTCTCATATTTATATTGAAGAGGGCGTTCGTGATCACTGGAGAACAAAGGAAATACTCAAACGATTTCCAAATGCAGTCCCTGTTCCCATCAGACATTACAAAGATAGTTTCAATCGAAATTCCCAAAACTTTCGGATTCAAAAAGAAACACCTAAATTAATTTTAGCAGAAAAAAAAGATCATTTTTTATATAAAGGCAGCGATTTTTCACCTAACTTCTCTCATCCGCACTTTTATTATAATACAATTGCTCTCAACTGTATTTATGACTGTGAGTATTGTTACTTACAGGGCATGTTTCCTTCCGCCAATCTTGTGTTATTTGTAAATTGGGAAGATTTTTTTGAAGCCACAAAGGACTTTATAGAAAAGAACCAATCTTTGTATTTAGCATTGTCTTATGATACAGACCTTTTGGCATTGGAATCTTTTTTCCCAGCTACCAAGGCATGGTTGGAATTTGCCAAATCCGAACCAAATTTAAGTTTAGAAATTCGAACGAAGTCGACTAACTACGGTCAAATTGCCAATTTTTCTCACAATCCCAATGTTATTTTGGCTTGGACCATCAGCCCACAAGCCATCATTGAAACCATTGAACATGGAACTCCTCCACTCCACGCAAGAATCAAAGCAATCAACCATGCCATCCAAGATGGTTGGAAAGTTCGGATTTGTATTGATCCAATCTTAAGAGTTCCTGATTGGAAAACCCATTACCAATCGTTAGCCGATACATTAGGGAAAGAACTAAAGATAGATGGCCTTGTTGACATTAGTATTGGTGGATTTAGAATGAATATTGATTTTCTAAAGCGAATGATGGATGTAAGAAAGGGTTCTTCCATTTTATTTCATGCTTTTGAAAAAAAAGATAAAATTGTTTCTTACTCAAATGCAGAAACAGAAGAAATTTTAGAACTTATGTCATCGACACTCAGCCAATATGTTTCTCCTTCACAAATAAAAGTAAGTTATACTTGAATTTTTCCTTTTCTTTTCCGTCACTACTTCTTAACCTTAGTGCCTACCTATGAAGAAAAGACTCATTTTACTATTCCTATTTTGTATGTTCTTTGGATTCTCCGGCTGTGCGGAAGTCAATCGCAACAAACCAATTGCAAAGGAAGGAAAGATGGATTTGTCCTCATGGGACTTTTCTAAAGATGGAAACATCACTCTTGATGGAGAATGGGAATTTTATTGGAAACAAACGAACAAAGGCATCCAAATTGATACCGAACTGGGACGAGAGCCTAAGTACATCTACCAAACAATCCCTTCCAATTGGAAAGGTGCGGATTGGTTTGGTGAAACACTAGGTGGTTTTGGTTATGCGACATATAAATTAAAAGTTCTTTTCCCAAAGAACACACCTATGCTTGCCTTTCACAACTTAGATCTCTCTTCCGCCTACCGATTGTACATCAACGGCAAATTAGTTGTAGAACAAGGAAGTTTCGGGATCAATCCAAACTACTTTGAGCCTTCGTATAAATCAGTACTGATGGATTTAGAACCACTGTCAGGTGAAACCGAAATCGTATATGAAATTTCAAATTTTCATTATTCGAAAGGTGGATTTTGGGAAAGTATGGAAGTGGGCGAAAGACGAATGTTATATGACAAAGTCAATCGCAGTTACCAAATCACTTCTTTTTTAGCTGGAAGTATTTTCCTTTGGGCTTTATATCATTTGGGGCTTTTTGTTATGCGCAGACAAGACAAAGCCAGCCTTTTTATATCTTTATTTAGTTTACTTATTGTTATGCGGCTTTTAACAATTGGTGAAAGAAATATTCTAAACATATTTCCTAATATGCCAATGGATTTCCTTATCCGATTGGAATTTGCAACCATCTATATCGCCACCATTGTTTTTGCTTATTTCTATCGTTTGGTATTTCCGAATACTGTCGGAAAAAAGACGATGTGGGTCTTAAATATTCTCATCACTCCATTTCTAATTTCGTTGTTTTTGCCAGTGGCTATTTTCAGCGCCCAAATCCATTTTTTTCAAATTTTTCTGATTTTAGTCTGCGTTCGAATCACCATTGCTATCATTATGGCCTACCGTTCGGATACAGTGGGAGCAGGCCTTTCTCTCATCGGATTTAGTTTTGTTTTTGGAACCGTTGTCCATGACATCCTTTATCAAAATAATATTATCAATACAATGAACATAACACCCTTTGGGTTTTTAGGATTCATTTTATTTCAAGGTTATATTCTATCTTATGGATTTACAAGAGCATATCTTTCTATTGAAAAACTCAAAGAAAAACTAGAAGTATCCAACAAAGAACTCAATATTCTAAAGGAAGGGCTGGAAGATATTGTCGTTGAAAGGACTCAAGAATTAGAAAATTCGAAAGCAAATATAGAAAGATTGAACGAGTTCGCAAAAACCTTAAACACATCTTTGGAACTCGACAGCATTCTCACAAAAGCCTTTCATTACTTAAATGAAGAAGTATTTTGTGATTCCATGATTTTACTTTTGGTTGATGCAGAAAATTCAAAACTCATTTATCACAAATCAGTTTTTTCACCTAACTCAGGATTATCACTCGAATCAAAGTTAAATGGAATGAGTTTTTCCTTGGACTCCAGTGCAGGAATTTTTTATCACGTTTATAAACGAAACCGTCCATTCCGATTCGCAAAAGTATGGGAAACGCGTTTAACCGAATCAAACAAACAGTTTGTTCAAATGGTTGGGAAACATCCAGGTATGATTATTCCCTTGAGTTCACAAGGGAAAGTAATCGCCTTGTTGGCCCTCTTTAGTGAACAAAAAGGTAGAAGTTTTTCTAGATCCCAACTGCAGTTAGTTGAGAACACAGCCGAGAACATCGCCACAGCAGTTACAAACTCTATTCTTGTGGAAGAAATGAATCGTGAAAAATTCTTTGCTGAAAACTCCAGAATGTTAATGGAAAACGCAAAAAATGAAGTTGTAAAACTAAACGAATTCACTAAAAAGATTAACTCTGAATCCAGTCTTTCCCAAATCATCGAGGAGATGTTCAATTATATATTAAAAACGTTTGAAATTGAAGCCACACTCCTACAACTCATTGATACAAAAAAAAATGAACTTTATACTTACAACACAACAATTCCAACTTATGCGACAAAAGAACAGTTGTTATTCGCGAAATCGATCAGAGTTCCATTAAATGAAAAAGGTGGAATCATCTATAAAACTTATCTTAGAAAAAAAGCCTTGTTTGTTCCCAAACCTCCGAAACGATACGAATCCGAGTTGGATGAACAAATCTTTTCGCAACTAAGCCTCACATCTTTTGTTGCAGTTCCACTTGTGGTGCAAAACGAAGTGATTGGAATGGCATACTTCACTTCCTTTCAAAAACCCTTGGATGTCACAAGGGAAGTACTTCGTAGAATTTCAGGATTTTGTGATCAAATTGCTGGGGCCATCCAAAACTCTTTGTTATTACAAATCACTGAAGAAGAACGTAAAAAATCAGAACAAGCTAAAGCAGAAATTCAAAAAATGAATGAGTTTGCAAAGAACGTAAACTCACAAAACAATTTAGAAAATATATTAGCAGAAATTTTTGGATTCATTCGTAAAAATTACAAAATAGAACACTGTGTCCTCTATTTTTTGGACAAAGAATATAATGAGTTTCGATACCTAAATCACTCAGGATTTGATCTATTGGTGGATGAGAATATAAACTATTTTAAATCCCTTCGATTTCCTCTCCGAGAAGAAAGTGGATTCATATATAAATGTTATAAACGGAAACGTCATTTTTATATGAAACATGTTCCCAAGTCACTTCCGTTTGCTATTGACAAACAAATTACAGAAAGATCAGGGATGAATGGATTTTTAATCTCTCCTCTTGTGAATAATGATGAAGTAGTAGCCATGGCAGTGTATGGAATCAGTGATGAAAACATTCAGCTAAATACAGATGAAGTAAATTCTATTGTAGGTGTTTCGGAACACATAGCAAGTGCCATCAACAATCACTTTTTACTAAGAAAAATTGAAGAAGAAAAACAAAGATCCGATTCGCTTTTATTAAACATTCTTCCTAAAAACGTCGCAGAAGAGTTACAAAAAAAAGGCAGAGTTAATCCTGTTGAATTCGAAAACGTAACCCTACTTTTGACTAGTTTTCCTGGTTTCTCTCAGATCACCGGACAACTAACTCCTGAAGAACTCATCGAAGGATTGGATTTATATTTCTCACGTTTTGATGAAATCATCAAAGCACAAGGGATGGAAAAACTTAGGATGACCGGAGATATGTATTTGGCAGCTGGAGGACTTCCCGTTGGTAATTTTACACATGCTGTTGACGCTTGTCTTGCCGCATTACAGATCAAAGACGAAGTAATGAGGATGATAGAGGATTTTAAAGACATTCCATTCCGTCCAAATGGGATCACCATTGCAATCCATTCAGGTCCAGTAGTGGCAGGTGTCATTGGGAAATCAAAATTTAACTATGATGTCTGGGGAAAAACAGTCACACAAGCCCAAGCAATTCGCAGAGGAGGAGTTGGAGTTCCAATTAATATCTCTCAAGAAACAATGGAAAAAGTAAAACGGCTTTTCCATATCGGAAACCAACGTCAAATCAATACATACGAAGGTGATCAAGTTCCCATTTATGAATTGTTATCTTTAAAACCAGATTTATCTGATGACACAGGATCCATTCCAAACGAAAAATTTGGAAGATTATACACCCAGCAAAAACGAGGAGCAAAGATCCTAATCAAATGATTTACCTTCCTTTCCTCATCGCTATACTTTTTGTGGGAATTCTTTATGGGATGTATTCATTATACAAACAAAAGGAAGATAAAGAAAACACCATCATTGTATACCAAGCCGAAGTTAAATTATTAAAAGAAGAATTAGAAAAAAAAGAAAAAGAACTCATCAACACAAAATCTATCTCTGAAGAGTTTTCAGACAAACTAGTTGCCTCATATACGCAACTTTCCGACTTAGATGGGCTTCTAAGAGAAATCAATTCAGCTTCTGATTTAAAAGATATACTCAAGATATTAGGTCGTTACATTCGAGAAAAATTCAAAGTCCCTCACTATTTATTGTATGTTTATAAAGAAGAATGGGAAGCACTTGAATTCTTTCACAGCAACTTTCCTGAAGAACTTACCGAAAAAGTTAAAGAAGAAATCATGGGTAGAAAAATCCCTGTTTCCGACTCATATGTCACAATGTATGCACATGCTTATGTTCGAAAACGCAAACGTAGTTTTTATATTCAAGATTTTGAATCTTATAAAACCGAAGGAGTAGAGCTTGCTAACAAACAATCTGCCAATCTCAAATCTCTTCTTATTGTACCATTGTATTTGCGGAATAAATTCATTGGAACGCTAGATTTATTAGATTACTCTGGAATTTTTGAGTTAACAGAACAACAATTAAACCAAATCAAAATCATTGCTGATTATATTGCTGGTACAATTGAAACTGGTTACCTTCTCAACGAACTCAAAGAAGGAAACACCACCATTCAGAAAGAAAAAGAAAACATAGAAACCAACAGGTTGAAATTAGAAAATTTACATCGTTTTAACCGGAAGATAAACTCTTTTTCACAAATAGATGACATTGTTAGAGAAGTTTTTTCCTATCTCAAAATCAACCATCGAGTCGAACTTGGTTTTATTTTACTGGTAGACCCAAAAACCAATTCTCTTGTACCTTTAATGGAAGGTGCAGAAGTTTTTAACAAAGGACTTCTTGTTACCAATTTCCTCAGAACATTTCGACCAACTCTTTTACCAAATATTGGTTCTCTTTTCAGAACGTATGAAAAACAAAAACCTGTTTACTTAAAAAAATCAAGTAAGTGGAAACAACTTTCGAACATCGATACATCGATTGTAGATAGTTTTAAATTAGAGTTGTTTGGACAAATTCCACTTGTGGTCCAAGGACAAACAATTGGGATCATTTGTGTTACACGTCTCACCAGAGAACAAGACTGGAACAAAGATGAATTTGCTGAAATCATATCCTTCTGTGAACAAGTTGCTGGGGCTATTCACAATGCAAATCTTAGGCGAGACTTAGAAAAGGAACGAGAAAAAACACTGCATTTCATTAGGAATATTTTACCTGGAGATTTAGCTGATGAGCTGATCGAAAGAGGTGAAGTGGTTCCAATGGAATATGAATCTGTTAGCATTCTATTTACAGATTTTAAAAATTTTACCTTAGCAGCGGAATCATTATCTCCAGAGGATCTCATTGAACAACTGGATGGATGTTTTTCTCAATTTGATGATATTGCAGTCCGTCATAATTTTGAAAAATTAAAAACCATTGGTGACTCCTATATGGCTGCAGGAGGAATCCCACAAGGTAATTTCACTCATCCAGTAGATGCCTGTCTTTTTGCTATGGAAATCAAATCCTTTATGACACAAATTAAATCCTTTAAACAGATGTTAGGTCAGGATTTTTGGGAGATTCGAATTGGAATCCATACTGGTCCAGTTGTTGCAGGTGTTGTAGGGAAAACAAAATTTGCATACGATGTTTGGGGAGATACCGTAAACATTGCAAGCCGTATGGAAAGTTCTGGTGATGCGGGTGAAATCAATCTTTCTGAAACCACATACGACAAAGTGAAACGTTTTTTTGAATGTGAATATCGTGGGAAAATAAAAGCCAAAAACAAAGGCGAACTAGGAATGTATTTTTTAAAAAGACTTCGTCCGGAATTTTCCAGAGATTTAGAGGGTATGGTCCCCAACCAAATCTTCTTGGATTTATATAAAAATTTGCAAATTGGTGCCAAAATCATCTACAGACAAACTGGTTCCTAATTTAACTTCCTCCACCCGAAGAACCAGATCCTGAACTAGAGTTTCCTCCACCATTGTTTCCTGAACCTCCCCCCGTAGAACTTCTGTATCTTGTCGTAGAAGTGCTGCTAGTGGAAGGGACGGGACATTTATCATAACAGATTTTATACATTGTTATACATGTAATTGTTGTGGCAGTGGCATTGTCCAATTGAGGCGCAACTGCCAAAGCACAGACATATTGTTCACGAACACATCGGTCCATACACTCAGATCTTGTTTCAAAGTTTTTTGAATGAGAACAGCCGTAAATTCCCAATACAATTCCCAAAGTAAGAATCCAAACTTTTGACATACCACAGCTCATGCCATAAGGGTCTCACAAGATCCTTTGTTCTTCAATGGAGGATACCCGCAAATGTGGTTATTACCTAAGAAACTCGCTTGCTTATACAGGGACTAGTTGCAATGTTTAGATAGAAATATGGACACCCGCAAGGTAAGAATTCTTTTTTTAGCATTTTATGTTTTATCGCTGATTGTGTGGATTGCTGAAGAAATTTTCACCTTAACAAACCCACCCGAATACTTTGATCGATTTCGTATCATCATTGCGACAGTAGAATCTTTCATCGCCATCTCATCCTTTCTCGTGGTCTTTATTCTTTATAAAGAACTAAAGGCAGAAGCGGTTGAAAACATACATGCCAAATCCCAAATCCATGACTTAAAACGTACAAATCGCATCTTAAAAAACCCAGAGATGGGTTTTTGGGCAGAAGCCAAAGCTCAAATGGAAGAATGGAAATTATCCGATGCGGAAACAGAAATCGCCATACTCCTACTTCGAGGATTTTCTCAAAAACAAATCGCTGCCGTTCGGAAAAAAAGCCTTCGCACCATCGAAAACCAAACGGCATCCATCTATGAAAAATCCTCAATGAGGGGAAAATTGGAATTTATTTCTTACTTTTTGACTCCCCTATTGCCAGAAGAAGAATAAACAAAAAACCTTGACCATTCGCATTTTCTTTGGTTTTTTATAGTTTGTTTTATGAAAAATCAGAAAATCTTTTTTACCTCTATTTTTCTATTGTTTTGTTCCTTACCTATTTTGTCTCAAACCTCGCTTGAGGAAAGAGACAAACAAAGGCAATCTGGACTTGTTTCCACAAACCAAAAAAAACAAGAAGAGATCTTACAAAAGTACAATGACTTTGTCAGTCGTGTTCAAAACAAATTCCCCGGACTTAAAATCACATCATCACCAATTGACTTAAAACAAGCAGAAGGGATTTCGGATCACAATGCGGCTCCCGGTGCAAAAGACAAAAAATCAAAATCACTTTCTGCAATTGCAGGAGATAGTTTTTTTCTGCAATTAGAACCTTCGAATCAACGTTCCTTACGTTCTTCCACAAAAGTGAAAAGAGGAGAAACGTTAGAAGTAGTGATGGTTTTAAAACAGGATGTCACTGCAAAAACAGAAAAACCACATTGGGTTCTTGTTCGAACCAAATCCAAACAAGAAGGTTACATTACCCAAGACTTACTTTCTCCAACCAAACCTGCGGTTAAATCTAGAAATACAGATGGATTGTCTTTGGATTTATCTTCCCTTTCTGGTAGAATTGCAGGAACACCTAACATAAACGATTCTGATTCAAAAAAAGGAAAGGATATGTGGGTGGAAGCAAGTTCTCTTAACATGAGAGGAGAACCAGATGTCAATGCTTATGTTGTCGCAAGATTACCCAAAGGCCAAAAAGTCAAAATTGAAACTTCCAGTAGTTCTGAAGAAACCATCGATGGAATTACTTCTCAGTGGCACCAAGTATCTTCTGCCTATGGAACCGGATGGGTGTTTGGTGGATATTTAAGTGCATCAGAAGTTGTATCTTACAATGTCCAACCGGGAGAAATTTCTTACCCACAAGAAAATCCTGATGAATTAACAACGGGTGAAAAACGATTTGTCCGATCCACAAGTCTAAAAATGAGAGATGAACCAAATGATTATGGTTCTGTAGTGACATCTATTCCTGGGGATGAAAAAATCAAAATCATTGATTCTAAAAAAGAAATCGAAACCATAGGTGGAGTTAGATCCAGATGGATCTATGTATCATGGAATGATGAATGGGAAGGTTGGGTATTTGGAGGTTTTGTTTCTAAAGAACGTGGACCTCTTGTAGATAACGATGATATATCCAAATACTTCCAAATCCCCGTAGACAATGATCGTTATGTATCTTCCAATTTTGGAACTCGAGTAGATCCAGTGACCGGAAAGGTAGGTGCCTTCCATTCAGGGATAGATTTACCAGCTTCCATTGGCACACCGATAAAAGCGGTCAGTGATGGCAAAGTATGGAGAACTATCACAACTAGCGGTGGTTATGGGATGTTGACTATCCTCAGCCATAAAAACAATATTTTTACCTATTACGCACACCAGAATGAACGCCAGGTAAAAGAAGGTGACAGTGTCCGATCTGGCGATATCATTGGTCAGGTAGGAAACACGGGCAAATCAACCGGTCCACATTTACATTTTGAAGTTAGGAAAGGCCCAGACCAACAAGCGTTGGATCCAGATGCCTATTTACCCAAATGAAACATAAATTTTATACTGTTAGTTTAGCCCTTCTTTTGATTTCTTTTGGATATAGTTTTGCTCAAGACAATTCGCAAGAAACTACATCCACCACTCCTGTGGCACCAAACATGGTGCAGATTTTACTAAAAGGAAGTCCAAAAGATTTGGAAACTGCCATCACCAACGGTGGTGATATCAATGCCAATGATGATTCAGGAAAATCGCTGCTGGTCCTTGCTGTAGAAAAAAACAAACCAAAACAATTTGAAATTCTTCTGAACCATGGAGCCGATTTAAACAGAAGGGATTTATCTGGTAAAACATTGTTACATTATATTGTTACATCTCGTTTGACAAACCAAATCAAAACTATTGTAGAAAAAGGGGCTGATTTAAATGCATATGATGCGGATGGTAATACTGCTTTACATGTAGCCATACTAAAATCAAATCTCGCCGTACAAAAAATATTAATAGAAAGCAAAGCCGATGTTAATTTACGCAACAATCCAAGAAAATCTCCTCTTTACTTGGCTTTTGAAAAAGCGAAACTAGATTCCATTACATATCTACTTCAAAATGGAGCAGATATCAATCTTCCTGACTTAACAGGAAGAACACCATTGTTTGTTGCGATTGATCAAAAAAACATAAAACTATTAAACCTTGACCTTGACTCTAATGGAAATCCTAACACGGAAGATACAAAATCGATTAGTCCCATAGTTTTTGCGATTGAAAAAGGATTTACTCAAGGAGTAGAAATACTTTTGAACCGAGGTACCAATGTTAATTCAAAAACACCAGAAGGTGAATCCTTACTTTTTTATTCTGTGGAAAAGAAAAATCTAACAGTAACAAATTTACTTCTAAAAAAAGGTTTAAATGTAGATTCTAAAAACCTTTCTGGCAAAACATTATTTGAAATCGCCTTACAAAAAAACGATTCCAATCTGTTAAAACTAGTTTTGGATGCAGGTGCCAATCCGAATCAGATGTTATCTTCAAATAAAAATCCACTCGAAGAATCAATAGAAGCATCTAAATGGGTTGTTGCAGATATCCTAATTCAAAAAAATGCCGATGTTTTCACACCAAATTCGTCCGGTTATTTGCCGATCCATTTGGCATCCAGAAAATCTGGATTAAAAATTGTAGAAGAGTTACTTAAAAAAAATGTTCCAGTTGATGTTCAAAACCAAAGAACCGGTGAAACATCTCTTTCGTTATCATTAGAAAATAAACAGTTAACAATCACAAAGTTTCTTTTGTCTAAAAAAGCAAATCCCAATCATAAACTGAAAGATGGATCGAACCTTATTTTTTCAACAATTGAAAGAAAAGATGCGGAAGGTTTCAAACTTTTGGTTTCGGCAGGAGCCAATCTACAATCAGTAAATGATGAAGAGGAAAACTTAATCACAACAGTATGTAAATTAGATTTGGAAAAAAAAGATCAAAAATTTTCTGACGAAACAATCAAGTTGTTGATTAGCAAAGGCGTAAACCCAAACACAAAAAACAAACGCGGGTTAAGTGCACTTCACATCGCCCTCAATCGAAATCGAATCGAAACAATGTCTCAACTCATAAGTTTAGGCGCAGACCCCAACCTAACAGATAATAACGGACTTACCGTATTACATAAGGCGATCCAAAAGTTCTTAACTTCCAAAGACAATCTTCAAACAGAAAACTATAAGAAACTAGTACTATTCCTAGTGGAAAGAAGAGCGAACCTTAACCAACAAGATAAATTAGGGAAAACTATACTTTCCGAACTAGCAATCCAGTTTGATCCTGGTAAAAGTGATTCCATTTTGGAATTAGCTCGAGTCTTCGTTTTAAATGGCGGTGACTCGAAACTAGAAGATAAATTGGGAAAGTCTCCTCTGGAATATGCGGAGGATAAAAAAATACCTGAACTGATTGAGATTTACCGCGGCCTTTAATGTCCATTCCTAAAAAAGACAATCGAATCAACATCTTTGACTTCGTCAATACTGTCCCTACAAAGACATTCAAACGAGGAGAAATCATTGTAAGAGAAGGTGAACCGTCTAACGAAAAGATGTATTTTATCTTAAGTGGTTCTCTCTCTGTTGGAATGGGTGCACCTGACCAAGGAAATTTTCATGAAGTAAGAAAACTTTCCACTGGCGAATTTTTTGGTGAAATCGCACTTATCTCCAGTCATCCAAGAGCAATGACAGTCTTTATAGATTCTGATAGAGCTCAACTCGGAATCCTAGATAAACAAAACTTAACTCGTATCGCAAATTCTAATCCAATGTTTGTTTATGCTTTATTACAAACTTATGTTGAACGTTTGATCGAAGCTGAACAAAGATTAAAAGATCTAACGGAGTCAAGTGATGGGACTTAAAGAATCTCTTGCAAAACTAAGTATGATCAATATCAAACGTGGAGAAGTTCTCTTTAAAGAGGGAGTTCCTTCCAACGGAGCAATGTTCTTTTTATTTGAAGGACAGTTAGATATTTATAAACAAATCGAAGGCAAACATATAAAACTAAGAAGTATCCTTCCGGGTGAGTTTTTTGGTGAGATGGCTATTATCAATAATAGCCCGAGAGCTGCTTCGATCGTTGTAGTTTCAGAAGCTGCAAAATTAGGCATCATCAACAGAACCACCTTTGTTCAGATGAGCCAGGAAAGTCCTGAATTTTTATTTTTATTACTCAAAAAAGTAATCGAACGATTGTATGAAACCGATGGAAAAATCCGCGCCATCAAACGAAAACAAGACGAAGATTCTATGATTGCCAAAGTTATTCCTGCTTCCGGCTCAAATGCAGATGGAAGCGGAGGTGATACAGAAAACCAACCTGAACCTTTTTCAGATGATATTGCCCCTATTGGGGAATGATTATTGATTCTGTTTTTTACGTTTGATCTTAAATAGTTCTGGTGAAATTTGAATCTCTGGAACGACCCAATTCCTTTGGTCATCGATCAGTTCCCCAATGACTTCTGCAATTTGATTTGGTAATAAATAGGAATTTGGATCTTCATCGGGTTCAAAATTTAGATGATTATAAAAATCCGTTTTTGTAATATCTGGAATGACTAAATGAACTTTTACACCAAACTTTCGTAATTCGGCAAACAACTCTCTTGCAAAATGGTGGATCCCTGCTTTAAGCGAGGCATAAACATTTCCCCAAGGTGAAATTTCCTTCCCTGCCACAGATCCAATAAAAATAATACGTCCATGATTTTGTTTTAAAAACCGAGTGAATTGGCTTGTTAACAACATAGGTGCCGTTGTGAGAAGGTTTACCATCTCCCGAATTTTATCTGACGATAGCTCTTCAACAGGAGCAAAATAAGCAAGACCAGCAGAATGAACCAACAAATTAATTTCCTTTTTTTCCGGGAAACGATCTATAAACAATTGTAGTTCTTTAGCGTTAGTAAGATCACAGGGAACCAAATGAAAAAATTCGTTTTGGTAATTACAATTTTCTGGATTTCTGGAAACTCCATAAACAGTATATCCCATACCCACTAACATTTGCGAGATGGCAAGCCCAATCCCTCGTGAGGCACCGGTGACTAATGCTATTTTTTTACCACTCACAAACTCTCCATAAAATCCCAAACAAGTTTAGAACCATCAATCACTTTCGTTGTTTTTCCCTGATCAATAAAAGGAATCATCGGTGTTTCCCCTGGCCAACTATGTCCAAGGCCATTCAATTGAATTAAGCCAACTTTTTTATTTTCTGCACAAGTTTCATATTTAGAAAAATCAATTTGTATTTCGTTTAGATCTTCTTTATACGTTTCAGATTTTCTTTTTACTGATTCATTACATTGATTCCATTCTTTCCAACGTAAAATAGAATCCTCCACTGATAAAATTTCTCCACCGTCTCTTACGTAACCGCCACTATATGGTACGAGTGGATCTTCAGTACCTGCGATAATTCCAACCGAAACCGGGTTTGTTTTTAAAGCCAATTTTCGTTTGAGCGTATAAACAGAAATTTGTGCCGCAACACTCACTACTCCCTTCCATAACTCAGGTTTTTCCACTGCCAATCTTTGTGCCATAAAACCGCCGTTGGAATGTCCTACCAAAAAAACTTGTTTGGGATCCACAGAACCTTCGGCTACCAATCGTTTTACGATTGATTCTATAAACACTATATCATTAATTTGGTCTTCATCTGCGGGAGTATTCCCTCGTCCGTCAGCCCAACTCCTTTTATAACCGTCAGGAAAAACAACAACAAAACCTTTGGAATCGGAAAGGAGGTCTAACTTTGTTTGTTTGATCATAGATGAACCTGATCCAAACCGACCATGCAAAGCAACTAACAACGGTATTTGCGATCCATTCCAATTTTTTGGATAATGAACGATATAGGTTCTCTTTTTGTTTTGGATCTCAAAAGAATCTAGTTTTTCATTAGAAGTCAATCTCCGGCTTAATCCAAAACAGGAAAAGAAAAACAAACTCAACAATAGAACCAAACTAATGTTTTTCATATTTCTTTAATCTCCAATTTTGTTGTTTCAATTAGTTGTTCTTTATAAATTCGATTTGGCCAATGAGTAATCACTAAAAGAACAACGGGAATCCCCCTCCATTGAGCCATACCAATATTATAAGTAGATTCGTTTTCTAAGACTCCAAGATTTGTGTAACGGAATGTAAGTGTATGTTCCGTTCTAATATGCGAAGGAACAACACCACCCGATAAAAAAGTTAAAACTAAATTCAAACGATGCAACCATAAATATTGATACACTGGATCTTTTTTTTGTAATATTACTTCTAACCCTAAATTAGAATTTGGATCTTGTATTATGCCTGCACTAAGTAATGTTTCCTGAATTTGCTTTTGTTCTTGTTCATAACGATAAAATCCAGTGAAAACTATTTTTACTTTTTCTTTACGAACTTCATAAAGTTTTCGTTCTTTGGATGTCACTACATCAGGAAAAGCCGCACAGTTTAATACAAAAAGAGCAGAAATGAGCGAAAGTAATTTAGAAAATTTAGATTTACAGTTCATCATGTGCATCTCCTAAAAATTTGGAAACTTTTTCTGCGAGAATCGGTTTCCATTCATTACGATCATCTCCCCACATTAGAAGGAGTGATACCCAACCAAACACTCGATAAGATTCCATCGGATATCGATACTCTTTTTCAAACTTTCCCTTCCTACTCAGACGAAACACCAAATAGTCATCATCTCGATCTATATCCGGGATGATGAAAACCGTACTGATTGCAAGGAACCGATTGACTAAATAGGCACCAAACCTTATTGGATCTCTCTCCGGTAAGTAGGAAACAGGTTCCGTTGATTCTCCCAGAAAAAACTTAAATCTTGGACTCGATTCCAAAATAATCTGAAGGTGTGCATCCGCTTTTGTTTGATTTTGGTACTGAACGGAAGTAAATTTTCCAGATGATTGTAAGGCAGAAAGAATATGAGAAATTCTACGACGATCCACTTCATCATCCCAACCAATCAATTCATAACTCAGTGACTTATCTTTGATATGATTCGAAAAATCTATCTTTGGTCTTTCTGAAGAATAAAAAACGGAACAAAACTCAAAGAAAAAAAGAATAAAACCTATGAACAATATAAAATTTATTTTTCGCAAACCTAATTCCTATCCTCTCTTTAATTCAAACTTCTGCATATTGTATTCATTTCCGTTTATCAAAATAGAAACAGTCTGCGTTCCCGGATAATACACGCGAGTGGTAATAGGTGCAAAAGAATGTTTTTTGGTAATCTCAATCGTTTCGGATGGTAACAATATTCGTTCACCCAACTGAAATACTTTATATCCATAATTACCATTGGACAGTCGGAATCCAATTTTATATTCTAATCTGACTTTTGTTTTATCTTTTGAATTTTGAGTTAAATTGATTTTAAACTCTATTGGATTGCCAATTTTTATCTCTTTCTTCGAAAGTGAAAATTTCAATTGATGTGGTTTCCATTTTGTATCGTAAGAAAAGAAAGCTAATGCTTTGGTATTTCCTTTTTTAAGTAGTGTTCGAAGAGAGTGCTTCAAATTTTTGTCTAGCTCTGTTGATTTGCCAAATTTACTTTCACAAAACCCCAATACAAACTCTGGATTCAATTTTGATATATCATTTAAATGGTTTGCAACACTTCTACGAACAATTTCATCCTGATCATCCCAAAGATTTTCTAATATTGATAAATGAATTTCTGGATTTTTTTTGATTTCAGGGATTCCGATACCCCAAGGTAACATAGGACGACTTCCTTCGCTTGCAAGTCGTCTGACCATTGGCTCTTTGTGTTTTGACCAAAGAAACATTTGTTTTAAAGTCTTATCAAAATGATGTTTATAAAAAAAACGAATCGCAAATTCTGCACTAGAAAATACGGTAATCTTTTCAAAGGCCATCATAGATGTCTTAAAATCACTTAATCCTGATTTGGTGACAATATCATTTAAAAAAATATATGGAAAATTAAAATCAGAAATCCCTTGGTTACGAAGTAAACGCATCAATTCAATGATTTTGGGATAAATATCAGCAATTGGGCCTTGCCAATTTTGAATCAAAACATCGGCAAGCCGATTGATTCTCTCTTTTAATTCCATTTCCTTCCATGGAGAAGTAAATACTTGTTTCTGAAATTCCGAAGGTTTGATATTAGAATCAACTTTGTTTAAGTAGTTTCCTAAACTCAAAACCCATTCACGTGAATACATTTCTTTTAATGGTTCCATTCTTCAATGGGTAACCAAACGGAAAAACAAGCTCCTTTCGTTACCTCCTCCAATTCAATTTTTCCTCCCATCCGGGAAATAATTTTTTTACAAATGTCAAGACCTAAACCCATACCTTCCCCATCTGGTTTTGTGGTAAAAAATGGATCAAAAATTTTTCCTTTAATTGTCTCAGGAATTCCAGGACCAGAATCAGAAATAGATACCTTGATCCATGTTTCAATCGACTGGATTTTAATTTCTAATGTCCCAACATAATTCATAGCTTGCAAGGAATTATTCAAAAGATTAATCCAAACTTGGTTGAGTTTGTCTCTATTCCCTTTACATCTTTTGTCTGTTAAATAAGACTTAACTATATTAACTTTACTCAGATTATAATGATAAAGTGAAAGAATGGTTTCCATTTCAAAAATAATATCTACTACCGTATTCCCACTCAAAATATCCTTATCTGTAACAAGATAACTTTTTAATGCTCGGATCACATGTGTAGCCTTTTCGGATGCAACTGAAATGATTTGATTAGAACGGTACGCAGCAGAAATACTGGCAACAGTTTCTAATATGATAAGTGAATTTTCGCTTTCTAAAATTTCTGTGAGTTCATCACCCAACCGATATGCACCCGTTTCAACGACTAATTGCATATGTTTTCCATATAAATCCATCTTCGTTATCGTTGAATACTTGGAAGCAAGTTCCTTTTTTATCAACCTCTCGGTTTTCCCCTCAAGGAAAGTTTGATTTTTGATACTTTCTTCTAACACTTTATGAAATCGAAGTGAATCATCTTTATTAAATCCAAGTATAGTTTCGATGATTTTATTGATTTTATGATTAAGAAAATCTGATAACGATTGGTTAGAAGAGACAATAGCGCCCAAAGGTGTATTCAGTTCATGTGCCATACCTGCAGCCAATTGTCCAAGCACTGCTAATTTTTCAGATGCCAATAGTCGATCCTGAGCTTCCGTCAGTTCCTTTAAAGTATTTAACAAACTTTGATTTAAAACTTGTAAATACTCATTAGAGTTTTTTAACTCTTCCGTTCGGACTTCGACCTGAGTTTTCAAATTTTCAGAATATTGTTTGTTTAGCTTTCTCCACTGAACCAACCAAAATACAACGAAACTAAATACAACTACACCGAATGAATAATATATCCAATCATAATTTTTCTGAGGATTGGGATCATAGATAAAACCTTTTAGGTTTATGTTTTTAGGAAGCATTCCCAAGTCAGCATAAACATCATTGATATGTTTCCAACGACCTGGGTTCATATAACCCATCTCAACAAGTACGGGCTGAATCAATGGAGTCATCTGTTTTGCTTCAAATAACAGACGTTCCTTTGAATTTTTTTTTGAATATTTTTCATAAATTAAATCAACAATTTCTTCCTGGTGGCTCATCGCATATTGCCAACCACGAAGGCTAGCCTCTCGAAATGCTTTTACCCTTTCAGGATATTCAGAAACCTCTGTTTCACTTGTAAAAAAATTATCACCATAAAAATCAATGCCTGCCACTCTAGGTGAATATTCTACAAATGGAAACCCTGCTTTTTTAAAGTCAAATGCTTGTGTCGTTGCATATCCTGAATAGGCATCCACCTTTCCTGAAATTAAATCATCAGGATTAAATTTATGTTCTAACAGTTGCAAATCAGTTAACTCAATCCCTTCTTTTTTGAGGTAAGCTACAATTTCATCCATTCGAGGTGTTAACATCACTCGTTTGCCGACTAAGTCATGAATACTTTGGATATTGGAGGTTTTTTTAAAAAATAAAACCGAAGGAGAATGTTGGAAAATAACTGCAAGAACAACCACTGGTTTTCCCGCATATCTTGCTTGGATGAGTTCGTTACTACCGACTCCGTAATTTCCAGCTGATTGAGTTACTTTTTCATGAATCCCTTTGATTCCAACTTTACTCTCTAAAATTTCGATATCTAGACCAAGTTCTTTATAATATCCCTTCTCAAGTGCAGTATAGTAACCTGCGAACTGAAATTGATGAAACCATTTGAGGTGAAGAGTGACTTTTTCTGTTCCGAAAATGGGGAAACAAAATACAAATGTTACACAAACTAAGAACACATAGCAACATCTTGGTAAAAAAGTACCCCGACCCATAATCTATTTTTTTATATAGAATATTTTTACCAAATCAATGATTTAAATCTGAATATCATTATTTTATTTGTTATATAGATTGTATTTAGTAAAAAATTTTTAATTTATCAATTTTGAATCAAAATTATAATCAGGTCTTTATTTTACTCTTAACTTTGTCAATCCAATCCAAATTAAGTTTTGTTTGTTTTCCTGCATATTCGAGTGTCATAGACCAATACTCCAAATCTGGATGTTTTTCCCAATCAGTATCAAGTTCTTTCTGAAAGTTTTTTAGTAGTTTTAAATCTTCTTTTTGTTTCCGAACTTCTTCTTCCAATTGTTGGGTTAATAATGTCGGATTCATATGCCTCCCGAAAAAAACTTTAAACAACAATTCGTTTCTTTTATTTGATTGGATTGGTGATTCATCCATCCAACGCCGAAAAGTTTCTGAACCTTGCCGAGTAATTTTATAAACTTTTTTCTTTTTGCCATTGGAATCTTTTTTATCTAATTCACGAATCAAACCTTCGTCTTCTAACTTTGACAATGTGGGGTAAATTTGTCCGAAACTTTCGCTCCAAAAAAAACTAATAGTAGATTCTATGTATTTTCGGATTTCATATCCATTCATTTCACATTGGGAAAGGATTCCTAACAATGCATATTGTGTTTTACTTTCTCTTTTCATTTTTTTTAGATTATAAATTTTCTAAATTTTGAATGAACAGTTATTTGCCTTGGAATGCAATTGTTTCTACTTCTTTTGTCCATTTTAAAAAGTCTGGTTGTTTACGCGTTCTTACCTGGTCGAAAATTTTTACCTTCACGGGAGACACACCACAAAATTCTAAGGTTCCAAATTTTAATAATTGGACACCAGGTGATTTGTTAAACCATCTATAATACCAACTTGGTGCATCCATAGTAACAAAAATATGGGCCGTTTTACCTAACAAAAGTTTTTCGGGAAGCGGCGAGTTTTTCCTATATTTAAACGTTACCCCTGGTAAAAACACCCGATCAATCCATGCCTTTAAAACTGCTGGCATACTAGCCCACCAACTGGGGAACACAAACACCAAATGATTTGCTTCCAAAATCAATTTTTGACTTTGGAGTATGTCCGGCTCAAGTACCTGTGTAGAATCTTTTTTATGACCTGAATATAAGTTATAATCAAATTTTAATTCAGATAGTTTGATAAAATTGACGATGTGTCCTGATTGTTTTGCTGAATTTACATATGTTTCTGCCAAATGACCACAAAGTGAATTTGTGTTTGGATGGCCGAGAACTACAAGAATATTTCGTTTTTTGGTTAACATGGATTAATTATATCTAATAGATATATCTATTAGATATAATTGGTCAATCGGAAAGAATTAATTTTCTATGGAAATGGGATTTTTTTGGCAAAAATCATTTAAAGGACTGACTACCTACTTATTGTTCAACGCAATAAAAAGGTAAATTACTATTACAGGTAAAGCTATTAAAACCGATTGCCGAAGTTCCAGTACCAGCCGTATCTCCTGCATTTCCATTTCCAGTATTCAAAGTCCAAGAACCACAATGGTTTGCATTGCTTGTCCAATCACTACTGAGGCCTGTCCAAGCTGTGGAGGAAGTTGGCCGAATTGCCACAATGGGAAAAGTAAAAAGAGATGAGGCAGTGGTAGTTCCAATCACTGTCGCACTATCATTTCGAACATAAGTAGAAAATGGCTTTAAAACCCAATCGATTTGATTATCACCAATATTTGCTGTATTTGATGCCTTTCTAGTATCAGAGCCGGCATCAACTAACATAGCTTTACAAATTTTTCCAGTAGGACATTTAGTATCAGCTTGGCAAATTGAATCTGCACCAAAAGTTCCGCCCAAAATTCCGGAATAACTACTGGTAGTTATAAAAATGATTTTATCATTGTCTAAGATTTGCATAGAAATGATTTGGTCTTGGAGTCGCATTGAAGAATCATTAGAAGTGGGAGCAAGGCGAATCAAAAAATTGCGAGTACCATTGATCACAGTATCATTCACGGCGGTTATGGTGATATTTTTTTTGACCTCCCAGTCGGACGTTGTCCAAACAAATGAAGTTGGGGTAACGGTTGCATAAGCAGGATTACTAACAATAACTTGGACTGACACCGGGTCTCTCGGCGCCATTCCCAAAAACAATTCAAAATTGAGTGAACTTCCTTGTAGGGCATTCCCACCAAACTCAGAAATTATTCCACTGTAAGAACTTAGATTTAAACCAGGATTCGAGACAATCCGAAACCCCGGATAACACGGATGTTTTTTCTCACCTAAAAAACCAAGCAACACAGAAGTTTCTGCATACGCTTTTGATTCAGGATCGCAGACATTATTAGGAATATCTTTTCCACAAGATAGAAAAAAAAAGCAGAGTAAAAGAATTCTAAAAAACATTGAAAAATTAATCTCTTAATTCTACCAAATTTCGGAATCTATAATTCGAATCAATGAAAAATAAGAAGAAAAATTTACCAAACTGATGTTAAACGCTACAGATGCTAAAATTAGCATATAAAATTTGTTTGGTATTTTTTTGTCACAACAAGAAAAAGAAACATAAAGAAATCAATAGATAATTTTTTATATTAAAATATTTTTACAAATTTGAGTTTAATACTCAACACAAAATAAATTTGCTTGGTTGCTACAAGAATAATTTCCACCAAAAAGTGTATTGTCTGTATATTGTGTTCTAAAAACATAACCAGTGTTCACTGCTGTTGTATCAGTCCAATTGAGACAATGATTCGCACCGATTACCCATCCAGCAGAACTGCCGAGCCAAATGCCAGGTGAAATAGTATCAATCACATTTGAAAATGGAATTTGCAATAAGGATGAAGAATTCGTATTTGTAATCGGTGTAATTCCATCTTGCAGAAAATAATTTGCATTTGGATGCAAAACCCAGTCAACTTGACCGTCTCCCATATTTGCTGTAACGGATGCTACACGAGTACCTGGATTTAAAATCATCGCCTTACAAATGGACCCCTTGGGACATTTAGAATCAGAGGCACAAATAACATCGGCTCCAGTCACTCCGCCAAATCCCCCTCCTTGGTACGAACTCAAAGACAAAAACAATCTCTTCTCATTATCAAAGATTTGCATATCGATTGCATTTGGATTAAGATCTAATTTTTTATCATTTGAATTGGGGATAAAAATTATACGAAACTCTCTTGTTCCATTTAAAAGAGAATCATTAATTCCGGTAACAATGACAGATTGGGGTGTAGACCAATTATTAGAATCAAAACTTAGAGTCACTGGAGAAACAGTAGCATAGGCAGGATTTGAAACAATGACCTGCACATCGACTTGAGCCTCTGGTTTTTTCTTCAAACGAACAGAAAAAGAAGACGAACTCCCAAGAGTCATACTTCCTCCACTTTCAGATACATTTCCAAATTTAGTGTTCAAAGCAATCACAGATGGGTTCAGATCAATGATTCCAGTAGAACAGTAACTTTTAGTTTCACTTAATAAATTAAAAACAAATACAGATTCAATATAAGAGTCAGAATTTATATCACAAACATTGTTAAGTGATTTTTCACGACATGACAAAATTAACAATGCTATCAATAGAATTCGAAACATAGAAGTGAACAAGGTTTAAGTTCACAAAATTTACGATATAGTCAATGTTCGCAATCAATAATCTAAATCTATAATTTATTGCTAAGGATGATTGACATATTAATATATTCTAACAAAATCCTTTTACACTTTGTAAATAAATTCATTACATATTAAATAGCTATAAGAGAAAACTTCTACTCAGTTTTTTTTATTAGGGATTTCAGAAAGATTCCCATTAAGTTTTTAACGGCATCTTTCGTTGGTTCATCAGTAATTTGTCCTTCTGGAGATACTTTTCCCTTGACCCCGGATATCAAAAGATTGGTTTCTTCCGATAACTTTGCACCAATTGTTTTTAATACCAAAAGTAAAGATTCATGTGCCTTTTCACCAACGGAAGCGGCTGTAATTAAAGCAACTGGTTTGTCCGTAAACACAACAGAAGAAACTGCCCATTCTATTGCATTTTTTAATACTCCAGGAATACTAAAAACATACTCAGGAGAACAGATTAATATTCCATCAGCGTTTTCGACTTCTCTTAAAAAACTTTTCACTATTTCAGGCGTTTCTTCATCAGAAATTCCCGATGCAAAAAAAGGGAACTCACTAATCCGATCATACATGATCATTTCACAATCTTCTTTATAATTTTGTTTCAAAGTAAGAAGAATTTTTTTGTTATACGAGGTGGAACTAATCCCACCGGATATTGCTAGTAGTTTTGGTTTTGTTTGCAACATAGCCGATTAAATACTTATTCCCATAATTTTTTTAGTTCCGTCTGTTTCTTTAGTGTAAGAGAAAAGTTTTAAGATAGAAAATTTTTCATAACCATTCTCTTCTGTTTGGTATTCCCAAAGCCATCCCCATAAACTTCCCTTTTTTACATATCCACGTTCGATCTCTGTTTTCTCTTGATACAAAGCTCCTAGCAAAACATAGGTGGAATATTGATTATCCGATTTGGTTTTATTATGATAATATCCAAGCCCAGCGAATAACAATTCCGTTTGTTCTTCTTCTGAATTGAAATGATAATAAAGAAAGGGACCATACAATCTAGACTTTTCTTTGTCTGCATCAGCAATTCGTATAATTGGGAAAAAATTATATGTAGTTTGATAAGACCGATTATCATAACCTAACCATAACAATGTGAATCGGTTGATTTTAGATTGTTCTTTTTCAAATCCCCAGAGCAAACCTGCTAAACTTTTGAACCGATAGTTCGATTCCGTATTTTCCGATTCTATTAAATATAAAAAATTATAATAATGGCCATTACGATTCCAATTATAATAATTTAAAAAAGTAAAAGTTGTGAAACTATCATCACTCCAATCATTAAATGATAAAGGAATGATGGAAAAACTTGAACTTGTTTTATAAAAAGGAAAAATCAAGAGGTGGGATAATTTTGTTTCTTTTTGTAATGTATTCGTTGGATTTGTTTTTAAATTTTGATTAAAATCAGCTACCCTATACCATTCCCAATCAACGAACCATAAGACATTCGTTCTCGTACCGTTTTCCCTCATATTTCTATAAAAAAATGGAGTTACCCAAAGTGTTTTCTCATTGAGATTTTGGTTTAATTTTTTTTCTTCATATGATATCCACAAAGGCCAAAAGAAAAACTCAACATCAGAATAAGAGTTTGTCATGGTTTTTCGATAGGAGGAAAACAACGTAAACGTATCACTATTTTTTTTGTTGTCTCTTTCATAATTCCGATGGACATAAAATGGCAATACTCTGTGCCCCGAACCGGTATTTGATTTATAGACATTTACAAAAGGCCAAAAATAGGACTGTTCTTTGTGATTATTTTCTTTAATATCGTCAGTTAAATAAAAATTCAAAACATAAGCTCTATATTCTGAATCCTTATCTTTCTGTTTACCATATAACGGAAACAATACTTTGTATTCCAGATCATCTGATTGATAACTAAACCAAATTGGGAAAAATGGTGGCAATAATACCACATTATCTCTCGAGGATTCATCCCAAGTAAACCAAGCCAGTGGCAAGAGCCTGATATGTCTTTTTGTATCAGCTCTTTCATAGGAAAAAATTCCGAAAAGCAAATTGTAACCAACGAAACTGTCACTATTGTCTCTGTTAAATTCTCTTTTTTTTACAAGTTTAGGTTGGTTTGTATCGACTGAAATTGGTTTATTAGACTCCAAATTACCTTTTAGTATTTTCGTTCGTTGCGAATACCCAATCAAATTATATAAAACACCGAAATCAAAATCAACAAATACATTTCCTTCATTCGTTGCGACATTTACATTTGCAGAATTTGTTTTTGTATACCACAACAAGTTGATATGGTAATCTTCTTCCTCATCATTATAGTTAAGATAAAGTGGAAAGATAAAATCAAACTCCTTTCCTGGCTTTCTATATCTTCCGAAAACAGGGAAGGCTACCAACAAACTCTCTTCCTTCACTTTATTGTTACTATAATAAACGGGACCTAGCCAATATTCGTTTTCGTTTGATCTTTGATTTTGATAATACAAAAGGGCTGGAAAAAACAAATAATTGTTTTTGGAATAATAAACCAAAGGGAAAAAGGAAAACTCAGGGAACCCTTGTTTATCATCTATTTCAAAGTGAACCAAAGTTAAAATACGGGAATAGTAGTTTTTATTCTCTCCTGCAGTTCCTCGATTATGGTAGTACAACAAAGGTATTACGGGAAAACCCAGCTTACTATTGGTTTCACTGGATCTGGAAAAGAAAAAAGGAATTGTAGTTAAATAAGATTCATTCTTATCCTTACCCCAAAAAACAAACGGATAAATCGACTGGTCGACAGCTTCTTTTTCTTTCGTTACATTTATATTTAAGATACGTTTGTATTCTCGGTTATCAGATTTACTTTGGATATGATAGTAAAAAGGAAAAATAGATTTTGTTTTAGCTTTCGGATAATCGTAATATCTATAGAATCCCAAAGCCCGAACCGAATAGTGGTTTGTCCAATTTTCTATGTCATACAAAATATTACTCGAACTAAACTTTGCACTTCTTTCGCTCCCATACACTTTAACTTCTTTTTCTGCTTCTAGGTCCGGCCATGTCTTAGGGAAAATTCCAAATGGAAAGATAATAAATAGAAAAACTAGAACATATCGATAGAAATTGATAACCATTCCCAGAAGAACATCCTTAATGATTGGATCATTGTAACTACTCTTGTTTGTAGGCAAGAAATTACTTGGTTACTTTAGAAGTTTCTTTGATTGGTAAATCAATCAACTTTTATGTTTTCTTCGGAATATGTTCTAGGATCTCTGCCGCTTTCGGATTCTTGGAACCGGATTTATATTTATAATTTATTTCTGATAACAAAATAGGTTTGGTAGTGGGATACATTTGGCCAATTTGTTTTTTCCCTTCACGATCATATAAAGGAATGACTGACTTAGAAATGGAACGATACGGAAGATAAGTAGAAACTTTCATCAAACGTCCCTCGTCATCATATTGAAAATCATTATAACCTAATACAATTTCTTCTTTGGAAATAATAATACCTTCCATCACATCTTCAGTAAATTCATAGGTTCCTTTTCCCATCCCTAAGATAAAGGCTGTTCCAGTAAAAGCAACGAATACAATTCCCAATGCGGCTAAAGCAACTACACTTGAGGTAGCATAAACAGGCATATAAACGGGAGACCTTTCGTTCGCTCTTCGAATATCATATTCGCTCCTCATAGTCTGTTTAATAGAAAGATGTTTAGATACATTGATGGCATAGTATACTGGATAGTATAAATATTCTTCTGGTTTCAAATCCATATCTTTTGAATCCACAAGTATAGCGATGCTTCTCACTATACGATTGTTTTCTTTATTTCGAAGAATCCCGTAATAGATTTTACCATTAGTGTTTGGTCTTTCCAGAGAATCCGATACCGAAGGCAAAAGAAAATCGGAAAATTCTAATTTTTCAACAAACTCTGCTGGCATCAAAGTCGCATTTAAATTTTCTTTTGGAATATAAACTTTTTGCGTAGAACAAGAAAAAAACGATAGAAGCAAAAGAAATGTAAAACTATTTGATAAAATTGATTTCATGAAATGATTTAATTAATACAAAGAATTTGTCATACAACCAAAACAATCATTTTTTACTTTAATATTTATAAGTTTCAACGACAGTCTGCAAATGTTCACCAGTCACTTCTATATCTTTAGCTGTATCCAAAAGAACCAACGAATTGTCTGCAATTACTTGTGTTCCTGTTGCAATGGTTTCAATCGATTTTGAAATTTCATCTACTGCTATTTTTTCTTGTGATGCCGCATTTAAAATTTGTAGTGAGTTTTCATTGATTTTATGGACAGATTCCACAATCCGATTTGTATCAGCTGTTTGTTTTTCTTGTGCAGAACTAACGAGTTTTGCAGTTTCTTGAATTTTGGAAATATTACTAAGTAACTCCCGAAAACTTTCTTCAGTATTCATCATAAGACCAACACTAGTTTTAATCGCATTTTTTGTGTCGGTAGTCAAAGTCTGAATGTTCCTTGTATTATGTGCAGTTTGTTCAGCAAGTTTTCCGATTTCTTGCGCAACAACAGCAAATCCACGTCCAAGATCACCCGCACGTGCTGCCTCAATGGCTGCGTTTAGCGCAAGTAAGTTGGTGCGATCTGAAATCTCATTTATAATATTAACCACTTCATCTATTAACTCGGCCTTTTGATTCACGATATGAATGGAATCAGCTGTCGTTTTTGTAGTCAACATCCCATCATTCGCTTGTTTATAAAATTCTTCTGTTAAATTTGTCATTCCAAGCATAGCATTGGCTACTTCTGCCATTGCCAATTTGAAATCAGAGGTTACCTTTTCTATTTCTTTCAAATGATCCGCTTGGGTAGAGATACTAAGAAAAACATTTTCAACTGATGCCGCAAGTTCTTCTGTCGCAGCTGATGTCTCTTCTGTAGAAGCGGCTTGGTCTTGTGTGGTGGCAGAATAATTACGAACCAAATTGGCAGCGTCTTTTGATTTATTAGATAACTCACCGGATACTTGCCTAAGGATAAATACAATTTCAGTGATGTTTAAAATAAAAACTCCCATCCATTTTAACAAACCTCCAATTTCATCATGAATCCCATAATCTAAGTTTTCTTTGAGTTCGCCCGAACCACGCACAATTTGAGAAATGATATTGGTACTTTTTCGAATTACAGACATTATGCTATGTATGATAAAATATTGAAGAAGGATAAAAAAGATAAGTGAAAAAGTCGTAGCAATTAGGATCATGATTGCATAAATTTTAGCAAAATTAGCTCTTTGTGTAAATTTCTCAGAAAGTTGTTTTGAAATGAGTTCATTTACGTTAAAGATCTGATCGATCAAATTGGTTGTAGCATTGTAATACTCCAAAGTCTTTATTGTAGGTTTTTTTTCTTTGATCACTCTGTTTTGAATGAGCTCACGTAGAGCAGGAAAATCTAACTCTGCTTTTTGAAAAGAATCAACTATCAACTTTCCCTCAGGATTAAACTTACGAATTGAGTTCATACTGATGGTAATGGATTCAAAATGTCCTGCCACAGAACCTATAATCTCTTGGAGCAGATTTTTTTCGGAAGGATCTGCTTTTTCTCCTTTAACTAAATGCGCTAAACCAGTCCCTCGAAGTTGCCCAAGTTTTTCTGCCAAATATGGTAGTTTTGTCAACGAAACATCAATCATAAAGTAAGTATCTTTATCTGGATCTAAGAATAAACCTGAAGATTCACCTACTCCATTGTTTACATTTAACATTTTTTTAATCAAGTTTACATGTTGCACATAACTATCATTTGCCGACAATTTAATATTAATATCTTTTAATAAAATCCATTTTTTATGAATTTCCCTGGATTCGTCATAAACTTGAAAACGAAGTCCCTCTTCCTCATTTAATGCTAAAAAAATTTCGTAAGTAACTTCTAACTCTTTTTCAATTGAAACTGCACTTTCTTTAGCACTTGGGTCTCCATTTAAAACACGTGCCATAAACCCTCGATGTTTTGCAGTAAGTCTCATTAGTTTTGCTAAACTTAAATTATATTCTGCACCTTTGAGCCGATAAAATGCTCCTTCGTATTCTTGTTTTTTGATATAAATAAGATTAATACCCAAGGCCAACATAAGTAGGGCCATAAGACCAAACACAAACAGTAGTTTGGTTTTAATTCTAAATTTGTAGAGTATTTTTTTTGGATTTAAAGTAAAACTAGACTGAAGTTTCTTTGGATTCAAATAAAATTGTTCACCAATTGTGATTTGATTTTCTGAGGCAGTACGTCCAACAAACATTTGACCAATAGTTTTTCCATCTGTATCAAAATATGGAGTAATGGTTGTATTTGCCCAAAAATAATTTCCTGATTTGGTTTGATTTTTTAAAAGTCCGTTCCAAGGTTCATTTTCATTCAGAGTTTTCTGTATATTCTTATTAATTGATTCTGGCGTTTCAGGGTGTTGGATTTTTTTGAACGGTTGTCCCAATAATTCTCTTCGTTCGAATTCACACAATCTAACCAAATCATCATTTACGAATACGATTATACCCGCAAGGTCTGTTTTTAAAGATAACGTTGTATTTTGTGGAATTTTAACCTGAAAACTCATACCGATGCTCCGAACTAAATATAGAATCTAGAAAGAAAGGAAAAAGAGAACTTGCGAATATGAAAATATGTTAAAGCAATCGAATCCTGGCTGATCCTTTTGGAGTTGGAAATTCTTTTTTTGTGTTTAATGGAAAAAATAATTCATTTTGTTACAAATCTCTTTCGACTAACATGGACCTCTTTGGATATTTTTATTATTTTTTTCTGAGTTTTTATACCCAAAATGCAATAATTAGAAATCCTCGACAGTTTTCATTTTTCCCAATTTTAAAGAATTTGATTTTTTTCACTGATTCGGCACTTCAATTCTTCAAAAAACCAATTCACATTAAATGCCATATAACAACTATTAATATATCATTTTATTGAATCCAATTGATTCAACCAATAAGATCAAAATAATT
This sequence comes from Leptospira harrisiae, assembly GCF_002811945.1. NCBI lineage: Bacteria > Pseudomonadati > Spirochaetota > Leptospiria > Leptospirales > Leptospiraceae > Leptospira > Leptospira harrisiae. The sequence goes on along the minus strand of NZ_NPDX01000001.1, from coordinate 399,710 downwards.
AAATTTAAACTTACAAAATTATTTTTCAGATAATTATAACATAACAGTCGATAAACGATAAACACAAAACTATTTAGAACTATTCTAGTAATAATTATAAATTTCAATTGTCCCTGTTAGTTGTTAAATTCATTCTAATATTTGAATTCCGCATCTTTTAAAAAATTGAGTCGCATTTGTTTATTTTAAAATAATACTATGTACATTGTGTTATCGATGTGTTTCTTTAGATCGAAAAATTTTTGATCCATTCGATAACTAGGACAATCATTTCTCAAATGATTCAATACAAGGAGAAGGAGGATCTATAGTGGCAGTAAAAAACGATGTCATTATTATCGGAGCAGGAATCGCAGGATTGGTCGCAGCATATGAGTGTTTAAACCAAGGTAAATCTGTTTTAATTTTAGAAAGAAATACAGAGGAACATTTAGGTGGCCTCGCTAAACTTTCATTTGGTGGTATGGCTTTAGTAGGTACTCCCTTGCAAAAACGATTGGGAATCAAAGATACTCCAGAGATTGCCTTGGATGACTGGTTATCCTTTGCAGACTTTGGTCCCAATGATACTTTTCCTAAATTATGGGCCGAACAATATGTAAACGAAACTCTAGGACAAGTGTATCACTGGCTCGGAGGCCTAGGTTTACATTTTTTCCCTGTAGTCAATTGGGTAGAAAGAGGACAATACAAAAGAGGAAACTCCGTTCCGCGTTATCATGTTCTCTGGGGAACTGGTTACCGTTTGGTGGAACGTTTTGTAGAACTATTAAGAAAACACAAACAAAGTGCAAAGCTTAAAATAGTTTATGAACATAAAGTTCATGATTTCATTAAAGAAAATGGAAGGATCGTAGGATGTATCGCCGAACAAGAAAAAACGGGGGCGAATGATTTAACGTTTTATGCGGATCATGTAATGGTTGCGACAGGTGGTATTACTGGTAACTTGAACAAAGTCCGAGAACATTGGCATAAACCTTGGGGTGATGCACCAAAGGAAATGTTGAACGGTTCTCATCCTTATGCTGATGGATTGGTTCACGATGCAGTGAAGAAACACGGCGGAAATCTCACCCATTTGGATAAAATGTGGAATTATGCTGCGGGGATTCCCAATCCTAACCCAGAATTTGAAGCTCAAGGTCTGAGCCTAATTCCTTGTAAATCCGCACTTTGGCTCGACCATTCGGGCCGTAGGATTGGACCCGAACCTATGATGACAGGATTTGATACCAACGAACTTTGCCATAGAATATCTGGATTAGAAAAACCTTATACATGGCAACTCTTAAATTGGAGGATTGCCGCCAAAGAACTTGCAGTTTCAGGATCAGAACACAATCCGATGATCCGTGATCGCAAACTTTTTATGTTCTTAAAAGAAGTATTACTTGGTAACCACCGCCTCGTTAGGCAATTACAAAAAGAAAGTGACCATTTTATTGTGGCAAACAGCTTACGCGAATTAGTTGACAGAATGAATCAATTGAATGGTGACCAATCGATTGATTACGAAGTATTAAAACACGAAGTCACACAGTTTGATGATGTAATCCGAAGAGGAAAAGGGCTTTGGAACGATGACCAGTTACGTAGAATCCAACATGCAAGGTCATGGCGTTCGGATCGTGTACGCACTTGTGCTCCGAAACCCATTCTTCATCCAAGTGCCGGTCCACTCATTGCCATCAAACTTAGACTGATTACAAGAAAAAGCCTCGGTGGAATCCAAACTGACTTAGAAAGTCGCGTATTAGATCCGTTAGGTTCTCCAATTCCAGGATTGTATGCCATTGGAGAGGCGGCCGGATTTGGTGGTGGTGGTGCCAGTGGATTTAAATCATTAGAGGGAACTTTTTTATCTGGCTGCATTTTGACCGCAAGAGCAGCAGCAAAGTCAGTTAACAACGGTGTTTCATTTAAAGGATAATCAAACAAAGGAGAATGATCATATGAAAAAAACAGGTGCTTGGTTAGTAAGATATGCATTAGAACAAATTGGAGTTCGTTATACCTTTGGAATTCCTGGAGTCCATAATACAGAAATTTATGATGAATTAAATAACTCAGAGTTGATCCATCCAATGCTCGTAACACATGAAGGATGTGGTGCATTTATGGCCGATGCCATTAGTCGTACGAGTGATTCGATTGGGACAGTTGTCATCGTTCCAGCAGCAGGTGTGACTCATGCTGCTAGTGGAATTGGTGAAGCGTTTTTAGATGGGATCCCTATGTTGGTGATTGCAGGTGGAGTACGTAGCGATTCCAAATTCAAATACCAATTACATGATATGGACCAACATACACTCGTGAAACCTATCACTAAAAAAACTTTTAAAGTAAATTCGCAAGAGGAAGTGGTAGAAACAATTTACGAAGCATACCAAATTGCTGTGAGTGGAGAACCCGGGCCCGTGTTTATCGAAATTCCTGTGAACATCCAATTGTATACAGGAACAGTGGCAAACATTCCTAGTTATGAAGAATACTGTAATAAACAAATTCTCAAACTAGCAACTCCATCCATCCAAGAAAAAAGTTTGGCCGAAGTGGTTGAATTACTTCTTCAGGCAAAATCGCCAGGTTTATTTTTAGGATGGGGGGCTGTGGATGCTATGGATTCAAGTGTGACCCTTGCGGAATTATTGGGTGCACCTGTTTCTACCACCTTACAAGGGTTAAGTGCATTTCCTGGAAATCATCCTTTACATTGTGGAATGAGTTTTGGTCCAGCAGCGGTTCCTGCGGCAACCCAGGCTTTTTCTGAATGTGATTGTTTACTCGCCGTAGGAACCCGTTTTGCCGAAATTGCCACTGGTAGTTTTGGAGTGACCGTTCCTAAAAATCTAATTCATATCGATATCAATCCCGATGTCTTTCACGCAAATTACCCAGCCAAAGTCAACATTCAAGGCGACGCCAAAATCGTTTTGCCAGAACTGGTAAAAAGACTAAAAAATAATTTGCAGCTAACAAAGGAAAATCGGGAAAAAAAAATCCAAGTGCTCACAGCAGAGATAAAGAAAAATAAACAAAACTATTTGGAGGAATGGTTCCAACATGACAGTAAAGATAGGGTGAACCCTGCTCGTTTCTTTAGTGCTTTACGTACCTCACTTCCTGATGATGGTTTTGTTGTGGTAGATGATGGAAATCATACTTTTTTAACGGCCGAGCTAATGCCCATCCACAAACCAAGGCATATGATTTCTCCCACAGATTTTAATTGTATGGGTTATGCAGTGCCTGCAACCATTGCAACCAAACTAGCCAATCCTGAGAAAGCAGTTGTTGGGATCATTGGTGATGGAGCCTTTTTAATGACTTGTATGGAATTAATCACTGCCAGTCGAAATAAAATTGGAGCTGTGTTTGCCGTTTTTAACGATGGAGAACTTTCCCAAATTTCACAAGCCCAACAAGTTCCTTACAATCGGAAAACCTGCACTGTTCTTGGCACCACAAGATTTGAAGGCATCGCTTTGGCCACGGGTGCAGAATATCTTTCCATCCAAACCAATGATGAAATCAAACATAAGTTAGATGAAGCATGGATTCTTGCAAATGAAGGGCGTCCTGTCATTTTGGATGTCCATATTGATTATAGTAAAAAAACTCGTTTTACCCAAGGGATCGTTGGCACCAATTTGAAACGTTTGCCATTTGCAGCCAAAGTCAGAATGATTGGTCGAGCCTTAGTACGAAGGGTCACCGGATAGGATTGGTCTAAGTTTCTTTTGCGTATCTTACTTGCACCTATGGAAGGACTTCTTGACTACCGACTTCGTGACACTCTCACGCAAGTGGGTGGTTTTGATGAATGTGTTAGTGAATTCATTCGAGTGAACGATACACTCCTCCCATCACATAGGTTTTATAGATATGTTCCCGAATTGTATGAAGGTTGTCGCACAAGAGCTGGAGTTCCTGTCAAAGTGCAATTGTTAGGTTCTGATATCAATTGCATGGCGGAGAACGCAAGTAAGGTGGCATCTCTTGGTGCTTACGGGATCGATATTAATTTTGGATGTCCAGCTCCCACAGTCAACCGAAACCGGGGAGGAGCGGCTCTTCTCAAAGAACCAGACCAGATGTTTGCCATTGTAAAGGCCATTAGAAAAGCGGTTCCTTCTGTCATTCCAGTCACAGCAAAAATGAGGTTAGGTTACGATTCCACCGAACAGGCGCTTGTTTGTGCAAAAGCCTTGGAAGAAGGAGGAGCCGAAGAAATAGTAGTCCATGCAAGAACCAAAACAGACGGTTACAAACCTCCTGCCTATTGGGATTGGATTTATAAAATTGGATCAACTGTCAAAATTCCAGTCGTTGCCAATGGCGAAATTTGGACTGAAGAAGATGCAGTCCGGTGTAAAGAAATCTCTGGTTGCCAAGACATTATGATTGGTCGTGGTGCTGTTGCTAACCCAGCTCTTGCTTTGATGATTCGAGGAGAAAGAAAAGAAAATCTTTCTTGGGATGAGGTCAAAAAAATTTTACATCGGTATTGGCAAAGTTTAGAAGCTGATATGGAAGTTAAAAGCCGGGCAGGAAGAATCAAACAATGGTTACACTATTTATCCCGCCAGTATCCAGAAGCGGAAAGAGACTTTGAAATTGTGAAACGACTGACAAAAATAGAAGATTTTACAAAGTATTTGGAATCGCCAGTGACTGCCGATTAGAACGATCTAATCATTTTTTCTCACAATATCTAACATTTGAATTCGAAGCCAGAACTCCTCTATTTAACTTTTTCAAGGAATCACCTCAAATTGTACCGTTGTACAAGGCGTAGTTGGATAATCAGAAGATACAGAAAAATTGTATTTCAATCCTGACGGCCCAGTCGTAAATCGATACTTTTTTCGAACGGAAGTGGAAAGCACTGGAGAACTTAGAGCCAAGGGAGTTGAAAGACTTTCGTTATCACACGCAGGATCATAGTCCGAACTTCTAAACAATGTCTCAAACCAAATGACAAAAAGACCTTCGGCATCGCTCCGGCTTTCTTTCTTTAGGTCTTCACACGATACAAAACTTAAAACAATTAGACATAAAAGTATAAATCGTTTCATACAATTTCAGATGGAACATTCAATAATTTGCTCGAAGTAGACATTTTCACGGTAATGCCTCAAAGGTGATTGTAGAACATTTAGTCGTTGGGTATGATGTTGAATTCGGCTGAATCAAAATCAAAATCATCTGGTTTGCAAAAGAAGGAATGACACATGTTTGAGTAGCACCAGAAACATGATTAGAAAATGTCCCCGAATCACAATTTACGTCAGAGTTAGTGGCATAAAAATTTGGTTTCGCACAGTTATAAATAAAAAGAGTCACTCCACAATTTGGATAGTCTCCTGAAAGTGAAAACGCATATTTTAAGCCGCTGGCACCTGTTATGATGCGATACCTCTGACTGAAGGAGCCTATAGTCACAAGGCTGTTCAAAGAAAGAGGAATCGATTGATTAGGATTATCGCAAGCGGAATCATACCCTGAACTTCTAAACAATGTCTCAAACCAAATCACAAAAAGCCCTTCGGCATTGCTTCGGCTTTCTTTCTTTCTTTAGGTCTTCACACGATACAAAACTTAAAAAAAACAGCAGTAATATTATCAATTGCTTCATATTACTTACCTCCCTCTCCTAATTGCTTCATCAATGGCGGCTTTGCGAAGTGTAACGAGCCATTGTAAGTTTGTCTCGATGATTTGTTTTTCTGATTCCGGTAAATTCGCAAAATAGTCCGTCAGATACGAATGAGCAACAACCCCAAGGAAAGAATTGCCTCGTAAATGAGACAATTGTTTGGATGATAGTTTTGAAACGTCTTCAAGTGCTTTGCATAAAAATCATTCATACTCTTTACTTTCTCTTGGTATCGTGCTTCCTGCTCACTCGGAGAAAGTGTCCTTTGTGGAAGCGGTGTTCCATTCTTCCAAGCTAGAGCCTCCTCATCCATTGCAGCGGGTGATAAAAAAACATATCGATTGAGTTCTGTAAAGTCGGATGTAGTTTTTTGCAAAGACTCTGGAGTTAAAAGTTTTTGCGCATCCAATCCTTCTTCCATAGAGAGAGACGCCGTCAGCTCCTCCTCACTCGGGAAGTAAATCGCATTGGGATCATACGGATCCGTTAGATTATGTCCCGTTTGTCCACCCGATCCCTGCATTCCCAAAAGAAGTGGAGTGAGTTTAGCAGATATTGCTTTTTTTCGATCGGACTGGCTAGGAATCGAATTTGAGCAATCAGCAAAAAGGAAACCTAAGGAAACCTAAGGAAACCTAAGGAAACCAAGATTAGTATTCTTATTTTCATATGGATATAATAACGGTTAGTTTATAAGTCTAAAAACCGAAGGTCAATACTATTTTCGTATACCAAGTGCTAAATGGTTATTTTATAGAAAAGAGAATGATTTTTTTTTCCAGCTTCGCTTAAACCCATCTCACCTACTTTAAAACTATTCTAGAAACTTTCAAATTTTTCCCTTCGAGCGAGTTCCGCAAATAACCAAACGTTTTTTCCTTTCAAAACAAACAAAGTCCGCTAAGTTATTCCTTATGTTCGAATCGTTTTCCAATTCCGAAATCCTTTCCGGTATGATCACCCCAGCAGTGCTTGTTTCGGCTTGCGCTAGTTTGATATTTTCCACAGCCAATCGGCTTGGGCGTATTTTTGATCGAGTGAATCTTTTGAAATCGGAAGTGGAACTTCTATTAGACGGGAAAAGAAGTTTTCACACAGAACGAATGGTCTATATGCGCCACCAACTTTCTGTTCAAAAAAAAAGGGCCGTCCTCATCCAACGTTCGATGGCCTTTTTGTATTTGGCAACATCCCTATTTGTGATTTCGAGTTTGACACTGGCCATCACTCTTGCCTTTGCCAAAGAATTGTCCTGGATCCCCACAGTCGTTGCTTTATCTGGTGGGATTTGTTTGTTCCTTGCCAGTGCCCTTCTTTTTTACGAAAGTAGATACAATCTAACATTCATTAATCGACAAATTGAATTTACGGAATTTTTAGAAAGAGAAGTGCAAAAAAAATAAAAAGTAAAAACCATTTTCAGAAAAACATTGCCCAAAAGGAATTGGTTGATTTTCCTTTGGGGCGCCTCGAATCCGTTAGCTGATAAACATAGATTCTAAAACCGACCGCGTTATCCGCTCCAATCTTTTGCTTTGCGAAAGGATTTCCGCTACTACCGCTGGCGCCAGGGACCAGAAGGGCTTGGTCCGAGGAGGCTGTAAGCCTGCAAGGACGGGAGCGAACGCGGACCCCGAATGAGGCCCGCCCGGGCGCCCAAAGTACCAACTATGAACTTATCGGAATTAAAATCGGGGATTTTGGGAAGTGGAGTGCGGAAAACGGCGGGTCGTGATAGATGGAAGTCATTGGGTGGCGGGTCTAGTTCCCCACCCTCAGATCGGGTGGGGAAAGTGTACCCTGCACCCCACCCCTACCGCCCCCATTTTGTAACAAATCTGACAAAAAAAAACGATTTTCCTGTCACCTTGGCTTTCTAGAACGGTAAGTAAAAATTAGATTCGGAAATTCCTTCATGAGAGAAATCAAAACTGTCACGATTTTAGGTGCCAACGGAGCCATGGGTTCTGGAAGTGCAGGCGTCATTGCTGCCTTCGGTGGTGCTAAAGTCCATATGCTCGCTAGAGATGTAGAAAAAGCAAAACAGGGTATCGAAGCCGCTGTCGCATCCGTAAAAACGGATACAATCCGCGCACGAATGATCCCTGGTTCCTACGATGCGGATCTGGAAAAAGCTGTCGCAGAGTCAGATTGGGTATTCGAACTCGTGGCGGAAAGTTACGAAGTCAAAGAACCGATCAATGCTCGCATTGCAAAAGCGCGCCGTCCGGGAACCATCGTTTCCACTGTGTCCTCTGGACTTTCTATAGGTCGTTTGGCAAAAGCTTACGATGAAGATGGTCAAAAACACTACTACGGAACGCATTTTTTTAACCCTCCTTATAAAATGATCCTTTGTGAACTCGTCACTCACTCTGGTAACGATAAAAAAGTCACACAAGCGTTAGGTGAATATCTAGACAAAGTTCTAGGTCGTGCAGTCGTTTATACAAATGACACTCCTGCATTTGCTGGAAACCGTATCGGATTTCAGTTGATGAACGAAGTGGCTCACTTTGCTGAAAAGTATGCTGACAAAGGTGGAATCGCACTTATGGACGAAATCATGTCTGGTTACACTGGACGTGCTATGGGCCCACTTGCCACTGCTGACTTCGTAGGTCTTGATGTTCACAAAGCCATCGTAGACAATATTTACGACAACACAAAAGATGAAGCACACGAAACATTCAAACTTCCTGGTTACTTCCAAAAATTAATCGATGCTGGTAAACTTGGTATGAAATCTGGTGGTGGTCTCACAAAAGTTGTAAAACACGCTGACGGGAAACGTGAGAAGTTTGTTTACAATATCAAAACGGGTGAGTACGATCCGTACCCAAAATTTGATATTCCTTTTATCAAAGAAGCTCGCCAAAAAATCAAAGAATCGGACTACAAAGGTGCGATGGAAGTAGTAAAAAAAGCAAATGGCTTCGAAGCAGACATTGCTCGTTACTTCATTTCACGTTACATTAGTTATTCGCTCTCTCTCGTGGGAGAAGTAGTTGATACAAAAGAAAACACTGATGGCGCTATGGGATTTGGTTTTAACTGGGTTCCTGCTTCTGCATTTGTTGATTTCCTTGGTGGACCAAAAGAAACAATCAAACTTATGGAAACGTCTAAAATACCAGTTCCAAAACTTTTAAAAGATGCAAAAGAAGGCAAAAAGTTCTACGAACTTGGCGACAAACTGGATGCAAGGTCTCTCTTCAAAGGTTAATTAGGAGTATCATATGAGTGAAAAAGTATTCGTATTAGGCGGAGAACAAACCGACTTCCAAAGAAACTGGACAAAAGAAGGAAAAACCTTCATGTCCATGATGCGTGAAGTATTAGATGATGCTCTTGAAAAAGTGGGCATCAGTTATGATGAAATCAAACGATTGAACAAAGAAAACCGTGTGGCTGTGTTTGTTGGTAACTTCGATGCTGAACAGTATGCCAACCAAGGCCACTTGGGTGCTTTTTTAACAGAAGTAAACCCAGCTCTTTTTGGAGTTCCTGGTGCACGTTACGAAGCAGCTTGTGCTTCTGGTTCCGTTGCCCTTGATGCTGCCATCACACATATCCGTGCGGAAGATTACGATCTAGCGATTGTTCTTGGTGTGGAAGTGATGAAAACTGTATCTTCTTCTGTGGGTGGTGACTTCCTAGGAACAGCTGCATATTACGAAAAAGAAGCGAAGGGAGTTCAATTTCCTTTCCCTAAACTTTTCGGAAAACTAGCAGATGTCATCCTCGAACGTTACGAACTCAAAGAAGAACGTTTTATGGATGCTCTTGCAGAAATTTCACGTATCAACTACGCAAACGCAAAACGTAACCCAAAAGCACAAACTCGCACATGGTTCATGAACAAAGAACATGCGATGGCTCGTGGTGGTGATAACAATATGGCTGTGGGTGGAAGACTTTGTATCACTGACTGTTCACAAGTAACAGACGGTGCTGCTGTCACTCTTCTAGCATCTAAAAGTTATACAAAAGAATACGCTAAAAAAACTGGTCGTAAATTTGATGACATCCCTCGCATCAAAGGTTGGGGACACCGAGTGGCACCAATTACGTTTGAAGCAAAAAAACTAGAATCCGTTGGGGACAAATACATCCTTCCATGGACTCGCCAAACAGTAAAAGATGCTTACAAACGTGCTGATTTAGATGTAAAAAACATTGATGTGTTCGAAACACATGACTGTTTTACTTCTTCTGAATATGCTGCGATTTCTGCATTCGGAATCTCTGAACCAGGGAAAGAACACATTGCCATCGAAGATGGAACCATTGACTTTGGTGGTAAAAAACCAATCAATCCATCTGGTGGACTCATTGGTGTGGGTCACCCAGTAGGTGCATCCGGTGTTCGAATGATGCTCGATCTCTACAAACAAGTCACAAACACGGCAGGAGACTACCAAGTAAAAGGAGCTAAGAATGGTCTTATGCTCAACATCGGTGGATCTGCGACTACAAACTTCGTGTTTATCTTAGGTAAATAGTAACAATTAAGAGGAGTCGGAATTAGTCCGATTCCTCTTATTTCTTCTGAATTTGCCTTTTTTCATTTTCTATAAATCAAATTAACGGCAAAAATATCTTTGCAAAAAACAAATCTTCAATGTAATACTTTTATTCTATGGGGTATTTAGATGTCGCACGATAGCACTAAGAAAAAAATTCACTCCATCAGAATCACTTTACTCTATTGACTTTTTGTTTATTATCATTCCGCTTTTTGGATCTCTTTACTTTTTTTCTTACACGGTAATAGTAATTTTAAAATTTCTAAGCAATTGTGCAAAATAGAATATGGATTAAAACTATTCTCTGCAGAAATTCACAAACCCAAAGTAAACCTTTGGGTTTTTTATTTTCTTCGAATTTCACCAGCCAAATCGGTTCCCGGTGCCACGGTATTGAAGACGGTTCCATACTTTTTGATATTCTCATGTAACAGGCGCAGACGATCTTCAGATTCTTCCGTGTCGACAATGATTTGATAACGAATGGATTCCATTTTGGGTGGGACATCTTGTCGGATTCCATCGACGATGACCTGAATCCCTTTGAGTTGAAAATGAAGGATGGGAGCCACTCTTTCTACTCCTTTGATGATACAGGCCGAAAGAGCCGAAAGTAACAGCTCCGCAGGATTGAAGGCATTTGGATTCCCGGCCATATCCGTATCTAATACGATTTCTGCCGATTTACACCGAGATAAACTCGAATGGGAATCAACTCGTGAAGTTTCCACATGGAAGTTCATTTTTGGTTTTGCATTTGGGTCTGGATTTGTCATTGCCTTACCTGATAATGTGTATACTACGTGTCCTCAAAACTGAAATCGAAAGGCGGCAGAATCCAACCGGTCTGCTACCGAACCTAAATTAGTGATAGACTCTTCAATAGCAGCAACCGTTTGTTTTTGTTCGTTCGCTGCAGCAGACAACTCTTCCACAATTGCTGAAGTATTGATGAGTTGCATTTGAATCTTTTCCATATTTCCCAAAACATTTCCAGACATCAATTCTGTACCTGCTGTTGATCCATTGATCTTTTCTGCACTATTCTTTGTTTCTTCTGCATTCTTTAAAATTTTATTCATTTCCAATTGGACCGTTTCAAACTCTAATGAACCCACCTCCACTTCGGTAAGTCCTTCCTGAATATCAGAGACTGTTTGCAAAATTTTTGATGTTAATTCATTGATGAAGGCAGAAATTTCTTTAGCAGATTGATTGGATTGGTCTGCCAGTTTCCCTACTTCTCCAGCGACGACAGCAAATCCTCTTCCCGCATCCCCTGCTCTTGCTGATTCAATGGATGCATTTAAAGAAAGTAAGTTTGTTTTTTCGGAAATAGCGGTGATGGTCTCTGTAATCTTTCGAATGGCTTTGGTTTTTTCACCAAGTTCTTTAATGACTTCAGAAGTTTTCAAAATTTGTTTCCTTGCTTTTTGGAATTGAGTCATTGCTTTATCAGAACAATCCTTTCCCACCAAAGAAAAATGAAATGATTCTGTGGATTCTGTTTGTACGACATTTGATTCAGTTCGTATATTACAGATTAGTTGATTTAAGGAATCCATTTCCTGAAAGATACTATCCGAACTTTCACGAGTGATAATGCTAGAATCAGCCAATGAAAACATCGCCTTAGATAATTCTTGAAATGCTACATGAATATGTTCAACAGCATAAGTGAGTGCTCCAATTTGTGTTTTTACAATTTCTGCATTTCCAATCAATTGAGAAATCATTCCTCTAAACTCAAACTGTGTTTTTTTGATCATTGGGAAAATCTGAGAATAATCACCGCCATTTTCAAACGTTACATCAAACTTTAGATTTCCATTATACAAATTTCCAAGATATTCTTTTACTTTCAAAAAAGCTTTTTTATTATTGTGAATCGATAAAAATCCAAAACTTGCGACCAACAAAAACAATACAAACCCAAAAATTGAGACCAATGGATTGGAAAGAAAAACCAAACTAGAATACGATTTCAATGAAAATAGAATCAACAAAAGACAACTAACTATAGTTTGTACAATAAAAATAGAAGACATTGAAAATCCAAAGTTCAAACTTCCCTTGGTTTCGAGTTTCAAATTTCCCGCATTCAATTTTGTGTAATAGTTATCTGCTTTGTGAATTTGTTCTTTGGTTGCTTTTGTCCTCACCGACATATATCCAATATGTTGTCCATCTTGGTAGATTGGTGAAACGTTTGCATCTACCCAATAATAATCACCGTTTTTACACCGATTCTTAACAACCCCTACCCAAGAATTTTGAGATTTGATCGTATCCCACATATCTTGGAAAGCCGCTTTTGGCATATCAGGGTGGCGTATTAAGTTGTGAGGTTGGCCTATGAGTTCATCTTCTTTATATCCACTAATGCGTAAAAAATCCTCATTCACATAGGAGATAATCCCTTTTAAATCTGTCTTAGAAGTGACTTTAGTTCCTTCTTGAAACTCCACTTCATTCTTTGTTACAGGAAAATTCTGACGCATGTATTCTTTGTATTTTGGCGCAGAGGATCGTCCAAGTACAATTTGCGAAAATTAAAATTCAAATCTGAATCTATGATCCTCCATTTTTACCAAAAAAACCGGCGTCAAAACATTGTTCTTTTTTCGATTTTTGAGGTAAGATTGAGAATGATTGATTCATCAAATAACATAACTATCGATAGGTGAACACGCTTTAAAAAAGGAATTTTAAGGTTTTATTGAGACCTAAATTCCGAAATTTTTTAGAATCAAAATATAATTTTTCTATTTTAAAGATTATCTGAAAATCCAACCCTTCGACTTGACTTTTACTAATTGATCCTCCAATATATGCAGAAACTGGAAGGGAAGATCAGGTGACAATGTGAAACGAGAAACTCTTTTCTGGGATCTTACTCTTAAACTAGAAGCATTCACTCACACGGTTCCCGTCCCCTTTGCTGTGTACTATGCAATCATCACCCAAAAGATGGAAACTGAACATTGGCGAATCTTCATTGCCCTTTGTGTGGTTTTTGCAACTGGGATTGGTCTTCTTGGAACTTTTGTTCGTCATCTCCTACTCAAATATGTATTTGCAAAAATAGAAAGGATTCAAATTCCAACAGCTGGAATTTCTTCGTTATCAAAAGAAGAATTGGAATATGCAAAATCGGTTAAAATACTCCTTTTTCGTTACCCTTTACTCGAAGCAATCATAATCGTAATACGCTGGTTATCTGGCGTAATTCCAATTAGTTTTTTGTTTTTCTATTTGGTGACTTATATGCCATCGGTTCTACGATCTGCCATTTTTACGTTTGTAATGATCGCCCCTGTTTCATTTGTTACTTACTATTTTATTTCAGAAAGTAGTGTTCGCCAACTTTTTGACCTTCCACAAATCAAAAACGTTGAACTTCAGGAAAAGGACATACCTAAGTTTAATTATTTCGCAAGGATTCTAGTCGCATTTTTTAGTTTGGCCGCTCTTCCCTTTGTAATCTTTTCCTACATTCTCTATTCACTGGCAATGGGTGAAATTGCTGTCAAAGAACCTATGATTCCCATTGTTACAGTTTCTTTTATTTTTATCATCCCACTAGTCGTCTGTTCGTATGTGGTCGCCAAATCTGTAAATGAAGGTCTAAACGAAACAAGTAGGTCATTAGGAGAACTTTCTAAAGGAAATTTTGATGTAGTTGTTACTCCCAAATCAAGTGATGATTTCGCAAAACAAGCATTTTACTTAAGTTCGGTTATCTCTAAATTAAAGGGAATGTATGAAGAAATTCGAAATTTAAATGAAGGATTGGAGGAAAAAGTTACACAGAGAACCAACGAACTCAACCAAACTCTAAAGGATATCAGTAACTTAAAAATCCAACAAGATGGAGATTACTTTCTCACCTATCAGTTGCTAAATCCACTAGCAATCAAAGATGTAGAGAGTAAAAAACTAGAAGTGGACCATCTTGTCCGACAGAAAAAAGTATTCGAATACAAAAACCAAAGATATGACATTGGAGGAGATATCAATATCTCTCATTCCATAGTTTTACAAAATAAAAGATTCTTATTATTTGCCAATGCAGATGCTATGGGAAAATCTATGCAGGGTGCTGGCGGAGCCTTGGTATTTGGCGCCGTATTTCAATCCATTGTTCAAAGAACAAAAACGGACCCTGGTTACCAAGCATTAGGTCCAGAGGATTGGCTAAAATACAATCTTCAAGAAATGCATATGATCTTTGAAGCCTTTGATGGAACAATGCTTGTTTCACTCACCATGGGACTTTTAGAAGAAGATTCGGGCCGGTTATTTTTTCTAAACGCAGAACACCCTTCCATTGTTTTATATCGAAATAAAAAAGCAGAATATCTATCTGCCGATGTATCCTACAGAAAATTAGGAACTTTAGGTGCGATGCCGATCCAACACATCAAAGAATTTCAGCTTAAACCTGGTGATATACTGATCATTGGTTCAGATGGAAAGGATGATCTTTTGCGTTTAGATGAAGAAGGGAAATGGGAAGTGAATTCAGACGAACAAGTTTTTTTAAAACTCGTTGAAGCAACTGAAGGCAACTTACTCGCCATCACAAAACAAATTGAAACCCTAGGCCAAGTCATCGACGATATTTCGTTGATACGAATTTGTTATTTACCAAAAAATATTTCCTAATCAAAAACTGAATTCACCCAAAGTTCAGAATTTTATTCTCCGGATTCTCCATCCCCAACGTCCAATACTTGAGTCCAGGAATGAACCAAACAAAATTAAAACTCCCCATCAAAATGGGATATGGATTGGCAGAAACTGGAATAACGGCCGTTCAACTATTCACACAAATTTATTTACTCAAATATTATACTGAAATTGTCGGTTTAAACTCTAGTTTGGCCGGCATTGCCCTTTCCATTTCAGTGCTTTGGGATGCCGTGAGCGACCCTCTAATGGGCCGTATTTCTGACCACACAGATACCAAATGGGGGCGCAGAAGACCTTATATCCTATTGGGTGGAGTTTTGCTTTCTCTAGCAGTCCTTCTCCTCTTTTCACCTCCCCACCTAACAACACAAATAGGAAAATTTTCATACCTTTTATCTGTTTATCTTTTTGTTAACACTGCAATGACTATAATCTCTGTTCCTCATATTGCCTTAGGAGGTGAACTCAGTTTCGAAAGGAACGAAAGAACTTCTGTTTTTGGCTGGAGATTGTTTTTTAGTAATATAGGTATGCTTATTGGGATGATTGTTCCTGCTGCCATTTTACAATCTTTAGGTGATGAATCCTCTAAAGAAAACATTATTCTTTCGCGGACAACGGCAGGAGAAATAGTTTCATTGGTGATTTTGGTATCTTCAATCATTACCTTTCTTGTGACAAAAGGAAAAGACCAAACCAAAAGTAATCCGGACCATAAAATTCCATTTGTTTTAGCTTTTGTTTCTGTATTAAAAAACAAAATGTTTCTTATCTTGCTTTTTGCATTTATTATTGCAACGATTGGAAGGACGTTCAACTCAGCCATTGCACTTTATTATTATGAATTTAGATTGGGACTCAAAGAATCTTTAGTTGTTATCAATATACTATTACCATTTTTTCTAGTCCTTCTCCTCTCGATTGGTTTCTGGGTTTGGATCGCTAAAAAAATTGGGAAAAAGATTCCCGCATTCCTCGGAGTTTTTTGTTTGGGAATTCTTACTGTTATCGCCTATCCCCTGTTTCCTTATGGAGAACTAAGACCTCCGCTGATCGTTGCATTTATCGGAGGAATTTGTGCAGGTTCCATCCTTATCATGGATTCCATCCTCACTGATGTTGTGGACTATGATGAATTCAAAACGGGGGAAAAACGGGAAGGATTGTATTTTGGAATTTGGAAGATGGGAGTTAAATTTTCGCAAGCATTTGGAATTGCAATCACCGGATTTTTACTCGATATGATCGGATTTCAAAATGGAGCAAGTATACAATCGCAAGAAGTTGGATTTCGCCTAGCAATGATTTTTGGCCCTGGAGTGGGATTCTTTTTTATTTTCGGCTCCATCCTCTTTTTATTTTTCCCGCTCTCTGACAAAAAACACATCCAAGTCCAAAGAATCTTATTGAAACGAATGGAAAAGAGATCCAAACTTAAAGGATAAAACATTATGAAACCAGGTCGAACCATTCAATTCATTGCATTTTTGTTAATTTACTTCATCGTACCATTCTGTGCTTGTTTATTCACTCTCTTATTTGCAAATTATACAGCTTCTGCATTTTTACCTGATAAGTTCTTAGCATTATTCGAAGCTACACAAATCAAAAACGACCAAACATTAGCAATTTTTACTTGGGCTCCCTTTCCGATCATTACACTCTTTTTGTTTTTCTATAGTTTACCGATCGCAAAATTTCTTTTTTCCAACAAAGGATGTAACTTCATTTCAGAAGAAAGGGCGAGGCATCGAATTGTTCACTCACCTCTTACCATTAGTATATTAGGATTTATTGGTTGGGAGCTTTCTAATTTTTTAAGTGTATGCCGAATCGACTCTTTGTTTCCAGACGCACCTCACCAGAGTATTGTTACAGTTTCTATATTATTCGGATTTTGGGGTTTATTTGCTTTTGCTTTTTCTTATGCCACTACCACGTATTTAAATAAACTCCTGATCATACCTTGTGTATTTCCTGAAGGTGGGCTTGGGAAATACGCACATGGAAAACAATTTTCCATCGTCACCAAACAGTTTATTTTTTGGGCTGCATCAACTCTTTTCCCAATCGTATTACTAATCTTTGGAATTTTACTAAGAACCAATCAAAACATTTTTAATTTACACGAACTGGTGCACAATGATGTTCTTTTTGAAGTCATTGCCATTATGCTTGTTTTTTCCTTTGCATTTGCTATGTCTTTTGCATCGAGTTTACAACATCCACTCAATCAAATTGAAAAAGCGACACAGCTGATCAAAGAACAAAAGTTTGATACTCGGGTTAATATTTTTAGTTCCGATGAATTAGGTTTACTTGGTGATGCTGTGAATGAAATGGCAGAAGGCCTTGCGGAAAGGGAAAGGATCAAAGATACTTTTGGTAGGATTGTAGACCCAAGAGTGAGGGATTACTTACTATCCAACGAACACAGTTTAGGCGGTAAAGTCGTAGAAGCTACTATTTTATTTTCTGACCTTCGAGATTTCACAACACTTTCGGAAAAAAGAAAACCAGAAGAAGTATTATACATCCTCAATCGTTATTTCCAAGAAATGAGTAATGCCATTGAAATCCATGGCGGATTTATTAATAAATTCATTGGAGATGCTATCCTAGCAGTGTTTGGAACTCCCATACCAATGGCAGACCACGCCGAACGTGCGTTTGCAACAGCCCTACAAATGCAAAAGAATTTAGATTCGCTCAATGCTCAATTTTTAAAGGAAGGGCTTACCGAATTAAAAATGGGAGTGGGAATCCATACGGGCAGCCTCCTTGTAGGAAATATTGGCTCTGCCAACCGAATGGAATTTACCGTGATTGGTGATACAGTCAATACCGCTTCTCGCGTAGAAGGTCTTTGTAAAGGCCTAAAGAAAAACCTCCTGCTCACAGAAAACACATCTGTCCTTTTGCCAGAATCCATTAGGTCCAAACTAAAGTCCGAAGGCGAATATGAACTAAAAGGAAGGGAGACAAAAGAACAAATTTATTCCTATTCTGAAATTGAATAAAATGGTTGAACCAAATCTAAAAACTTCACAAAATGGGGAAGTTATGAAGTTTTCACTTGGAATATTTTTGGTTTGCCTTTCTTTTGTTTCGTGTAACGAAATCAAGTTGGTAAATACCAAAGACATTTTAGACCTTTTGGAAGGTGATGGAACACAAGGTGGATATTCTTCATCAGGTTCTTCAAGTTCTTCTTCAAATTCATCCACTAACAGCGGAAATTCGAACAATCTAAACCACTATGGTCTCACAGATTCGGCAACAGGAACGAATACTTATGGATCTACGGGTTCCACTGTTGGAAACCCGCTCGGATATTAATCTTTTTCTTTATTTAATAAATTCAAAAAAATCATCCATCAAGGGTCTAAAACAAGACCTGATAGTAATTTTGGCGACCTTCTCATTTTTTGGCCCATAATTCAAAATGATATCGTTCGGATCGCGAATGAAGGAAAAGATTTTGTTGATCTGCATTTCTGCGTGACCATCTCTAATTTTGATTACGTATTCAAATTCATGTTCATTGGCATCCACTTCTCCAATTCCATAAGGAACGTAACATTTGATGAGGCCAATTCCTTTGAGTTCGCCCGTGTCCTGGTTTTCCATTTCGATTTTGGAAAGTTCAGGATCTAATTTATATTCCAACCATTGTTTCGCTTTTAGAAAACTTCGAGTTTTTTGGTAGGTTTTATGGTCTCTTGCGTCTTCTGTGGTTCGGTATTTGGAAGAAACTATCCAAAGTTTCAAACACATCGAGTTTTGAAAGAAAAGGAAAAATACAGTTAAAAGGATGAGTCGTTTTGCCATCATTTCTATGCTTCTCTTTCCTCACCCGGCTCGCAAAACAAATCTTCACAGAGATGGAAAATTTTCTCCTTATTGGGAAGTACAGGGAAGGGCACTACATTCGGTGGCAATAGGGATGTGTTCTGGTTTGTTTTTTTGATCTTATGTCTCTTGGACTCGATTCTATCTCTCACCTTATTATTTTCGGAACTGCCCTCCCCCATTCTGGAGTGCCCAAATAAAAATTGGATTGAATTTGTCGGGGCATCACTTTCAATCTTGATCATGCCCGATTTTGATCGTATTGATCTTATGAATTATGCCATGTACGGAAACGATTTTGATCCCCAATGGGATGAGATCCGTGCATTTTTAAAAACGAATGTATCTGCTCAAAAAGAGTTAGAAGAGATTAAAAGAACCGTTCCAAGCCCGCATCTAGGAAAAAAACGTAGAGAGCCGCTTACCACTGATCCGAGAGAGTCCAATAGTGGCAGCGGAATGGGACAGGAAGTCAGAACTCCCGCCGGAGACCCTTCTACCAAATCTTGGTGGCAAAAAATCTTAGGAGAATGAAATGGAAAACACCGTAGACCAAGTCAAAAAGAATGTTGAGAACATCAAAAAGTTTGTGACTCCGTTCTTTAATTTGGCGGTAAACACAACAGTCTACGGTTACCATAACATAGTACCCAATGGCAAACTCATCCTCACTTGCAATCATAGAAGTGATATGGATCCCTTTGTGATTGGTTCTGTCTTTCCTCGATTTATTTCTTGGATTGCTGCGGAGTACACCACTCGCATTCCTCTCTTTAAAGATTTGGTGGAAAAAACAGGAACCATTCCTATGGCCATCGATGGAAATATCTCTATGGCCAGTATCAAAAAGGTACAACAAGTTTTTAAAAACGGAGATGTACTTGGGATTTTTCCAGAAGGCCATGACTATATGGTGCAAAATGATTTTTCTGCTCCTCTTGCCAATTTCCATTCGGGTTTTGCTGCTTTCAGTCTTAGAAACAAAGTGGATATCCTACCGACAGTCATCATTCCCGATGAAGAAACAGTTACCGATTATCCCATCCCCCCATTGGTACGTGCCTTTATGGGGATGCCTAAAGAAGTTTGTGATATCAAACGTCGAGTGGTTTATAAAAAAATCAATGTTGTGTTTGGGGAAGTGATCAAATACGAAAACTATGCTCACCTACCGCTTGACAAGGGTATGGTGGAGGTTTCAACCGAAACCAAACGTAGAATGGGTGAATTACAAAAAGTAGATTATTTGAAAAAATAATCTACTACTAACTCAAATAACAGAGTATTTATTTGCCCTGGTTCGCAAAACTTTTGTTAGCTTACTTGCTAACAACTGGAAGCAGAATCGACACCATGGCCGATTCACTTACACGAATGTGTATCTAAACTTCTACTTCTCCAGAAAACACTTCCTTCGCAGGCCCTGTCATCATTACTGATCCATTTTCTTTCCATTCGATATTGAGGGTTCCACCACGAAGATCAATTTTTACCGATCTTCCTGTTTTACCATTTAAGATGGAAGCAACGGTCACAGCACAGGCCCCAGTCCCACAAGCCAAGGTTTCCCCGGCCCCTCTTTCCCAAGTCCTTTGGTAAAGATGGTCCTTTCCCCGAACCGAAACAAATTCCACATTCACCCTTCTTGGGAAAAGTGGGTGGTTTTCAATGAGAGGTCCAATCTCCCGCACCGGGAAGGCATCGGCATCGTCCACATAAATCACACAATGAGGGTTCCCCATACTAACAGCTGTAAAATGATACTTCTTTCCTTGGACTTCCAAGACTTGGTTGATGACTGGTTCGTCACCTGTCCATACAATGGGAACAAGGGATGGTTTGAGGATGGGTTCACCCATATCCACAGTTACCATTTCTACTTTGCCATTGTTTCCTGTTTTTAGGTCGAGGGTGAGAACACCTTTACCAGTTTCAATGGTTGGCTTTTGGTTTTTAGTCAGACCATGGTCAAAAACAAATTTTCCCACACAACGGACTCCATTCCCACACATCTCTGAAGAACTTCCATCAGAGTTGTACATGTCCATTTGGAATTCACCGGTTTTTGAGTTACGGATAAAAATCACCCCGTCTCCACCAATTCCGAAATTGCGGTCGGATAGTTTTTGGATTTGTTCGGGACTGAGACGAATATCGTTTTTCGTTGCATCGATATACACATAGTCATTTCCAATTCCTTCCATTTTGGTGAAGTTGATTTTCATTTAATCCTCTCTTATCTCACCCCATGTTTTTTTCATCATGAATGTTGGCAAGCCGGATCAAGGTTTTTTAGTTTGACCCTTGTTCTCATCATTTAGACTGACTCTCAGACCATGAAATCTTGTATCCTTTGCCAATCTGCCGAGTCCAAAACCGTTTTCAATGAAAATGGAACCCCTATTTTAGAATGTAAAAAATGTGGACATGTATATTCCTCTTATGAACAAGAAGAACATTACGAAGGTTATTGGGACGGAGCAGAACAAACCTATGATTTAAAATGGTGGGATGATGCACACCGAGCTGTGTATTCCGATTTCATTTCGACTTACTTAAAACAGGAGAAAGGAAACTTACTCGATGTGGGTTGTGGGCTTGGATTTTTTGTGAAGGCAGTGCTTACCAAAAAACCAGGTTGGTCTGCCGTTGGTTATGAAATTTCCAAACAAGCTGTCAAATTTGCCAACGAACAAAATGGAATGAAAACTGTGTATGCGGGTCTTGTCCAAGATTCCAAACTTCCTAAAGAAAGTTTTGATATCATCACTTTATGGGATGTGATCGAACACATTCCCAAACCACATTCTTTACTCACTTACCTACACGGACTACTGAAACCCGGTGGGATTCTATTTTTACAAACTCCCAACTTTCCCATCCAACTAGCAAAAGCAAATCTAAAGGTAAAATTAAAAGGGATGCAGGAAGGGGTTCATTACCTAGAAGCAAAAGACCACGTCAACAATTACAAGATGCATACATTGGCAGAACTAGGAAAACAATGTGGATTTATAAAACCAAAATACAAAGTGCTTATGCCCATCCTTTCTGTATCTGGAAGCAAAAGCAAACTTGCCGTTTATTTAAAGTTAGCTTATTATTATTTTACAAAACTAATCTTTACTTTAAGTTTTAGAACCATCAACTGGAACAATACTTTATTTTTGACCTTAAAGAAGCCATGATTTCCCTATCATCCATTCTTGCAGTTTTATTTTTAATCCTAGGAGTGATCTTATCTCTCTATGGAGTCTGGACTTGGTCCGATCCTATGTATGAAAAATCTCTAGGGTGGAATCTTAATTTGATTTGGGGAGGAGTGGTGTTTTCTGTGGGAGTATTGTTTGGGATTGGGAACCGGATTGCCACCCGATTCCCTAAAGAACCGAATCCTTAAGCTGCGACTCTTTCTAAAACAAGTGAAAGGAAAGGAATGAAGTCGCTGAGTAATTCAGGAAGTTCGTATTCCAAAATATCGCCAGCATAAACTATATCATTTTTTTCCATGGCCGATGCAATGTTGGAAAGTGTTTCATTTAAACTTGTGATCACATCCGATAGTTTTTTATCTTCAATCGCAAGAGATTGCCAATCCAGTTCCGCATGACGAGTTTGCACAGAAACAAGTGCTGACATAAGTCCTGTTAACCGACCAACTGCATCATTTAAAATCTCAGAAGCCAAATGATCTTTTCCAGATTGGAAGTTTTCATTTACCAACATAAAATCTTTGATGATTTTATCTTTATCGACAACGAATCGAGTGATAATTTCGATCAATTCACTTTCGTCCATACGCATTACCGCAAGGCGAGTGCTAAGATCCATAAGGAAAAGTTTTACATCACGAAGGTCTTCTAAAAATGTTTCAATGGCTTTTGTGGAATCTAAAACTTCTGATCCATTTTGTAAGGACTCCAAAATTTCTTCTACGTTTTTGCCTTTCCCCATTGGTTGGATGAGGTTTAAGTTTAAATTCAGAATTTTTGTTGTGGTGCGAATCATGGAAATGATCCAAGGAATTCCTTCTTTTAAATCCTCTGTTTCTTTTTCCGTCAGAGAATCACGACCAACAAGAGTACTTCCCACTTTATCTACGTAGTTATCTACTTCCCAAAGGCTATCTTCGATCACATCCAATTCTTCACCTACAAACAAATCTAGGCGTTCTGTTTCTTCCACGCCCACAGCGTTTAAATCGGAACGGTTCAACTCCTTCCCATTCACAGTGAAATGGCGTAGATACTTTCCATTGGATTCAATCCACTTTTGAATTTCATCCAACACTTGGCCAAGGTTTGTTTCGCCATCTAGTTTAGTATCTAATTGTTGTTCGTTGATATAAATATTCATCATTCCCCACCGTTCCCTCTAAACATATTATTCTGTAAATAGTTTCCAACTGATTTGTTTTTTCCCACACCTTGTTCCATGTAGAGAAATCGTTGTTTCAGCTTGGCTTCAAAACTAATGAGATGAGACTCATGTTCTTTGATTTTTTTATTATTTCCTGAGACACTTTCTTCCAAAAGTTTTACTTTGCTTGTGACAATTCCGGAGGCATATTGATTATAAGGTTTTAGAATTTCAAGTAATCGAATTCCAACCCCCTCTTCCATTTTTGCATCGTTGTTCGGATCGGACGCAAATAAATCACGAACCCCATCTGGGTTTTCAGAAAGGACGGCAATCAAACGTTCTTGATCAATTTGTAAAAGCCCATCTTGGATTTTTTCCCAATTGGATCCTACTGCTCCCGTGGAGATTCCGATGTCGGTTAAAACTCGAAATCCATTCTCTTTTGTAGCAGGATAATATGAGTTAGCTGTTGTTTTTAGAGAGGCAATGAGTCTTAGGATTGCATTTTCACCAGCAAGAATTCCTGATTTGGATTTGTTATCCCAAAAGTCCTTTGAGATGTCTGCTGATTTGGAATCATCACTTTCTTTTTTATCAGAAATTTTTCCATTTTTTTCTACGGAAGTGACTTCCTTAGAAAACTTCATAAGTTCATTATAAGCATCCACCCATTCTTTGATCAGGGCAGATCCTTTGGCATGATCCACATGAATTTTTAAAGTAACAGGTTCTTCGGTCACTTTATGAACATTAAACGAAATTCCTTCCAATACATCCGCAATCCCTTCGTTAGATTCACGAGTGATTTCCACGCCATCAATTTTGATTTTAAGATCTTTTCCTTCTTGTAATACCTTTAATGGTTCTGCCGTTCCTGGTGCTTGTGGTGTGACAAGGGTCACGGATTTAATGAGAACTGGTGTGGTTGCAGCATTAGAAAGTATAATTGATGTTAGATTTTTATCGCTTGCAAAATCTCCAGCCAAAAAAACATATTTGGATTCTGTTTTGGTGATGGGAAGGAATTTATTGCGAACACTTCCATCCTTTTCAAATCCAATTCCCAGCTCCATCACTGCAGGAGCTTCACCGATGATTTCAACTTCAACAAAAGCTCTTTCTTTGATTTCTGTTACGGCAACAGGAATCGAAAATGCAGTGTCTGGTTTGATACTGATTCCTTCTTCGGATTGGATCAGTTTTTCCGTTTCGGATTCTGATTTTTTAAACTTAGTTTGGTCCCAAACCTTTGATTTAGCAACATCCAGAGATAACAGTTGTTTAGTATCTTCTACACTGGCTTTGTTTTCGCCAACTAGGCCTGCTAGTTTTAAAATTCCATTGGGATCAGCAAATTGAAGTTCATTTTTTTTGCCAGTCTTAACTGAGGTCACCGTAAGGATAGAAGAGTCTTTATCTATTTTGATGATAGAAGTGTCAGCAATCCCCCCTGCCATATTTTTGATGGCGGTAGTGAGTTCACTTAATGTCCCACCTGGGAAAGTCACAACCTCTTTGGATTTTCCAGAATAGATAGTAAAACTTCCTTCTGGCAAACGAATGTCTGAATCGATGGCAACACCAGATAACTGATGTTTGCTTGCCATTTCCGTGATTTCTAAAGCTCGGTTTCCTGATTTGGCAGCGCGAGAAGCCTCCCCAGTGATCACACCTTCAACTGAAGAAGAAACCGATTTGGTAGCAAAGGGAGCGGTAAAGGAAACAAGGGCACGGGTTTTGGTTTGTAGGTTGGCGGAAAGATTTTTCACTTCTCCCCAGATTTGTATCTGTGCCTTGGCGTATTCGTTTTCGGTTTCCCATCGTTTGATGGGCCGGCGTTCGAGTTCGACCAGTTTTTTAACGATATCGTTTGTATTTTGCCCAGTCATTAGACCCGGCATGGTGTATGCTGGCATATCGTCCCAAATCCCTCTGAATCTAGTGTCGTCGAATTCTACAAAAGGATTAGGAATTTACAGAATTTTTTCCTTCCCAAATCCTAGAATTATGACTGCTAGCCCTACAGAAAAAATAGAACTGGGGAACCAAAATATCTTCTTCGACCGCGAACTTTCCTGGGTCGACTTCAACCACCGTGTATTGGAAGAATCCTTTGATAAGGAGAACCCCCTTCTCGAACGCCTCAAATTTCTTTGTATCACTGAATCCAATTTGGATGAGTTTTTTATGGTCCGAGTGGCGGGCCTTCTCAACTTAAAAAATGCAGGAATCGAAGAACGTAGCCTCAATGGGAAACGCACTTCTGAAACACTTGCCGAACTCTACTCCAAAGTGGGACAATTTGTAAAAAGACAATATGAGTCCTTAGATGAGATCCTTGTCGAACTAAAAACAAACAAAATTGTGGTGGTCCAAGATCCTAGCGAACTTGCCGGTGATGACATCCAATTTGTAAAAAATTATTACAAACGAGAAGTCTCTTCCATCCTCACTCCACTTGCGATTGATCCTTCACATCCTTTTCCTCATATTCTCAACAGAACTTTGAATTTGGGAATCACTTTGTATTCGGATGATGATAAAAACAAAGCTAAAGAACTTTTTGCCATCGTTCAGGTGCCGAGTGTTCTTCCACGTTTTTTGCAATTACCACAAAACAAAGAAACTGACGTGAGAAGGTATTTCCCTCTAGAAGAGATCATCAAACTTCATTTAGGTGACCTTTTCTTTGGAATGAATGTAAAACAAATTCATACATTCAAAATAGTAAGAGATGCGGATATCTCCATCAATGAAGAACAAAACATTGGCGACCTTCTTGCCACAATGAAAAACGAATTAAAGAACCGAATGTGGGGAGATGCGGTTCGTTTGGATGTTCACTCTGGCGCAGGGCACATCAAAGAATTGTTACGTGGGCTTTTGGAATTGGAAGAATACCAAGTGATGGAAATTCCCACCTTACTCAGTTTAAATGACCTTATGTTCTTTCAAAGTTTAGAAAAAACTAGCCATTTAAAATATTCATATCCTGTTCCAAAATCTGGTTTTGCTGCAAAAAAAAGTGAATCTATCTTTTCGGAAATTCGTAAAAATGATCACTTACTTCATCACCCTTATGAAAGTTTTAAGTCGATTGAAGATATGTTAAAGATAGCAAGCCAAGACCCAAAGGTCCTTGCCATCAAAATGACCTTATATAGAACTTCTGGAGATTCACCCATCATCCAATATTTAGGGGAAGCAGCAGAAAACGGCAAACAGGTTACAGTTCTTGTGGAACTCAAAGCAAGGTTTGACGAAGAAAGAAACATTCGTTGGGCCAAAAAACTTGAGGATAGTGGTGTTCACGTTGTTTATGGTGTGGTCGGACTTAAAATCCATTGTAAGATGTTACTCATCGTACGCAGAGAAGATGATAAACTCAATCGTTATGTACACCTAGGAACAGGAAACTATAACTCGACCACTGCCAGGTTTTATACAGACTTAAGTTTGTTCACGGCAAATCCTGAAATCACTGAAGATGTTGCGATTCTTTTCAACACCATCACAAGTTCAGGTAAAATGCCTAGGCTTTCTAAAATTTATGCCGCTCCTACTTTTTTAAAAGAAGAGTTTCTCCATCTGATCCAAAGAGAAACAGACAATGCAAAAAACGGAAAACAAGCTCGTGTCATATTTAAAATGAACTCTCTTGTAGATCCTGATATCATTTTAAAACTTTACGAGGCTTCACAAGCGGGAGTTAAAATTGATTTAATCATTCGGGGGATCTGTTGTTTAAGGCCCGGAATTCCAGGAGTTTCTGATCGCATCAATGTTCGCTCCATTGTCGGAAGATACTTAGAACATTCACGAATTTATAGTTTTGAAAACGGCGGAAAACCAGATGTTTATTTGGCATCTGCCGATTGTATGCCAAGAAACTTTCTTCGTCGAATTGAAGTTATGTTTCCGATCTTACAGGATAAACATAAAAAAAGAATCAGTAAAATCCTGGAACTTCTCCTTCGTGATAACACACAAGCAAGAGTTTTAGAATCTGACGGAACTTACACACGTTTGACACCAGGCGATGATGATCCTGCTGTTAACTCTCAAATCGACATGGTTGATATCTAAAGGATAAAGAATGGATTTTTCAAAAACAAAAAATGACTTAAGCCAACTCATTGGTGACAAAAAGGTAATACAAAAAAATGACGGAACCATGGATGAAGCTTTGTTCAATTCTTATGGAACTGATAGAACTAAAGTTTATCCACCAAATTACCAAGTATTAGTATTTCCAGAAAGTACGGAAGATGTTGCTGCGATTGTTTCTTATGCTTACAAAAACGATATTGCAGTCGTACCATCTGGGGGACGAACCGGTTATGCTGGTGGAGCTGTTGCCAAAAATGGAGAAATAGTTATCTCATTATCCAAAATGGACAAAGTGGTTGACTTTGACCCCTTTCTTGGCACCTTACACGTACAAGCCGGAATGATCACAAAGAATCTCCACAAAGAAGCAGAAGAACGTGGATTTTATTTTCCAGTGGATTTTGCTGCCACTGGATCTAGTCATATTGGTGGAAACATTGCGACCAATGCCGGTGGAGTGCGTGTGGTACACTATGGTTTGATTCGAGACTGGGTTCTTGGCCTGACTGTTGTGAATGGAAAAGGTGAAACTTACAAATTCAATGGTGAAATTCTAAAAAATAATACAGGTTACGACCTCAAACATTTGTTTATTGGTTCTGAAGGCACACTCGGTATCATCACGGAAGCCGTGGTCAAACTCACAAAACCGCCAAAAGACATTCGTGTCATTTTCCTTGCTGTTCCCGAATACAAAAACATTTTAGAAATCTTTCGAGAAACACATAACTTTGATTTACCACTTCTTGCTTTTGAGTTTTTAACTGATTATTGTTTGGACAAAGTGAAAGAACATTTAGGAGTACCTGATCCTTTCCAAGCGCCTAGCAAGTATTACGTGTTAATGGAATTCGAAGTTAGTGGCGAATCAGACGAAGAAAAACTTTATTCCATTTTAGAATCCATAACAGAAAAAGAATTCGTCACTGATGGAAGCATTGCGCAGAACTCACGACAAAACGAAACATTTTGGAAATACAGAGAAGGGATTTCTGAATCTTTGTCACTTGCATATACGGTACATAAAAATGACATCTCACTTCCACTTCGTAATATGGAAGCTTTCTTAGATGAAATGACATCCCTCTTAACCAAAAAATACCAAGGATTTCACATTGCACTTTTTGGACATATTGGGGATGGAAACCTCCACCTAAACATTGTGAAACCAAAAGACCTTTCGGATGCCGAGTTTTTTGCCCAGTGCAAACAAGTGGATCCGGAAATGTTCACTCTCATTCAAAAATTCAAAGGATCTATTTCGGCGGAACATGGGATTGGACTTTTAAAAAAGGATTATTTGAACTTTTCCAGGTCCGAATCTGAAATCAATACCATGAGAGCGATCAAGTTGGCGTTTGACCCCAAAGGAATATTAAATCCCGGCAAAGTGCTCTAAATCCAGGCAGAGGCAGTCTGAACAGATATTTCTGGTCGTTCTGCCTGTTTTGTAGGCAAGTCCTAAAAAAATGCTAGATTTCCATCAGATTCAGTCTATACTGTAATTATGTTCAGGAATGTGATAAAAATATTTGGGATTTCCCTACTCACAATATCCCTGGGCAGCGCTTTTCTTTCCGAAGAGAATGTTCTTGTTCGAACTCGCGGAGCCAAATCCAGCCGAGTCAGTGGAAAGAGCCATCTATCAGGTGCTCTTGCCATTTCGATCAGCCAGTCCTCCTCAGAAGAAACTTCAGGTACGAAAGATTTAGAAGATGTACTCACATGGAGTGGCAAAGGTCAGACTTTACTTACGACCCTTTTGCTAACACATAACGACAAACTCCATACGTCTTTTATTTCAGGGCTTCTTGCATCCCGTTACCTGAGTCTACCTCCACCCGTTTAACTCCTCTCTACCGCTTAAACCTGTGTCCCGTAAGGGACACAGGATGTTTTTATATTCTCAACATTTCCTATGATTTGTTTCTCATTTGCCAAAGACTCTTGTGACTGTTCCGGGGATTCCTGACTCTGGGCAGTCTTTTTTTTGAAAACTCCTTCGTCCGATATCTTATCAATTCAACAAATTGAACAATATATGAGATTTGAATCAAACACTAGAATTGTTTTAGAATTGAGCACATGAATCAAAATGAATGAGTGGACATTATGAAGGCAAACTGTTCTGCCAAACTGATCGCATTTTTCTTAACGGTAACCATTGGTTTTCCGTGGGATGCTACTTCAGATACAGTTTCCCAATATCTGGAAGCAAATCTCCACCAGATTAAAAAGTCTTATTCTTCCTCTCTCGAAACTCCAGAAGACACGGCCATTGATGATCCTCGAATTTCTGCAATAGATGATTCAGCGACACTCAGCCGGTCAAGAGCTGACTTTTTAGATTTTTTTAGTGAAAGTCGATCTGATGTTTTATCAGAATCACTTTTATTTTCTTTTGTTGATTTAATTTCAAATGGAACCTATGTTCCTGGTTTACTTTCTTCACTTCTCTTAAATATTCCTCCACCGATTTCTTTTAGTTAATTCACTTCGGCATTCGCTGAATCCAGAAGTATACCTATGTTTACAGGATCTTGGTGTACCTATGTTTTTTTTCTCAATTTTTTTATGTTTGGTAACTTATGAGTTTTTACAAAAGAATCGGTATCTACCTCTTCCTTGTGTTTTCTACCTCCCACTTATGGGGAGAAGAAACTAAGCTAGCACAAGCAAGTGAAGCCCTGAAAAGACAACTTTCAGATGAAAATCCAAGGTCATCGCTAGGATCTAGTTTGTATCCTGATGACCAAAGGTTAAATCGTGAAATTGATTTAGAGTCTGCAGAGACACTTTTGTGGAAGAATAACCTTCTACTCATTGCATCTCGTTTCCAAATCGATGTAAAAAAAGCAGGGATCTTACAAGCAGGACTCTATGCAAACCCAAACATCGCCATTGATCAGAGTATTTTTGCAGAACCAACCCAAAGATACTTTGATACAACTAGGTCAGGACAATCGGTAATCCAAATCCAACAAGTATTTCTACTTGGTGGAAAAATTGATAAACGTGTGAAAGTTGCAGAACTTAACGCAAAGATTTCTGAACAAGAGTTTTATGATTTAGCTCGTGCTGTCATAACGAAACTAAGAAGAACTTTTTACACAATATACTTTTATAAAAAAGCAGTAGTGTTTTATGACCAAAGTATTGCTTCAATTGAAAAAACTGTAGATTCATCTGAACTTGCTTACAAAAGACGAGCTCTTCTTCAAGCGGAACACTTACGTTTGAAGGCACTATTGTTCTTCTTAAAAAAAGAAAGAGAAGACTTAGCGATCAAAGTTTATGAAAAAGAAGCCGATCTAAAAATTCTTTTGAACGATGATTTGTATCGTGATGCTCGCATAGAGTTTAATCCCACGGTCAATGAATCACATTTAGATGCCATTGTTCCCAACCAAGCACGTTTGGAAGATTTAGTTGAAATCGCTCGTGAAAACCGACCCGACTTAAAAAAAGCATTACAAACCTTACGATTTGAAGAAGCGAACTTAGAACTTCAATATGCCAATGCGATTCCCGATTTGTCTTTTGGTCCTGTTTATAACCGAGGTGGTACTGCATTTCAAAACTATTGGGGAGTCACAGCACAACTTAGTGTTCCCCTTTTCGATAGAAACCAAGGGAATATACAAGCAGCAGAAAAAGCCATACTTGTCCGCAAACAAGAGTTAAAGAACAATATTCTCGAAGTAGAAAATGAAGTGGCCGTTGCATACCAATCTGCACGGATTAAAGATGCTCTTTATAAACGATTTAGTAATGCTTATATCAAAGATTACGGAAGTTTATCTTTAGATATGATTATGAGTTATGAAAAAAAATACATAACCATTTTAGAGTTCGCTGACTTCTTTGAAACTTATCGATCGAGCATTGTTGAAATGTTAAAACTCCAAACGGATCGAATGGAAGCTATCGAAAATGTAAACTATGCTGTGGGTAAAGGTATCTTTATCCCCAAATCTGAAAATCAAACCAATCCTAAAACTGAGGAATAAAATGTTAATTACCTTAAAATCTTTAAACCAAAAGGCAAAAATCCTCCTAATTTCAGGAGTGGCTCTTGTAGTCATCGCTGTTCTATTTATGATTTTTTCCAAACCTGCAAAACCAGTTCACAAACATCCAGAGAAAGCTGAAGTTTTTGATGGTGGATTACGAATTGAATTCAAACCAAATAGCCCAGGCCTAGAAATTGTAAAATCAACAGCAATTGGTGGCGGTGGAGAATTTGTAAGTTTGGAAGCACCGGCAAGACTCATTGCTTCCACTTCACCATCGGTTAGTAATGGTGCTCGAATCATTCTCTTCGAATCAGCGGAGTTAAACGATCTTTATGTTGGATATATTCATGCTAAAAACAAACTCCATAGATCCAATAAGAACTTAAGCCGGATCAAAGATATGTTTGTCCACCGAGTGGCAACTGAAAAAGATTTAGTAGAATCGGAAACGGATTCTGGGAACGATGCAGCAGAACTTGCCGAATTCGAAGGGAAACTCAGAGCACAAGGATTAAACCCAAGTGAATTAAGTACGGCAGGAAGTTTAAAAGCATGGATCATTACCGATGTTCCTGAATCACAAATTTCCACGTTACGCAAAGGTAAAAAAGTAAAAGTAGTATTTGCCTCTTTTCCTGATGAAGAGTTTGTGGGAACTGCGGAAGCAATCGGTGATAACGTTGACCCTCTCACAAGAACAGCTAAGATGAGAATCATTGTTGTGAACGATAAATACAGATTGAAACCAGGTATGTTTGGAGTTGTAAAATTCCCTGAACAAACAGGTGGAGATAGTGTGGTTTTACCTTACACAGCAATTGTCACTGTCGAAGGAAAAAATTATGTTTTTGTCGAAGAGAAACCATTAACTTTCAAAAGAAGAGAAGTTGTATTAGGTATCTCTACAAAAGAAAGAGTCAATATCATTGAAGGATTGGCTCCTGGTGAGAAGGTAGCAATCCAAGGTTCCATTCTTTTAAAAGGTTTAAGTTTTGGTTTTTAATATGAAAAAACTCAGCCTTTTACTGATTACCATAACACTATTCGGATCTGCTTTATTGGCAGAACCTTCTTCTCCTTACCCGAAGGATAAGGAAGGCAATGAAATCAAACCAGAATGGACACCAACTAAGTCGGATCAGTCGGCATTTGGTGAAGATGAAAAATTAAAAGCTGATAGTTTGGATGCCAAAAGACTCCCGAAAGCAACTAATTTTTGGGTTTATGGTGCTTCCATTGGATCACCAGCAAGTAT
Source organism: Leptospira harrisiae (assembly GCF_002811945.1). Classification (NCBI taxonomy): domain Bacteria; kingdom Pseudomonadati; phylum Spirochaetota; class Leptospiria; order Leptospirales; family Leptospiraceae; genus Leptospira; species Leptospira harrisiae. Next base: position 367,229 of record NZ_NPDX01000001.1, on the reverse strand, counting down.
CAACTTTAACTTAGGTTATTACTTTAAAGATGTCGTTGTACGAGGGTCAGGCGGTGCGTGGGGTCCTCATTGGTATGGTGGTCAGGTGGATTTAGGATACACCTTTTGGAAAACTCCAGTAATTGCTCATAGTATTTCGATTGTGGGTGGATATTTTGAAGTGAATCCTTTTGCACCAGAAGTTGGTCGTGGAGGCCAATCTTCCTATCCAACAGGACTCAATATTCCTGGATACAACAGGAGAGACCCTTCACAAGAAGACTTACTCATCAGATCTTATGTAAACTCCATTGATAGTAATGTCGGAGCTTATTTAGAATATGAAAGCAGAGAAAGACAAAGAGTCCATCTTTCGCAAAGATACATAGGTATGACTTACGACTTCCTACTTGGAAACTTCTTTTTACAAGTGGGTGGTGGAGTTGGACAAGGCGACTATAAAAACCCACAATTATTACTCCAAATGGGTTACCTCTTCAATACGAGGGAATATCATGATTAAAGATTTTATCGAAAAAGCACTTAAAAACCGAGTAACTACGCTCATTGCAGCAGCAGTTGCTGTTCTCTTTGGGCTATGGGCATGGATTGACATTCGTAAAGAAGCGTATTCGGATATTGCAGATACTCAAGTTAGGCTCATCGCAAAATTCCCAGGTAAAGCCGCCGTTGAGGTCGAAGAACGTGTCACCCTCCCCATTGAACGGGTATTAAATGCAATTCCAAAGGTTGCAGTAAGAAGGTCCAGAACCATTAACGGACTCGTAGTATTTCAATTTGTCTTTGAAGATGGAACAGATGATTATTTTGCAAGGATGCGACTTATGGAACGAGTTGCCGATGCAGATATCCCTGAAGATGTCCATCCAGCGCTTGGACCAATGAGCTCTCCTGTTGGTGAAATTTATCGTTATGTTGTAGAATCTTCAGAAAACCACACGCCGATGGAACTTCGAACCATCCAAGACTGGATTGTAATGCCGAAGATGTTACAAATTCCTGGAATTGCCGACGTAGTGACATTTGGTGGACTACCAAAACAATACCACGTGGTCACTTCACCCGATAAGTTAATTCGTTACAAATTAACAATTGGTGATGTCATCAAGGCAATTCAAGAAAACAACTTAAATACAGGCGGAAATTTACTCCTACAAGGAGAACAAGGGTTTCCCATTCGATCTTTAGGTGCCATTCGAGATCCGAAACATATTGAGAACATTGTGGTTAAAACCGTAAATGGTGTTCCCGTTTTTATCCGAGATTTAGGTTCTGTTGAAATTTCTCATCCCATTCCTAGTGGCGTTCTTGGTTATACCATTCAAAACGATGATGAGGGTCTTATTGACGTAGACTCATCTGTTCAAGGTTTGGTAGCAATGCGCCGTTGGGGTGATCCAAACGAAATGGGTGAGAGGATTAGAGAAAAAGTAAAAGAAATCAATGAAAACTATCTACCTAAAGGTGTTCAACTTCGAAATACCTACGATAGAACTGATTTAGTAAATTATACCCTTCGTACCATTGGTAAAACTTTGGTGGAAGGTGTTGTTGTAGTCAGTTTAGTTTTGATTTTCTTCATTGGAAGTGTTCGTGCATCATTAGTGGTTGTGGCAACGATTCCATTTGCGATGTTATTTGCCTTTCTCCTAATGAATATGACAGGAATTCCTGCCAGTTTACTTTCATTAGGTGCCATTGACTTTGGTATCATTGTGGATGGTGCCGTGATCATGGTTGAAAATATCATGAGGCGGTACAGAGATGCAACTCCTGAAGAAAAATCACATGGAATATTAGCATTCACAAGAGATGCAGCATCGGAAGTAGGAACCGAAATTCTATTTTCGATTTTGATCATCATCTTAGCATATCTTCCGATTTTCTCATTTGAAAGGATCGAAGGTCGTTTGTTCAAACCTATGGCTTTTACAATTTCATTTGCGATCCTTGGAGCATTGATTTTTGCGATGGCAGTGATTCCTGTGCTAATGTCGATCATTTACAAAACTTATTTTGAATCAAAAAATCCAGGTCCCATTGAATGGCATAACCCGGTATATGATTGGATAGAAATTCGTTATAAACGAATCATTGAGTTCATTGTAAATAGATCACGAAAAGCAGTTAAATATACATTCAGTGTTGTGACAGTTTTCCTTGCAATTGGTATGTTCTCACTTGGAACAGAGTTCCTCCCTGAAATGGATGAAGGTGGATTTAACATTAGGATTTTCTTTCCTGTTGGTATCTCCCTGCCGGAAGCCAGAAAGTTTATGCCAAAAATTCGGCAAACCATCTACAAAAATGAACAAATCAGCGTGGTCATCTCTCAATTAGGTAGAAATGATGATGGAACAGATCCACTTCCTCCAAATAGATTAGAGGTTCTCATCGGCCTAAAAGACTATAATCAATGGAAGGAAAAAATCACCAAACAAGAGTTACTCTTACGAATGAGAAATGATTTGGAAGCTACACTTCCTGGTGCAAGGGTAAGTTTTTCTCAACCGATTATGGATAACCTTTCCGAAGCCATTATGGGTACCATTGCGGATCTTGCGGTTTTTGTTTCCGGTAACGATTTGAAAATTATGCGTGGGATCGGTAATGAAGTCCTAGAAGAAATCAAGGAAATGAAAGGTGCTAGCGAGTTTGGGATTGAACAAGAAGCCGAAAGTCCTCAGCTAACAATCAACATCAACAGAGAAGCTGCCGCACGGTTTGGAATTAATGTCATCGACATCCAACAGATGATTGAAGCAGCTATCGGGATGCAAAAAGTGAGCACCTTATACGAAGGTCCATCTGACATTCCGCCGAAAACACCTGCTCGATTTGGAATTGTTGTTCGATTTTCAAAAGATTACCGCGCATCAAAACAAGCGATTGAAAATATGCCTATTATTTCTCCGAAAGGAGAAAGGATTCCATTATCACAATTGGCAGATATAGAAGTCATTGATGGACCAACTATGATCTTCAGACAAGAAGGTCGTCGTGTCGTAACTGTTCGGACAAACATCCGAGGTCGTGACCAAGGAGGATTTGTTTCTGAACTCCAAAAACGTGTGAAGAAAAAAATCAAACTTCCCGATGGTTACGAAATTCGATTTGGAGGCCAGTATGAAAACTTAGCTCGAGTCGGAAAAAAATTAGCGATAGTCATCCCAATTACAATTCTCATTATTTTTGGTGTCCTCTATATGTTATATAGAAACCTAAAGTATGTTTATGTTGCGCTTGCATGTATTCCGCTTTCACTACTTGGAGGAATTTATGCATTACTATTTAGAGGATACTACTTCAATGTTTCTGGCGGTGTAGGATTTATTTCCCTCTTTGGAATTGCCACAATGGCTGGTGTATTGTTTGTTTCAAGAACCAATCACCTGTTAATCGAAGAGCCAGACATTACGACTAAAGCTGCGGTAAAAAAAGCTGCAGTAATCCAGCTTAGACCAATGTTAATGACTATGTTACTTGCACTACTTGGTTTAATCCCAGCAACGCTTGGAACAGGAGTTGGATCAGATGTTCAGAGACCACTTGCAACCGTAATTGTTGGGGGATTGTTCTCAGCGATGTGCCTCGTATTGACGATTCTTCCTTCTCTTTATTTAGTTGTGGTTGGCGAAAGAAAACCGAATGCTAAGGAACTTGAAGAAATGAGTCACAAAAAGCACATTCCTTTCCTAGACTTTGTTAGCGAACTCAGTGAAGAACCTTTGGAAGAAGATGAAGAGGATGATGATACTCTAAAGAAAAAGAAAAAACCAAGTAAAAAAAAGAAAAGAACCTAAACTAAACTCTTTTCATAGAATTAGAAACTATTCCCATTTCTCCTATTTTCAACTCCAGACCACAAAGTGGTTTGGAGATTTTCTTTAAACTAATACCGAACCGAAGCAGCTACAATAAACAATCGTTCGATACGACTATGTTTATTTTTATCAGTTTCAAATATAGGATCCATAGATTCTTTCTGAGTCATTTCAAATCGAATCATCCCAGGGTGCCAGTGTAACAAATCGAAGGTGGCTGTGTAACCATTAGTCATAAACCCATTCCGTGTGTAGGTAGTTGCCAATACTTGTTTAGGATCGTAATACCTTTCAATACGGAAACTTAAACGATATAAATCATCATAACGAAAACTTGTCCAAAAAGTTCCATGGTACCATTGATTATAGGCGTTTGATTCCATATTAGTATAAACGCCAAGGACAGGATTAATTTCTTTCCACCAAGGTTCATATTGAAAAGATTCTTTTGCTTTTTGTGCACCAACATCTCCAGAAACAGCAAACGACAACCAATCCAAAGCCTTCCATTCCAAAATTGTGTTATTATAAAATCTTGTTTGTTTTCTTTCAAAATCGGGAGCTTCATTTCCGACAAATTGATTTGCTGTAATGGTAAAATTTGGCGTTAAAAAAAACTTAAATTGAGATCCAAGAGACTTATCTTTATTTTGGTCCGTGATGTTTTGCCACCCATTCATTACATGAAACTGAAATTGAAACTTTTCCGTGAACTTAGTTGTAAGTCGAACACCCGAGGAATAATACGGAACGTAATCAAGAGCAAGTGCTCTCGTGTAATTCCAGTTATCTGAAGATATCCATGATTCATGACCTATGTGCCCAAAGTAAATACCAGCATCAACCCAAGTATCTTTTGCTAATTTAAAACCTACGTAGGCTTCTTGAATATGTTTTACTGAATTTTGATTTGAACTGACATCTCGGTTTGCTTCGGAAGCATAATTCGTATTTACCGATGTACCAAATTGCAAAGCCAAACGTCCTCGAACTTTTTCCTCCTGCCATTTGGCATCAACAAACCCAAGATTGATATTAAATTCATCATTACGAACTGCTTGAGTTGCATACAATCTTTCTTTTGAAATCGGATGATTGGTGTTATGTGAGTAGTATGTATCGACAAATGCACCAAACTTTAAACTAGCTGGTAGTGGATTCTGAGTTGGCAAAGGAGTATCTGTTGTTTTTTCTTTCAACTCTTCTGCTTGTAGCATAAAGATACTAAAGAAAAACAAACACATAAATAATGCGAGTTTAGAACAATTGATTTGCATCACGGTGTTCCGCTCCCGAAAGAGCGGAGATAAGATTATTTTTTTAATAATTCTTTAATTTCTTTTGGAAATCCAAGAAGATCTTCTGGAATAGGAATTAGTTTTTTTCTGTATTTGGCTTTGTATTCTTTTTTAAATTTTGTATGACAAGACTTACAAGTTTCATCGGGTTTTCCAAGTGCCATCTTAGCATCGATAATTTCTTTCCATTCGGCTTTTTGGTCTTCAGGTGCCATATCGGGAACCTTTTCCAAAATTTTATTCAGATAATCAGCATTCTCTTTTTTATCATACAACTTTGTTGCAGGTTTAGTATAATCTTCCATAAAATCATGAAGATTCATTTCAGTTGTTGATTTGGTCTTTTTTTCTGCATTCAGTACAATTCCGAGTGCGGACAAGAACAATAATGTACTCAGTATCATTTTCAATTTCATAATTACCTTCCAAGAGAAATCTTAAGGATTAAGTAAATGAGAATCAAGTCTGTTTTTACGATGGATCGTCTCTCCCAGTCCAAATTTTTTAACCGATTCCAAATTGACACGACCAGTGTATTCATCTTCGTAGGCACCCAGAGATTGGATGAAACTTTTGTCCATTCCAGCAAGCAATCTTGTGTCAGGCAAATAAAGATATCCTTTGGCCCTCCGTGGCGTAAAAGGAAATTGAATTAAAGATAGATAGTGATCCCAGTGACTTACATTTTCTGGAACAGAATGTTCAAATGCACGGAGTCCTCTTTTTACATGTTTCACTTCATCCTCAAATACCGTTAACATTATATCAGATGTTAGATGGTCTCCGAAATAGGAAAAAACTTGTGCATAAACCTGTGCGTAATCTAAATTTGCACCTTCAAAAGAAATTGACATTACTGCAGCAAAAGATTCTAAACTCTTAAATTGACCTTGTTGTTTCCAAAAAATATAATTCAAAGGGATATCGCCAAAATCAACACCGAAGTCTCGCATTCGATTCAAATATAACTTTAAATGAGTTTGTTCCTCTTCAATCGTTTTTAAAAAACCATTCCGAACTGATCTTGGTGCATCAGGAAATGCGAGCAAAGCCCAAGCGAATAACTCAATTGCCATCAGTTCGTGATTTGCAAAATGATGAAGACTAAGCCCTCGATTGGATACTAAATTGAGATGCTCCAAACGAGGAATTTTTACCTTTTTGTCGGAGAATTGAAATTTTTGAGAACGACCAGGTGCTTCGATTCTGATCGAATTAAATTCAGTTTCTTCATCCCAATGACGGCTAGGAGGAAGTAATTTATCCTCCAAATTTGGAGCAAGTAACAAATGTTTTGCGTAATCGGAAATTTTCATATCAATAAAGACGTTTAGAACTCTTAAAAAGGAATTTACAACAGAATTAAATAATTAGGATATAAATCCAAATTCAATGAGTCCGCCTAAAACTAAAAGTACGAATTTTTACGATTCCGTCTATGCAGTGGTAAAAAAGATTCCAAAAGGAAAAGTTACCACTTACGGTCACATTGCTTTACTTCTTGGAAGTCCAAGAGCCGCAAGGGCAGTAGGTTACGCATTGAATGCACTGAAAAAGGAAATGGAACAAAAAATCCCTTGGCAGCGGGTCATCAATGCCCAAGGCAAAATATCCTTTCGTGGAGATACTTTTCGTGCTTCTTTGCAGAAAAAAATCTTACAATCGGAAGGTGTTGTCTTTGATCAAAATAATGATACATTGAATTTTGACAAGTACGGATGGTTTCCATAACATGACGAAAGATTTTCCCATTACTCTAACAATCGCCGGTTCTGATTCTGGCGGTGGCGCAGGAGTCCAGGCAGACCTTAAAACATTTTCCTCTCTTGCTACATTTGGAACCACTGTCTTCACATGTTTAACAGCACAAAATCCAGATGGCGTTAGTGGAATTTCTGAAATAACAACTGACTTTGTATCAGCTCAATTAAAAGCAGTTTCTGGATATTTCCCAATCAAAGCAGCCAAAACTGGAATGTTGTATTCTGCCAATATCATAGAAACAGTCGCAGAATTTTTTTATGAAAATCCCGATATTCAATTGGTTGTAGATCCAGTAATGGTTGCCACAAGCGGCGCAAAACTTTTGAAAGACGATGCAATTCTTTCATTAACCAATGACCTTTTGCCACTTGCAAAACTAATTACACCTAACTTAGATGAGGCTTCATTGTTGTTAGGCGAACCAATTAATCAATATGATCAATTGGTTCCCATGGCAGAAAAATTATTTAAAAAGTATAATGTCCCCATCTTATTAAAAGGTGGGCATTTACCAAATGCAACTGAAGCCACTGATGTTTTATTCGATGGAAAATCATCGTATCTATTTTCAAAACCGTTTTTAAAAGGCAAAAACACACACGGAACCGGATGTACCTACTCTGCCGCAATCACATCCTTCCTAGCACATGGAAAAAATCTTCCAGAAGCAGTTGGCTCCGCAAAGGAATACCTTCACCTAACTCTTGAAGATGAAATTAAAACTGGACCTATTTTCCATTTAAATCATTTCCCAGATCCAACTAACTGAATCAAATTAGTATTCGATATTTAATTCTTTGATTTTTTTATCTAAGGTATTTCGATTGATTCCCAAAAATTTTGCTACGCGGGTTTTGGTGTAGCGAAACTTCTTCATAGCATACTGAATGAGCCTTGACTCTACTTCACTCACAACAATTTCCATTGCACGGCCATCCAAACCATCCAATTGCCCTGGAGTCAATCTACCGGAACCTAAATCCAATGGTTCTGCCCCCGATACTGATTCCACATGATTCAGTTGGGTCACTTCGGTTGTATTCTCAGGTAAATCATCTATACTAGAAAGAATATCGGAAAAATCATCCTCACTTAAAACTTCATCTTGTGCAAGTACAACAGCCCTTTCAATGACATTCTCCAACTCACGAACGTTACCTGGCCATCGGTATTTTAATAAAAGTTTTGAAGCTTCACGCGAAATTCCTTTCACTACTTTATTATTGTCTTTTGTATATTTTTCCAAAAAGTGATTCATTAAAAGAGGAATGTCTTCAACTCGATCACGTAACGGAGGAGTGTTAATCTTTACTACATTCAATCGATAAAACAAATCTGCTCTAAACTTTTTCTCTGCAACAAGTTGCTCCAACTCCGCATTGGTTGCAGCTATGATTCGAACATCCACCTTCTTTGCTTTTGTAGAACCAATGGCTTCAATTTCTCGTTCTTGCAAGACCCGAAGTAATTTTGATTGTAAATTTAAATCCATTTCACCAATTTCATCAAGAAAAATGGTACCGGTATCTGCTAATTCAAACTTTCCTTTTTTATCTGTCACTGCCCCAGTAAAGGAACCTTTTTTATGACCGAATAGTTCGCTCTCTAATAAATTTTCAGGAATCGCTGCACAGTTAATTTTAATAAATGGGTTTTCCGAACGAGAACTATTATAATGAATTGCGTTAGCAATCATCTCTTTTCCTGTTCCGGATTCTCCTGTAATCAAAACCGATGCTCTAGAATCTGCAACTAGTTGGATTTTTTCAAACATCTTCTCCATACTAGCCGCTTTACCAATAAGAGATCCAAATTTATATTTATTCTTTAATTCTCTTTTGAGCTGTATATTTTCACGAGAGATTTCTTTTTTAGCCTCTTCCACCAAATTTTGAATTTTAATGGATTGAGAGATGATGGAAGCAACAACCTGTAGAAAATCCAAAAAGGATTTTAAATCGGTATGTTTATTTTGAACAATAAATGCATTCACTACACCTAACATTGTCTGTTCACTTAGAATTGGTGCACACAATAAACTCACGTTATTCGGATCATGTTTAAAGTGAGATAAATATCCTACTCGATTTAGAAAGTCAGGATGGCTTGCCACCGACTCAATAATGATCGGTTCTCCTGATTCATACACCTTTCCAGTAATCCCTTCTCCTGGTTGGTAAGTACCCTTATCAATTTCCTCAGGAGATAATCCAGATGCGGCCACTATACGAAGAAGACCTTCATCCTTATTAAATAAAACAATACTTCCCTTTTCTAAACGAAGTGATTTTTCCATTGTCACCATGATAGAATCAAAAACTTCATTTTGATCTAAAGTGGAACTCACCACTTTTGAAATTTCGATTAGTGTCGCTTGGATTTTCGTTCTTTGTTCTAAACTGCGAATGGTTTGTAGGTTCTTAAAAATTTGACCTGCTTGGTGTGAAAGAACACTAACAATTTCCAACATCTCTGCGGTAAAAGCATTCAAACGATTTGAATCGAGAGAAATGACCCCAATAATATCATCTTCCACAATCATAGGAGCAACTAACTCTGATTTGATTTCTTCTTTTACCTGAATGTAATCAGGATCCTTTGAAACATCATTCACTAGTTTTGCTTTTCCTGTGGAAGCTGCAACCCCAGTGATCCCTTGCCCAATTTTGAGTTTGGTTTCCCGCAACAACTGTTGGTTCATACCCCGAGACGTTACGGCGTCTAAAACTCCGTGTTTTTCGTCGATGAGCATGAGAGATCCGGATTCCACACCACAAATTTGGATGCAACGATCCAAAATCAGTTCGAGGAGTCCATCCGGGTCTTGGGTGGAATTCATTGCGGTCGCTACTTCATGGATGGATTGAATGGGATTGAATTTTTTCACGCTCATAGTTCTTGCTCTTTAGTATTACGCTCTGCCTCGAAAGAATACAGAAAAACATTGTTGGTGACCAATACAGTATGCTTATTTACTAAACAAATAAACCATTTTTTAATCATATCTACCGACATCCTTTCGATTTCTGCAGAAAAAACAACATTTGCTTATAGATTAAGCATGAATCGTACCAGCTTTCTTCGATATTGAGGAAATTCTTGTAGCAAATGAAAAAAGAAATCGATTAACCTGGCTTAGGATGAACCGAGAGCCCACTGATGACCGGATCTGTTTGCTCTGTGCAGAATCTCAAGTTCCCAATGGAATCACAAAAAATGGGCGTTTTTTCTGCCAAACTTGCGACAGGGAATGGATTTTAGAAAAACGAAAAATCCCAAGGATAGGGCACAACATCCTGTCTTCCCAAGAGAAAACTGAATTTCTTTTAGACAACCTTTCATTATTCAACTCCTCCATGGGTTTGGAAGATTTGATGCAAAGGTTTACAGAACTTATCTCCGCACGTCTAAAACGAGACAAAGTTGCAGTATTTATCACCAATCTAGAGTTAGGTGGAATAAAACTAGTTTATTATTCTAGCCGTCAAAAAACTTTACAAAGAGCTATCAAACGAATTGCTTTAGATTATGATTTAAGTTATGGAGTCCTTATTGAATCAATGGCAAAAGGGGAACCATGTTTTTATAAATTTACTGATCAAAAACATCCATTTTACGAATTTTATTCAAAACTCACAGGAACCAAATCTCAATTGGTGATTCCCATCCTATATGCAAATACTGCAGTAGGATTGTTAACCATTGATTACGATGAAGAAGATTATTCTGATTTCCGAGAAGACCAAGAAATTTTACAATTGGTTATAGGACAATTTGCTGTATCGTTAAGAAATTCACTGCTTTTTTCTAAATCAGAAAATCAATCCAAGAACTTTCAAAGTTTACATACAGCCGCACTCACCTTAAGCCAAATGTATTTAAATAATCACGATGAAATGATAAGGATGATTCTTTTAACTTTGTCAGGAATAGTTGAATCTTCGTTTACTTGTTTGATTGAAAGTCCGAAAGAAACATCCAAAACAAAAATATTTAAACTCTATAGAGACCTAGAAAATTATCAAATTCAAACAGAAACTATAATGATCGCAACAGAAGAGATAAATTCTCTTTTGCAAACCAAAGAGAATATGGTGATGAATCCAACTAACCAAACGATTCTTCAATCCATCGGAATTGAAGGGAAAGAATCTGTAATTTTTCCTCTTAGTTTGGAGAATGGCACCCGATGCGTTTTTGTTCTCACAAAACAAGATAGTCGGTTTCCAAATGATGAAATAGAAGCTTTAAATGCTTTTATTTCATTAGCAAGAATCACAATGGAAAATTCCAATTTATACCAGAACCTTTCTAACAAAGAAAGATTGGAAAAAGAAATTGAAATCGCAAAAGAAATTCAAAGTACACTTTTACCACGAAAAGCTCCAGAGGCCGAAGGATTTTCCTTTGGTGGTTTTATGGTACCGGCCCGAGGTATTGGTGGTGATTATTATGACTTTATATTATCACCTAACAGAAACGAATTGTTTATTTGTATTGGTGATGTAAGTGGTAAAGGTGTTGCTGCTGGACTTGTTATGGCAACGGTAAGAACCATCCTTCATTCCCTGGTTCGAGTGAAGGATTCACCATGGGAAATTTTAAACGATATCAATAATTACCTTTATTCCAATTATAAAGAAGCAATCACACCTCGTTTTATGAGTATGATTCTGCTTCGATGGAATCTCATCACTGGAGAAGTCCATTATTCCGGTGCTGGGCATGGAAATTTTTACCACTTCCATTCTGAATCAAACTCACTTTCAATCATTGAAACTGAGGGTGTCATTTTGGGAATCAAACCAGACATTTCCGCCTTTCGAAACGAATCGAAACTCAAATTTGATTCTGGAGACACGATTTTACTCTATACAGATGGGGTAACAGAAGCCCTAAACACAAGTGAAATCCAGTTTGGAGAACCGCAACTCCAATCTAGTTTTCTTTCCTATATCCAATTAGAGCCAAAAAACATATTAGAGAAAATCTACTCAGAACTAAAAGAATTTGTCAAAGAACAGGAACAACACGATGATATCACTATGGTGGCAGTAAGGAAGATATGATCCCGGTAATTCCTACTTTGATTTCAAATCTTTTTGAGTTGGCCCTCAGTAGAATGGGAAACCAACTCCCAAGTTTATGGGCAAAAAATAAAACACAGTTTCTTATCTCCTATTCGGGAGGAAAAGACTCTTCTATTTTACTTCTCTTTTGTCAGTATCTAAAAGAAAAATACCAAATCCCAGCTCCTATTTTGTTTTATTTGTCACATGGCATTCGTTCGATTGAAACAGAAGAAAACGAACTATTTCAGTTTTTAGAAAAAACTAACTTCTCTTTTTATTTTGTAAAAAAAAAATCCCAAAACTTTCTCTTAAACTAAAAAAAGGATTAGAAGAAACGGGAAGATTGGTTCGTTACCACGAACTAAAAAAAATTACTGATAAAAACCCCGGCATCATCCTCACAGGGCACCACTGCAAAGATTACACAGAATCTATTTTTTTGCACCTAACGAGAGGAGGTGGTAAAAAGGTTTTTTATACTCTCCCTCCTTTTGACGGGGAACGTTTTTTACCCTTGGTTTTCTTTGAAGATAAAGAACTGGAACAACTATACCAATTTGTTTCAGAGAATATAAAAATTTTCGAAGATGAATCAAATCACGATCCAATTTATAAACGCAATCGAATCCGGATGGATTTGCTTCCCATATTAGAAAAAGAAAATTGGAACTTTCATAAAACCTATTGGAATTTTCATGATAGGTCCCAATTGGATCTTAAGTTTGGTTTAAGATCGCAATCTGTCTCAAAACCAAATCCTCATATCTTTCGTATCCCACATGAAACTTGGACGAGCCTTAGTTTATCCGCAAAAAAAGACCTAATCGATTTTCATTTAAAACTACTTGGACATTATCCATTATACAAATCTGGATTTGATAACTTTCATCTTCAGTCTGAAGGTGAAAGAGCCTTTTTAGAAAACAAAAATTGTTTTTTATACAAATCAAAGTTTGGTGATTTGTTTATCATTGATAAAAAATCGCCAGCCTTCAAAAAAGCTGTTTCTTTTCGAGAAGGAGAAAATCTGTGTATCGAATGGAATCAAAACAGATTTAAATTACCGGACCCACAAGAAAAATATAACCTAGGGTCTTGGCATCATGGCCAAAAAATCCAAATTCGCTCAGGAAATAAGGAAATTTCTGAATGTATGCGCGAAAACGGAATTCCCTTCTTTTTGAGAACCTATATTCCTATTCTGTATTTTGACGGAGAACCCATCCAAATTTTGTTTTCTCTGTTTTCCAAAAGCGAAAAGAATTATCCCAAACGAATCTATCTAGAAAGGTGAACTAGATGCACAAGTATTCTAAAGAAATTCCATTTCCTGAAACTAAATTTTTCACTTCGATTGCAAACTTGAGTGAAAAAGAAGAATTGGACTCCATCCCTTCAATCGCCTTTATGGGAAGATCCAACTCTGGAAAATCAAGTTTACTAAATGCACTGTCCAACCACAGAGGACTTGCCAAAGTTTCGAGAACTCCTGGCAAAACAAAACTTATCAATATTTTTAGAACCAAAGAAGGATTTAATTTGGTCGACTTACCTGGGTTTGGTTATTCAAAAGCATCTCACAAAGAACATAAAGATATGATGAAACTTCTGGAAGGTTTTCTAAATACCTGGAAACATCTAAAGTTATTATTTATTCTTTGTGATTCGCAAAGAGAATTTCCTGAAGAAGAACTTTCAACTATCGAAGTTGCCATGGAGAAAAAAATTAAACCAGTTGTGATCAGGACAAAAATAGACAAACTAAATCAAAGTGCACAACACCGGGTCAGAACTGAAATGGAATCGGCTATGAATGAAATTGGTATTCCCTTTCGGGTGTTTTACCTTTCGGCAACTACTGGCAGGGGAATTGGAGAACTAAGAGAGTTTATTGTCGAAAATATGATAGATCAAACAAAGGTATCTAAATAACTTCCAGTTGTTGATTCCGGTTGAAGGTTCATCATCCCAAACAAATTTGATGTCATCATTTTACGGAAATCAGTTAACAGTGCAAATGTTTCCTTCAATTGTTCTTTTACACGGATGAGTCTTATTTCCTCTTCTAATCTCTTTTTTTCTGATTCAATTTCTTTTAAACGTTCTTCCGAATGAACATCAGATGATTTTTTAGTTTTTTCAGATTCCAAACGAGTTTCTAATTCTTTAATTTTAGATTCCAAATCTTTTTCATGAGATTTCCGCATCACTTCTTTTGGATCTGATTTAGATTTTTCAACCGACTTGGATTTTTTATCTTCATCTTCTTTTAATTGGAAAAGATCTTTTATCGACTTCCCGTCGGAATAAGGAACGAGGGCAGGATCTTCTTCATGTTGCGAATGCGGGCGTGTCACAGCATGAGTTTCCCCACTCACAGCCACCATCCGGCCATCTCTTAATTCATAATTGATTTTTACTTGGACAGACTGAATATCTCGTCCTTCTCGGAAGGCTTCGTTTTTGAACTCTGCAGCGTGACCTAATTCATGGGAAATGACATGCAAAGCAGAAAGTGATTCTGGTGAACTTTCCAATTGTCCATGTCCGACATAGTTCACCCTACGATCTTTTAGAAGATCGACATTCAACCGATTGAATGGGGACTCGTCAATTCTCATGGAAACCTTACCACCTAATGGGTACTTCGGTTTGTCTTAAGAAAATATTAGTAAGAAATTAGATTTTTGGAAAGCAAAAACTCTCCTGTTCCTCACAGGAGAGTGATGAAAAACCGGGAATTAGACCTACTTGCGTTAAGGACCAGTCCGAATGCAACGGACATAATTCCTTTGTGTTTTGACTACATTCTTTTGGACTCCATAAGACTGTCTGTCAAATGAAATGGCATAAGCCGTCTCTCCAGGTAGGTCTTCATGGTTAGACCAAGCAGTCCAATAGTCATCTTCCTGTGTGGAAGGAAAAAATTGGAGGGTTGCTGCACGACCAGGAATTACCAATCGTTGGTATTCAATGGCTGTCGGTACTCGCCATGTAGCCCCTAAAAAATTGCTGTTCTGGCAAGCGGCATACAACTCACTGACTCCTGCAATTCCAATAGAGGAAAATCCTTGTACCACTTGTGGGAATGCCACAGAGTTACAAGCATGCGTTGAGGAGTCACAAAATGCAACAGGTGCTGCACCAGCCCGTGCTGTATCATACGGATTGAATATGGAACCTTGTGGAGCCCCCAAACAATCGTTAAATCCTGCACGATATACCTGACCATGTGTACATTTTTGCCAAACTAAATTGGCGGCAGTATCAGTGATGGTTCCGTTTCCATTGTCACGAAGACTTTGGTTTGCAATAAGACCTGCGAACAGTTGGTTGGTTTCTTCCGGACTTAAACCGTAGATATCATCCACTGGTTTCATTTCACAGTTCATGAAAAAAGATAAGACCAAAAGAGCGAAACAATATTGAAGTTTTTTCATAATCTCTGCCCTCCTAAAATATATGGTTAAAGTTAATGAATGCTTGTCTATCTTCATTTGAAATTGCATAATCAACGTAGATAACAGTTGCTTGGTTCCATGGAATTCTTAATCCAAGACCACGAGAGTGTTTATAGTTTTTAAGATTTGCATCTTCTGTACGATCCCAAACTCGTCCCACATCATAGAAAGGAACCAATTGGAAGTCAAAGTGTTGTCCCCCAAATTCCGCCTCAGCAAATTTCCAACGAATTTCAAAGTTGGCAAATGCCATAGTTTGACCGACAAAACGATCTTGTTTGTAACCGCGAATGGTTGTCCTACCACCTAAACCAGATTGATTGGATTCTGTTCCCCACATATTGCGGTATTCATAAAACGGAGCGTCCCCATTGGTTTGGACCATGGTTCCTCGAGCAGCAATCACAAACTTTTCCAAAATCTCAGGAGGTTTGTTTGTGAACCATTGGACAGGACTTAAAAAAATACGACCGGACACCAAGTTTTTATTGAACTCAGAAGTAGAACCGATGGCCTTTGTGGAACGTTCGTGAGTGTATTCTAAAAACAATCCGCGGTTTGGATCTGGTTCAAAATCACGTGTGTCATACACAATACCTGCACGAATTGTATTCGTATAACCGCCATTCATACCTCGGATCTTTCCATCTTTATCATCGCGAGTTACTTTAGTTTCTCCTTGCGGAGTTCCAACAGTACGATCGATATCGAGAAGACCTAAAATTCCATCAGCAGGGCCTAATTGTGCATCATTGTATTTACCATCATAGGTACGAATGATTTGTTTAGAAAGACGAACCCCAGTTACCGTACGGAGTGTTCCACCAAAGAAGGAATATTCACCAGATGTACTAAAGTTTGGATTTTCAATGTCGTAACGATTGTATCTATGATCACTGACAACGGGAGATTCCCCAACACCTGCATTTCCAGGTCGTCGGTAGTTCAAATTGTCTTCATAATCTGCAAATGGAGCATTTCTTCTGATATGACCACTCGGATCGTTTCTTTCTAAATAAGAAAGAGGTTGGAGGGTATTTTCGCCAATCCCAAAGTAAAGAGAGTTCGGGTTTCTGTCATAAACCAAATCCGCACGAAGTCTCCATTTTGTATCAAAGATAAAGGGAGCATCCACACTCAACATGTGGTAAGGAGCTTGTTTGGTTGTATTAAAATACTGAGCAAAAATACGGAAACGATACGGTGTGTATTCAAACAATGGAGAAGATTTTGTTCCATTGTAAAAATAGAGCACCCTTGCTCCATATCCAATCCCCACATTCGGATCAGAGTTAATCAAAGGAAGACCTGTAAAGTATCCCCCCTCTTTTTTAATCTTAAAGTCCCGTTCGCTCAACCTCTTCTTTTCAGAGATTTCAAACGGAAGGTCCGTGCGGGGTGCTCGTTCCTGAGCGAGAACCCCATGAAAAAAGGAAAAAAACAAAAGAAGTGTGAAACTTCTAACTATATGATTGTACATTCTCTACCTGTTAGCCAAAGAAACTGCCTTATGGTGGGAAATTTGGTAAATATGTCAAATAGATTCGAAAATTTATGTTTTTTCCGGTTCGATTCTGTGTAATATGATGAGCACCTCGTCTTGTTGGACAAGGTCACCTTGTACTTTGCGAATTTCTTCCACACGGCAAGCATAAGGAGCCTTAACGGCGTTCTCCATCTTCATTGCCTCCAAAATCAAAAGTGTGTCCCCAACTTTGTGTTCCTTTCCCACACTAGTAGAGATTTGCACTACTTTTCCTGGCATAGGACTTTTGATTTCCGGCGAAGTTTGCCCTCCACCTTCATACAACCGTTCAGTGAGTTTTCCACTCCATGTTTCCCCTTTCCAGTGTAGGAAAATTTCATTTCGTACTTTCAGGTATTTTAATATAGATCCATCATACATAGTCACCGATTGTAACAGATTTGTATTACTGGATGGACTTTCTTCTTTGATCAAATTTTCCAATTGGAATAAAAAAGAATGAGCTGCCAAGCGAACACGAACGGAGGAACCACTGATACAAACGGAAGCAGGTCCGGACTTTGTTTCAAATAAATAATCCATGTTAGGTAGTTTCCTTGATCCAAGGGCTGGTTAGTTCTTTAGATGTAAAAAAAGTTCCACTCAAGGCTAATTTTAATTCTTCTTTGGTGTTGTCAGATAAAAGTTCAACCTCATTATCAGCGATGAAGTGAGTTGATACCTTTCCTTCCGCAAATTCCTTTGCCGAAACCAACCTTTGCAAAAATTGTAGATTGGTCTTTGGACCAAAAACAATGGTTTCCGACAAACATTCAATCAGTCGATGAATGGCTGTAAGTCGATCTTCTCCCCAAACAATCATTTTTGCAATCATTGGATCATAAAACATAGTGATCTCAGATCCAGAAACCACTCCGGAATCAATTCGTAAGTAATCTCTTGAAGGAAAAGATAAATGATGAATACGTCCAATGGATGGCAAAAATCCCTCTTTCGGATCTTCCGCGTAAATACGGACTTCCATGGCATGTCCTTTTTGTGATGGAGTTTGTAATTGAGGTAAAACCTCTCCCTGGCAAACCCGAATTTGCCATTCCACCAAATCAAGATCTGTTGTCATTTCAGTGACTGGATGTTCCACCTGCAATCGAGTGTTCATTTCTAAAAAATAAAACTCGCCAGATTCACCTAATATGAATTCGACGGTCCCAGCACCTTCGTATTGTACTGCCTTTGCAGCCATAACAGCTGCTTCTGACATTTTTGTTTTTAATTCGGATGGATATCTTGGAGCAGGAGTTTCTTCGACCACTTTCTGGTGTCGTCTTTGTAAGGAACAATCCCTTTCATGTAGATGAATGATATTACCTTTTGTATCTCCAAAAATTTGGAACTCAACGTGCCGTGGATTTGTAATGTATTTCTCTAATAAAATACGATCATCACCAAAAGCAGAAAGTGCTTCCCGCTTTGCAGAGAGAATACCCGTTTCCAATTCTTCAGGTGTGTTGATTCGACGCATTCCCTTTCCCCCGCCACCAGCGCTGGCTTTTGCCATAATGGGGTATCCAATTTTTTCTGCTTCTTTTTGAAATACAGAGATTTCTTGGGAAGCACCTTCGTATCCTGGAACGACAGGAACTCCACTTTTTGCAACTAACAAACGTGAGCCTATTTTATCACCCATTGCTTCTATGGAGTGAGGTTTTGGCCCGATGAATCGAATTCCATGTTTTTCTAATTGAGAAGCAAAGTCAGTATTTTCTGACAAAAATCCATATCCTGGATGGACTGCATCCGCACCTGTCGCAAGACAAGCCTTTACGACTTTTTCGACATCTAAGTAGGAAGAACGTGCATCTGTTCCCCCTAAGGAGAACGCTTCATCCGCAGATTGAACAAATAAACTTTGTGCATCTGGATCGGAAAAAACAGCAACCGTCTTGATTCCCATTTTTTTTGCAGTGCGAATGACACGAACGGCAATTTCTCCTCGGTTGGCGATGAGTATTTTTTGGATTGGCTTCATGTAAGTAGGATCAAAATTAAAGGGCCGTGAAAATAAATCAACTGAAAGATAGGAAGTCGATTGACCATCTCCTTTGTCGGTTTATTCTTTTTTTATCGTGAAACTCTTGCCATCACTCAGATTTTCGGATCGAATTTTCCTAACTTATTTTACCTTTGGATTTTTAACTCTCTTCCTCCATCGCATTTTATTTTTCATCGTTTATTCTTATCGACTGGATGAGTTTCCCTATTTGGTTTTACTCAAAGCATTTTTGATTGGATTTCGATTTGATTGGGTCACCATATCGATTTTGTTAGTTGTCTTTTATATTCTATCTCTTTGGGATAATGCTGCAAAGTTCAAACCTTATCGGCAGTTTTGGATCATCACCCCACTTGTGTTGTATCCATTTTGTTTGGTCCATTTATTTGCCGATTTATTATATTTTGAAAATGCAAACAAACATATTGGATATGAGGCTATTGTTTTTTTAGGTGATTTGGATGTTTTAGTATCTTCTGCTATGAAAGAAGCACCTTTCAAAATTTTAGCATTTTTTATTAGTATTGGATTGTATATTTTGGGAATCCGGTATTGGTTTTCCAAACTTAAAATTACTGATAAACGAAATGACAAAGAATCATTTCGATCCAAATCCTTTAAGGCCATTTTATGGATTCTTTTTTTCTTTATTGGGCTTCGGGGTGGCCCACAAGAATCTCCCTTACGTGCAAGTGAAGCCATTATCTCTGATGATTCGTTCATCAATCAACTTGCGTTAAACGGAATTTATACAACTATCAATGACTTCAAAAGCCAATCCATCCCCAAACATTTAAAGATGTCAGATGAAGATATGTTGGCAGCCGTGAAGGCAGAAATTTCCTACGAAGGTGCTAGTTTTATCAATGATCCTGAGTTTCCCTTGGTTCGAAAGATTCAAGGAATCCCCGGAAGAAAATCTATCAATGTTGTGTTAGTCATCCAAGAATCTTGGACTGGAAAATATGTTTGGCCAATTTCCGATGGAATATGGTTGGGAAAAGAAGTAACTCCATTTTACAATAGTTTGGCGAAAAAAGGGCATAGTTTTCGAAAATTTTATGCCAATGGCGGAAGAACTAGCAATGCTTTACTTTCAGTCCTTACCAGTGTTCCAGATAGACCAGGTCTTACTGCCATTCGCACCCCACAAATCCTTAGTCATTTTTCGGCCATTGGAAATCTCTTTTCCGGTTTTGGATACCAAACCAGTTTCATTACAGGTGATGATTTAAAATTTGATAGTTTGGTCACCATCTTACCACATTTTGGATTTCAAACTTTAATAGGAAAAGAAGACTTTCGAAAATCAGGGAAGTATACAATTGGTGCTTGGGGATATGACGATGAACATCTTTACTCAAAAGCTTTAGAAGAAATGGATCTTTATCAAAAAGAAAACAAACCGTTTCTTTTGACCATTCTCACAATGACCACACATTATCCATATAAAGTGCCCAACTCAAAATACGAAATTTATGATCCTTCGGTCACTGATTTTGATTATCTGAATACGTATCACTATTCTGATGCTGCATTAGAAACGTTTATGAAAGAAGTTCAAAAACGAAAATACTACGAAGACACTCTTTTTGCATTTGTAGGTGACCATACTCATCATAGGTATTTATCTTATTACGAAGATAGAATGGTTCCGTTTTTATTGTTTTCACCTAAATACATTAAACCCAAGTTAGATGAAAGAATTTCTTCTCAATTGGATGTTCTACCTACAATTTTGGGAGTGGTTGGTAAAGAAACATACTTTGCTGGATTTGGAAAGGATATGTTTGCACCAAACGTAAAATCTGGTAGCACTTATTTTGCTTATGGAAGCGCCTGCGGTTGGATCGATGAAGAAAAAATTCTCTATCAAAGTGTAGACGGTGACACTCAATTTATTTTTCAAATGAACCCGCCATATAAGGAAGATCCTGCCTGTAACCCTGATCGTAAAAACTGTTTTCATCAAACCATCAAGGCACGGGCGTTCTTTAATTTATCTTTAGAATTAATGAATCGAAATTCAGTTTATCCTTTAGAAGGTTCTTTACGGTACACCAGGAAATGAATCCACATACTTCACTTTGATATCGGGAAAACTTGTGACAATCTGAACTTTAAAATCGGGAAAGGAAGTGACCTCTTGCCACTTACCGCAGTCGGAAGGAAAACTACTTACCTTTTGGACTTTTAAGTCAGGAAAACTATCCACTATTTGCACTTTGAAATCTGGGAAACTGGTCACAAACTGCACCTTGCCTGCCAATTTTTTTCCTTTAAAAGTACAATCAGAGCCAACTTCCCCGGCCCAAAGACTTGAAGAAAACAAAACTACTATTAACGAACCAACAATTTTATTCATATTCTCTCCCAATTTTTTAAGAAATAAATTATAGATTAAAATTTTAACCTGTCAATTCATTTGTCCGTGGACTTGGTCAACAAAAATTAGGAGAAATCCAGATACAAAAAAGAATCTAACTGAGTTTGGTCCTTTCGGCTTCGGTCATGGCATCTAACTCTTGTTTTTTGACATGCATTAAATTATATAAATATGTTTGGAATTCTTCCCAAGAAGAAAAATCCGTTGGGTCATGAGAACCTAACCCCAAATAGCCGACCACATTTCCTTTTTGGTAGTCTTGGTAGGTTGTGACTCCTGATTTTAACGCAACAAACACAGGAATTTTTTGATCAAAAGCAATTTTCACCATTCCTTTTTTTAAAGGCAAAATTTCTTCGGAATACGTATTTTTCCCTTCTGGATACACAATATAAGAAGTTGTTTTTAAACCCTCGATTAGGTTTTTTACAGAAATTGCAACAGACATGGCTTTTGAATTATCAAAAACTTGTGAACCCATAGCCACCATCCACCAATAGGCAAACCAAGCTTTTTTAATTACCTGATTTGCCAAAAATGGTTTTCGAATCACATAACAATCATAAGGGAAATCCATCTCGTTGACATGATTTAAAAATATCATATGTCCTTTTTGAGGAACATCGATTTCATTAAAAACTATGAGTTTTGTTTTGGTTATCTTTAGGACATCTTCTGCCCAAATTTTTGTACCTTCTAAAAACTCTTTGATTCGTGCTTCTTTATTACCAGTAAGTGAACGATAAATTCCTCTGATCAGATAGGGGCTTGCTTTTCCAAAAACAAGAAGGGTGATTCTTAAGTAAACTTTCATCACCAAACGCCCGTAGTGGACACTGAGTCCGTGCAAATTTTTTTTTATGAGATCGTCAACGACCGGTATTTTCGCCATAGCAACAATTAGACAAAAGAGGCCATTCTATGGAAATAAAAAAGCCCAAGAAAATTCTTGGGCTTAAGAGTGTGGAAACGGTGTTAGTTAACGTTTCTTATTGTTGCGGAGTGGCTCCCGCAGCAGGTTTTGCCGGAACATTCAATGCTTTTTTACGTTCTTGGTCATACTTCATGAAAACCATGTTGTTTGAGTCCAAATCATATACGCGACCTCTTACATCAGCATGGTCCACTCGATATTCTTCTGGCACACGAACATCAAACATAGCTTGAATTCTATGGTCAAATTTTACATACGGATTTTTGGAAAAATCGTAAGTAACACCATCGACCTTTACTGGTTGACCTTCTACTACTGCACCATTTTCATCTTTTGAAGATTCTGATTTAGCTTGCGCATTGTTCAGGTAATAGTTGTCGTATGGATATTTCAACTTATAGATGTTAATTGCATTGGCTTTGGAATCACGAGCGAGGTTGATTGCTCCAAAATACAAATCAATACGATACTTTCTGTGAGAAGGTTGGAGTTTTTGGTGTTTCTCCAAATTCTTTTCTACTTTTAACGCATTGGCTCTGGCTTCTTTCGCAAGACCTAAGTGTTTGTATCCTAATTCCAAGTTTTTCTCAATGTCATATTTATTATAACTGTAGTGAGCTTCTTTTGGATCATACATACGACGTGAATACGGAGCTTCTCGTGGAATGTCCATCACGTCCTGGCGGAAATAAGAACCTTTTCCATATTCAATGGAAATATCAAGAAGGGCCTTATCCATAGGATTGTTTGGATTTTTTCTTTCCATGGCAGTTTTCATCATCTCTTCCGCTCGGAGGATGTAGAGTTGAGAAAGTTCTTCCGTCATTTTTTCGATTCCCAATTGGCATTCGAGAAAACGTTGGTAAGCCGAAGGAAAATTTCCTTCGAAATGGTATTGTAAACCTTCTTGGTAAATTCGTTTGGCTTCATTGTATTTTTTCATACGGAAGCCTTCTTTCCCTTCAGGAGCATTGAGTTCCGTCGGTTTTCCTTCTGGATCTTCTCCACGGAAATTTTTTACAATTGGCTCCAACTCACGTAGGTAAGTCAGAAGTTCAATGCGTTTGTGGTATGATTTACTAGAGACTGATTCTGCAAACATGGGTGCCTGCATCAAAAGACTCGTCATGAGAATAAGAAGGGATTGTTTCATTGCGCTGCCGTTCATTCCGTTTCCGTACTTTCCTTCCTTGAAAGAATCTTACAAGTAATTTCGGGGTGGCCCCTGTGAGTATTATCGGAGATTTCTGATATTGGATTGACAGATTGTATTTTAAAATTGAGCCTTTTCCTAGATTTTTCCTATGTCCCTAGCCGCTGCCCAGTCCAAAAAAGTATCTTTTCGCGCCAAAGAGTCCACAGTCTGCCCAATTTGTGATGAAAATCACCAAAAGGAACAAATGTTTCAGGGTGGTGGCCGACTCATCGCCGGGAAGCTGGCCCAAGATTTACGTCGTTTATACGAAAAAAATAAGAAATTTGGTCGTGTGAGTCCCCTGGATTATGTCATGACGGTCTGCCCTCGTTGTTTGTATTCTTCCTTTCCGAAAGACTGGAATTCTCTAAACCCCGCTGACAATGAAGCCATTCGTATGGCCACCGATTCACGAAGAAGTTATATTGAAAAAATTCTAGGCCCCTTGGATTTTACTGGGGATCGCCAAATTGTGTTAGGTGCTGCCTCTTATTTACTGGGGATGGATTGTTACCAACTCCGTGGTGCCAGTGTGGCACCTACTCCCAAAAAAGCAGTTTGTGCCATTCGTGCAGCTTGGTTTTTTTCAGACCTTCATGATGAGTTTCCTCACATTGGTTATGATAAAATCAGAGATTTACTCTACCAAAAAGCAGCGGTGATCTACGGATACACTTTGGAACTCATGCAAAATGGAAACGAACCTGTAGACCAAGCTGCAGGGATGCTCGGTCCTGATACAGATAACAACTGGGGATTTGATGGTGTTATCTATCTCAATGCATTTTTAACAAAAAAATTCAAAGACCAGATGGCTCCAAAACCAGAGGACCAAGTTTTACTTTTATCAAGAGCCAAACGAACACTTGCAAGGCTCTACGGTTCAGGAAAAGCTTCCAAAGGAAAACCAGGTCCCATTGTGGAAATGACTCGAGAGTTGTATGACGAATACAATGCAATTTTAGAAGCAATGGGCGGCGAGAAGTAAGGGTTTGCCCAATTACGCTCTCCTCGTCGAATACGACGGTACTCACTTTTACGGCTGGCAGAAACAAAAAAATTTACCGACAGTCCAATCAGCCATCGAATCGGCTCTTTCTATTATTTTAAACAAAAATCCCGCATCACGATTGTCAGTCGCAGGAAGAACTGACACTGGGGTTCATGGACTTGGTATGGTGTGTAATTTTAAAACAGAATTCCCCATTCCCAACTTTCATAAACTACTCGTATCCATCAATGCCCTCACACCCAAAGCAGTTTCAGTCAAAAATGTGATCGAGGTACCAGCAGAGTTTCACTCCAGGTTCAGTTGTACAGGTAGAGAGTACATTTACAAAATTTATTACAGCAAATATGAAAGTAGTTTTGTTGAAGGTAGAGCCTTCTGGGTCAAACACCATGTTGATTGGGATTTGGTAGAAAACCAACTCACAAACCTTGTGGGAGAAAAAGACTTTCGGTCTCTGACAAAAGCAAAGTCGATGGCGGGCAAACGGGCAGTTCGCGAAATCTTTGACATTCGTTTGGAACGATTGACACCAGATTGGATCCAAATCCGAATTCGTGCCAACGGATTTATGCACAATATGGTTCGCATTACTGTAGGAACTTTACTAGACATTGGGAAGGGACGTTGGAAATCTAGATCCATCGGCTCTATTTTGGAAGAGAAGAACCGTTCGACGGCAGGAATGACACTCCCGCCGGATGGACTCTATTTCGTCCGTGCATATTACGAAGATTATCCGGAAATTCATGAATTGTATCAAATCGCTCTTCCTTAGCCTAATTCTCGCTCTTACTCTTTTTTCCGGTCTTCTTTCTGCACAAACCCTAGAAGAATACAACAAACGCCGGTATGAAATTGGTGGATGGGTGGGTGCCGCCAATCCAATGCCAGGAACACAGACAGTTCGTGTGTTAGAAACAACTCTTGGTGGCGGATTTTATGCGCGGATGCCTTGGCCATGGATTTTTTATACAGAAATCGGTGGATCCTATGCAGTGTTTTTATCTAGATCAGAAAGAGCCCTCACTGCCATGCCATTGTATGCAGCTTTGGCCTACAAAATTCCCATTGAACTTCCCATTCAGTTTTTTATAAAAGGTGGCGGTGGATCCGCCTATGTAGTGGCAAGGCCAGCCGATACGGCGAGATGGAACCCGACCGCATTTGGCGGGTTAGAAGCTAGTTTTATTGCTGGTCGACGGATTCGGATTGGGGTACGATTGGATTATTATAAGATCTTTGAAACCCAAATGGATGTTCCCAACCAATACAGATACCCACTCGCCAGTCCTTATGATGACCCTCGTTTGCAAAATCCAGCCAATTACACTCTGCAAAACGTGGATTTCTTCTATTTCGGTCTAACTGTAGGAGTTTTATTTTAGTGAAATCATTATCCCTACAATTTATAATTATATTCCTTAGCTTTGTTGTTTTTATTGATTGTAAAACCAAACTAGACTTAGGTGAGAAATCAAAACTTCCTGTTATTTCAACTTTATTTAATAATAGAATGTTATTGCTTCTCAAAGGAACTTATGCTACTGACAACCCCCTTGATTGGAGCGAGCTAAATAACGGAACTGGTGATTTGTATTTAGATACGCAAGGAGAGGGTCTTGATCCAGTTATGACTTTGGTTAACCAACCAAAAGCCGGAAATGTTCCTATCTTTTTGGATATTGGAGAAGTAAGAATTTCAAGTAAATACCTAAAAGGATTAAACGAACTCACACAAATTCGAGACACTGTTGATTCAAACAAATTCTGGGACTACATTGCGCCTAACAGACAGGTATTTTGTACGGTCACTTATTCTTTTGATAACAATACATGTACGGAAAGTAATGGGATTTTAAAAGCATCTGATTTTTTTAATGGAATTGGTGCACAATTTCCATCCAACGATCCATCTTCCCAAACAGAAAGTTGGGAATCAGCATTAATAACAGGCCAACCTTGGCTCGGACGTCAGTATTATTATGCGGCTATTTATTTCCGTTCGCTTGTGACCGGTTATGCTCTTGATGCAGGGATCCCGGTGACTGGTCGTTTTGACAATAGGCCCATTGTCAATGGACTAAACATTGTCCCAAGGAACAACTATGTGGCAGGAACCACTTCCGCTGCAAAGAGTAGTATTGTTCCGAAAATGTTTCCTGCTTTATATACCCAACTACCCACTCAAGCTGATATGCAAATTCGAGATGGATTTGATCCATATATCTTAGAAGTAAGAATCAATCTAAAAGAAAATTTGATGTTACATTCCTATCTCACCAGTCGGTCCACAACTGTTACCTACGTTGGTGTGAGTGATATCTTTTTTGACCACAAAGGGGAAGGAGACGCAGGCGGAAATATTTTGACAAGGGCGCGTGTCATTTATCCAGAAACTGCATCGAGTCTTACCATAACTGGTGGTAGCAATTCTTTGTTACATTATTATGGCATCTTTCGAATTCAAGAAACTGAATTTATAAACGTTTTGCCTCTTGCAGCAACACCAGCAAAACAAGGTGCAAAAATAAAATACCTTAATCCCGGTAATTACAAGGCAGTTTGTTTAGGCGATTTAACAAAACAGGACGGTTACCCAGACACTGTAGTACGTGAGACTACATTCAACATTCCTGAGTATCCGTTCAGACAAACATATAACATTGATTTGACATGCCCCTAGTAAAAAAATAGTTTCTCTTTTCAATTTTACTTTTTCTCAAACACCGTTTTCTATGAAGTTGGTAAAAGTACCAATGATATGAAAACGATTCTGCTCAAACTACGTTCACTCTTTTCCAAAGATTCCCATCTCCACGGGGAATTGCAGTTTCCAATTCGATACAAACTCCTCCTCATTACCTCGGTTGTAATACTTGTTTCTATGTCCGGGATCATCTTTCTTGCATCTTATTTTTTTAGAAAGGATAGTGAGGTTCGTGTAAAAGAAAACAATATCAAAATCAATGAAATCCTATCTTTAAAAGTGAAATCGGACTTACATTCGATGAAACAGGATGTTCATATCACTGCATCGGCCATACTAAGAAATCCGAACTCAGCCAATGCCATCGCCAAAGAGTTGTTTGAAGAAGATCAAAATTTTCTTTTGGTTGGTGCTTATGATGTTAGTTTGAATCCAAAATTTGAAGCACTTAACGATGAGTTTTTACAAAAATACGATTACCAAAGATCGGAAGTAAAAGGATTACTTAAAAATATCCAACCCAAACTTAAAAAATCCTTTGGTGGATCTACAGTCATTTGGAATGCTAGTCCACATTTTCGTCATCCCATTCTTTGTCTCAGTTTTCCTCTTTCCGAATCCAAAGACACACATACAATTCTTGTTACACTCATAAAACTAGATAGCCTACTCGATGCATTCCAAACCTCAGGACCTGTAGAAACTTTTTTAGTCAGTGAAGACGGAAGTGTACTCGCGCATCCAGATGCCAAAGTAGTTTTATCAGGAATTAATCTCAATGACCTGCCTATTGTTGAAAGGATGAAAAAGTCCACGGTTGATAATGGTCAATTTCGTTATGAAGCCAAGGATGGAGTTTCTTATCTTGGATCTTTCAAAAAACTTGGACTTGGTGGTGTTGGTGTCATTTCACAAGTTCGTGAAGCAAAAATATTTGAAGAAGTCAATAATATCCAAAAACGAAATGTTTATATCTTAATAGTTTCACTAGCTCTTTCGTTTATCGTTGTTTACGTTTTTGCAAAATCACTATCAACACCTATTTTA
Organism: Leptospira harrisiae; assembly: GCF_002811945.1. Taxonomy (NCBI): domain Bacteria; kingdom Pseudomonadati; phylum Spirochaetota; class Leptospiria; order Leptospirales; family Leptospiraceae; genus Leptospira; species Leptospira harrisiae. The sequence continues at coordinate 338,990 of NZ_NPDX01000001.1, read as the reverse complement.
AAATTAGTAGACGCTTCGGAAGAAATCAGAAGAGGAAATTACCATATTGAACTACATGCTACAACGCATGATGAAATTGGAACATTAACCAAATCGTTCGTAAGTATGGGACGAGGTTTAGAAGAACGGGAAAAACTAAAAGATTCCTTTGGACGATTTGTGAACCAAGACATCGCAGAACTAGCAGCAAAAGGGAAACTTTCCATCGGGGGACAAAGAAAATATTGTACCATCTTTTTCTCCGACATTCGAAGTTTTACTGCAATTTCAGAAAAACTACAACCGGAAGAGGTTGTGGAATTTCTAAATCAATACATGACTGAAATGGTGAAGTGTGTTCAAGAAACAGGCGGAACGGTAGATAAGTTTATCGGAGACGCCATCATGGCAACATGGGGAGCGCTTCGTGATTCTAAACAACATGCAAAGTCATCCATTGAAGCTGCACTGCGAATGCGTGACAAACTTATCGAGTTCAACAAAGGCAGAGGAACAGTCAAAAAACCGATCATTCAAATTGGTTGTGGAATTAACACAGGCTATGTGATTGCCGGTCAAATTGGAAGCGCTGATAAAATGGAATACACTGTTATAGGAGACTCGGTAAACCTTGCCTCCCGTGTGGAATCACTTAATAAAGAAACTCATACAGACATCTTGATTACAGAAACCACCTACCAAGAAATTAAATCCGATTACCATGTACTCAGTATGGGCGAAATAGAATTAAAAGGAAAATCGAAAGCACAAAAAGTTTATGCCGTTCTTGGAAGAAAATCAGATCCCGATTACCCAAAAACGCTAAGTGAACTTCAGAAGTTAGTTGGAATCACTGTTGTGAAAAAGGGGAAAAAATGAATTTAGACAAACGAGACCGACTCGTCTTATTCACCCTTTTAAGTGTTGCGATTCTGTTCACCATTTTGTTTTATTTGGACCTCAATCGAAAGATTGGAATTGGAGATCGTGAAGTTGTAGGAACCATATTTTTTAAAAACAATATTGTTCAAAGAAAATTTGAAGATGAAGTGATATGGGAAAAATTAGAAAACAACAGCCCACTCACTAACAAAGACACAATTCGTTCAGAAGCATTTTCTGATGCTCTCATTCGACTAAAAGATGGAACAGAAATTAATATTGATGAAAACTCAATGTTTAACTTGGATTTGACGGGAGAGGAACCAAATCTTGAATTTACTGAAGGTTCTTTGGAAGTTAAAAAAAATGATTCCAAACCAAATCAAATCAAAATCACAAGCTCTGGCAGCGAAATCAACGTAGATTCAGGTAATGTTAAAATAGAAAGATCTAAAGAAAGAGAACTGAGCCTGTTTGTTGAAAAAGGAAAAACCACGGTCAAACACCAAGACGGAAAGTCTATATCCGTGGAAGAAGGAAAAAAGGCAGAATTCAAAAAAACTGGAATAGAAATTAAAAAAATTCCGGCCATCTTAATTTCTCCAACATCCCAAAAGTTATTTTATACAGAACCGGACGAAGTGTCCGTACAATTCCAATGGAAAATTGAATCTGGATATGGTGATCCTGTTTTAGAAATTTCGAGATCACCTAACTTTCAAATGACACTAATTAATGAAAAAGTGGAAGGAACTCAAAGTTCGATTCGACTAAAAGAAGGCACTTTTTATTGGAGATTAAAAGTTAAAAACAAAGTTGGTTCCGGAATAGAATTTAGCGAAATTAATAAATTCTTTGTCACAAAACTTGAATCTTTCCAAGGAGAATCTCCTGAGTCAGGATCCGTAATTCCTTTTGTCCAAACGATGCCACTCGTCACTCTCAGTTGGACCAAACTCACAACAGCAAACTCTTACCAATTGTTAGTTTCCAATTCACCTAAACTTACAAATCCAATCAAACAATTGGAAACAACTGCAAATCAAATTTCCTATGACGATTTAAAAGAAGGTACATATTATTGGAAGGTAATTGCCAAGTCCTCTTTTCCAGACACAAAAGACAGAAGTAGCCAAGTCCAATCGTTTATCATCAAAAAACAAAACACTGTACCTACTCCGAAATGGATGCGACCTGCCAATGGATCTGAAATTTCATTGGAGGAAATCAAACAAAACCAAGCGATTTTAATTTGGGACGGAAATGCAGAATTAAAATCTTACCAGTTAAAAATTGCAAAAGACTCCAAAATGAGTTCCGTTGTTTTTTCAGAAGAAACGGCTTCCAATTTTCTTGTTCCGAATTGGAACAGTTTAGGAAAAGGAACTTTTTTTGCAACTGTCACTGGAAAATCAAAAGAGGGAAAAGAAACAGAAACTTCAAATCCCCTCAGTTTTACCGTAGTAGAACAAAAGAAAAAAACAGAACCGGCAGAAGAAGTAACAACAAACAAACCTGACCAAAAATTAGACCCAAAACTGGAAATGATGTCTCCGAATGGAACAATTGTACAGATGAAAGGAAAATCAAGTTTGGAATTTTTATGGAAAGTAACAGGCGTTACCGGAGAGCACTATGATCTGGTTTTATACCAACATAACGGAGATAAAAAAGTTGCCATCTATAAAATAACAACAAAAGAATCCAAACATAGTTTGAAGGACTTGAGTATTCTAGATGAAGGATCTTTTTCTTGGGATTTAAGTGTATATAAAGATACAACATTGTTATTTTCAAAAAAAGGAAGTTTTATCTTAGCTTTGGACCAATTTAAATCTTTGAAACCTTCTGATATCGAATTTATTTCTCCAAAACGGTTGTATAAAGAAAAAAGATGAAACTAAATACAAAACATTTTTTTATTATTTTTTGGTTTGTTACTTTTTCGATTGGAGCCCAAGACGGAACCAAACTCATCGCTTGGAAACCAATTCCGGATGCTAGCGGTTACCAAATTCAAATCAAAGAAAAAACTGGAAAAGTTATTATTGATAAAAAAATCGAAACTCCATTCCACTCGATTGAAGATCTTCCTTCAGGTGTTTATCTTGTTCGAACCGCACCCTTAAACCTTTTCAAAAAACCTGCAGTTTGGTCTGCATGGAAAGATTTAGAAGTTATTATCTCTGAACCGCCAAAAGTTGTAATTGAAGAAGAAAAACCAATCATCCTTCCTAAATCAGAATCCAAAAATGAAAAAACCATTTCAAACGTTACCATTGAAGGGGAACATTTTTTGGATGCAACTAAAGTTGATTTAACTAGAAAAGAAGAAGCTCTTCCTATCCTCAGTAAGGAAGTAAAATCGCCAGAACGAATCGACTTAAAAGTTGATACAACTGATGCAAAATCAGGTCCATATGATTTGACGGTGACCAACCCTTACCAAAAACCCAAAGTGGTAACCAACTTTGTTAAAGTAGAAGAACCAAAACACAATACGGAAATCGCTTCCAAGGATGAACTCCTGGTTTCAAATTCCCAAACACCAAAAGACAATTCCGGAACCAAAAAGAATAAAGTCTCCGTTCCAAAAGGAAAACCGTTTCGCGACTTTACCTATGAAGAGATGTTAGCATTTTTAGAATCTGATATTGCTGTAAATTGTAAAAACACAAAAGTTCCAGCTTTAACATTAAGTGAATGCCACAAAACATACGTTATATTGAATTTTTCTAGCGAAGACAATTTTTCCGTATTTGAATTTTATAAATTGATAAGCGAAAATGAATCAGATCGAACTAGTGCTTATTCTTATTTTAGCAAAAACTGTTCCCCTAAATTCCGACCTGCTTTCGAAAGAATGGAACTCCAATGGAAAAATCGAATCAATCTAGACCCAGATGAACGCCAATCATTACTGCAAGAATTGACTAAATTTCGAACTTGTTCGAGGTAATTTCTTATTCTTTTGCTTGTAAGGAATCGCTTTTTTTAGTCTTATTAAGAGAATGAGATATTCTTTGATTGCTTCGGTTGGAATCACTTTGGCCACAATGCAGGCCCTACATTCCGAACCATCCGTACTGAGCCAAAATGTGAAAGAAGTCACAACAAGAATTCAAGATTTGGCTTTATACCCTACTCTTTCCAAAAAAAGACTCTATGGTGCTGTTTCCAAAGGTGGTGCCATTCGATTTGATTTAAAAGCTGGGGAAACATCACCTCAGTCCATTGGCATTGGCGTTGCTACTGATGGAAAATTAAAAGAATGGGTTCTTACTGTGTATTCAGGCAACGGACAAAATGAAAACCCTACCATCTTAAGAAAAGAAAAGATTGAAGGCGAAGCACAATGGGTTTTTGAACTATTGGCTCCACCAGAAGAAATCACCGTAGAAATCCAAAATTTAAATTCCGATACACCTGTCTCGGTAGTGGAAATTGTTCATGGATATTATTATGGGTATTCAGTGGATAAAGAAAACAATAACAAACCCCAACCGCAGAATCCAACTAAAATCAATCCAGCAGATCCGGAAAAACTTTCTCCGAATGATTTGCAGAATCGAGCCGAATTCTACCGAGCCCCTTTCACAAAAGATTGAAGTAAATTCTTAAAAATATAATCCGTATACTCATCATAACAAGTCGGTGACATATGACCTGCATCACTGAAATTGTTGCAGGTGTAGTTCGGGTCATCGTTCATATTCCAAAACGGTACTCCATTTTGTTTATGATATTCAATCATTCTCGGATACCAATCATGATACACAGTATCTTCTTTTCCATTACCCACAGAAACTTTTAGATTACGAATGTGATCCATATAAGGCAACGAAAGTCGAACCCAAATGACAGCGGAAGGCACTCCCAGTTCTTTGGCTAATTCCAATGATTGATTTGTAAAATTTAATATCTGATCAGAAAAATGAAACGGAACTAGATAAGAATGAAAGTCACCAATGGCCGATTTTTTTAATAATTCTGGAGGAAGCACAGACTGATGGGTTCCAGGTGTCATCGCAGAACCTTTTCCTTTATTCAAATTAGCCATCAAACTATTACGTAATTCACGATAAGGATATAAAAATGATTCTTTATTTTTGGCCCGAGCAAGGATCACTTCTAACTTAGGTCGATATTGGTAAGCACGGAACATTCGTTTGGCGAAAAGAGTAGAAATATCATCTGTTGAAAATAACGAAAAATGTTTTAAAACAAAAGAAACGTTTAGTCCATTTGTTAAAGTTTCATCTACCTTTAAAGTGGCTGCCGAGTTATACATTTCGACGGAATGATCGAATAAGAAAAAATCTGGTTTTACGTTGTCTTTATGAAACTTTTCCATCCATTGTAAAACATAATCAGGTTTTCCACCAGGAACAGAAAAATTAAACATCACCCAACCTGGGTATTTTTTATGAATGTATTCGTTATCAAATAACAAGGCACGAGAATTTCCGAAGTAAACTAAAACTTTATCTCTGTCTTTATTTGTTAGATAAACTTTTAAATCTTCATACAGCTGATGTTTTTGTATGTAATTAATATCAGAAAGTGATTTTGAAAAATATGTGTGTACGTTTTCGAAAAGTAATAATTTATCTAGACAAAAAGTAAGAAATACAACAAAAAACGGGACAAGCAAATATCTGTTACGAATAAATTCCACAATGTCTCCTAAAACTTATAATAGATAAATTCTCCACCATCTTGCGAAAGTGTGGCGAGAAGGAAAATAGTAATGACACCAAGTATGGGAACCAACCAAACATCATGTTTGCGGATACGATCCCAAAACTCAGGAACATATTGGATGTGATGAAAAAATAATAATGCTATGGAAGTATAAAATATTCGTTCTAGGTTTTCAATATGTTGGAATCGAAATGATGAACCATTCCCAAAAAGAGAAGTCGCAGATACCAACCATTCATTGGAATCACCAACAAACATACTTTCCAAACTATGCGAAAAATGAGTAAAAATTCCGTGGAAATGTTCCACCATATTGGTAGCATTGTTCGAACGAAACATAAGTCCCGATATAGAAAACAAAACAAATACAATTAAAGCTTTGATCACCATAAGAAATTTATTTTTCTCTGGAGTTAACTTCCAACCCAGGTTATCTTCAAAATACCTTTCACCAGCAAGAATCACACCCCAATAAAATCCCCAACAGATAAAAGTATAATCTGCACCGTGCCAAAAACCACCCAGTGTCATAATGATGATTAAGTTTAAATAAGTGCGTAATTCACCCTTACGAGAACCACCCAGTGGAAAATAAATATAATCTCTTAACCAAAAAGATAAAGTGATGTGCCAACGTTTCCAAAGTTCTCTTCCCGATGTGGAGAAAAAAGGAGCTTTAAAATTTTCAGGAGTTTCGAAACCCAAATACAAAGCAATTGACCTTGCCATGTCAGTGAGACCAGAAAAATCACTGTATACTTGAATTGCATAACAAATCCCCGCAATAAACAAAGAAAAGGAATCATACTCAGCAGGAGAACCAAACACCGGTGAGATGGTGAGTGACATTGGATCTGCCACGAGAACTTTTTTTACAAGTCCAGACATTAGCAAGTATGAGGCACGATACATCTTTTCTTTACTTGGAGTTAGTTTGTCCAGGTTCGGAAAAAAATCAGTCATCCTCATGATAGGCCCAGCAATGAGCACTGGAAAAAATGCAACAAATAAGAAATAATCTTCGATTCGAACCAAAGATTTGGATGAATCACGGTATGTATCTACTGCAGCAGCAATGATTTGAAAGGTATAAAAACTAATCGCAAGTGGTAAAGCAATGTGAATGAGGTCAGGAACTTGTTTAAAGAACGGATAGTCTGTTAGATCAGCAAGAACCTTACTGAAAAAATATATATATTTAAAAAAACCTAAATTGATTAGGTTGATAGTAACAGTAAACCCAACCCAAAACTTCGTTGGACTTTCTTTGATTTTACGATATAGAAGATAATTGATGCCAATGACGACAAGAAAATGGACAGTCAGTGCCAAAGAAAAGTAAGCGTAAAAACCAATCCCTGCAAGTAACAGGAAATACTTTCGTAGCTCTCTTGGGATGGCCCAATAGAGCAAATAAACAATGGAAAAAAAGATTAAAAATGGGATTGAGTTGAACAACATATCAAGGAAGGAATTGTCTCTCCCAGTAATCGGTTTCTGAACTAGGTGTCAATCCTTCTTTCAGGTGGTTAAATTCCGTTTCATCCTCTTCTGTTTCCCTTTTCAGCCATTCTGCATAAAATTCTTCCGAAGTCATTCGTTTGGCCCGAAGTCTTCTCGCAAAACTAATGATCTCCTTATCCGAAGATACCACCAAACATTGTGAAGGTACTGGACATAAGTTCAGATATCCGATGATGAGTTCATCAGCTTTTTTTTCATGACTATAATGAATGGAAAATTTGCCCCAATCTTCCGAATAACAATCTGAGGTTATATCCTTTTTCCCGTCAAAAAACACTAAAAATTTGGTGTGAAAGTTCTTAGAATAGAATCGATCTAAATGGAGGAGTAACCCATCCCGGGCATCCTGCAGGCGGTATTCCCCCAAACAAAAAGCCAAATCTGGAAATTTATACATCAGATTCATCCCATCGATCAGGATTCTCTCATTTACGGGCACAACTCTATTGAAACCACTTGCCAGATCCGATTAAACCAAAAAAACGTAAACATGGGGAAAAAAATAATCATCGTCGGTGCCTCGAGTGGGATCGGAAAAGCCATTGCAGAAGCTGAATTGAACGCAGGAAATTCCGTGGTTCTTTTGGCTAGAAGGGAAAAATCTCTCGAATCCATTGCCAAAAAAGCAAATTCATCCAAAGAAAAAAGGGCCTTCCCCTTGGTCTTTGACGTGACAAAGTTTTCCACAGCAGAAAAGACATTTGAGAAAGCAGTCTCTCTACTCGGCGGATTGGACGAAGTGTACTTTGCTTCTGGAGTGATGCCTGAGATTTCTCCTAACGAATACAATACAACTAAAGACTTAGAAATGTTAAATGTAAACACCTTGGGTGCTGTCGCTTTTCTCAACCCGGCTGCTACTTATTTTACAAAACAAAAATCAGGCAAAATTATCGGAATCTCTTCGATTGCTGGAGAACGTGGTCGTAAAGGGAATCCAGTTTACAATACTTCCAAGGCTGCACTAAATACTTACTTGGAAGCTCTTCGCAATCGTTTGTCAGAATCAAAAGTCCAAGTAACAACCATTAAACCAGGTTTTGTCATTACAGAAATGACGAGCGGTTTAAAACTTCCTGAAAAAGGATTACTAAAGGCTATTACTGCGGAAGAAGCGGCAGAAAAAATTCGCAAAATCGTGGCGGAAGGAAAAGATGAAGCATTTGTACCAGGAATCTGGGCACTCGTAGGTCTTATCATTCGCAACATTCCCAATTTCATTTTTAAAAAACTGAGTATATAATATGGTCGCAAAAAAAACAAAATCCATTCCTGAGATTAAAGTTCCTAAAAAGGAAAAAGTGGAAGCATGGGGGATGAGTTCTTTTTCTTTATCTCCTGTATTTCGTCCGGAAACAGAAGAAGAAATCAAAGAACTGTTTGTTTGGGCCAACCAAACTGGCACCAAAGTTGCGTTACGCGGTGGCGGATGTAGTTATGGTGATGCGTCAACTAACACGGATGGAGTTGTTTTAGATTTAACTCATTTTAATAAAGTTTTGGATTTTAACCTGAAAACAGGTGTCATGACAGTACAGTCAGGAGCAAGGATCAAAGACCTTTGGGAAACCGGAATTGAAAATGGTTTTTGGCCACCTGTTGTTTCAGGAACTATGATGCCAACGCTTGGCGGAGCTCTTTCCATGAACATACATGGAAAAAATAACTTCAAAGTAGGAACCATTGGTGAACATATTAAAGAGTTTACCTTTCTTACTGCCAAAGGAGATATTTTAGTTTGTTCTCCTAAAAAAAATACAGATTTGTTTTATTCTGCGATTTCCGGCTTTGGAATGTTAGGTTGTTTTTTAACTGTCCAAATTAAAATGAAACCAATCTATGCTGGCAAAATGAAAATTGATCCAGTATATGTCAGAAACTTTGATGAATTATTTGCATATTTTGAAGAACATTATAAAACCTCAGATTACTTAGTTGGATGGATCGATGCCTTTGCTTCGGGAAAATCTATGGGGCGAGGTCAAATCCACAAAGCAACCAACCTAAAAGAAGGAGAGGATCCGGACTTTCCAGGTAACTGTTTACTTGAAAGACAACACCTTCCCTCTCGCCTATTCTATCTAATTCCTAAAAAGTGGATGTGGATCCTCATGCGTCCCTTTAGTTTTAACTTAGGAATGCGACTCATCAATTTGGCAAAATGTATCGCAAGTATTCTCGTAAACAATAAAGCCTATTACCAAGGCCATGCAGAATATGCATTCCTTTTGGACTATGTTCCCAATTGGAAGTTTGTTTACAAACCTGGTGCGATGATCCAATACCAAGTTTTCATTCCCAAGGAAAACGCCAAACAAGCGTTCCGTGAGATATTCACCATTTGCCAAGAACGTGGAATTGTAAACTACCTATCTGTTTTCAAAAAACACAAACCAGATCCATTTTTACTCACACATGCAGTCGACGGATTTTCTATGGCGATGGATTTCCCTGTGACTAAAGGAAATAGAGAAAAACTTTGGGCTCTTTGTAAAGAAATGGATGAAATTGTTTTAAAACACAAAGGAAGATTTTATTTTGCAAAAGACTCCACCCTTCGCAAACGAGTGATCGAATCGTATTTTCCAAAAGACAATCTCAAACGGTTTTACTCCTTAAAGAAAAAGTATGATCCAAAAGGAATTTTACAAACCGACCTTTACAAACGAGTGTTTTTAACAGAAAATTAAATATTCATTCGTCGATACAAAAAGTAGGCTGCTGAAGTGAAAATCACTGGTGTCATCCACATTCCAATCCAAATGGGTAAGGCACCGTTTTCAGCCAAAGTCTTAGCAGTTGAATTTAAAATATAATACAACAAAACTACTGCAATGGTAAGCCCAAGGCTTGCCACACCTGCAGAACGTTTGGTGATCGCACCAGCAAGTGCTCCGAGAGTGACAACCACAAATGACATGAGTGGCATTGCAAATGCCATATGTTGTTGGACTATCACATTTCGAAAAGGAATCCCTTTCGTGATCCTGGATTCAATTTCATCTGCTAATTCAAAGAAGTTCATTTCTTCTGGGTTACGAATTGGTTTGGAAAAGTAAGCTAAGTCTTCTGGAAAGTCATAGGTTTTTTCAGCGTATTTTGTTCTAGAAACAAGTTCTAAGTTTTCATTGAACCGAACTTCTTCAGCGTCATACAAAACCCAACTATGGGGAGAAGGGATAAATTTTGCTTTCTGAGAGGACACTGTGTACGTTGGATGTCCATCGGGAGTGATTTCGATATAATTGAATCCACCCTTAACTGTGTTTTCTTTTTCATCAATCCAATAGACGTAATAGAATCCCTTTTTTCCTTTGATATGCAATTGATAGACAAAATCGATCAATCGATTGGAACCCTTTGCCATTATGCTAAATTCGATTTGGGCTTTTTTGTTAGCCGGTATCACTACGATTTGTCCAAACAAAGTCATAATGAGCCACATCGAAATTCCAAAAAATAAAATGGGGGTGATGATACGAATAAATGAAACCCCAGCCACCATCATCGCCACAAGTTCTTTGTTTACACTAAACTGCCCGATCACAAAACAAACAGAAAACATAAGTGCAGGTGCAACAACTTGATCCACCATCGATGGTAAAGAATACAAAACATGCAAATACACATGCACTTGGTTTACCTTGGAAGATACTAAATACTTCATCACATCTGTGAATTTATAAATCACAATCATGGATGTTAACATGATGAGAGTACCTAAAAAGGTTTTGAAAAAATCTAAAAATAAATAACGGTCTAGTGTTCTAAAAGGGATGAACTCTTTTTTGAACCAAATAAATGGAGTTAACAACAAATTCATAAAATTTCCAGTAATAACATACTCATATCGTCGGAAATTCGTTTTGCCGAAAATGACATGGAGTCCTCATATAGAGCATTCAAAAATTCTTCACCTTTTTTGTCAGAATGATTTTTTATGGATGCAAACAAATGTTCATCACCATAAATCTCTCCGGCCTCATCAAAAACTTCTAAAATTCCGTCCGAATAGAGTAAAATTCGATCTCCTGAGTTCGGGGTGATCGTATAATCTTTTAAATTGGGTTTTAAAAAGGAAACAATGAGAGTTCCCATTCCTTCCATAAACGTTGGACCCGTATCCTTTTCGATTCGGATTAGAGGTGGATGGCCGGCAATAGAATATTTAATTTCTTTTGTATCCGTGTCTACAAAAAGTACGCAAGCACTGATATGGTTGTTCGGAACTAACTCTTGTAAATCGGCATGAATCGACTTTAAACAAGCGGACGGTTCGACTTGGTTTCCGTGAATTTTGAAAGCAAGAACCGCCATGGCAGAAACCATTGCAGAAGCAATTCCATGTCCAGATACATCTGCAAAAAAAAGTGCTAACTTCCCATCTTCCCTTTCCAAATAACTAATGGCATCACCACCAACTTGTCCGAAGGATCGAAAAAATGAATGGAGGCGAATTCCCTTTGTTTTCGGCCATTGTGTTGTTACTATGTTGGATTGTGTTTCGTTGGCCATCTCAAGCTCGTTCAACATACGATCTTGAAATCCTTTGAGTTGAGACTCAGAGATTCTTAATTTTTCTACTGAACTTAGTCGAATGTTGAGTGTGAGATAGGAAACAAGTGCAGGTGTGATGATGGAAGAAAGATAAAGAGGTAAATCAACTTGAGGTTCTTTCGTATAGATGCCAATGACAATCCCTGCAGAAGTTACCGTTCCTAAATAAGAAACAAGTGAACGACGGTCTACAAAACTGACACCTATACAAGACAAAACCAAAATCATTCCAACAAGATAACCAATGTAAAGCGAATTCCAATACAAAAGTACAAGTGAATGGGCACTCATCGTGTAAAAGAAAAAAAGCATGATGGATTGGATCTGCTTACGAACCCAATCTGAAAAATAAGTCGCTATAAAAAACCCAAAGGTAACGGTAGCATGTAAAATGCGAATCCATTTTGGATCATATAAACCTAACTCTTCAATAGGTGCAAAAACTCCAAAACCGATAAAACTAAAAAAAACAATGAGGCAAATCCTTGAAATCTTCATCACCTCATCATCAAGTTTAAATCTTTCTTGGAAGGATTGTTTTATCATACCAAATGATTTGATCCAAATTTTGTTTTAAAATATTCAGGAAGTGCTGAAGGTTTTTGTAATTCGAAATCAAACCAAACAAAGGCAGCATTTCCTGTTAAAACACATTCTTCGTTTTCATTCCACATGGAACAAATCACTGTAAATGCTCTAGAAGAAATGGATTCCACTTCCAAAGTAATTTCTAACGTAGCTGGAAAAACAACTTGTTTGCGATAATCCATATCAAGATGTGTTAACACAGGACCAGCTTTCACTGGTTTAACAGGTGAATCCCACAATCCCTCTTTTGTAAAATAATCTGCTCTTGCAGATTCAAAGTATCTAACATACGTAACATTGTTTACGTGACCGAAAGCATCCATCTCACCCCAAACAACTTGTTGGGTAAATTTATGTTTGTATTTGATTGGTTTTGGCATGTGTTGTTACCGAACTTCAAATAAAGAAAGAGATAAAACTTTTCCATCTCTATCTTTTACTTGCAAACGATATTCTCCCTTCTTTGGTTCCCAGAGGTACGGCCCTCCGACAGATCCAATCTTTTCATCGTTTAAATAATAAGAATACGAAACATCGTAAGAACTGAAAGTAAAGAGGATTTTTTGGCGGCCTATAGGAATATCAGGATCCAAAGCAAAGATACTTCCATTCACAGGAGTGAGGATTCTTGTCGCCTTTGTCCTTTCCATTCTGCTTTCTTTAGACGAATTGGAAGTAGAAATTGGATCTGAACTCACCTCCTTTGGTGGAATTAGCTTAGAGCCAATTGACTCATGAAATAAATCCATAGTCTCTCGCCAAACAGGAGCTGCACCAGTGATTCCGGATACATCCAACATAGGACTTCCTGTAGGATTTCCTACCCAAACTCCTACAGTAAAAATTTCCGAATAACCAATGCACCAATTGTCGCGCATATCTTGGCTTGTTCCGGTTTTGACAGAGGTATAATAAGAAGTGGATAAAAAATTATCCCAGCCAAATCCTAAGGACCTGGCTTCTCTATCTGAAAGAATTTCAGATATCATATAACTTGTTTTAGGTGAAAAGACACGTCTAAAATCTGGTGGTTCATGTGAAAGTTCAAACTTTATTCCGGAATACAATCCACCGTTGGCTAAAGTTCTGTAAGCATTGGTCAACTCAAGAAGGTTAATGTCAGCTGTTCCGAGGGCCAAAGATGGGCCATAAAACTCAGGGTATTTGAGACCCGTGATTCCAAGCCTTTCTAAAACCAGAATAAATTCATTTAAATCTAAAAATGACAAAGCCCGGATGGCAGGGATATTCAAAGAGGAACCAAGACTTTCGCGAACAGTGACGTTCCCTTTATATGATTTATCATAATTTAACGGCCTATATATTCCTTGGTAAACGGGTATACCTACAGGAGAATCGGAAAGGATAGAATCGGGAAAGAGTTTATTTTCTTCGAAGTTCTGTGCATATACAAAAGGTTTTAAGGTTGATCCCACTTGCCTTTTACTTCTAATTAAATCAAGTTTGGATACTGAACTTTCATCACCAATATTGGGGACATATACCAAAACTTGGCCTGTACGATTGTCGATAACGATCACTGACCCATCTTTCACATTTTTATCTGCTAAAGATTTTAGATTTCTTTTTAAAATTTCTTCTACTTTTCTCTGGAAGATTATAGATAAGGAAGAATTCCAGTGTGTTTTGATTTGATCCACTTCCTTATTATTTCTCTCACCTATAGAATCCAAAATTGTTTTTGTATAGAGTGGAACAAATGATGGATATTGCGGGTAATCTAAATTTCGAAATAAACTTTCTCTCACAAGTCGTGAGATCGATTCACAATCCTCAAAGCCATCTCTTTCCTTTTTTAGTAAACAAACTCTTTTGATTATCTTTTCAATAGAACTTTGGGGAGAACGAATGAGTGCAGCAAGCAAATATGTTTCGTTAGGTGTAAGTGATTCAGGAGATTTTCGAAAAAGTCCTTTGCTTGCTGAAGATATTCCTTTTAATTCACCTCTAAAATAAATCAAATTGATATATGCTGTAAAAATTTCTTCTTTAGTCCAAGTTTCTTCTAACTCAACTGCCCTTTGGATTTGTTTGATTTTTTGAAAAAAAGTTTTTCGTTTGGATGCAGTTGATTTTAGTTCAGGATCTAAAAGAGAAACAAGTTGCATAGTAATCGTAGATCCACCACGTAACGATGGACTAGTCAAATTTCCCCAAAAAGAAGAAACTAATGCATTTGAATCAATCCCCGTATGTTCAAAGAAACGTTTGTCTTCTGCATACACTACTGAATCGATTAAAAATTTGGGAAGTTGATTGTATTCTGTCCATTCTTCAGACCTGTAATCATTGCGGATTCGGTATCTCTGAATGAGCTCCCCATTCCGATCAAACACTTGTATGTCTGATGGTCTATATTGTAATTTGATTTCCTTATATGTTGGTAAGGACCAAATGGATGCACTAAAAAAAAGAGTTCCAATGGTCAAAAGAAAATAAATGAGTTTATTTCGTATGATTCCGAATAAAAAAGATTTTGTATTACCGAAGAGAATTCTCGGCATTTTCATAACCTGTTTCAATGATTAAATGGCTACCATACTCTCTTACTTTATGAGGAACTTCTGACCAAATTTTATCGATCGGTTGGTGTTCCGGTATTTGGCATAAAATCAAAAAAGGTTTTTGTAATGTTATGCAAAAAGAATATAAACTTTCTATCATCTCTTTCATTCGGGCGGGTGTTTCCGACCAATACGTATAAGGTGGGTCCAAATAAAAAATATAAGCAGATTCTTCGCCCAATTCCCATTTTAATGCATGTTTGGTTGCATCTTTTCGAAACAATTGAACTTGAGCGAGTCCACGAAAAAGTGTATGGAGTTGTCTAAATCGAGTTTGGTCCAATTCATAAGTGAGAAGTCTGTGAACAGAAAGGCTATAGGCTTCAGCAGATATTTGTCCACTACCTGCAAAATAATCACAAAACAAAACTGAATCAAAACCGAGACCCCAAGAAAGGAGTCGAGAATCCATGAGAGAAAAAATAGCCTTTTTTACTAAACTATTGGTAAAATTCAAATGCCCTGATACATCGGGTGGTGCAGGAATTTCCTTTCCCTTCCACTTTCCTTTTGTTATACGCAAGCCCTTCATTTATTTTCCCGAAGATTTGATTTCTTCAAGCTGAGATAACACATGTTTGGAGGGAGAATTGGATTCAATTTCTGAAAAAACCTTTTTGGCTTCAGGTTCATTTTTTAAATCCAAAAGACCAAGCCCATATAATAATAATGCGTCGTTGTATTTTGGGCTTTGTTTTCCTGATTTTTGGAATTCTTTTCCCCATTCGATGAGTAAATCAGATTCGCCAAACACCAGCGCCCTTTCCATAAACAAATAAATTGCATTCCAGTAGTGTGTCGACGATCGAAAGTTAGGTGGAGCTTTTCTCACCACCTCCGTTTTCAATTGGCCCCAATTCTCTTCTGTCGATACGTAGAGGAAAAAAATCCGAGGATCCTTTTCATTTTCCGTTCCATTTAAATATTGGAGGGAACCTTTGGAAACAGTCGCATAATTTCCTTTTTTAAATTCTGCATATAGGGTTGAAAAACCGGAGACCTCGCCCCAAAGGAGCGAAGGTAGAATCAAAAAACCAAAAATATACTGAAAATAAGACAAATTACAGTTCGGTGATATTCGAAGATCCGCACATAGGGCAGATCAACTCCCAAGAATCGAGGTATTCGTCCTCCCCCTCAGCTTCCCAACGGTGGTCACAATCCTCACAGGCATACGTTACGACGTCTTCGTTGAGGCTATCAGCGTCGAATTCGTCATCATCTAAAAAGTCATCTTCCATACCCTTCTCACTAAATCACAAAGAAAAAGCCGTGTCAAGTGGGGAGGGCAAAAAAAAATGGGAACCAACGATGGCGATTTACTCCCGGTACGAACCGCACAGAAAGAAGAAATCAAAGGCACCGCTATTTCTATTGGTTTTAGCGCTTGGTCTGTCCGTGTTAGGGTTTACCTATAGAAAAGAAATTTATTTTCTTTTTGCAAAAGACCAAAGTGTCAGAGCAGAAAAAACCAAAGAAAAAACAATTGAACTCTGGAAATCAGGAAACCTCAAAGAAAAGGATATAGAAGATTTCCAATCCATTGCCACAACCTTTTCAGAAAAAGATCCAACCGATCCTGTAGCCTTTCATTTAATATCGCGAAGTTTGTTTTGGAATTTATATCGAATCGGAATTTATTTTGACCACGATAGTTTGATTTTACACTTAGGATCCGAGTTCCAAAACTTCATTGGGACATCGGTTCTTGCTGATTCTACTTTGGATTCTATATTTTGGAATGCGAGGACAGCCGAATCTTTTTCTTCTTCTCCATTTTCCGATTGGGAAAACAACAAAGTTTTGTTGTTTTTAGGAGAAACACACCGCCAAGTCAAAAGACCACAAGTTTTGATTGGGGAATATGGAAATTTGGATCGTTCTAAACTTTCCCCAGAGTTCCAAACTGTTTATATTTGGTTACTCACCTTTAATACTATGTTAGCTGGTGATGCATCTGGACTTGATAAACTCATCACAATAACAAAAGACCCAACATATAAGGCGGGGATCCAATTCACTCCAAGAGAAGAGAATTTTTTAAAAGGACTTGGAAAGTTTTACAAAAAAGATTATGTGGGTGCTTTGTCTCTACTTAGACAAGCCAAGTCGAACAATCCAGATCGAATTACTGAAACTTCTATCATTACAGAAGCTACTATCTTTCATTTACAAAATCTTTCTCAAAAAGGCATTGATCTCTTAGAAGAATTTTATCTATCTACAGGTAAAAAAAATCCAGAGATTCCTCTTCTTGTGGCTAAGATGATTTCTGAAAAACCAGGAACCAAAACGAAATTGGATTTAACACCGGAAAAAAAAGAATGAAAGTTTTCCATTTTTCATTTTCCAACTTTTTTTCTAAATCCCAAACCAGGCGTCTAACAGTCGCTATTTTGTTTTTTAGTATGATTTCCATTTTTTTTTCCAACTGTGGATTATTTTATAAAGGTGTACCCAAAGCTGGTGAATTTTGTTATGTTCTCGTCAAACCTCCTGAATGTATGTATGTGGATTTCGAATCAAAAAAACTACTTTGGAATGATGTAGAATATGTTTTGGAAGAGAAACTCCGGATGGATTATTTTTTTAAATCCAATGGTGATTTATATGAACTCACTGTTTCTACTGTCAACCGAGTCGAATTAAAAAATTTAACTAAGACAAACTTCAATCAATTCTACATGAGAAAAAAAGATAAGTTTGCAGAAATTCCAATACCGAGTACCAAACATGAGTAAGTCGATTGAAGAAATTCAAAAAGAAATCATAGCTGAGTTTGCTGATCTAACCGACTGGGAAGAAAAATTTCAATACCTCATTGAGTTAGGTGAGGAACTTCCTCCCTATCCAGATGAAAAACGAACAGAAGAATATATAGTCCCTGGTTGCCAATCCCGAGTTTGGGTGGCCCCAAAATTAGAATCAGGAAAGTTAGAGTTTGATGCCGACAGCGACACCGCTCTTACCAAAGGTCTCATCGCAATTTTAATAAGGGTGTTTTCAGGACAATCTCCGAAAGATATAGCGGATGCCTCACTTGGTTTTATAGAAGAAGTGGGCCTTGCAAAATTTCTATCGATCTCAAGAAGGAACGGACTTTTTTCTATGGTACAAAAACTAAAAGGATACGCAGAAAAAGTATAATCTCTTTCTTTTTTCCTTTGCAAACGACAAAGACTCGCTTAGAATTCTGAATCGAATCTCAATCAGGAATTCTATGAAACGAAGTCTTCTCATTTTACTTTTATTGACCTTTGTACATTGTGGCAAAGACCTTTCTCCCTTTGGTGGTGAACCAGAAGTTTCCACTCTCACTCAGCGATTGAAACCAGAATGGCCAAGTCCTAACTGGAAAGTTGTTTCCCCGGAATCCGTTGGAGTTTCCACAAGTAAACTCAAGTTAGTGGAAGAATATGCTTTCACAAGAACTGGGGATGAAACCGATCGCAAAGGAAGACGAACTGATGCTTTGGTGATTTTGCGAAACGGAAAACTCATTTATGAAAAATATGCGAGGAACTTTTCCGAAGACAAAGTACATTTAACGTGGTCAGTTTCTAAAAGTATTTTACAAACTATGTATGGAATTGCAGTCAAACAAGGACTCGTAAAGTTAGACGATCCAGGTTATTATCATTATGAACCATTAAGTCGTGATGAAGCCCATAAAAAAATCACCATTCGGCATCTTCTCAATATGTCTTCCGGACTAGCCGCCGAAGAAGGATATGAAAGTGGTCCTTTAAAATCTTCTGTGATCGCCATGTTGTATACCAGAGGTCGTAAAGATATGGGTGCTTTCTGCAGTGGACTTCCTCTTCGTGCAGAACCAGGAACCCAGGTTTATTATTCTAGTTGTGATACCAATATTCTCTCTGCTATTCTCAAAAAAGTTTATGGTGCCGAAGAATATGACAAACTCCCCTTTGAAAAAATATTCAAACCTCTTGGAATTACGAACGTAACCTTTGAACGAGATGGATCCGGAACTTATGTTGGTTCCTCCTATCTTTATATGACAGCCAAAGATTTAGCCAAAATAGGTTATTTATATTTAAACGATGGAGTATGGAACGGTGAACGTTTGTTACCTGAGGGTTGGGTTCAGTTTACAAGAACACCTGCACCTGGGTATAAAACCACACCATATTCCGAGGATTTAGACCAAGACAATTATACTGCCCACTGGTACGCCAATACAGGTGTACCCGAAAGAGGAGTTCACGAACCCTGGCCTGATGCACCAAAAGATACGTTTGCTGGCCTTGGACACTGGGGACAAATGTTGTATGTAATCCCAAGCCTTGACCTAATCATTGTTCGGTTTGGTGATGATCGCGAAAAAGCGTTTATCAAAAATGATTTTTTAAAATTAGTGAAAGAGTCGGTAATTCGGTAATCTTATGAAAAGAAAAATTTCTGTGATCCTATCATTGTTGTTTTTATTTATTTTGTTTTGGGCACAATGGAATTGGAAACATCTATCTAGTTTTCCATCCATTATCTCTAGTTTTTATTCCAAAGAGTATTGTAGTTGTTACTTTGTGATGCAACTTTCCGAAGAACAGTGCCATGACTTTGCTCGCCAGTGGGTTCCTATCAGCGAATTCAAATTGGACAAAGAAAATATGTCCGTGACTGTGAAGGGACTTGGGCGAACCAATACGGCAAAATACCAATCACAAGAATACGGTTGTACTCTTGTGACAGAGTAAGGTAAATACTAACGATAATAACGAATCCCGGGAAAGATGAAGTTGATTCCAAAGATAAGACCTTTGGATTTAACTTCTTCTGGAACGGGACCAAAATTTTGTCCTCGGATCGAATCCATACAAGCTTGGTCTACCACTACCTGGCCTTGTGAGGTCACCAAACGAACATCCAAAACTTGGCCTTGTTCGCTTAACATAAATAAAACTTTGGTTTCCCCTTCTTTGATTCCCTCTCTTGCCACTACACCTGCCATATCTCGGTAAGCATAGTTGCCACCACCTGGTGGTGCAAAAGATTCCTCAATTCGTTTTAACATGTTTTTAAAGTAATAATAACCTGCTAATTGTTTGGTGGGGATGGTGAGAGCTTTGGCCCCGTCCCACCGAAATAAAAAGTCTTGTTGGAACCTATAGTTAAAAGGGATTTTTGTCATTTGCCCAGAACTTGCGGACTGGTTCGGACTTTCTTCTGCATTGGAATTGGTTTTAGGATCAGCTTTAAAAATCCCTACTTCAAAAAGTTCTTCTTCTTTGGATTGTTCTGATTTGGGTTGGGCTTTGCTTGGAGTGGAAGCTGAACTCCCCATGATGAATTCACGAAATTGTGTGAGGGTATGGAATCCTTGTTTTTCAGTGAGGCCACCACCACCCGACGAATCCTTGTTAGAGAGAGCTTTGTATTCATCTTTTTTGTCTGGGTTGATGAACTGTTGTTCCACCAGAACTTCGTAAATTTTTTCCTGTTCTTTTGGCCCTAACATTTCTGCAGCTTGTTCTTCGGCCAACATCTTCCAAAGCATATTTCTCGTGATGAGATGTGCGAGTACAAAGGAAACAATAAGGATGACAAAGGTGAAAGCGAAGAAAAGTCTTCGTTCCCCTTCTTCCTTTTCAGGCAACCGGAAATCAAAAGAGAGTTGGACCATTTTCGCGATTTTCCCCGATATTTCCAGTATACACAATTCCCAAATGTTCGTAAGCCTTTTTCGTAGCCACTCGCCCTTGTGGTGTGCGGTCAATGAGACCCACTCGGACAAGAAATGGTTCGTAGGTGTCTTCTAAAGTGCGTTCTTCTTCCCCGAGAACCACGGCGATGGGTTTGATTCCTACAGGCCCACCACCATAACGATGGATGAGGATGTCCAAAATTTGACGATCCACGGCATCGAGTCCCAAATGGTCCACTCCCATCCTTTCAAATGCAAACTTGCAAGTTTCTAAACTAACAGAAGTTTCATTGCGAACTTCGGCAAAGTCTCGAACTCGTTTTAAAAGGTGGTTGGCAATCCTTGGAGTTTTGCGACTTCGTTTTCCAATCTCCATTGCCACCCCTTCTCCCAGAGAAACTCCGAGAAGTTTTGCAGAGCGATCCACGATGATTTGCATTTCCCCATCGGTATAAAAATCCAGTTTGAGATGGATTCCAAACCTGGACTTTAAGGGTTCGCTGACAAGACCGGAGCGTGTGGTGGCACCAACGAGTGTAAAAGGTTGGAGTTGGATCTGGAGGGCATTGGCAGTGACTCCTTCACCTACCACAAGGTCCACAAAGAAGTTCTCCATCGCAGGATAAAGTAACTCTTCTTGTTTTTTGATAAAGCCGTGGATTTCGTCGATAAAAAGGACTTCGTTGGTTTTGAGTAAAGTTAGGAACCGAACAAGATCCGCACCCTTCGAGATAGCAGGTGCGGATGTGGGAGTAAAGGCCACTGCCAGTTCATTGGCAATGATATTGGCCAGGGTGGTTTTGCCGAGGCCAGGAGGACCGGAAATGAGAACATGGTCGAGGGGGCTCTTTCGTTTCCGAGCCGCCTCAACATAAACCGAAAGATTGGCTAGAACCTCTTTTTGTCCGATAAATTCGGATAATTTTGTGGGGCGAAGGCTCGGTTCATCTTCGCCCGGTTGGATCCAATCTTCTCTTAAACTCACCTCAATTGGGTTTCTGCTCTGGAGTGATGGAAGTCAAGATTTCATTTTTATTTCGAATGATTTTTATCTCAATTCGTTTTCCAATTTTAGAAGTTCTAACAAAACCAATCAACTCTTCAGGTGTTTGGATTTCTTTTCCGCCCATTTCTACAATCACATCATATAGTTTCAAACCCGCTTTATCGGCAGGGGACCCTTTGATGATTTGGCGGACAATGGCACCTTTCGTGTCTTTTAACTTCAACTGCTCCACATCTTCTTCGTTGACTGCATCAAGGCCCACACCAATCCACGGACGAGTGACTTTTCCGTTGGTTTTGATTTCTTCAGCAACTCTCCGTGCTTCGTTGATAGGAATGGTAAATCCAATTCCCACAGAGCCACCTGATTGAGAAGCAATCATACGATTGATCCCGATCACTTCGCCTCGGATGTTCAGGAGTGGACCACCACTATTTCCTTGGTTGATGGCAGCATCGGTTTGGATGTATGATAAACCAGAGGAATCAATTCCTCCGCGTTGGACGGCCGACACAACACCTACGGTAAAGGAATGTTCGAAACCAAGTGGAGCACCAATCGCGATGGCCCAGTTTCCTACTTTTACTTTATTGGAATCGGCAAGTACGATCGGACGAAGTGTACCCTTGGGAGCATCTATCTTGAGTAAGGCGATGTCCATTGTTTCATCTGAACCAATAAGTTTGGCATCAAAGGTTTTTTGATTTTTAAACTTCACTGTGAGTTTGTCCATGTCTTTGATCACATGGTGGTTCGTCATAATATAACCATCTTCGTTCAGGACGATCCCAGAACCAAGACCGGATTGTTTTTGTTTCATCACACGACCTGACCCACCAGGACGCCCAAAAAAATGATCAAAATACGGATCACCCGAAAACGGGTGTTGTTGGACATTCACAGTCCTTTCCGTGGCAATCGATACCACGCTTGGTGATACTTTATCAAATACTTCTTGGAAGGCATCTTCCAAAGCCACAGCTTGTGTTTGAGCGGGAGACAATTTATCAGTCCCATCTGCTTTTAATTGCAGTGGGTTCTCGGAAGAATTTCCGCAAGTGAGGATGGGTGACAAAAATGTTCCCAAAAGCAAAAAACTAAAAGCAATGGCAAGGTAACGTAATGGATTCGTTTTTTTTAAAGTCATAGACACTAAGCACTCTCTCCTACTTATATAAGACCCCCGAAGTTCCAGGAAAGTTCTCATTTCTTGGGATCGTTTTTTTACAAAAAAACTTGAACATTTTGTTCCAAACCAAACTAGTCTTAGTATGGCAAAACGAGTTTTGATTCCCCTCTGTCCCGGCTTTGAAGAAATGGAAGCCATCATCCTCATTGATGTTTTAAGAAGAGGAAATGTTGAAGTCATCTCAGCGGGAAAATCAAAAGATCCCATCCTTGCTGCAAGAAAAACCTTTCACTTAGCAGACAAAACTTTCTCGGAAATCAATTCCAGTGAATTTGATGCCATCCTTCTTCCGGGTGGACTCGAAGGAACCAAACAACTCATGGCGGATCCAGAAATTAGTTCCATTCTAAAATCCTTCCAACAACAATCAAAAATGATTGGTGCCATTTGTGCGGCTCCGAGTGTGCTTAGAAATTTAGAAATCATTTCCGGTAATGATCCTTATACTGCCTTTCCTTCATCCAATGATTTGGCAAAAGGAAAAGGAGGAAAGTATACAGGAGAAAGAATAGTATCACATAACAATATCCATACGAGTATTGGCCCTGGTTCTGCTTTTGAATTTGCTTTGTATATTTTAGAAATGTTGGAAGGAAAGGAAGTAATGGAAAAAGTGAAGGTTAGTTTACAACTTCCGTCATAACATTAACAAAAAAAATCTACGAAAAAAGCGCACAAAACTTTGATTATTCGGAAGATTCTCTTTCTTCCACAAGGGAAAGGACGGCATTTTCTTCCGTATCAAACACTTCCAAATGGCTTTCCATGCCTGTGAGTTTGAATACCTTTGCCACCGAACCATGAACACTACAGACTTTTAAATTTCCATGGTACTTTTTTAGTTTGTACATGGCTGTCACAAGTGTCCCAATTCCGGAACTATCCATAAAGGGAACCTTTTCTAAGTTCACCACAATTTCGTATTGGTGTTTGCGCATTTTATCATCCAGAATGTCTTTCAATTCTTTTGCGTTGTACAAATCAACCTCACCTTCAATGGTGATAATGGCAACTTGGTTGGATGACTTCTCGTGGATGATCATTTGTAATGAGTTTGCATTTCAAAGGAGAATGAAAAGTCAAAAATTACATTCGAAAGACACCAAATGGTTTTCTTTCTTCTTTCCTTCGACTGAGAACAGACAAGGCTCTTCCTAAAACTTTCCGAGTATCAGCAGGATCAATGATCCCATCATCCCAAAGGCGGGCCGAGCTATACACAGCAGAAGACTTCTTTTCATAATCTTCTAAAATTGGTTTTTTAAAAGTCACTTCTTCGTCGGCTTGGATGGATTCTCCTGCTGCTTCCTTTTGGTCTTTTTTCACGGTCCAAAGAACATTGGCAGCTTGTTCTCCCCCCATCACAGAAATCCGAGCATTGGGCCACATCCATAAAAATTCAGGAGAAAATGCACGACCGCACATTCCGTAATTCCCTGCACCATATGAACCACCGGTAACTATTGTTAGCTTAGGAACTGTAGTCGTAGAAACTGCATTTACCATTTTGGCACCATCTCGTGCAATCCCATTGTTTTCGTATTTTTTCCCCACCATAAACCCAGTGATGTTTTGTAAGAATAATAATGGGATTCTTCTTTGGTCACAAAGCTCAATAAAATGAGAAGCCTTGAGGGCCGACTCGGAAAACAAAACTCCATGGTTGGCAATGATGCCTACAGGGTATCCATACACTTCAGCAAACCCAGTGACGATGGTTGTGGCATATAGTTTTTTAAATTCATGAAACCTGGAACCATCCACAATCCTTGCAATGATTTCTCTGGGGTCGTATGACTTTCGGGCATCTCTTTCGATGATTCCATAAATCTCTTCTGTAGGATACAGAGGTTCTTCTGTTTCTTTGGGGGCTGATTCTAATTTTACATTAAGATTTTTAACAATAGAACGTGTGATTTCCAGAGCATGAAAATCATCTTCTGCATAATGGTCTGTCACCCCAGATACACGACAATGTACGTCAGCACCACCTAACTCTTCACCTGTGACCACTTCCCCGGTGGCTGCTTTGACAAGCGGAGGTCCACCTAGAAAAATGGTTCCATTCCCTTTGACAATCACAGACTCATCGGACATAGCGGGAATGTAAGCTCCACCTGCAGTGCAGGACCCCATAACCACTGCTATCTGAGAAATTCCTTTGGCACTCATGCGTGCTTGGTTGAAAAAAATACGTCCAAAGTGGTCTTTATCAGGAAAAACTTCATCTTGCATGGGTAAAAATGCCCCACCAGAATCTACCAAATAAATACAAGGAAGGGAATTGTTTTCAGCAATCTCTTGGGCACGAACATGTTTTTTGACTGTAAGAGGATAATAGGTTCCTCCTTTGACTGTCGCATCATTGGCAACAATCATACAATCAACACCTTCTACCTTTCCAATTCCGGTGATGATACCTGCAGAAGGAACGGGATCAGGATACACACCTTCTCCTGCCAAACCACAAATCTCCATAAACTCTGTCCCCGCATCAATAAGTTCGGCAATTCGTTCTCTTGCAGTCAGTTTCCCTCTTGATTTATGTTTTTCGAGGGCTTTTTTACCGCCACCTAACTTTACATTATCGATAACCTTACGAATGGGGACTAATGTTTCTAAATAAGCCGTACGATTTGCAACAAAATCGGAGGTTTGTGGGTTCGTCTTAGAGATGATTCTTTCCATATTAATCCTTATTCTGTTTGTTAAAATGAAAGGTTTTTGTTTTTTTATGCGAGAAGGAATCTACAAAGTAGTGGAGTTTTTCAAAAACCACTTCCGGACATTCTTCCATTGGAAGGTGTTTTGCGGGAAGGAAAACTAGGCTACTGGTACGAAGTGTTTCTTTCATGTATTCGGTTTGGTTTGGAGAAATACGAAAATCTTCTTCTCCTAAATAAATTTGACGTAGACCTACAAAATTTTTAGCACCTTCTTCAATTTCACGAAGTGCATGTGTAGAACGATCCACATTTCGAACAAACTCTAAAGTATTTTTTCTCGCCTTCCCCTCGAATAACAAATGATACATGGTTTTTTCCCATTCATAAGAAAGATGATGAGTTTTTTTCACGAGAAATAACTTATAAAATAGCCGAAGCAGCGGGGGCCGAAATAAAAAAGAAAAAACTTCTCCAACTAACGGTAAACGAAGAAAATGAAGAGGAAAATAAAATCGAAACTTTGGCAAATTCATAAATCCACCTAAAATGGATAAGGATTTATATTGATTTGCATGTTCTTTAAATGTAAAACATAAGATTGGAAGTGCATAATCAAATGCCACAACATGAACCTTTTTATCTCCCACCACCTTTTCTAAAAATGGTGCCAAATAATGAGCTTGGAGCCTATGAGAGAGAGGTCCATCTGGTCTTGTGCTGAAACCAGTTCCCAAAAAATCTAGAGCGATTACTCTGTAATGTGTAGATAACAAATCTACCAATTTACGATAGTTATATGAGGTTGTCATAAATCCAGGCAAAAGAAGAATAATTTCATCCCCCTTCCCTTCATCTAAATAGAAAAAACGTAAGTCATCAATTTCTACAGTTTTTCCAGAATTGATATGTGATAACAAACTGGGTGTCATGTTTACTCCGCAAAACTTCCGTATAATTTTCTTAAATACTCTTCTTCAAATTCGAATAGGTTCATTCCACGGCGAGCCATGATTTTTTTAGTATCAAAAAGAAACTCTTCTAATCGATACCTCCCACCCAGTTTGATCCAAGTGAATGGAGGGACATAACCTTGGATTCTTGATTCAACTATATTACTAGCTATATCAAATACAGTTCCCGTGTTGGACATCACTCCAATCGCAAGTTTTGTAAATGGTCCAATGAGAGAACCAAACTTAATTGTCCCTGTGTTCACAATAATATCAGCAATCTTTAACTTCACAATTCCATAATTGTTTTTTAAATCACTGGTTGTAGACAACGCACCTAAGTTTACCCAAGTAGAAACAAAACTATGACCGAGAAAACCTTCATGGTGTTTGTTGGTGTAATCCAGAAGAATCGAGTTTTCGACTTCCCCGCCAACCCTACACTGGTTTCCAATGAGGCATCCACCAGTGATCCTTGCATTGTCGATTTGGGTATTTTTTCCCACAAAAAGTGGGCCTTCTAAAAAACTAAACGAGGAAATTTTGACTCCATCTTCAATGAGGATTGGTCCATGGGTTGTATCAAAAACTACACCTGGATACACTACGGCAGCGGGATGGATATAAAGATGTTTGTCTTTTCCAACAATATGAAATCCAGATTGTTTTGCTTTGTATTTTTGGCGAAACCGTTTCCAATCTTTTTCTAAAGTGAGAGTGTCTTCAATGATAGAAGTGACAGTTCCTAATAGTTCCCAAGGCAAATAAGAATCAGAACTATAAATTGAATCATAGGTAGATAAGTTGGCAGGTAAAACATGTGGATACCTATGAAAGATTAGTTTTTCAAATTCTATGTTGGGACCTTTGTAAAAAATCTTTGCCCCAGGATATTTTCGTTCTAATTTTTCAAGTAAAGTGATACCACCAAGATTCCATTCAAAAAATGAATGAAACCTAGATAAGGGTTCAAGAGACGGATTTCTTTTGGAATCGTCAAGTAAAAGATTCACTGTTTACTCCACAGTTACAGATTTCGCCAAGTTTCTCGGTTGATCCACATTACATCCCCTAAGGATTGCTATGTGGTAGGATAAAAGTTGTAATGGAATCACAGCAAGTAAAGGAACAAGTGCATCAGCTGTCCTTGGAATTTCAAATGTAAAATCTGCCATGGATTTTATATCAGTATCCCCTTCTGTTACTATGGCAATTACCTTTCCTTTTCTCGCTTTCACTTCTTGGATATTGGAGATCACTTTTTCATACGATCCATCTTTCGTAGCAATGAACACAACAGGCATATCTTCATCAATGAGTGCGATCGGCCCATGTTTCATTTCCGCAGCAGGATACCCTTCCGCATGAATATAAGAAATTTCTTTCAGTTTCAGTGCCCCTTCCAATGCTACAGGGAAATTAAAACCGCGTCCCAAATAAAGGAAGTTAGACGCACGATAAAAGTTATCAGCAATTTTTAAAATTTCTTCATCTTTAGTTAGAATCTTTGCCACTTTATCCGGAATGGAATCCAATTCGAGAAGAAGAGTTTGGTAATCCGACAAAGAAATAGAACCTTTTTTTAATCCTAGATACAAGGCCATCATCGTTAAGATACTAACTTGCGAAGTGAAAGCTTTTGTAGATGCCACACCAATTTCAGGGCCAGCATGTAGATAAGCGCCTGCATGAGACGCACGTGCAATGGAAGAACCCACAACATTACAAACTCCAAAGATAAGTGCGCCTTTCGATTTTGCAAGTTCAATGGCAGCAAGTGTGTCCGCCGTTTCTCCCGATTGGGACACAGCAATGATCACATCTCTTTCTGTCACAATCGGATTACGATAACGAAACTCAGATGCGTATTCTACTTCTGTAGGAATCCGAGCTAGGTCTTCAAATAAATATTCACCGATGAGTCCTGCATGCCAAGAAGTTCCACATCCCACAAGGATCAAACGATCTGCATTTAAAAAACGATTTAAGTATTGATCAATCCCACTCAGGAACAAATGGTGTTCCCGAGATACGAGACGTCCTCGCATGGCATCACGCACAGACTTAGGTTGTTCAAAAATTTCTTTCAACATAAAGTGTGGATACCCACCTTTCTCTATGTCCTCCAAATCCAATTCTAATTTTTGAATGAATGGAGTTTTGGTCACGTTTTCTAAATTTTTAACAACAAGACTTCCGTCTTTGATGATGGCCATTTCCCTATCATTGAGATAGGTCACATTGTTCGTATATTCAATGATAGGTGTTGCATCAGAAGCAACAAAGTATTCCTCTTCACCAATTCCAATCACAAGAGGAGAACCTTTCCTTGCAGCAATCATCATTCTTTCATTTTCTTTCGATAAGATTACAATGGCATAAGCTCCAACAACTTCATTCAGAGCCAGACGAACCGCTTCCTCAATGGAACAATTGTTTTGTTTTTTGATTTCTTCGATTAAATGGATTAAAACTTCAGAATCTGTATCTGATTTAAAAATATGTCCGTTGCCTTCTAATTCTTTTTTGATGGATGCATAGTTTTCGATGATCCCGTTATGGATGATTGCCAATTTACCATCAGAACTTGTATGTGGGTGTGCATTACGATCATTAGGTTCCCCATGAGTGGCCCAACGGGTGTGTCCAATTCCAAGAGTAGCAACTAACTTACGATTACCGATTTCATTTTCTAGGTCGGCAACTTTGCCTTTCTTTTTAACAATCTCAAGTCCACCATTTAACAAAGCAACACCGGCACTATCGTATCCACGATATTCCAGACGTTTGAGACCTTTGATGATGAGAGGGAGTGCCTCTCTTTTTCCTAAATAACCTACGATTCCACACATTGTTTTACCCTCTTTAAGGTAGCTTCCAAATCAGCTTTGGATTTAGTTTCAGTAATGACACGAAAGATTGGTTCTGTATTGGAAGGACGTATGTGAATCCAAGAATCCGATACATACATCCATAGTCCGTCCTTTTCGGAAATGACCTTTGGAGAAAATTCTGACTGGAATTTTTCATAAAGACTTTCCAAAGACATTCCCTTTGCCAAAGGAAAGGATTGTTTTTCCATAAAAAGAGAAGGTAATTCATCCAAGAGGGCATCCACAGATTTTCCGGTTTCAGCCATCAGATTTAAAATATGTGCGATTCCGGACAAAGTGTCCCGACCAAATGATGGAATTGTTGGATCAATCACCCCACCATTCCCTTCCCCACCAAACACAGCTTTGGTTTTAATCATTTCTTCCACGACATTGGCTTCGCCCACTTTACTACGAATGACTTCTGCACCAAATCGTGTTCCTACTTCTTCGTTTAAAAAAGAGGTAGAAAGATTCACAACGACTTTGGCTTTTTTCTTAGCCATTGATAAAACATTCATGAGTGCTAAAGGCAATGTGTATTCTTCGGAAACAGCACCACGTTTAGGTGAAAATAAAACAAGTCTATCGGCATCAGGATCCAATGCAAATCCAATCTCTGCTTTGGATTTTTTGAAATATGGTTCTACTGATTTTAAAGCAGCAGCAGTAGGTTCCGGTGGCCTTGGAAACGTTCCATCAGGATTACAATTGTGAGCCACAACTTTGCAACCTAACATCTGCAAAAATTTAGGAACTACATAAGAACCGGCACCACCAACTGCATCCACAAAAACTGTGAATTTTTTCTTTTTAATTTTAGCGACATTCACTCGTTTCAAAACGGAAGACAAATGTAGATCAATATAATCTTCACCAGAATCGATATATCCTTTTGGCGAAATTTGTTCTTTAGAATAAGATCCATTTTGAATGATGGATAGAAGTTTCGTGTTTTCCTCTGCAGAAAAGAAAAAACCTTTTTTTGAAATAAATTTAAATGCATTCCAATCCATTGGATTGTGTGAGGCGGAAATCATAATTCCACCATTCGCTTTTGAAAGATTCACAACTGCTTTGGTAGTAGGAGTGGGAACAAGCCCCAGTGTTAAAACAGAATTCCCGGATGCTAACAATGCTGAGGTGAGAAGTGACTCTAAATAAGGACCACTTGGTCTTGAGTCCCGCCCAATCACCGCTGTCCCACCATTCATAATAGAAGCAAAAGATTTAGAGAATGCCAAAGCTTCCTCTAAACCAAATCCTTGTCCAATTTTTCCCCGGACACCGGAGATAGAAATCATAAGTGAGGACAGATCATACTCTTTGGTAAATCGCATACAATACTATCAAAGCTGGGGGATTCCCACTGCAAGTCTATCTTTTTGCTTTTTGGAATGTGTCAGAGAAGTGGAATAAACGTGAAGATAAAAAGAAAAACGGTTTGGGCGATGACAGGATTGAACTGCCGACCCGCTGCTTGTAAGGCAGCTGCTCTCCCAGCTGAGCTAATCGCCCGTTGTAATGACCAGTGAACCGGAGTGGAGATATTTGTAAATCAGATTTAGAAATAAAAAAGGCCACCATTGGTGGCCTCATTCCTTCTAGCTAAAAGCAAATGTTAGGCGGCTTTTGTTTCGATGGAGTTGATACGAAGTGCCATACGTGATTTTTTACGATCCGCATTTTTCTTATGAATTAATTTCGTTTTTGCAGCTCTGTCCAATTTGGATGCAAGTTTAGAGAATACAGTAAGAGCTTCTGTTTTGTCTCCAGCTTTGATTGCTTTGAGAAGGAGGCGAGCATAAGTTCGCAATTCAGTGCGATCCTCACCATTTCGCTCTTTTCTACGAGCGGTTCTGCGAATGTCTTTTTTAGATGATTTTAAATTAGCCAAGGAATGTCCCCTACGAGGAATTTTTACTTATCTTTTGAGTACCACCCTGCCGGTCAAGGCGAAAGAGAAAAAAATAAGAACCAAACTGTGGCCTTCCAACCTCTCTTTATAGGAGAAAACCATGTTTCCCATCCTACTCTGGATTGATTCCGAACTCTATGAGATTTTGAAACAAAGGAATTTGGACCTTGCCCTTGTCATAAAAATGGCTATTTTATCTCTAAAAGTAGAGGGAATGGAACCCGGCCTCTTTGAAAAACGAGAAACAGGCCATTACGAACGTATGGAACTCAGTAGATATGATTTTTTTACTTTAAGTTTAATTTCTAGGGAGAAGGAAGTTGACCCAAACGTATTACTCTCGTATGCTTTCACAGAAGCTTTGTTGGAAATTCTACGACTGTGACTCCTGAAAAATCAAAATACCATTATATAAAAATTGAGTCCATTTCAGAAATTGATCCTATCAAATTATCAATTTCTCAAATCCAACAAAGGTATATAGACAAAGATAACAATCGTTATGCGCTACGTTTTAACAAAGAAACACGTAGAATTGAGATTTTAAAACTCATTGGCAATCATTTTGAAGTGGTACCCAAATCACAAATTCATCAAACTGCAGAAGAACCGAAACCAAATCCAACTCCTATCACTCCTCAATATTCTCAACCAACAACCCAAATCTCCGAGGACTTAAAATCCAATCCCATATTAGGAAAGTTAGTTGGTGTTCTTGGCCCGAAAACAGTTGAAAAACCTGTGGAAATTCCTAAAGAGAATTTGAATCCGACTGGGGAAGAAAATCTCATGAACGAGGATGTGGATTTGGATATTTTTGAAGGGGAAGAACCCCCTCCTCTCACTGAAACACCGCTATCTCACGAAGGACTACTCAACACTCCCGAACCACCGAGTCCAAAAGACCCAGAAACTATCGACAATGCAGAACCAAACTTACAAGTTGGTGTTGATTCTGATGAAAAAACAGCATTTCAAAGTATCGAAGATTTTATTAAATTATTAACTACCTACCGAGAAAGAGTCACTGCTATCATACGAAACTTACAATCTTCGAGGATCTTTGAGTTAACGGGAGACCCTTCAGAAAATAAAAATATTGTTGGAAACTTTGCTCGTGAAATGGAATCGCAAGTCTTTGAAGCCATTGATAAAATGGTCGACCTTCACAAAGAAATGACATCGTATCCTCGTCCTATTACGTATTATATCTCAAAAGCACCGGCAGAAAAAAGGGAAGAAATGAAATTTATTGAATCGGATAAAGAAAAATTAAACAGACTCCATCTGTTTGAAATGCAAAGACATTCCGATACTATAGTTAAAGATTTCAAAAAACTTAGTTTGCAATTGTTGAATATTTTAAATCTGAAGAATGATATTCAGGTCAAACAATTACAATATGCAAATCAGTTGATGTATGTAGATGCAAAAAATGCATCCCTTTATTTTGCACAAGATTTGGATAAAACCATACTTGATATTGAGAACTGGAAACAATCGAAATGAAAGAACTGTCGGAAGCAGAAACAAAAGCAATATTAGAAAAAATCAGATCAGAATACAAAGAACACGGAAAACTAAATCCTAAGGCATTTGACCAAACAGGATTCGAACAAAGATATTTACAAGTCCTCAAACTCCGTGGCAACATCACAAAGTTTCTCACAGAAGAAGTGACTTTCCTCGAACAATTAAAATCAAAGTTTCAAGAAATCGCAGCCAAAAAAGAAGCAGCAAAAGCCCAAACTTTAAACCGGATTATGGACGAGTCCATTGAGAAGTTATCCAATTATAAAAAAGTAGATTTCCATCCTCTCGCTAAAGTAGAAACAAGATACTTTTACGGCGCAATGTTGGATTTTACAGAAATAGAACTTCCTGTTCTTATCTATATCTTTAAAGGAACCCCTGAATATTCCTATTTACAAGATGCTGTTTTACAAGTGGAACGAATTGGAATGACAAGACGTGGCCTACCTTCCATGAAAATGCAAGAGTTCATGAAAACCTTATTAGATGCGAATGGAAACAATATCGTGATTGAAAAGGCATCCCAAAATCTTTTAAAAGACGGATGTATTGCTCTAAAAAATATCACAGTTTCTGTACAAGATTTGGTAAGTAAAAACAGAATCAATCCCGATATGATTGTGGTAGTTAACGATAAGGATTATCCCAATGCGTTTAATGCCTTTAACGGAAAAAAATTCGGTGAAAGCCTCACTTTGATTACTGAACGTTGCAAACAAATCATACAAGATTTTCGAATGAATGCGTTGATGAATATGGAAGGTTAATTCTAATGAGCCATCATGGACCCAATTCTACTCGGTGTCGCTGACACCATCGAATCTGAATTTGATTCGGAAATTTATAAAAATCTCTCTCCTTTAGAAAAATACCACTCCTTACTCTTCCGTTCTGTGGATAAACTCTTTGGTTTTCTCGGAACGGATCGTTCTAAAATTGCACCTTACTTAACTGATTTTGTTTCCATTGAAGCCCAGTCTCTTGGCCGCGAAGGGTATGGATTTACAGTAAAAGATGCCAACGATTTAGGATTTGGTGGACTTGCTTGCCATACTGTAGATTTGGGTGGAGCAAGTGTGGGTGGTGCCATTGGCCAAGCTCATACGATTGTCAAAGCCAATCCTTATGCAGTTGTTCTTGTGGCCGCAGCTGATATTCCAAAATCAGTGTTCAAACAAGTATCGGACTTAAAACGACTGACCGCCACTGTTTGCCACAAAGATTGGGAGATGCCGTATGGGGCAACTCTCATTGGACTTTATTCTTTGTTATGTGAACGAATGATGTTTGATACTGGAGTGACCAGTGAAGATTTAGAAGAAATCACAAAACACTTTCGGTCCCTTGCCGAATCCAATCCCCGAGCTTTCCAATTCCAAAAACCACTCACTGAAAAACAGTTAAAAAAACCCCTTTCTGGAGTTTATAGTACACCGATGATTGCCATTGTCACCGATCATGGATTTGCCACTCTCATCACTTCTGAATTTATGAAACAGAAGTTAGTTGAAAACAAAATCATCAAAAAAGATGCCGAACATATTTACTTAGCAGGTTCCGGACACAGTGCCCATGCGGAATACTTCATACAAAAAAAAGACTTAAAAAGTCCAGCAGCACTTGCTTGTGAAAGAGCTGTGGCCTCTTCTGGATTCAAACGTTCTGATATCGATTACGCTTGGATTTATGATTGTTTTACAGGAATGATTGTCCATGAAGCAGGTTTGTATTTTGGCGTACCACCGAAAGAAACTGCGACAACACTTCGTAAGGGAAAAATCTCCAATGGTGCAAAAGAAATTCCAATCAACCTGGGTGGTGGAATTTTAAACTACCAAGCTGCCATGGCACTTTCCGGAGCGACAGGTCTCATTGACATAGCAAGCCAATATGGCCTTGCCGTTGATCCCATTCCAAAAACACTAGAGACACCACCTAGGGTCAGTTTGCTTGGAGGAAATGGAGGGATTGATAGCATCAATTCCGTAGTTTTATTTTCCAAAGAAAAACCTAAATCAGAAACAAGAGAACCTTTGGCTTTAAAACCTTTGGAGGTCAATGTCCCAAATCCGAAAGTGGGAGAAAAAGCGACCATCCTTACTGTAAGCACCATTTATTTCAATCCAGGTGGAGAAAAAAAACCGCCATACCTCATTGCCTGCTCGGCAAAAGAAAATGGAGAGATGGTTCTTACGAACCTTTATGGAAAAGATGGAGTAGAAATCGTTTCCAAAGAAGGACTCTCTCTTGGAAATTCAAAAGTGGAATTCCAAGAAATCGAAGGAAAAATCCAAGCGGTTCTTTTAGGTTAAAATGAAAATGGCCAAGGATGGTAAGTCTTTGGCCTTTGGTTTCTTAATCGCCTAACAATACTAAAACTGTTTAAGAAACCTTAAATTTCCTGATTGGAAATACCGGATGTCATGGATTCCATAACGCATCATCACAAGACGGTCAAGGCCAAGACCAAAAGCAAACCCAGTCCATTTTTTAGAATCAAGACCTGCCGCTTCCAAAACATTGGGATGTACAAGACCACAAGGAAGTAATTCCAACCAACCAGAATGTTTGCATACACTACAACCATCTCCACCGCAAACCAAACAGTTGATATCAAGTTCAAACCCTGGTTCCACAAACGGAAAGTAACCTGGTCTTAGCCTTGTTTTGATTTCTTTACGAAACACACGAGAAAGAAGTGTTTCCATAGTATAAATCAAATGAGCCACTGAAATATTTTCACCCACAACCATCCCTTCTACTTGGTAAAACGTATTTTCGTGAGAGGCATCCACTTCTTCATAGCGAAACACACGACCCGGAGCAATGATCCGAAAGGGAGGTTTTAATTTGCGAAGGGCACGTACTTGGATGGCGGAAGTATGAGTTCTGAGTAAATTTCCATCGGCCGTATAAAACGTATCTTGCATATCACGTGCTGGATGGTCTTCGGTAAAATTAAGAGCACCAAAATTGTTTTCATCGGTTTCTACTTCCGGCCCATCCATCACAGAAAAACCCATAGAAGTAAAGATATCTTCGATTTCATATTGGATTTGAGAAATGGGATGAAGGCTTCCTCTTTCTTTGGGCGCCAGTGGTCGCAAACTATCAAAAAATTCTTGGCCTAACTTGTTTTCATAAAAACTTTCTTTTAAAGAAGTTCTTTTGGTTTCAACAAAACTTTCGAGTCGGCTTTGTGCTTCGTTCGCTTGTTTCCCCACCGTTTTTTTCTCTTCCACGGACAAAGCAGCAAGACCTTTTAAAACAGAAGTGAGTTTTCCTTTTTTACCAATGAATTGGTTTTTTAAAGAATCCAAATCTTGTTCGGATGCGGCTGAAGATAAAACAGATTCTGCTTCTTTGACTAAAACTTCGATTTCTTGGGATAGGCTCATACAGATTCTCGTAATTCGATTAATGATTTTAATTCAGGATAAATTCCACCAAAGGCACCATTTGACATCGCAAGGATGATTACTTTTTCTTTTTGGAATTTTGGTAGAATCTTTTTTAGAAGGACAGGAATTTCTTTGGGATCTTTCGCATACAAAGCGTCTTTTTTTGTATTCTTTGAGATGTCTTTTACCAATTTTTTGACATTCAAACGTAAGGATTTATTTACCTTATCTACTTGGTAGACTTCGGTAATGATGCTGACATCACTTCCTTTAAAACATTTGGCAAAGTCATCTTGGAAAATATTTCTATGTGAAGTGGCACTTCTTGGTTCAAAAAGAGAAATGATTTTGTATCCAGGATAAGCTTCTTTGTGAGCTCGTATCGTTTCTTGGATGGCCACTGGATGGTGAGCAAAATCTTCTACAAGTAAACTCTTATCAGAAACAAATAGATTTTCTTGCCTTCGTTTGACACCAGGGAAAGAAACCACAGCTTCTAAAATTTCTTTTCTTTTTTGAGGAGCAATTTCTAAACAAATACGAGTGGCCACTTCCACATTGCGGTAGTTATGTGAACCAATCAAAGATGGTTTTAATTTTGTTTTGGTTCGGATCTCAGATAAAACACCTTTTTCATATTTAAAAATGGAGTTTTTATCCCCTAAATCAAAGGATTCTACAGGAGCATGTTTGTAATCTTTTGTGATTTCCACAAGGTTCCTAGAGCCTTTCCAATAAAAAACCTTACCACGACCAGGAACCAAATTTAACAGGCGTTTGAACATGGTTTTGATAGCATTTAAATCAGCGAAAATATCCGCATGATCAAAATCCAAAGCGTTCATTGCTAAATAGTATGGTCTATAATGTAAAAACTTAGAACTTTTATCAAAGAAAGCAGAATCGTATTCATCCCCTTCAATGACAAAATAATCTCCTTCCCCAAGAGCAAAACCTGGGAAACCGTCTTTCCGAATCCCACCCACAAAAAGACCAGGTTTTAATCCAATGGATTCTAAAATCCAATGAGTTAAAAAGGTAGTTGTTGTTTTGCCGTGCGTTCCAGAGATCACGATGGGTTTTTTATTTTTCAGAAAAAAAGTCCCGATGGCCTGGGCCATACTCATGTATTCCATTCCTGTATTTAGAACTTCTTCTACTTCTGGATTCCCACGTGAGATGGCATTTCCAATGATGACTAAATCTGCACCCTTTACATTTTCTTTACGATAACCAGATTTAGGTGACAAACCCCATTCTACCAACTTATCAGACATCGGTGGGTAAAGATTTTGGTCAGAACCTGATACATCGTGACCTTGATTTTTTAGCATATAGGCCAAATTACCCATAGCAATTCCACCAATGCCTACCAAAAAGATTTTCAAAAGAGTACCGTCCTAACCAGGTTGTAAATAAATAGAGGAACCGAAACAAGAACCAAAAAAAACAAAACTACTTTCATAAGGAAAAATAAAAAGTCAAAAGAAGTCCATTCTCTTCGGTGTGATAAATAATAATACGCTAAATGTAGGGAATACAAAAAACCAACACCTAACGCAAGCAAGGGGATTGGTGCAGGGAAAATCCAAAAGATAGCTGTCGCACTGAAGGGAAGATAAGAAATCATAAACACATGAGGTTCTGGACCATCCCAATCTTTTGTTCGGTCACGCATCTGGTGGTACATCCGAAAACTATCGACCAACCTAACCAAAACATAGAACCCTAAATAAAAGAAAAATAAAGTGAACATCCCTTGTGTGTACGTTAATTTCGTTTCTTCATCCACAGTGGATACTTTGAACAAAAGAATTTGTATTAAATTTCCAAGAAACTTGGCCGCAGGTGCGAGAAGGATGAGTTGGAGATGGGCCAACCACAAGTCGCGACCACCCAAATCCGTTTTATGATAATAGGATTCGAATGCGGACATAGGAGAATAGAATAAATCTCGGATCATTTCCATCCGAGATGCGACTGTAGAAACTTTTTGCACCTTATTGGATTTTCTGGTTGGGACGCTCGTACCGGGAAGCACTTTTCACTTTCATGACGGCATTCACCAAATTTTGGAAGGATTCTTCTCTCATCCAAGTGATAGATTCAGAAAAATAAGGCAATAATTCCCGACGTACGGGACGCCATTTTCCAGAATCGGATTCCCAAAGAGGATAAAATGAAAGACGGTATTTGATTCCTTCCGATTGTGTTACATTCAATACCGCTTCTGGATCTTGTGTGGTTGTCAATTCAGGAAACGCCGGTGCACCCGTTTCATCGATATAAAATTCTACTTTTAATCCTTTAACCACTGATTCCCATTGGTTTCCCACGTCCGGTGGCAATACAATCCGTTCACCAGTGGTTCGACTCCAATCGTTTACATAAACATTGTATTGGTTCTTTTTGGCACGATTTTCTGCCTTTACATTCACAACTTGGCCGGTAAATGAAAGCTCTTTCAGATAACCATCATTAAATGTAACATACATTTTTTCACGGAAATTAGTGTTCGGTGTGCGAAACTTTTCAATCAAGTAGTTATATGGAGCTATGACTTCATCATGGACCAAAACAGACACACGTCCTTCATCCGATCCAATTTTTTTCCCAAAAAACAATTGTTTGTCTTTTGAAAATTCAATCTCCGTTCCATTTTCTTCGGATAAAGTTAATGATGGAGAACTCATTCCCAAACAGTAAGACTTTTGAATTTCGGGAGTCGATTTTTCTATCAACTTCGTTTTAAGAACACTTAGTTCTGAAAAACTATTTTTTACATTGTAGTTGGCTTCGTAAGAAAAATCTTTTCCATCTTTTGAAAAACTGACAGTATAAAGAGGTGTTAGGTTCCATCCACGAGGGATTTTGCGAAACACCATCGTTTCTTCTGCAAACTTTGGTTCCATAACACCACACCAATCCGGTTTCGGCGGTATGTATTGAATGGATTTCCAATCTTCTTTCCAAAAATTGGTTTCAGAAATATTCTCTGGATGGTCTTCCATCCAGTAAAAAAGTAAAAACAATCCAATAAAGGCAACGACTACTAAACTAATTTTCTGTTTCATACTTCAATCATAGAACTTTTTCGTCTTGAATATACAAAGTAAGATCCCACTGCTAAAATGAATCCTGGAAATAAAAACACTCCAATCACCCAAGCAACTAACTTTTGATTGTCGGAAAGAGAAATAGTATCTAATTCTTCTTTTTTAAGTGGGATTTCGGCAACTGCCGTATCTTGGAATAGTCCAGTGATCGAAACAGTTGAAAACTGTGAGTTCATCGCATACGGAATGAACTGATCCGTAATCCAAGAAGTACCTGTGTGTAAAATAATCTTTCCTGCTTTGTCATTGGTTAAAGACATAGGTGTCAGTACGATAGAGAGAATTTTACTTTCACGTTTTTCGTTTGAATCCAACTTTCCGTTTTTGTTATCATCAGAATAAGCTTCAAAACCAGACTCTAATAATGTTTCTGACTTCAATGAATAAGGAGATGGGATGGTTGCATCCGATTCCAAGTAACCACCGTAAGGAAATAAAATTCCCATATCTTTTTTCTGAAGTAAATCGGTGAGTCTGTTGTCAGGAAAACGTTTTGCGACAACGAACCCAGGTTTTTCTTCTCTTTCAATTAATTGAGAGGATTTAAATTTAAGACCTGCTTTTGTTAGTAACCAACTAAAATCTTCGTTCCCTTGCGGTTCCATCGTGATAAGAAGTTTTCCATTTTTTTCTAAAACAAATTTAGTCAGTTCTTCTTTTGCTTCTTTTGAAAAAGGCACAGTTGGCCCAAGAACAACCAACATTTCAGCATCGTCTGGTAATTTGGATGGCCAACCTTGTGCAAATCCGAGTTCTGAAACTTTAAAATTTAAAAACTGTAAAGAAGAAACAAACCGGTTTACTTGTTCATTCGGAAGAGCTTTGAAAGACATTCCGTATCTTTCCCCGTTAGAAACGGTAAAATAAACTTTTTTCTGTTCGGTAGTGACATTGAGAAGCGCACCCACTAACTTACGTTCCAGGTCTTCCAAATCCTTTGTTTCTTTGGCAATCACTCTTTCTTCTGCAAATGGAGTTCCTGATGTAAGTAAGGATTGTTTCTGGGAACGAACAAAAATAGTTCCATTGGATACCTGTCCAAACTCTTTCAACAAATCTACTTCCACATCGGCATTAATGAACTGAACCGTTATATGTGAGTTTTCTGCTTTAATTTGGTCCAATAGAATTTCAATATCAGGTCGGACTCGCGTGAGGGCAAATGCAGCCAACTTATCACCGTTTGCTGGTCCATCAGCTTCCAAAGGACGAGGATAAAATGCAGTGATCGTAACATCTTTAGTGATAGGTTTGATTAGATTTCTAGAGATTTGGGAAAGAGAAAATTTTCCCTGGCTACTCAAATCAAAGTTATAATTTCGTTTGATCGCAAAATAGTTAACAGCAACTAAAATAGGAAGAACAAATAAAAAACCTAATACAGCATTTTGTAATAGAGAACTTTTTGATTTAGCTAAATTACTTTGTGCTTCTAGTGATGACTTCCCTATCTCAAGTAATATGATTTGGAGGAGAAATACAATCGACAACAGAACCACACAGAGCAAAAGAAATTCTCTTACTTTAGGAATCGCACTGACTTCTTCATTAAACCCAGCAACTGGTTTTAAATCCAAAAAATCGCGCAAAACAGATAATAAAAATGCGCCAATCCCAAAGCCAGCAGCAATATAACGATTTTGGTCTTCTTTCCGTAATCCTTTAGAAAAAGCCCGAACGATGGTATCAGAGGCTAAGAATAAAAAGATTACACCAAAAAAAATAATTCTTCTTTTGGGATCTACAACCATCCCATCAAACAAGAAATAAGCGAAAAGAGAAAGTAAACTTACAAATGGTAAAATTCTATCTGCGGTTAAAAACATGGTCTATCCCCTCCATCTCCTGGATTCCAAGACCTTTACGGTAAGATATAAGAACAAAAATGTTCCGCTAAGGAAAAATACAATGCCTGTCAGAGGTACAACACCTTTTGCAAAAGCAGCAAAATGAGAAAAAATATGCAAATGGAAAAGTACCTTTCTCGTTGTTGCTTGGAAAAGATGTGAAAAATATCCCACAACCCAAAGAGTCAAAATGATTAAAACTGAAATCAGTAGTGAAATCATTTGGTTTTTGCCGAGGCTTGATCCAAACATACCAATTGTAAAAGTGAATACACCTAACAAAAACACACCGACACTTCCAGAGGCTACCATGTAAAACGGAGCTTTCCAAAATGAGTATAATAACAATGGAAAGAGTCCATTGATAAAGATGGTAATGATCCCACAAACTGTAACACCAAAAAGAAACTTACCAAACACAATCTCCAAATCTGTAACAGGAGATGTAAATAGTAATTCCAAAGTTCCTTTGTTTCTTTCTTCTACAATGGATCCCATAGAAATAATTACCATTGCAATAAGAATTGTTGTCATAAAGGAAATGAAAGTGATGTAAGTTGCAATTTCATAATTTGCAGTTCCGTTAAAATTTAGAATCATCACGAAGAGTGCATTCAGAAATGCAGTTCCTCCCAGAACCAAAGGCCCCATATAAGTTCCAAAAAATAATCGTAATTCTTTTTTATAGATCCAAACAGCGGTTTGCCAGTTCATATCTTCTCCATAAAAATCTGTTCTAATGACACTTCTTGTTTTTTTAAAGACTCAATTTGTATTCCACTAGCTAAAGCTTTGGAAAACAAAGATTCTTTGAATTGTTTTGGATTCGTTGTGCGAACCAAAAACTGAATTTCTTCTTTGTTGGTTCCGAGTTCAGTGACAGTATCTGTTTCACCTATTACCGATTTCACGAATGTATGAAGTTCAGAGGCGACCTTTCCAGATAATCCAACTTCCCATCCAGCAAGTCGATTCATTTCTTCTTCTAACCTTGATAGAGAAAGTTCCTGTTTTAAACTTCCTTTATGTAAAAATAAAAACTTATCACAAGTTTTATAGATCTCAGTTAAGATATGACTGGAAATCAAAACTGTATGATCTCCAGCAAGACTCCTGATTAAATTACGGATCTCTACAATTTGTTTTGGATCAAGACCTGAAATTGGCTCGTCCATAATCACTATTTCAGGATCTCCGAGGATTGCTTGGGCGATACCCACTCTTTTCCTATAACCTAAAGATAAAGTTCCAATTAACTTATCTTTAACAGATGTAATGTTAGTTTTTAAAAGAACCTTTTCAATTTCAGAAACAAGTTTCGTTTCATCGATTTTTTTGATCCTACCAACAAACTGAAGGTATTCTGTGATGGTCATATCTTCATAGAGCGGAGGAGTTTCGGGTAAATAACCTATTTTCTGTTTTGCTTCCAATGGAAAGTCAAAGATGGACTTTCCGTCGATTGAAGCATCTCCTGCACTGGGAATTAAATACCCTGTCAGGATTCGAATTGTAGTGGTTTTCCCGGCGCCGTTGAGCCCCAAAAGACCCACAATTTCGCCCTTTTCTAATTTGAAATTAAGCCCTGAGATGGCTCGTTTTTCGCCGTAAAATTTTGATAAATTGCTGACTTGAATCATAACTCTGGTTTAGTTTTCGTATACCTGCACCTATGAATGAATTTCTGGAAAAAATCAAAAGCTTTTTCAAGGATGAAGACAGCTTTTTTGATGCAAAGCAACTTCTGCAACAGAATTGGCACAAATTTGTCCCCCAATACCTCGACAAAATCCTGGAAACACCTGCCAATGCCGTTTTCGTTTTGGATCAGGACCTAAATTATACCTATGTGAACTCTACAGCAGAGGGTATGGTGGAAAAATCCGCCAGTCAGATGTTAGGGCAAAACATTTGGAATCTGTTTCCGAACCTGGACGAAACAGATTTTGGAAAAAAATTAATCCATGCCATCAAAAATAAGGAAACATTCCGGTCGGATGAATTCTTTTTGGAATCCAAAGGATGGTTTGCGACACAAGTTTTTCCTCAGGAAAATTTTACCATTCTCATTGCCACCGAAATCACTTCAGAAAAAAATGCGAAGGACAATTACAGCCAAGTATTAAACAAAAACAAAGCTATTCTAAGTTCCCTTCCAGACAAATTATACGGAATAAGAAAAGACGGAACTGTCATTGATCATAAAGAATTTCCAGATTTTAAAGGTTGGGATTCTCTTCATGAAGGAAGAATAAGATTCACTCGTATAGAAAATCTTTTCCCAACAAAAAAACTTTCTGAAATTGAATCTATATTAGAACAAGTTTTAGATTCTGGTGTAACTAAGAACTACGAATATTCAATTGAAGACTACGACGGAGAAAAATATTTTGAAGCAAGGTTTACAAAAACGGGTGATGATGATGTTCTTGCGATTGTCCGAAATATCACAGAAAGAAAAAAAGCAGAAGCCTTAAAAAATGAATTCATTAGTTTGGTAAGCCACGAATTAAGAACTCCTTTAACATCAATTAAAGGATCAATTGATTTATTACTTGCGGGTGTGGCAGGAGAACTTTCCAACCAAACAAAATCTCTTTTGAATATCTGCAGAAAAAATACGCAAAGATTAGTACGTTTTGTAACTGACTTACTTGATATCGAAGCTTTGGACTCAGGAAATATTAATTTTAAATTTAGAACCTACCGTTTAGAAGAAATTCTACAAAGTTCCGTTGATGGAATGAGAACTTTTGCTGAACAATACCATGTACTACTCAACTATGATCAAAACTTTCCTTCCACTACTGTTTACGTGGATGAAGATAGACTAAATCACTGTATCACCAATCTAATATCGAATGCTGTGAAATATACTCCTAAGTTTTCTGAAGTGTATATTACGGTAGTCCCTTCAGACACATATGCACAAATACTAATTAAAGATAACGGCCCAGGAATTGATCCCAATTTTGCACCTAGACTTTTTCATAGGTTTGCTCAAGGGGCACCACCTAAAGATAAATTAGTGGGAGGCTCTGGTCTTGGACTCTCCATCACCAAAGGGTTTGTGGAAGCAATGAAGGGGAAAATATTTTTTACTTCCGATGATAATGGAACCGTTTTTACAATTGAATTTCCTATTATCAAACCAGGATCAATTCCAACAGGATATAATCAATGACCGATTCTAAACTAAAACATGTGTTAATTGTTGAAGATGAAGAAGATATTGTAGAAATCCTTCGGATCGCATTGGAATTTAATTCAAATTATCAGATTAGTTTCGCAAAAACTGGGCCAGAGGGATTACAAAAAGCAATTATCCTACAACCTGATTTGATTTTATTAGATGTATTGATGCCTGGAATGAATGGAATGGA
Source organism: Leptospira harrisiae (assembly GCF_002811945.1). NCBI lineage: Bacteria > Pseudomonadati > Spirochaetota > Leptospiria > Leptospirales > Leptospiraceae > Leptospira > Leptospira harrisiae. The sequence continues at coordinate 294,624 of NZ_NPDX01000001.1, read as the reverse complement.
ACTCATTGAAGAATTAAAAATTTTTCCAGAAACCAAAGAGATTCCTGTTGCCTTCATAACTTCTCGTGTTTTAAAAAATGAAATTTTGGAATACCAGCGACGAGGTGGCATCGGCGTGATTGAAAAACCATTTGCTCCTCTTGAAATCGCTGATAAAATCAAAACCCTTTGGGAAGATTCAAAAAAAAATCGATAATCCTATTTGTCTTTGAACCCATCCAAAATTTCGTCTTGTCTTCCCATTAGGCGAACAGACAAACGCGGCCCAACTTCACAAACAATGCGAGAAGCAACATAATTACCCCAACGAGCTGATTTTTGTGATGAATAACCTTGGGTCAATCCATACAAAACTCCTGCAGCAAATGCATCCCCAGCTCCCGTTGTATCAATTGGTTTTACAGGAAATCCAGGAACTAATGTAATTTTTCCATTTTCTGCAACGTAAGCACCATCTTTTCCTGCGGTCATAAAGACCAAAGGACAAAGATTGGAAATAAACTTTACAGCTTCTTCTGCAGTATTGGCCCCACTTAGTGCCAACCCTTCTTCCGTGTTACAGAAAACAACATCAACATATTCTTTTGTTAGGTGGATAAATTCATCCTTAGAACGATTCACACAAAACGGATCACTGTAAGTAAAGGAAACCTTTACATTGTTTTCCTTAGCAACTTTCATAGTTAGTTCGCTTGCTTTTTTTGTAGAATCTCCGTCCCAAAGATAACCTTCTACATAAACAAATTTGCTGTTTTTTAGATTGTTTACGTCAATATCATTTGGTCCGAGTGATGTTGAGATCGCAAGATTGGTTAACATAGTGCGTTCGGCATCAGGTGTAGTTAATACAACACAAGTGCCAGTATGGCTTTTGGAATCGGGAGTTGTTTCAAATAAAACACCTGCATCTTCCATATCTTTTTTATAAAATTCACCATACGTATCATGAGTCACTTTTCCCGTATAACAACAAGTTCCACCAGAGTTTGCAATGGCGATCATTGTGTTTGCGGCGCTTCCACCGGAACGAAGTTCCTTCTTTTCATCGTGGAGATCAGCAAGAATTTGACCTTGTCTGGTTTCATCGACTAGTGTCATTACACCCTTAGTGATATTTTGTTTTTGTAAAAAATTGGGATCGATAAAGGCAATAATATCTACCAGGGCGTTCCCTACGCCGAATACGTCGTAATGCTTCATGGGGACAATGCTTTTTTCCTTTAGGGAATTGACACTCAATTTTCATGTTTCAGGTTGGCAGGTACCGAGAAAATACTCCTCAATGGTTTCCAATTTCAGATTTACGATTCTACTTTGTTTTAGTTTGGCACCCTTTACTATTTTTGCACAAAACAAAGAAACGAAAGAAGTGGAGATACGGGCGAATGTTGACTCCCAAACAAAAAATTCAAACTTTGCTAAAAACCCAACAGGCTTTCAGAAAGAAATTGATTTAACTCAAACAAACACGCGCTATATGAGTTTGCCCGATGTACTCAACCGAGAAGCAGGAGTTCGGATAAGACAATATGGAGGACTTGGATCTTATTCGACATTATCCTTAAGAGGAACCAATCCCAACCAATCAAAAATATATTGGAATGGTGTCCCCATTAACAATTCAATGGGTGGAGAAATTAATTTAGCAGATTTACCTTTTGATAATTTAGACAAAATTGAGATTTATAAATCAGGTACCCCTGCTGGATTTTCAGGATCTGCAATAGGTGGATCTATTAACTTAGTATCCAAATCAAAAATTGATAAACCAATTACACGAATCAACTTGATGGGTGGAAGTTTCAAAACTGCAAAAGCAACGGTCACTCATATGGATCAATTTATCGGTGGTTCTTATTTTGTGCAGGCTCTCCAAGAAACATCTGACCAAAACTTTAGTTATCTCAATAACAAAGGCACTGTTTTGTTTAATACTTATGATGATACGATTGACACTCGCAGAAACGCACAATTTCGTAAAACAGGTTTTACGGGAAACCTCTCTCTTGAATTTGGAAAAACAAAAATTAACATTCTAAATGATTATATTCACAGAAAACAAGGGTTACCTGGTCCAGGGAACAGACAGACAGTTGCTGTGGAACGAGTTTTCAGTAAAATTTCTTCCGCAATCACAACAGAAACAAATGAATTTCTTTTACAAAACCTAACACTAGAAACAAAAACTTACGGGAATTTTTCAAAAGATGATTTTTTTGATCCCAAATCAGAATTTAGTTATGGAACTCCTGATGCATATACCAAAACCAACCAATACGGCTTTCAAATCTCACCCACTTTATATTTATTAGAATACAATCAAGTTTTTCGAACTTCTTTCCAAACAGAACAAGAGTTTTTTACTCGATATGAAAAACGATACAACCACGAAACAGAACGAAAAGAACCTAAAAAACGAAGGGATACTTTAAGTGCTACCTTCCAAGATGAAATTAGATTTTTTTCTAACCGACTATTTTTAGTTCCACAAGTTCGTTTTGAAAAATACACAGATCGTTACGGTAAGGACGAAACTAGCGTTCGAAACCAACTTTTAGATCCACTTACTGATGTTTTTTATGTCAAACAATCATTCACCAATCCAAGTTTTGGTATTAAAATCATATGGATAAAAAAAGAAAATTTAGAATTTGGTACACTCGGTAATATTAGCAAAGATTTTCGAATTCCCACCTTCTTAGAGTTATTTGGAGAACGAGGAAGCATCGTTGGAAACACCAAATTAAGACCAGAACAAAGTAGAAACGGAGATTTTGGTTTTTACCTCAATACAAAACCCTTTGCCAATTGGAAATTCCAATCGGATATATCGATCTTTCAAAAACGAATTTATGATATGATTTTGTTTTTACCAAATTCACAATTTACGCTTAGACCAGAAAACGTAGACCAAGCACTCATAAGAGGTTTGGAAACAAGCCACAATATGATTTGGAACAAAGGAATCAAATTTAACTTTAATTATACGTACCAAGATGCAAGGAACTACTCCGAATCACCATCGTTAAATGGAAAATATCTACCACTAAGATCTAAAAGCCAAGGAAGTGCCTTACTTGCGTTTTTTAAAGATTTTGGCGAAATTGGATTGGAATACCAATACATCGGTGCCAACTTTCGAGATAGAACCAATGAATATTTAGGATATCTACCCGCACGGCAATTTTGGAATCTTTATATCCAATACATACCTTATAAAAATTTAGAAACTGGAAACGAATTGATTTTAGGATTGGAAGTTCGTAATTTAACAGACAAGCGGGTAGAGGATTTGGTGGGATATCCGTTACCGGGGCGCAGTTATTATTTTACAGGGAGTTATCGATTCTAATGTTAAGCACAATCAATTACTTTCTGTATTTTTATTTCAAATACAACCTTTCGCGAGTGATATACGCACTTCGGATATATCCTATCACACGATATTTGAATTTCAAATACAACCCTTCGCGGGTGGTATGCGCACTTCGGATATCTCCCATTTTATTTCTTCATTTCCATTGTTCACAATTGGAAATTGAAAAACCGAATCTCTTCCAGTTCTTATTTTTATCTGCATCTCCCACTTCCGTTGGTGTTGTGACCTCTGATTTTGCAAGTGGTGGAAGATTCAAAACATTCGAACCAAACTCTTTAACCTCATTTCCCACTTCGATTCCCATTCACTCGGATGCAGTGGGAAGATATACTAGTGATAAAGTTTTTATAGTCAATCGATTGAATCGCGATAGCATCCAAGTATTAAATCCACAGCTTGGCTTTTTCACCGAACAAGAGTTTAGTGTAGGACAAGGTAAAAACCCACAAGACATCTCTGTTTGGAATGATAAGTATTTTGTTAGTCTTTATAATTCTGATGAATTGGCGATTTATTCAAGGTACAACGGGACTAAAGTTGGAGCCGTTTCATTTACCTCACTCAGGGAAACCTTTTCCACTTCTGGAATTCCCGATAGTTCTGTTGAATCGTCTTACATGATCCAAGAGGGAACTAGTTTGTTTGTATTGTTACAACGATTAGACAGAAATGATGTTTCTGGATACTTACCACCTAACTCTGATTCTTACATGGTTGAAATTGATATGAACCTGAATCAAATCAGAGCTGTTTATACTATACCTTATAGAAATCCTAGTTCAAAAATTCAAAAAGTAAATCTGTTCGGCGAACCTTACCTAGTATTGTCTTGCGTTGGTCGTGTTGGATTTATTTCCCAAATTGATGCAGGTATCATTGCGTTTCGCTTAAGCACTCGACAATTTCATCCAAACCGTCTTTTTGCTGAGGAGATAGCTGGTGGAGACATTTTAGCGTTTCAAATCAAAAATGAGGAATTAGGTTTTGCAGCTGTGCTCGATGCTGGATTCACAAAAACAGTCCAAGCCTTTCGCCCAAGAACTGGGGAGCGAATTGCCACTCTTTTGCAAATTCCAGGCAATATAGGAATCAGTCTTTCTGGCCTACTATTAACAAATGAAGGAAAATTGTTGGTAGGTTCTACTGACTTCAATCGACCAGGAATATATGTATATGATACGAATCTTGGAAACGCACTTTTAAATCCTATACCAAGTTCTGTAGAACTAACACCATTTGATATCTTCCAGTTGCAAAATCTTCAATAAATCTCAATATGGAAAAAGACAGGGGAATCTAATTTATGTTAACTCTAAAAAAACAAAAAAATGGTCCATTGACCAAACAAGTTTTACTGATCATCTTAGATGGAGTTGGATTCACAGAGAAAGGATATGAAAACGGCAACGCAGTAGCAAAAGCAAATATGCCTGTCTTAAAAGGTCTCTGGAAAACACATCCTACCGTTTTATTAAAAGCACATGGAACTGCGGTAGGAATGCCTAGTGATGAAGACATGGGCAATTCAGAAGTTGGGCATAATGTTTTAGGATCAGGCAGAATTTTTGATCAAGGTGCAAAACTAGTATCCCAATCAATCGAAAATGGAAGTTTGTTTCTTGGGCCAATTTGGAAAAAATGTATATCCAACTGTAACTCCAATCAATCCACACTCCATTTTCTTGGACTGTTTTCAGACGGAAATGTGCATAGCCATATTGATCACCTAAGAGCTCTCATCAATCATGCCATAAAAGAAAATATCAAAAAAATAAGACTGCACATCCTGTTAGATGGAAGAGACGTTCCCGAAAAATCAGCGTTAGATTATCTAAATCCTTTCGAAGAATATTTAGAAACTCACCGCAAAAATGGAGTCGATATCCAAATTGCTTCCGGTGGTGGAAGAATGGAACTTACTATGGATCGTTACGATGCAGATTGGTCTATGGTAGAAAGAGGTTGGAACCATCATGTAGAGGGTGAAGGTCGTCAATTTAAATCGGCAAAAGAAGCCATTGAAACCTTTAGAACAGAAAACCCTTCTGTCATCGACCAATACCTCCCAGGTTTTGTTATAACAGACACCAATGGAAAACCAGTTGGCAAAGTAGAAGATAACGATTCAGTAATATTCTTCAATTTTCGCGGCGACCGTGCCATAGAAATTTCAAGAGCATTTACTGAAGAAAAATTAACCAATTTCAATCGGAAACGATTTCCCAAAATTGAATATGCAGGTATGATGCAATATGATGGCGATCTTTTCATCCCCAAACAGTATTTAGTTGCTCCTCCAACAATTGACCGCACCATGGGTGAATACTTTGCCAATGAAGGAATTGCACAATATGCGCTCTCGGAAACTCAAAAGTATGGACATGTAACTTTCTTTTGGAATGGAAACAAATCAGGTTACTTTAATCAAACTTTAGAAACCTACGAAGAAGTAAAATCAGACATTATTCCTTTTGATCAAAAGCCAGAAATGAAAGCAAAAGAAATCACTGACAATTTGGTGTTAGCATTGACTTCACATAAATTTCCATTTTTGAGAGTCAATTATGCTAACGGCGATATGGTGGGGCATACGGGAAATATGGATGCTACCGTTCGCGGATTAGAATATCTAGATGTCTGCTTAGATAGAGTAAAAAAAATCTGTGATGAAACTGGTACCGTTTTATGTATTACCGCTGATCATGGAAATGCGGACGAAATGTACCAACTAAACAAAAAAGGAACGGCAGAAACTGCAAAGGACGGAAAACCTGTTCCTAAAACGAGCCATACTCTCAATCCAGTTCAATTTGTTCTTTATGATCCTAAAGGAAAAATTCAACTCAATCAAAACCTTGAAGAGAAAGGTCTAGCGAATGTTGCAGCAACTATGATGGATCTTTTAGGATTTGAAGCACCAGAAGGATACCATCCAAGTCTAATCGTAAGGGACTAAGTTCTCAATAACCATTATGTGCTTTCGGATCATCATCGGGGTTCTTTTCAGTTTTATCATGTTTAACTGTTCTGAACCCGGAATTGGTTCCTTTTCAGAAGAAACAAAAGAAAAAATTCGAAAAAAAATCAAACAAGAAGGTTTTCAGGGAGTTGTACTAATTTCGCAGGACGACAATATTTTATTTAGAGAATCCATTTATGTAGGTAAAAAAAGAAAGAGATTACAACTTTATAAAAAACGTAATTTCCCGTTAGGTGAATCTACAAAAACATATACCTCATTTGCCATACACAAACTTGAAGAAGAAAAAAAAATTTCGCTATCAGATCCTGTTTCCAAACACCTTAAGTGGTTTCCTAATTCCAAAGTCACCATTGGCCATTTGTTACGTCATACTTCTGGGTTACCAAAAATCATTGAGTTCTTTCCAAACTTTGATATAGAAAAAACTCATTTAAAACGAGATGATATCAAAAGGTTATTTTTAGAATCCAAACTAAAACCTGCCTTTACTCCTGGAGAATACTGGAAGTACACTCGCCTTGATTATTTCCTTTTATCTTATATTATAGAAAAGGTTTCTGGAATCTCCTATGCTAATTACTTAAAAGGATCAATCTTTGTCCCTCTGGAAATGTTAAATACAACAGTTGATTCCAATGAAGTTTTAATTGGAAATAGCGGGATCTATTCAACACCAGAAGATCTTGTTTTATTTAGTGAAGAATTAAAAAAACCAAAACTAATTTCAAAACTCTCTAGAGATACTATTATCAAAAAGACAGTCCTTTCAGATTCTATCTCAGAAGATCCAATTGCGTTCGGCGAAGGAATTTTTGTTGGAGATTATTTTTATTGGACTTATGGAAAAGAAAAAGGAATTTCAAACTTTGTATACCATGATTTAAAAAGTAGAATTTTCATCACCATCATTAGCCCATATGGAAGTAGCAAAGGTGATTTATCTTCTGTTAAATCAGCACTTACCGAAATTATTTTTGATGCAAAAAAATTAAATCTTAAAAAAAGAACAAACCTTCCAAACGAAGTTTACATTGAAGATTTGATGAAAGAAGAAAAAGTTCCATCCCTAGGGATAGCCGTATTCAGGAATCATACTTTGAGTTGGAAAAAAATGTATGGAACAAAAACTCAACATACTCTTTTTCGTGCTGGATCATTATCAAAAACAATGACTGCGACCGCAACACTTCGATTAGTTGAAGAAAACCAACTTGACTTATACTCCAATTGGATTGGCAAGTTAAAACAATACAAAGTATCCGTACCGAAAGGGAAAAGAAAATCTCTAGTAAATCTTGATTTATTACTCTCCCATACAAGTGGACTTAATGAAAAGGGAAATTGGGATGACCCAATCAACTCGGGAAAAAAACACTTACGCGAATTAAAGGATACTTATACAACTAAAGGAAATGGCCTAACGTTATATTACAAACCTGGAACTAAATCTAGATATTCAGGTGGTGGTTACAGCATAGTACAAGAAATACTCACCGAACGAACGGGAAAGTCATTTCAAAACCTTATGTCGGAAGTGGTTTTCCAACCCTTACATATGACACGTAGCACCTTTCGACAAAATTTAAACAAACAAGATGACCGTTGCGACGGATACGATGAACAAGGAATTATACTGCCGCAAAAAACTTTTGTCACACCTGAGTTGTCTTCAGGTGGCCTTTGGACTACTCCAGAAGAAGTTGGATTTTTATTTTCAGAAGTCGCAAAAGCAAAACAAGGAAAATCAACTTTTCTCACAAAAGAATCTGCAGAATACCTCTTATCACCCAAAATGAGTGCGGCAAACCTAACAGTTCATGCATTGGTAGCACATGGATTTTTCTTAAACCGGACTGGTAGAACGGAATATTTCTTCCATGGGGGGCATACAAAGGGACATAAGTCGCTTGCCCTTTTTAACACAGAAAAAGGATATGGAGTGGTCATTATGACCAATTCGGAAAATGGCTCTAAACTCATTTGGCGGATTCTTAGATCAATCTCGGTTGAAGAAAAATGGGACAAGTTTGTGAATTAATCTATTGACCAATTCCTAAAATTGGCTATTCTCAAAGCGGTTCAATGGAATATACAGAATCAAAATTCGATGGCATTGTTGTTCTGAAGTTATTCGGCAACTTAGATATGTTAAATGCCGGCATACTCAAGGAAAGGATCAAAGAATCTTCTTCTCAAGAAGAACATCGATTTATCTTCGATTTGGAAGGGGTCAGTTTTATTGATTCTTCCGGATTTGGTTTGATCATGTCTTTAAACGATAAATTGACAGAGTTAGGCGGTGGCCTAAGAATTGTTAATGTTTCTAAAACGATCAGGCAAATTTTTCGAATTTCCAAAATATCTTCCGTCATTCAAATATTTGAAAGTACGGAAGATGCTATCAATTCCTTCAAATAACTCAGCTGACTGAAGTAGTTACCATTTTCTTCCAAAAGTTTTTTAATTTCATCAATTTAGGATTTTCAGGTGCCATTTCCTGCAATGCCAACAAAACTTCCTTGGATCGTTCAATGTCCCTGCGATGCATAAGTATCTCTGCAAGTAACAAAAGGTTATTAAAATTTTTCGGATCCCGAAATCGGAGTCTTTCTGCAAAGTCAGTGGCCAAAACAAAGTCTCTTCTTTGTTTATGTGCATAAGCAATATAAAACAAAAAGTCAGTGTCCCCTGGATTCAATTGTAAATACCGATTAGCAAGTTCAATTGCCTTCTCATAATCCTTCGATTTCATATACAATTTAGATAACTCTCTTAAACAATAAAGATCATCTGGTTCTGAATCCAACGCGAGTTCTAAAGCAAAAATTGCATTGTTCCATTCCCCGTCACGATAGGATTGAATTCCTTCACCTAACATTTGATAATAAACATTAGGTTTTGTTGATTCTTTTGCAGCATATGCTACTTCTTCCAAAAAAGCAATTCTCATCAAACTCAAGTCATCAGTAAGATCTCCAAATTGTAACATAGCTTTACAAATTAAACTTAAATCACCGCCACCTTCGGTAACGTGTCGCAAAAATACTGTTTCATCGTCATTGATGAGTCTGTTTCCGCCAGATTGACCTACAAATAAATCGTCACGTCCATCCGATCCCAATATTAATACATCACCCGGCCGTAATGGATAAATTTGAATGACAACTTCATCACCGCTCATTTCAGTAAAACCAATCTTTCTTAATGAATGTTCATTTTCGAGAAAACTTGCATTTCCATCTCGAAACAAAACAATCCAAGGATGTTCCGCATTGATATAATATAAGGTGCCAGTTTCTTCATCAACTAACCCTAAAATTGCGGAAAGTAACATGTGACCATCAAAACTAATGAAGACGTTATGAACTTCTTGAAAACATTCCTTTAACCAACGTTCAGGATGTCTGTCTTGCATAAAACGTAACTTTTGTGTTCGAGTGATAATCGATTTAAAAACAGTTCCCATCACAAGAGCTCCACCTGCTCCTTGGATGGACTTACCCATGGCATCTGCATTTAAGAAAACTGTATATTTTTTCCCCATTAAGTATATGGAGTCAGAAACCGAAAGATCACCACCAATTTCAGATTGTTTGTTTCTGAATTTGAACTGTTTCATTTGTCTTTCAAAAATTTTAATAGATACTGTTTCTGATTTGGAAAATGAACCGCGCAAAGGTTTAATAAGAAGTGATGTTAAAAAATAATCACCATCTTGTTTATCTTGGAGTTTTTGCATCTCAGATAAAGTTTCATTTAATTCTCTGGTTCTTTGATCTACCATTTCTTCCAAATGATTTTGGTGTTCCGACAACTCCTCTTTCATTTCAACAAAAACCCTTCCCATTTGTCCAATTTCATCACTTCGATGAGTTGGCAGAGTTTCTGGTTTCCACTGATCTAAATCTACCATGGCCGTAGTAAGTAGTTTAATTGCTTCAACCATGTCACGAGAAAACAAAAAGGATATTAGGAAAATGACACCGCATAATATTAATGATGCGACAACAAAAAATGACCAAATTTTCCAAGTTTTCGATTCTACTTCGTTTTCATCAATCATCACATGAAACACTAATTGTTTCACTGATTCTGAATTGCCAACATAAGGAATTTTAACTAAATAGTATGGTTTACTTTGAAAATGAAATCTTTGTTCTTCTAATAACAATTCTGGTTTTTCATTCATCACCAAACGAATCATACCTGATCCAATCGTTTTTACTTTTCCTGCTTGAAAAATTGCTAAATGAATGCGATTGTCTTTCGAAATAGTTTTGGTAAAATTATCATCGACAACTTGTCCAATGAGAATGGTGCCACGTCCAAAAAGCGGTGCTGCCAAACGAAATCCGAGACCACTATGACCATCTTCTAGTGCAGCGGTCGATTGTCCGTTGAGTGCATTCCGAATGATCGGTTGATTTTTTTTATCATCTCCAAAATCTTTTGGACGATGCACACGAAACAAAACCTTTCCTTGGTTGTCGCCAATTTCGAAAATAGAAAGGCCATATCTTTTCAAAATTTGTTGTAAGTAAGGGAGTTCCTTGGAGAGAACATTCCGATCCGTAAGTCCTCTTTCCAAAATTCCACGAGTTTGGGAGTTAAATGTAATTTCTTCTAATAACAAACGCAGTTTTTCTTCTTTAAATTCCAGTTCTCGTTGAAAATTTCGTGAGAGATCCTCCGCTCGCTGAGTTTGTGGTATATTTTTAACCGATTGCAAGAGGTAGGCAAAGCTGGTAGTGAGAGCTATTACAAGAAGAATTTGACTCACACTCAATATTAATAAGAATTTGTAACGTATGCTCATAGAAAACTACGTGAATCTTCTCAGATTTGAGTTACAATCAAATGACATTCCCTTGAAGGAAATGTATCATCCCGAAAAATTCAGATGAAACCAAACGCTTTTCTATTTTTCCTCATTATTCTAGTTTTAATTCTTTATTATACTTTTGAATACATCTTACATATACGGACGTTAAAAAAATTCAAACACCGTATCCACGTCAATGGAACCAGAGGAAAATCTAGCGTAACAAGACTTATACGATCAGGACTTACTGCCACGGGAATGTCTGTTTTTGCAAAAACAACTGGAACAATGGCACGTATGATTTTCCCAGACGGTTCAGAAGAATCTATCTCTAGGTTTGGCAAACCATCCATTTTAGAACAAATTAAAATTCTAAAAAAGGCTGCTCGTGAAAAAGCAGAAATCGTTGTTTTTGAATGTATGGCTCTAGAGCCTCGTTACCAATGGGCGAGCGAGGGCCAGATTTTAAAATCAAATATTGGAGTGATTACAAATATTAGGGAAGATCATCTTGAAGTGATGGGGCCAAATTTGTCAGATGTCGCAAAATCATTGTTATCTACTTGTCCAGTCAATGGAACTCTTGTCACAGGTCCAACTGAATTTGAACCATTTATAAATAACGTATGTGAAGATAGAAAATCAAAGGCAATTTTATTAAAAGATGAAAACGTTCAAACAATTTCAGATGAAGAGATGGCAAAATTTTCTTATTGGGAACACAAAGAAAATGTTTCAATAGCCTTGAAGGTCTGTGAATTATTAGGTGTAGATAGACAAAGTGCATTAGAAGCGATGTGGAAAGTTAATCCAGATCCTGGAGCTTTGTCAGTATCTCCCATTCATTTTTTTGGGAAAGAATTTATCTATGCAAATGCTATGGCAGCAAATGATCCAAATAGCACAAAACTTATTTGGTCTTCTGTTATAGAACGATATCCACAATTCAATAAACGTTACATTCTGTTTCATACTAGGGAAGATCGGCCAGAACGAAGTCGACAACTTGCAAAGGAATTTGCTCATTGGGATGGATATGAAGCAGTTATATTAATTGGAACATCTACTTCCCTAGCTTTTAAATATTTAAAAACATACTCAAACAAAGATATACCCATCTTTGTTTGGGAACATTTAAGTTTAGATGGAATATTTGAATCTTTACTTTCTATTCTGCCAAAACAATCTTTGGTATTTGGAATTGGTAATATAGTTGGTCTTGGAATGGACTTATCATTATATTTAAAAAACAGGTCGGAATATACGAATGAATGAAATTCTTCCTCTTTCCATCGGGCTTAGCCTTGTAGTAAGCTTAGTATTTTCTGAGTTGTTTGGCATTCTTGGAACAGGCCTTGTAGTCCCAGGATATCTCGCGATTTCATTGAATCATCCAAAAAACATTGCTCTTACCTTCCTCATCGCATTGCTCTCTTATATTTGTGTTGAAGTTTTATCTAATTTTTTACTTATTTTCGGGAAAAGAAAAGTCGTCTTCATACTGTTATTTGGTTATTTTTTTGGATATCTCCTTAATTATCAAATTCTACCAGATATAGATATCGGATATCTTTCAGAAGTAAGAGGAATTGGATTTATCATTCCTGGACTCATTGCTATTTGGTATGAAAGGCAAGGTGTATTAGAAACAACTTCTGTTCTGATCCTTGCTTCGATATTTGTAAAAATTCTCCTTATTTTTCTTTTAGGTACAGAGTTAGAAACATTATGATGACTAAAATTTATTGGTCTCCATGGAAACATTCTCGTATTGCTCTTTTTTTATTAGCGATACTTGGAATTCTGGGACTTCTCTTAATCGAAACATGTAAGGTAAAAAAGGAACAGTCTTATTTTAAAAAGAAACTCCATGCAGCAAAACTTGCCGAACGTGGATTCCAAATTTTAAAACCAGAGCTTCTTAAACATAAAAAACCTGATTATAAAGAACTAGACCCAACCAACTCAGGACTGATTGGCGAGTTTTTAACACCAGTGACAAGTAACAGTGGATCATTGTCTGCAAAACAAACTTCCATTAATCCGAACTTTGCAGCAGTAATGGTTCAATTTCTAAAAAAAGCAAAACTAGAAGAAGGTGATACTGTTGCAGTTGCTGTATCTGGCTCTTTTCCAGCACTAAACATTTGTTTGTTTGCTGCGCTAGAGACGTTAAAACTCAAACCAATTATTATTTCAAGTGCTTCTGCATCACAATTTGGTGCAAATCATCCACAAATGCTTTGGTTGGATATGGAAAAAGAACTTGTTACATCCGGAATTTTTTCCTTTCGTTCCAGCTATGCATCGCTAGGTGGCATTCAAGATAAAGCTATGGGAATATCAAAAGAAGGAAAGGAATTTCTAAATCGTGCATTACAAAGAAACCAAGTTAAACTGTTGGATTCCGCTCATTTTGATGATTCAATCGAAAAACGAATGAAATTGTATGATGAATTATCACAAAATAAACCGATCAAACTGTTTATCAATGTGGGCGGAGGGACCACCATCCTTGGAACAAATCTCGGAAAGCAAGTTTTCAAAAATGGACTCATTTCCAATTTGCCAGAGGAAGTTCATATACCCAACTCTGTGATCAAATCCTTCTTGGAACGAGAAATTCCTGTAATCAATTTCATTCAAATCGAATCACTTGCGCGAAAGTTTGGGCTTCCCCAAACTCCTAAAAAAATACCCAAACCAGGCGAAGGTAGGGTTTTTTATTCAGAAGAATATAGTCCCTTACTTTATCTTTCCGTTTTCCTTTTTCTCCTAGTAGGATTGTATGGTGTTACGAGGCTCGGCTGGGGCGAAAATGAAGAAGATCGGCATCTTCCCAAATCCCTTCGTGCTCGCTGAGGTTTTTATGGCGAAAATCATTGTCCTTTCGATTCTCCTTTTTTTGATTTTGCGTTGGGTTAGTCGTATCCTCATTTTGCCTGCGAAAATTGCAGAAAATTTTGGAAACAGACAGAGGGAAGGACAACCAAACCAAACCTCTTGGACCAAACCAAAGGAAAAGGACATTTCAGATCGTGGAAAAATAGTAGACTAAAGGTTCAATTTCCTACAATGCAATTTCGAAATTCTGTCGAAAATGAAACTAAGATGAGACAGAATTCGGTTCCAACTCCCCTCATTCGGAATTTTTCCAAACGTTTTTTTGCGCTTCTGCCAATCCTTTTCTCATTCGCACTCATCCAATGCGGTGTTCCGAAAGGTGAATTCGGTTGGACCACAACTAAAATGGAAGAAATGGATGTTTTGGAAAAACACATCCAAACCATTACTGATTATAAAATGATGAGAGATGATCTAATATTCTCTCCAACTGATACGATTCATTATGTTTACCAATTTTCTAGAAATCCTGGTTTAGAAACTGACTTTTATATCTCACTCAATCGTTATGAATTAGATTATGTAGAAATTGATATTAAGAAAAAACGAGCGGAACCTGATTCGTTAGCGATTAGAGATGAGTTCTCACTCTTACGAACAGGAGATTACTTAATTAAAATTGTATATGAAGGTGATACTGTTGATGAAGTCAAATTTCGAGTATTACCAGACGAAGGTTATACACAGGAAAATCTTGAACAAGAATTAGCTGGTGATCAAACAGATGAAATTATCAAATACTCTCGTTGATGGGTGGCTGAATATTTCCTGTTTCTAAAATTCGTTTTACACGTTCCAATTCTTTTAGAGCTACCCGTATATCCGTTTCCCCACCTTCACTAATGATTCGTTCATAATGCTCTTTTGCTTTCACAAAATCCCTTGACTCCTCAGCTAACACACCCAATCGAAACAAAATTTTAATCAAAGGAACCTTGTTTTTTTTCGTTTCCAATACACGAATGACGGCTTCTTGGTCCTCAATTTTTAAATCCATCAAACGATATTGCGATAGAATATCATCTAAAGTAGTTACCATTAAATCTTTTTTAAGATTCTGTTTCTTCTCAATTAAATCTTTTAATTCTTTCTCTGCTGAAACCAACTTTTCATCTAACTTTTTCCATTGAGCAAATGAAATATTAAGTTTGTTACGTTCCAATTCATTTCGCTTATGTTTTTTGTCTTTTTTACTAAGATAATAATATGCAATTGATTCCAACTCCGTAAGCCCAGTATCAACATCCAATGATGGATTCCAGTCTTTGCTATTTCGTTCCAACCAATATTCCAAAAATGGAGTCGCACGATCTGGATCACCAATTTGTGAATTGAAAAAAACGCCAATTTCATAGGAAACTCTTGTTTTATCAGTAGAATCAGAAGATAAATTAAAATATTTTTCATAATACTGACCAGCGATGATATTTCGTTTTAAATCAGCATTAATTGTAGCCAAACGTAGGTTCGATTTAATAATTTTCTCTTTTTCTTCCTCAGATGGATTCTGTATTTTTAAAAGTTCAAATAAACCTTTTTCGAAAAAGTCAGCAGCTCTCTCTTTTTTACCATCTTGACGATATTGTTCTGCAATATCTGTCAAAACCAACGGATTTTCATTCCATAATCGGTAAGCTCTTTCTAAAATTAGTTCGTAAGCAAAAAAATCAGTATTCCTCTTGTAATCAAACAAAACATAAATCCCTTTACCAGCAGTACCAAGTTTGTTAACAATTTTAAGTCTTTCTTTGTTATCATCTTCTAATTTTTTAACAACATTTGCAAATGCATATAAATCATTGGATTCAACTTGTTTTCGTTTATTAAGATAAGCCTGATACCTGAGATTCACAGAGTCATCATACTTTTGTTTGCTAAATTTCCTATTTTCTTCTGCGATACGAACATCCTCTTTCCAAATCTTTGATTGAGGAATCAAATCAGATAAATTTTTTCCTTCTCTGATCCAATTACTTTCTTTAATATGAATTTCATCTTTTGTTTTTTTTAGTTTTTGTTCTGCTAATTTCCATTCGTTATACAATCGATCATGTTCCTTTGCAGAAGATGAATCATATCCAAGGATATCCTCTTTTTGCCACTCACCATTTCGAAACCCTTCTTCTGTCATTTCTAATGGATGGTATCGAAATGCAGCTAAGTAATGACGTAATGCAGGAGCAAATTTTTCAGACTCAACAAACAACCTAGCAAGTCTTATGTGTAAATTATATAATACTGGTGAATCTCGAACAATATAAGTTTCAGAATTTTTATGAGTACTTTGCCATAACAAAAGGCGAATGTCATTCATCTCCGTCCGTGAATTATATACATTACCCTTTTCTCTATCTTCCCATATCCTCTTTTCTTCAATAAACTGACTATAATAACGTTTGAGAAGACCTTCCGCCTCACGAATCTTAGTTTCTAAATTCTTTGGTCCAGATTCAAGACCAACATCAACTGGAATATCAGCGCCAGGAACTACGGGCACATCCTGTGCATTGGGATCGACTGCTTTGGGTTCGTCTCGAAGGGCAATTCCCGAATCTTCATCAATGGGGATCCGTTTTTCAGAATCCAATGTTTGGATTTCTTCGGTCGAAATTACTTGTAAAGGGGATAAATAGAGTCCAGATAAGGGGTTTCTCCGATCCTCTTCTCCCGCAAAAAGATTCCCGGAACCAAAATGTGACCAGAGGACTAGGAAAAGAATTCGGGTTACAATGGAATGG
Source organism: Leptospira harrisiae (assembly GCF_002811945.1). Classification (NCBI taxonomy): domain Bacteria; kingdom Pseudomonadati; phylum Spirochaetota; class Leptospiria; order Leptospirales; family Leptospiraceae; genus Leptospira; species Leptospira harrisiae. The sequence goes on along the minus strand of NZ_NPDX01000001.1, from coordinate 277,798 downwards.
GAGTGCAAAAGGTAACTGGGCGAAAAAAGTAACCGACTTACCTTTTTCACTGAGTCACCAATTTCACCCAGTTTCCAAAGAAAGTAAGTTTCCATATTTTTAATATTTTCCCTTCCCAGACCGCTTGGGGCCTTGTCCCGCTGCATCAATGGCCATAGTTCCCTGATATTACTATCGGCGAAAAATCAATTTTTAACAACCAAAAGGTGTTGTATATTTGGAATGACTGGCGTTCACTGTAGGCAATCGACCAGCAGAACTGGATCTCATATGTCAAAAAACATTGTCGAAAGGTATCTCGTCCTAAAAAACAAATACCGAAATTATGATACAAAATATGCCCTAAAACGTATGCAGGCATTTCGACTTGCCACTCAGGAGTTGTCGCGCAAAGGTTATGAGGTTGGCTTGGAACTTTTAGGATCAATCAACTTCGGAATTGTCGATCCAACTTCCGATGTCGATTGTATTTTGCTTTTGGAATGCGACCTGCACAAAGACCAAAGTTGTTGTCCTAATCATTGCACTAATTTGTCTTTTGTAAAAGCAGAGATTTCTAAATTCGTATTAAAAAGATTGGCACCAGAAACATTTAACATTGATTATCTGGATACAATTAATTTAAAATATGTAGAAGAAAAAATTCGAACAGAATCCGTCCTTGGCGATGAGACCTTATATTGTTTATTATTTTATCGAAACATTGGTAGGCCGGTCAATCGACCTTTGTTTATCCCGTTTTGTGATCAGCTGGAAGAAAATCATGATTTTGTGAAAGAAATTATGCCTTGGGCAGCCGTAGCATTAGAAGGTTACCTCAATACCAACCAACATAGAATGTCTTTTAACAAATACAATGAAAGGATTCGAGCTCGCGGACTAAGTCTTCCAGAAGGTTTACAACAAGAGCTACAAGCTTATATGGAAGGAAAAACCTAAATCTCTTCAATTTATAATTAGAGCCGTAGCCAATATTTTTGTTTACCATTGCTACTAAATCCTTAATCTTTTGCCATGCCGGCAAGAATTTGGACGAACAGAGGCAAGTTGTATCCATACTTGCTTTCGAACATTATTCTTTTTGTTTTTGTTACCATTGCTTTTTTATTTTATACTGCCAGTGAACGAAACATCGATGAAGCGGAGGAAAATCGATACCACTCTTTGCGCATTGCAAATGAACTCAGACAATCATCAGACCAACTTACAAACTTAGTTCGTTTGTATGTCATCCAAAGAGATCCCAAATATAAAAAATATTTCCAAATGATTTTGGACATACGAAATGGGGATCGTCCAAGACCACCTGGATATGGTTACGCTTATTGGGACTTTGTCATAGCAGACAAACTTCCACCTCCTTCAGAAGTAGGCGAAAGAATCAGCATTTACGATATAATGAAAAAAGCAAATTTCATTGAGTCGGATTTTTTATTATTATCAAAATCAAAAACCAAATCGGACCAATTAACAAAAATTGAATTTGAAGCAATGTCTATTGTTGAAAGAGATATGAAAACTGGATTAAAATCTAATCCACGCGCGATTAACTTATTATTTGATGATAACTATCTCCGGGCCAAATCGGAAATTATGAAACCAATTAATGACTTATACTACCAGTTAAACGATCGGACAACAAAAGCCATCCAAGATGCAAAAAGTAAAGTTTTTATGTTAAAGACGATCTTTATTATTGCAGGTGTCTTTTTTGCTTTAAGTTTATTTTTGACTCATAGATCTCTTGTGGCTATCATAGGTGGAAGTGTTGATGATGCGTTTCGAAGGATCTCACTTTTAGGAGAAGGAAATTTTTCAGGAAAAATCAAACCAACGTTAATCAAAAATTCCATATTAGATAGTTTAAATATAACACAAAAAAGATTACAAGAGTTACACAAAGAAGGAGAATCCACCAAACAACGACTAATAGAAAGTGAATCAAAACTTAGAGATATTCTAGACAATGTATCCGCTTGTATTTATTTAAAGGACACAAACGGAAGATATTTATTTGCGAACCAACAAGTCTGTAGTCTTTTTGGATACCCACTAGAAGAGATTCTAGGCAAAACGGATGAAAAATTTTTAGAAAAGGAGACTGCAAAAATCATAATAAACAATGACAGATCAGTTTTATTTGAAGGTAAAACTTTGCATGCGGAAGAGGAAATTCATAACCGGTCTGATAACAAAACATATTCATTTTTAACAGTCAAAATTCCATTAAGAAACCAAACGGGAGAAATTTATGCGCTTTGCGGTATTTCAACTGACATTGGATTAACGAAAGAAATTCAAAAAGAATTAGAACGTGCAAAAGATTCTGCAGAAATTGCAAACCGAGCCAAGTCAGAATTTTTGGCATCCATGAGCCATGAAATTAGAACACCACTGAATGGTGTAATTGGCATCACTCAAATTCTTTTCAAAACAAACCTGAATGAAGAACAAAAGTCTCTTGTAGAAACAATTGGATCTGCAGGCCAATCCTTACTGATCATCCTGAATGATATTCTTGATTTTTCAAAAATAGAATCTGGAAAAATGAAAATCGAAAAAATTAAATTCGATATCCGAAGTACAGTCACTGAAATTTTTAATTTATTATCAATTGAATCGAAATCCAAATCCATAGAGTTAAAACTAGAAATTGACAAGGACGTCCCAGAATTTATATATTCTGATCCAGGTAGAATCCGACAGATAATTTTTAATTTACTGGGGAATGCTATCAAATTTACCGAAATTGGATTTGTTATATTTCGCCTTAAAAAACAAAACGAGTGGATTCGGATCGAGGTAGAAGATTCGGGAATTGGTATTCCCAACGAAAAATTAAACTTTATATTCAACAAATTTTCACAAGCAGATGCATCCACCTCACGAAAGTATGGTGGGACTGGCCTTGGACTTGCAATCTCTGAACGACTGGCATCGTTACTGGGTGGAACGATTGGGGTCAAAAGTCAAATAAACAAAGGAAGTTTATTCTGGTGTCACTTGCCTTATGAAAATCCTATTTTTTCCAGTATAAACGATACCTTTGAATCACCAAGAATCCAATCTTCATCGATCGAATCGTTGTTTATAAACCAAAAGTTTCTGATAGTGGAAGATAATATTTTAAATCAAAAGGTAATTGGAGGGCTCTTAAGAAAATATAATATAAACTTCGATGTTGCTGAAAACGGAGAAGTGGCAGTACAATTATTTCAAAAAAATAAATATGATCTGATTCTTATGGACTGTGAAATGCCAGTGATGGATGGATTTGAAGCCACTTTGCAAATCAGAGAATTAGAAAAATCAAAACAAGCTAAAATTATCATCTTAGCTGTTACCGCACATGTACTTGACGAACACAAAGAAAGGTGTTTTGCAGTGGGAATGGATGGGTTTATTGGAAAACCATTTTATATAGAAAATTTATTAAATACTTATAACGAAATTCTGAAAAAACAAAAATCAAAATAACAATTTAATATCTAGAAATTAGTGCCATTTGGATTCCGAAATTCACTATTTGTTACGTGTTCTATGTTACCATCACCATAACAATGGGTTACTTCAGCAATAACCACTTGATAACCTTCATACCATTTAGTATATTGAGACTTTGCTGTTTTATGATCAGAAAATGTTTTTAGCGCTTCCAAACCTTTATGCGATTGAAAATAATACACTACAGCCATTGTTCCTTTTTCTATATTTACCCAACTATCCTTACCAAGATACTCAGGATGGTTTTCGACAAAGGATTCAATGGACCGATCTAATGTTTCAAATTCGGAATCTGATTTTTTTTGTTTAAAAATGAAAGTTGCTGAAATCATAATTTAAACAAAGATAATTCTTTGTTCAATTCTACAATTAGATAATTTAATTCTGCAGAGGATTTAGCAGTTTTTTCCGACATCAACGAACTTCGCTGTGTCATTTGCTAAATGATTAACGGAAGAACTCATTTCTTCCTTTGTGACTAAGTGCATCGATTTAATTAAAATTTCAGTGTCGTAAAAAACTTGATCAACAATCGCAAAGTTTTCTTAAATATAAAAAAAAAATTGTAATTATCGTTAGGTTTCCATTTTTTAAAAACTGAGGCAAATATGCAGTTCACTAAAACCAAAAAGATCTTAATTTCTGTGTTTTTTCTTTCCTTCTACTATATTTCTTGTAGCAGCATACAATCTGTTATTCGAGAAAGAGATATTTCAAAAATTACTAATTATATATCGGAAAATCCAAAATCATCCTTAGAGGAATTCGATGGCGATTGCAAAAGCCCTCTTATGACAGCGGTGGAAACCGACCAGCCGGAAATTGTCAAACTCCTATTGAATAAAGGAGTAAACCCAAATCTAAGATCCCCTTCTTGTTTTGTTGAAGATTCAATGCCTTTATTGTCTGGATATCATTTGGGACAAACGGCCATTTTTTACGCAAAATCAATACCTGTTGCGAAACTTTTATTACAAGCAGGAGCAGATGTCAACTTAGGGAAAACAATTATTTACAATAATTACTATCGAACGGCATCTTATAGAACTCCTCTTACCAATGCCATACAAAATGGAAACCTACCTCTTGTAGAATTTTTAATTCAAAATGGAGCAAATGTTCATTTATACAATGCCGGGCAAGTAAATAACTACTTCACATGGAATCAAATTGAAAATAATACTGATCCTTCTATTTTTCTAGGAATCAAAAAAGCTTTGTCAGACGCTGGAGCAAAAGAGAAAAGAGAACTTTCGGAAGCAGAGTTGGAAAAAACAAAATCACAAATTTATGGAAGATACAAACACATCCCAACTGGAGAAATCTACGAATTGCGACCTCTTTTAAACCAAGGGACTCCGATGATTCTCAATTGGAAAAAAAGGCCCACCTTACTCCCCTTAGGAAAAGACTTACCTATCAAGGAATTTCATTTAGCAGAATTCCAATGGGTAGAATCAGGTGAAAATATTTACGAATGGTATGCTCGTGAAGCGAATCGAGAAAAAATGATCGGTCAATAATTAAGGAATTAAAAACATGAACCAATTTATCAAATCAACTATGGTATTAAGTTTCACTGCAATAGGATTTATTTCTTGTGCAAGTGGTGGAATCGAACTTCTTAAAGAAAAACCAATTAAGTCTTTCGTAAAAAACGGAATAGAAACAACTTTGAAAGGTTTGGAAGCCACTCAAATGAATCGAGATTTTGTTGATATCGAAGTTAATCTTAGATTCAAAAATCTAACCAACCAATATGTACATATTCAATTATGTCAATACGATTTCCCACTAAATGATTATAACCTCGAATATGGTCTTAAAAATAAGGGACTTTGGGAAACTTACAAAAAAACACCTGAACTTTTTGATACAAAATTTTGGACTGCTAATTCTGGTATAAAAATCAATTCTTTACCAGTGATCGATAAACCATTTTACTATCGCTTATATATAAACAATAAAGATGGGAAAGTGAACCAATCCTACGACAGGAATACAAATCAACAATTTATCAAACCTTCCGAATATCCAGAAGCATTCACGTTGTCAGCAGGTTGTAATGGAGAAAACCGAAGTTTTATAAGAAATGAGTATGAAAAATCAACAGATTGGATTGCCCCAAACTCTACCTACAATTTAAAATTACATCATTCACTAATTCGAGGAACCAAACCTATCCTATTAAAACACCCAGATTATTTCGAATTCGAATTGGACATAGATCCTATTCGATAAAAATTATTAAGATAAATAGATTTTTGGGGAAAGATACCAGTTGGTAGATAAAATTCTACTTTGGTATCTTTTATTTAGTTATTGGTAGAGTTTACGATTATTTCCGATGTTTTCTAAATGGCGAATGTCTTTACCAGTATTGAGTCGAACAAGTTCTTCAGCTACGTTCACAGCATAATCGCCTAATCTTTCTAATGCGAGAATGATCCGATACACATCAGCAAATTCCTGTTTTTCCATATCAGGGACCGATCTATATTTTTGAAAGGCTTGGTCACAAAGTGCATTTAATTCATCTTCTAAGGAATTAACACTTCCCATAAATCTTTCTTTTTCTTCCACAAGAGATTCAATAGCCATTCCTGCTAAAGTAGTCACTCGGGACAGGATGAGTGTCATAGGTTCTTCATTTTTAAAAAGACCTTTGCGAATGGTTTTATGACGGAAGACATCAGCGCAGTTGACTACTTGGTCTCCCATCCGCTCCATATTTCTTGTGATCCGAATGGCAGAGAGCGCAAAACGAAGGGGGTCTTTTTTTAAAACAATATCATTGTCCACATCACCCATTCCAAGAATGTTACGGTTACTCACTGCTTCCAAAATGGCATTTTGGGAAAGGTTATCATTTTCCTTTTCTAAATCATCAATAAGATCATCACGTTCCACAATGCGTTCTGCTTGTGCGTAATCATCCGCTTCCAAAGCTTCACTCAAAAGAATTACCTGTTCCAAAACAAGTTCTGCCATGGAGTACAAATTTTTTCTTAAATAATAAAACTTAGAGATAATCATATTCGGCTGATCATGTTCTTAAAATGAAAGAACTTATCGTATCTATCACACGTTATGCGGTTGCGAGTTCAGTAACTTCTTCCACTGTTAGGATCTTTTCTATATCAATTAAGATAATGAAACGATTGTCTTTTTTACCTACACCCGTGATGTAACGAGAAGAAATCCCTTTGACAGAAGGTGGTGGTGGGTCCACTTGGTTGGCCGGAAAATGAACCACATGCGATACTTTGTCCACAATCACCCCAATGGATTTTCCAGAAACATTGATGACAATTGCACGATCTGCGGTGTCGTTCACATTTTTGATGTTTAGCCGTTTTGCTAAGTCAATCATCCGAACGACTTTGCCACGAATGTCCATAATTCCAGCGAAAAAACTTTTGGACTGTGGAACACGGATTAGGTTGGTGATTTTAACAATTTCTTCGACAATGGTGATGGGAATGGCATATTCTTCATCGCCCAAATTGAATATAATGTACTGCTCATGAATGAATTGGTTTGCCGATGATGTTTCTTTTGCCATATAACTTTTCTACAATTTTCTAGCCTACGTCTAAAAGTAGACGTAGCCATTATAGAAAAAATATGAACCGAAACTAAGAAATGACAACACTTTTGTCATTAAGACAGAACGTTTTCTCACAAGAAAATCCAGGAGTCCGGCAGTCATACCTAAGATCCCTAGAGTCAGCCCTAATACGACATAATCATAGTAAAGATAATAGACCAAACATCCAAATCCGATGCCCATACAGACATCTTGCAAATCTCCCCAGACCCGCCTCTTAAAACGCAACCAGAGCGATCCTCGTGCCTCTCTTGCCTCTTGGCGCTTTCTTCTCCAACGTTGGAAACGAGTTTCGCGAACAATCCCAAAAATAGAATCATAACGAGTTGAGGGGAAAAGTGCCGATTCCAAAGGATATCTTTTGGAACGAACTTTCTCTTGGGCATCAGGTACAAAGGGGGGATAAATTTCGTACGCCCCTCCAATGCATGCAAGCATGTCTTTATCAGGGAGGGTACTAAAGTATTCGCGAAAGGGCCAAATCTTCCGAAAGACGGGATAAGCACGGCCAGAAGTAATGTCCTTCTCACCTTGTACAGTGCCGTTTTTTACGGTAGCACCATACATACGTCCCTTTTCTTCTTTGATTTCTACAGCTAACCGAACGAGTCGTTCATGAAAGTTGAACTCAGCCTCCAGGACATCCCCGAGAGGTGTTTCCATGGTAAATGCTCGGATGAAACCGGGTGTGCGGGGTTTCTGTTTCCTCCAGACTTGTTTCATAACAAATCTATCGGAGGAAACATTAAGTCACTGAAGAAAGATTATTTCTTCTTTTTGTGTCTGTTGGCTCTGCGTTTTTTCTTACGTTTGTGGGTTGCGATTTTTCTACGCTTTCTCTTTTTTCCGGAAGGCATTCCTTCCTCCTTATATCAAGCCTGTTCTGTCAAATTTCTAGTCGAGGTACTTTTGTAAAACTTTATTTTTCCTCATTGTGGATAACATCGCTTTGATATCACCCACTCCGTCACGCGAAGTGACAAGAAGAACATCTGGTTCTTCTACAACAATGAGATCCTTTACTCCAAGAAAGGCAATGAGTTCCTTTTGGACGGAAGAAATATTTCCTGAAGCCTTATGGTAGAGAACTTCTTTTCCTTGGTGGTGGTTTTTATCTTTATCACCAGGTAAAATTCGTTCGAGAGACATCCAAGAACCTACATCGTCCCAATTGAATGTGGCTTCTACCATACGAATCCGATTGGATTTTTCCATAATCGCAGTATCAATCGCCTCGGAAGGAAGCATTTGGAAGGCAGTTTTTAAATCCCCAAAACTCTTAAAAGGAAATCCATTTTTTAAAGGATTTAGAATATGAGGAGCATGCCGTTCTAATTCGGAAAGAATGGTTTCTGTACGGAAAAGGAAAATCCCTGGGTTCCAATAAAAATTCTTTTTCTTTATGTATTTTAGAGCCGTTTTAAAATCAGGTTTTTCAAAAAACGCTTTTACCGTATAACCAACATCAGTTGGTTTTCCAGTGCTAATATATCCATAACCTACTTCTGGTCGGTTTGGTTTGACCCCAAGTAGAACCATTCCATTTTCAGTCTCGTATAAGGCTTGTTCAATGGTTTTTGTAAATTCTTTGATCGGATCAATAAAGGCATCAGCAGACAAAACGATTAAGTTTGGATTTCCAAATTTTTTCTGAAAATAAAGAGCTGAGAGTGCAATGATGGGGGCAGTGTTTTTTCCTTCCGGCTCTAAAATGAAATTGGTAGAAGGAAATTTAGGATCTTTTTTGAGAATTTCTGCCTTAAGGTTGGCATTCGTTCCAATATAAATTCGGTCTAGTGTGGTGATGGTGAGAGCGCGGTCAATGGTCTCACGTAGAAGGGTTTTATTAGAATAAACTTTTTGAAGTTGTTTTGGGGAATTGGTGCGGGAGCGAGGCCAAAACCTCTCCCCCTTTCCACCAGCCATAATGAGGACAACCGGGGATTCTTTAGGTAATTTTGCCATAGGGTTTGGAACCAGAATTTAGCAAGCGAAACAGAGGAAAACCAGAAAAGAGTTAAGTCCCTCCGGCTTCCTTCGGTGTTTCTTCACTGTGAAGTTTGATGGGTTTTGCTGGGATGATGGTAGAAATGGCGTGTTTGTAAACCAAATTCTGTTTGTTATCGTTTTCTAAGATGATTGTGAAGTTGTCAAAGCTGACAACCTTTCCCTTCAGCGGTACTCCGTTTAACAAGTAAATGGTGAGATCAATTTTTTCCTTTCTTGCTGTATTTAGAAGTTGGTCTTGGATATTATTTTTTGCCGACATTGGACATCCCGAGTGAATTCTCTATATTTTTTCTATATTTGTATACAGTTGGACAGCTGCTTCGAAGGAAATGGGCGAAAGTAACGGATCTTTTTTGAACCAAGTGATCTGTCGTTTTGCATAATTCCGATGGCTTTGGGCAAGCTGCTCAATGAATGTATTACTGTCTATGGTTCCATTTAAGAAAGCAAGCGCAAAATTGTAACCTAAGGTTCGTAACCCCGGGCAGTCAGCTCCGTATTTAGAAACCACTTCTTTTGTCTCCGCTAACATACCCGTGGTGATCTCTTCCACTCGTCGGTTGATCCTTCGGTAGAGAATTTCACGTGGCCAGTCCAAACAATGTCCAACCACTTGGAGGTTTGGATATTCGCTTAAATACCCACCCACCGTTTCTTTGGAAACATCGGACCACAAAACACCGGTGAGTACAACTTCCAACGCCCTTTTGATTCTATATCCATCTTGTGGTGACAAGGAAGCGAGTGCTTTGGGATCTTTGGCAAAAAGTTGAGTCCTTGCTTCCTCTAAAGAAAGTTCCAAAACATAATCTTTAGTTTCTTTGGGTACATTTGGTACGGGATACATCCCTAATAAAAAGGCACGGAGGTAAAAGCCAGTGCCTCCAATGAGAAAAGGAATTTTTCCGCGATTACGAATGTCGTTTATGGCCTCTCTGGCCCAGATCGAAAATTGGCTTGCATTGATGGATTCGTTTGCGTTTAAAAAACCAACGAGCCAGTGGCGGATGTAATTGGACTCTGAAGGAGTGGGTGCCGTTGTGCCTACCGGTAGATCCCGGTAGACTTGGCGTGAGTCAAATGAAACAATTTCGAAACGTTTTGGGTCGAGGACTTGTGTGAGAGCGGTTTTTCCAGAACCGGTGGGGCCACCTAGGACAGGGAGGATCACTCCTCTTCCTCGGCTACGACCTCCTCTTCTTCGGTCTCTTCCAATTCTTCTGTTTCTTCCATGAGTTCATCATCTTCTAGAACTGGCTCTTCCTCTTCTTCCACTTCGTATTCCGAACTGCGGATGGCAGCCATTCGGGATTTGATAGCGGGTTTGGCCAATTGGTCTGCACCACATTTCGGGCATTTTTTTTCCGGTTTGTACAAATCGTAAAACTTAGTTCCACAAGAGTAACAATTGAATTTTTTGCCGAGAGGGTTGTTGGGATCAATTTTGACCGCAGGTGCCTTCGTGACGGGTGCCGGTTTGTCCTTTACTGCGACAGATGCGGCTTTAGGGGCAGGCACAGCTTTCGCTTTCGTAGCGGGAGCTTTTGCACCAGCGACTGCCTTTTTTTTGTCTTCCTTCGGGGAAGCGGACTTGAGGTCCTTGGGTTTTTCTTTGGCTACCGCTTTTTTCTTGGGCGGTGCCTGCTTCTTGACTGCTTTTTTTGCGACCATAAACGTACTTTTGACAGTTTTGGAAATCCTCTCTCGGGGACAACCTTTTTGAAATTGGACGGTTTTCTCCTGGATGAAAATTAATGAAAAGTTTTTTTTTTCCTATGACCCAATTAAGTGTCAATGTTAACAAGATCGCCACTTTACGCAATTCCCGTGGCGGATCCATTCCTAGTGTCATTCAAATTTCAGAGATTATCTTGGATGCGGGTGCCTACGGCATCACCATCCACCCCAGAGAGGATGAAAGGCATATCACCAAACAAGATGTATTCGAAATTCAGAATTTTCTAAATTCTTACAATACAAAAATCACAAAAAGTGGAGCTCCAAAAAAGGAATTCAATATTGAAGGCGAACCAAGTGAACGGTTTTTAAACCTAGTCCTTGCAGCTAAACCTGACCAGGCCACCCTTGTCCCAGTCAAACCTGGGGAAATCACCTCTGACCATGGGTTTGACCTAAAAAACAAAACAGTGTTCCAAACCTTAAAACCAATGGTCAAAAGGCTAAACGAGGTAGGAATTCGTGTGTCTTTGTTTATGGAAACAGGATTTGAAGATTATCCTCTTGTGAAGGAACTCGGAGCCGAACGTATTGAACTTTATACTGGGCCTTTTGCAAATGCTTACGACAAATCTCTAGAAGAAGGTTTATCTTGTTTTCAAAGTTATGAATTAGCAGCAAAAGAAGCCCACAAACTAGGCTTAGGTGTAAATGCAGGCCATGACTTGGATACAAATAATTTAAAACTTTTTGCGAAACTCCCCTATTTGGCGGAAGTTTCCATAGGCCATAGGCTGGTGAGCCAAAGCCTTGTGGATGGAATGGACAAAACCATTAAAGACTATCTTAGAGTTCTTTCGCAAGGAAACGAAGTTTAGAATATTGAGGGTCTTGTTCCAAAAGTAATTTGGCGGCCCTTTCTAAGGCAAGGGCCAACTGAGCTTCAAGTTTTCCTTTGTGTTTTGCCGATTGGATCTCCAATAAAAAACTACGAAGGCCTTCTCTACCTTGTGTTTCATTTCCAGAAGCAGAGGCAAGTTTTACTTTCTTCCAAGCTTCAGTGATCGAAGTCCCAGGTTTGAACGTCGTTCCTAACAAAGGAACTCCCGCTTCCGTTCCGACCGCAGAACTCACAGAAACCACTCCGGCACTTGCACCAACAGCTTCCTTTCCAGATTCCCCCCTATGGTAACTAGCTGTGTCCCAAATCCGAGAGAAAGGATCCGACTTCATTTGGTCTGCATAAAGACGCTCTTTATAAGATGGAGATGAATGAAAGATTTCTTTTTGGACAATGGATTTGTCAGAGGCACTCAGACTTTGAAAACAATCTGCAAGAACACCTTTGCGTAAACTTTCCTTCGTGAGAACACCTCGTTCGGCAAGAAATAGAAAGGATTCTGGTTTCGGCTGTTTGTTTTCCTTACAAAGTTTTTGAGTTTCTGTAAACACGGCAAAAACTTCCCCATCATACGAATGGGCCTTTAAATCTGGTAAATTTCCTGATTTTTCGGCGGAAATTCGTAACATATTTTTATAAAGGCTATCGTTCGGATTTTTTTCTAGAGCCTTTCTAAACGCAGTGTAACTCTCTGCATAATTGCCTCGATGGTATTCGAGTAATCCCCAAGTGTAACATAAATATCCATCATCGGTATCTCGAGTTCGGCAAACGTATCTTAGTCGAGACATTGTCTCTTCTTTTGACTCAGTAGAATCCCATACATCCAGAAGCACCTCTTCTAAAAAGATTAGAGTTTCCAAACTGTAGGGATCCCGTGTTGGGTTCTTCTGAGGTTCTGTTTTACAAAACCCAAGGGAAAGAGCAAAAATCAGGACAACGAAAGGACGCATGGCACCGTCTATGATATACGTGTGTCCTAGATTTGTCCCGATTTTTTTTGAGTTGCATGGACTGGAAAATCGGAAATTCTTAGGATAATCTATCCACTTTACGAGAGATCCCTTGAAACGAATTGTTTACCTACTTTCCTTTTTCACCCTACTCAGTTTTGCCCTCCCAGTAGGATTCATTTCCTGCGAACCGGAAGCCAAAAAAGCACCGAATCGAGTTACCAATTTTACATACCAAGACTTCGAAACCGTGGTCAAATCTGTGGATAAGTATTACATTGATAAAAATATCAATAAAAACCGTGCATTCACTGATGCGGCATCTTTTGCGGTTCTCAGTATGCCTCACCCACTCTATATTTACCCGGAAAGTTATTTCAACGAAAGGGAAAAATACGATGACAAAGATGATCTTTGGCCAGGAAAAACTTTTAAGATCTCTCCTTCCGACAAATTCGTGTTATTTGATCCAGACTATACTCTTGTGGAAAAAATCCAAAAAGAGAAACTAAAGAAAAACGAAAACAGAAAACTTTCTGACGCAGAGCTCAAAAAACTCATTGATAAAGAAAAACTGAAAAAATCAGTAATCGCAACAAAATGGGAAGAAATTAACTTTTCACGTAAAGAATTTGATCGAGTGATCTCTTACATCCAAGACAATTTGGAAACTTACAAAACGCCAGTCCTTAAAGGATTAGTGGAACTTGATGGGGAACTTCCAGAGGAAGAAGAAGATAAAAAAGATTTTAGCATGGAACAAGTGTTTCTTGCTGCAGCCAATGGTTATTTAAATTCTTTAGATCCACATTCCAATGTATTCCTAAAAGAAATGTGGGAAGAGTCCATGGCAAAAATCAGCGATGGATCTTTTGAAGGAATCGGAGCCATTCTTTCCGGTGGAGGAAGCCGTGAAGTAGTGGTCGAAAATCCATTAGAAGGAAGTCCAGCAGTTCGTGCCGGGATTCGAAGTGGTGACACCATTGTGGCAGTTGACGGGAAGGTCATCAAAAACCTATCTCTCGACAAAGTGGTAAAAAAAATCAAAGGGCCTAAAGCCACTAAAGTCGTTCTTACCATCACAAGAAAAGGAAATACTGGAAAAACCGATATCGAAGTCATCCGTGATAAAATTACTATTAAAAACGTAACACATCATATCGTAAAAGAAAATCCACAAGTGGGTTATATCAAACTCACTGGATTTGTAAAACCAGGTCCAGGCGAAGCTCCCATCGATACACAAATTGCCAATGCCGTTGTGGAGATGGAACAAGAAGCCAAAGAAAGTGGAAAACCATTAAAGGCTCTCATCCTAGACTTACGTGGAAACTCTGGTGGGTATTTGGATCTTGCCATCGACATTGCTGATATGTTTATTGAAAAAGGAATGATTGTGTTCACAAGAACTCCATTTCGCAGTGATGAAGAAAAATATGCTAAAAACAAAGACATCACCAAACTACCTTTAGTTGTGATGATCAATTCCAAATCAGCATCTGCATCAGAAATTGTAGCAAGTGCCATCCAACACCATGGTCGCGGAATTTTACTTGGTGAAAGAACTTTTGGAAAAGCAACGGTTCAAAGTTTAAATAACCTCGAAAACAATCCTGATTACCTACTCAAAATCACAAATGCAAGATACTATTCTCCATCTGGAAAAACCATCCAAGTTGTGGGAGTGTCTCCAGACATTGAAGTATCAGAAGAACCAGATGGTGGATTTCCTTTCCGTTACCGTGAAGAAGATATGTGGAACCACTTACCCTTAATTCCACACGAAGGTGTTGTGAAATCCAAATTCAATGTCAATGCCATCAAAGAGTATGCTAAGAAAAATGGAAAGGCAGATGCCTTCTTAAAATCACATGCCAACGATGCCATTAAACCAGACTATATGTTAATCAGAAGTTTGGATTACATTGAAGGAATGTTAAACGCAAAATAATCCTTAGGCCCTAAAGGTAAGGATATGACTTAAAGATACAATTGGAAATCATGTGACTCGAATTAAATCGGATTTTTTGATCATTGGAAGCGGAGTGAGTGGCCTCTTTACCGCATTGAAGTTAGCTCCGCTTGGATCTGTAGTGGTTGTTACCAAAAAGGCAGACTACGAATCCAATACCAATTATGCACAAGGGGGAATTGCCTCAGTTTTTGATGATAAGGATAAGTTTGAAGAACATATCAAAGATACCTTGGAGTCGGGGGCAGGCCTTTGTGATTTAGAAGCGGTGCGAGTCCTTGTCGAAGAAGGACCAACCAGAGTTCGGGAACTTCTGGATCTAGGAGTTCCCTTTACCAGAAACCAAACAGGGGAACTCGACCTTGCTCGGGAAGGTGGTCATAGCAAAAATCGGATCATCCACTCTCTTGATAGAACAGGAAGTGCCGTTGAACAGTCATTACTTGACAATGTTCATGCAAACAAAAACATTCAAATTTTAGAAAACCATGCCTGTGTAGATCTTATCACCAAACACCATTTAAAGGATAAAGACAATCTTCCTTTGCGATGTTATGGTGCTTATATTGTAGATACAGAGACTGGTGAAGTATTTCCAGTTTTGGCCAAAAAAACCATATTGGCTACTGGTGGTGCCGGTCAGGTGTATCTTCATACGACCAATCCCAACATTGCCACTGGCGACGGAGTGGCGAGTGCCTACCGTGCTGGGGCCATCGTTAAAAATATGGAGTTTTATCAATTCCACCCCACTTCTCTTTTTCATGAACAAGGAAATAGTTTTTTAATTTCAGAGGCAGTTCGAGGTCATGGTGGCATTTTACGAGAGATAGGTGGTAGACCTTTTATGAAAGACTATCACGATATGGGAGAACTTGCACCTAGGGATATAGTAGCTCGCGCCATAGACGATACGATGAAAAAAAGAGGAGAACCTCATGTCCTTCTCGACATCACTCACAGGCCAGCCAACGACATTATCAACCACTTCCCATCGATCTATGAACGCTGTAAAAAACTCGGGATTGATATCACAACCGATCCTATCCCAGTAGTTCCTGCGGCTCATTATATGTGCGGTGGTGTGGCCACCGATCTATTGGGACGAACCAATATTGTCGATTTATATGCATGCGGGGAAACCACTTGCACGGGAGTGCATGGCGGGAACCGATTGGCATCAAATAGTTTACTAGAATGCCTTGTTTTCTCGCATAGAATTGCAGGAGATATCAAGTCCCAAGGAAAACTAAGTTACTCACAAGAAACGGATCTCATTCCTGATTGGAACAAAGAAGGAACTACGAATACAGAAGAGTGGGTTCTTATCTCCCATGATTTGGTAGAAATCAAAACCATTATGAGTAATTATGTGGGGATTGTGCGTTCCGATATGCGTTTGGAAAGGGCACTCCGTCGGTTGAAATTAATTTCAGAAGAAGTAAAAGACTATTACAACAGAACCACTGTCTCACTTGGGTTATTGGAACTTAGAAATTTAGTCAAAGTGGCAGAACTAATTGTTCGTTCTGCACTCTTACGGAAGGAAAGTCGTGGGTTACATTTTAGCACTGACTATCCAGAAGACAGAACTCCTTCAAGACAAGATACAATTCTCTCTCACAAACTTTAAACACAAACATAACTTAAGCGCCAGGGACCCTAGCGGAAATCCTTTCTCGTAAGAGAAAGATTGAAGCGGAGGGCCCGGTCCTTTTTACATTTGATTTAGGTTTTGGTAAAAATTGGAGGCGCCCACTCACTTAAACCGAATAAGAGCAAAATTCCATAATCTCTCAAAAATCACCAAACAATAGCTAACCTTTAAATCCAAGAATGGTATAAACAATTCCTAAAATGACGGGAAGGATCGAATAACTAAATACATGGATGAAGTATCCACGTTTTTCGCCCCATTTTTGTTTCATCGGTTCCAACTTCCAAAAAAAACCTGGTTTGTAAATGCGTAGGATATAGGTGGTGGTTCCATAGAGAATAAAAAATAGGCCGAGCCCGACAGTGATTAGGTTCATATCTCTCAAGTTATGTGAGAATGCGAACTTTCCAAGAAAAAAACTTTGGGAAAATAGTTTTGGCTATCAGATTTGCTAGGTTGTGATAGAAGGTAGCCATTGGGAGGCGGGTCTAGTTCCCCACCCAATTCAGGGCGGGGATACAATATTCACGCGCAAAACCCACCGCACACAAAAATAAACGAAACTCAAATAAAACTTCCAAAATCAAGAACCAAACAGAAAGGATTCCACCTATTACACTTACCAATACAAGGTTAGGTGTCAAATGATCAAACTACGTTATTCCGTTCAAGACAATCGGTTCCATTTGCAATTTGGATTTTCTAAAACTTTTTTCTCCATTGCAAAGTCAATTCCCAATGCTTGTTACCATTCTGTGACCAAGTCATGGTCTTATCCAAATGATCCAAAAATCATAAAACAAGTATTAGATGCATTTGAATCGGATGATATTCGGATTTCACCAAAAGAAATTCCCAAAAAATGTGGAATTTTAGAGGACTATTTCAAAGCCACAAGAGAAAGAAATTTTACATTTTGCACTACCAAAACCTACTTCTCTCACCTATTTCGGTTACTAATGTTTACAGAAAAACTTCCTTCGAACATACGAATGATAGATTTAGAAAATTATCTAGATCATTTATTCATGGAACGTGGTGCCAAATCTTCAAGTGTTCGTTCCGCAAGACAGGCATTTATCTTTTATTTTCGCGAAGTCAGAAACCAGTTTACCAATTTAAAATTTCCAAAGATGAAAGTGGAATCCAAACTTCCAGAAGTTTTATCTGCAGAGGAAACAAGAGCCATCTTTAATGCCTTACCCAATCGAAAACACAAAATGTTACTTTTGATCAGCTACTCTTCTGGATTACGTGTGAGCGAAGTAATTCATTTAAAAATAACTGATATCGATCTAAAAAGAAATATGGTTCGAGTGACACAAGGAAAAGGAAAAAAAGATAGGTATACCATACTTGCAAGTTCACTTGTAGAAGAACTTAAAGAATATTTAAAAGTTAGAGATTACAATTTGTTATTGAAACAAAGTTATAATGAAATGCGAGCAAACCCATGGCTGTTTCCAGGTCTAAACAATAGACCACTTAACATTCGTACGGCGGAAAGCATTTTCACCAATGCAGCAAAAAAGGCGAAAATAAAAAAGAAAGTCAGTTTCCATAGTTTGCGGCATGCCTTTGCCACTCATCTTTTAGAATTGGGAACGGACCTTCGTATGATCCAAACATTACTCGGACACGCCAGTGTCCGAACCACTCAAATTTATACAAAAGTTGCCAGAAGCCGATTAGAAAATATTGTTAGCCCCTTAGATAGAATTTCCAATCAAAAAGAAAAAACCATATTTTTACCAGAAAACCAAAAGAAAGACCAATAATCACTTTTATCGATTGATCCTCTCAAAACATTCTTCATCCAGAAACGATCTTCTCCTATCCAAACAATTGGTTGACGTAAACCAAAATTCCTTGATTCTCTAATCATTCATTTTTTGATAGATAGACCGAAACCATTACAATTCAATGAAAGACAAATTCGAACAATTCTATTCTTCTTTAACAGAAACTGAGATTTCTATTGTAATGCGATTAAAAGAAATTTTAAAACCATTTGATACTCTCGAAGAAAGGATCTCCTATTCCGTCCTCTACTACTTTCAAAATAGCCGTGTATGTTTTATTTGGCCAGCCTCAATCAAACCTGGCCCAAAATCTGGAGTGCAGTTTGGATTTTGTAACGGATATCTGTTAAACGACCCCAATCAAAAACTAGAAAAAGAAAATCGTAAACAAGTTTATTGTATCACATTTCATTCGGAAGATGAAATCAACGAATCTGACCTAATCACTTTTATTAAAAATGCAATAGAAGTGGATCATCGTATTTATAAAAAAAAAATAGTGCGTTCCCAATTTAACCAAATTTCAAATTCCTAATGAAAAAGGGCCGGGCCACTCCGGGGTTCGCTTTCGCTCCCGTCACCCACCATCTAACAATGGTAGGTGACCAAGCCCTGCGTCTCCCTAACGCGGAGATTTAACAAGGCAAAGTAAAATTCTAACCTTTTCCTTTCTGAGCCCAAAAATAAATCAACACAAGAAACCCAATTCCTGTAAGACCAATCAATTGCCACCAACCACTCATTCCTACATCATGAAGTCTACGGGAACCGACACTCAAACTTGGCAACAAAACTGCTAAGGAAAAAATTCCTCCGATGATCGGAATGATCATGTTGAGTCCTGCACTAATAATGATGCAGAAAACAACCCACCACCAAAATTCTGGTCTTTTTGCATTGCCACTAAAATCAGCATATTTTTGAAAACATACCTTAATCGCATCTTGGAATGACATATTTTTTTACCTTCCAGTGAATCACTTATTTTGTTTCGTTAGAAACGACGCATATTAGAAATTAATTATTTATAAAGTAAAGTAAAAAAATGAGGTTTGTATCCATGTTGCATATAGGAATTCTAGTATTCTCTGAAGTGGAAGTAATGGACTTTGCTGGACCCTTCGAAGTATTTTCTATCGCAGAAACCAACGATCACAATAAATTATGTAAGGTATTTCTAGTTGCAGAAAATCTTTCAGCCGTTAAAGCAAGGAACGGACTCATGGTTTTGCCTAACTACGACTACGCAAATTGCCCGCCGATTGACATTTTAATAGTTCCTGGCGGATTCGGTGCCGAAGAGTTAGAGATTAAAAATCAAACAACCCTTAGTTGGATTAAAGCTAAATACTTAGAAGTTAAGCATTTAGCTTCCATTTGTACAGGTGCTTTTCTATTAGCAGAAATAGGACTTTTAGATCGCCTAGATGTCACCACTCATTGGATGGATATGGATACTCTAAAAAACAATTATCCACTGTTAGATATAAAAGAAAATGTCAGATATACTGATAATGGGAAAATTCTTACTTCAGGAGGAATTTCCTCTGGAATCCATTTGAGTTTTTATCTTCTTCAAAAACTATTTGGATTGGACGTAGCCATTCGAACCGCAAGACGCATGGAATACGATTGGAATCCAGAATCAAATCGGTTGTAAGGAAATTCATTCGATGAGTTACCGTTTTATCCGAAATATTTCTACGACCCATCTTTAAAACAAATTTATCTATGTTCTTTTCATGGCAAATACTTGGATAAGGATACTAGGAATCTTGTCCGATGAAATCTATTGCCAAAACGAACTATAAAAATAATTGTGCTCCTGATTTCATTTCCCAAAAAAATGAAAAGGAGATTTCTTGAATCGAATCCTTAAAGAAGAATCAGTTTTTTCTACTCTGATGACAATTGGTATGGTAACAGTTATGTTATCATACAATATCATATTAATTTTTGGGTTTCATACCAATACATTACTAATGATTGTTAGACAGTTTATTCCCATTTTTTTAATCGCATTTGCAGTAGAACAATTGGTGGTTAGCCACAATGTACAAAAATTACATAAGATTTTTGTCTCCCCGAGTGATCCAAAGTTTAAACATATTTTAATCATGGTTCTACTTATGGTTACTTCGATGTGTTTGCTGATGACACTCATCACAACCCTTATCAATATTGGAACAGAAAACCACTTTCGAGAACATTACATAAGTTCGGTCTTAAAAAATTATCCGGTGGCACTTCTTGCTCAACTACTCGTTGTTGGCCCCATCGTTCGCATTATCCATTTAAAACTATTTAACAAATCAAAACTTGTTTCTTAAAAAACTCTTTATTTGTATCAAATTTCCCAATGAACTCGATTTCTTTCTTCAACATGCCTAGGCCGCCGAACAGCATACACGGAAGGGTGCGAGCAGGAGTTCTGGCCACGGAGGGCCAGACGAACGCAAGGCGCCCATGAAATTTTTAAGATAATATATTCGTTGAAGGGGAAATTACAAATGGGTGGATGACGGGATTTCGCCTTACACGGTTCTCCCGTCCGGGTCGAACTCGTTCCAGGCCGTCTTCCTTCGAGCCCTCGCACATCCTTGCGCTCGGTCGTTCTCGCTTAACGCCAATTAGGCAAGGTGTCTTGCCAAATTGACTACTCGAACTCTATCGCAAAATCGTTCGAATCCCAATCTTTTGGTTTCTAATATTAATTTGTTTGGAATTTGAATCGCCGAAGGCGATTTAATGGGTGGATGACGGGATTCGAACCCGCGACGACCGGTACCACAAACCGGGGCTCTACCGCTGAACTACATCCACCGTTTCTAAAACGTTTTGACCCGGGAGGGATTCGAACCCCCGACCAACTGCTTAGAAGGCAGTTGCTCTATCCAGCTGAGCTACCGGGTCGGATAGAACCAACTGATTCGGGATGACAGGATTTGAACCTGCGACCCTCTGTACCCAAAACAGATGCGCTACCACTGCGCTACATCCCGAGAAAGTCCTTGAAACACCAGTGTTTTTGGCTTAGGGACTGTGTCAACAAAACGGAGATTTATTTCTTTAGGTTCTTCAATCTTTCTAAGAGGATCGGATGGTTTGGGTTCTTTTGCAGGGCCTTTCGGTAAGCTTTCCATGCTTCTTCTGGTTTTCCAATGGTTTGCAAAAAATAACCAAAGGAATCCAAATAGGCCGGATTGTTTGGATCCAGTTCCAATGCTTTTTTTAACGAGCGAATGGCTTCCGCACGTTCCTCGGGGTTTGGCTTTTTTTTCAACGCAAGAAGGTATCCAAGAGAGTTCAGACTGTTTTTGTAATCGGGAGTGTGCCTTAAAATCCTTCTATGGATTTCTATGGCCTCTTCCAATCTGTGGGTGTACTCATAAACATGGGCTAAAAACGAAAGGAGTTTTGCATCATCCACAGCCACTTGTAATCTTTCTTTGATAATGGATTCTGCCGATTCCCAATCCTTTAATTCCACAAGTGCAAATACTTTTAGGCGGTACACATTATCCAGTTCAATAAAACCAGGGTATTCACTGAGGATCCGATCCAAAACCTGAATCGATTTTTTGAAATTTTTAGTCTGAAAACAACACAAAGCAAAATTATACAAAAGGATAGGATCTTCTGGATTTTGGAGTAAGGCCTGGTCCAAAAGATTCAATGCCATAGCATAATTGCCTTTGTTCATATAACCGAGGTAATCTGTTTCTTCTGCCATAAGTTCTACTTAGATTGTAATTCTGTTAGTCGTTTTTTTTCAGTAAGATCCAATTGGATGGGAGTCACTGGAAGTTTACCTTGGTAATAAGCCTCAAAGTCAGTGCCTGTTTCTTCGTCGTGTCCAAGCAAACTTCCGTTTAATTGAAATTCGCTGACTCCTTCGATGATTTGTTTTTTTTCATATTTTTCGGAGTAACGACGACGACCAAGTCTCGTAAATACAATTTCATTTAATGTGCCTGAACCAGAAATTTCGGGAGGAAAGTTTAAATTCCAAACTTCACCGGACTCTATCTGTGATTTGTATTTATCTAAAAAAGATAAAACCAGTTCTGCTTCTTTTGTATAACCATCATCTGGATCAATCCGACCTGAACTGACCGCAAGCGATGGAATCCCATGAAGGGCACCATGTTTGGCAGCACCTACCGTTCCTGAATAGTGGACATCATACCCCATATTCACACCACGATTGATCCCTGAGATCACAAAATCAATTTTAGGAAAGATCTCTGCATACAATCCAATATTCACACAATCAGCAGGAAATCCATCCGCAATGTA
Organism: Leptospira harrisiae; assembly: GCF_002811945.1. Classification (NCBI taxonomy): domain Bacteria; kingdom Pseudomonadati; phylum Spirochaetota; class Leptospiria; order Leptospirales; family Leptospiraceae; genus Leptospira; species Leptospira harrisiae. Next base: position 255,413 of record NZ_NPDX01000001.1, on the reverse strand, counting down.
GTGGTTATCGTTGATACGTTCGACTCTCATCCCCTGGAACACAGTGAGTGCCATCGAAGTGACAGAACGTTCTTTTAGAGGAGCAATGAGATAGGTGTTAAAAGATTTACCAAGGACACGTTCCAAAGCTTTGATTCCGGCGGAAGAAATCCCGTCGTCATTCGTAATGAGTATATTCAAATTAAAAACCGCCCGATATCGATTGCAGGATACTCGTTGCTGTATACAAATTCATTAGAAAAGGAAAAACAATGGTGAGTCCAAGTGCATAAAACGAAAACCGAAGAGAATCACGATTTCTTAATTCATAAATAGATTTTAATCCTCGAGAAACAACTAGGCTATATAACAAAATAAAACTGAGAAGCAAAAATAATCCAGAACCAAGCCCTGAAAGTCCTAATGCATGAAATACGATACAAACGGGAGCAAATAACAAAAAAAGTACGACGGAGTGTCTAGCAAAGAGGATCAAAAATAAAAGTTTCGGTGTCCTTCCCTTTTTTTGTACATAATAGTCAGCGACTAGAGAGTAAAAAAAAGGAAAAAATCGAAAGAGTAATAAATTGGCGATAAAACCAAAAAACAAAAACGATAATGTAGAAATTGTATAAGGAGCCGAAAGGATACTCATCCCCACTGACAAAGATAAGGCGGAAAAAATAGAAAACAACCAATTCGACACTGGGCTTGCCGCAAATGGAATTTCTTGGACCTCCTCTGAATAACGAAGAGGATCCAAAAATACTAATTCCAATACATCCACTAAATCAAAGAAAAAATCTCTCATAACATTAATTTTCCAAGAGCCGTAGGTAAAATCACCAACACTTGTGATTGGATGAGAGATTTAATTTTGGATACATGAGAATGATCGCCGAGAAAACTCACACCCAATGTTTGTAAAAAACGATCGAAGGGAGAGATCTCTTGTTCAAAGAGTGGAATGAGGCCATCGTATTGGCAGAGTTCTGAAAGTTTTTTATGAGCTTCCCGTCTCCCTCCTATGTCATCCACAAGTTTGTTACGGAATGCATCTTCACCGGAATAAATTTTTCCTTCTGCTAACTCTTCAATGGATTTAACAGTTTTGTTTCTTCCTTTAGCAACATCTTCGACAAACTTACGATAGGTGTCTTGCAACTGTTTTCCAATCATATCGTCTTCTTCGTTTGTAGAATCACGGAAAGGAGAGTACATATCTTTGTATTTCCCAGCTTTGTAGGTGCGAACTCCTACCCCATAACGATCCAAAAGCCCTTTCACGTTAGGTGCAAAAGAGATGACTCCAATGGAACCTGTAATGGTACCGTTTTGTGCAAAGATATAGTCGGAAGCGGCGGCAATATAATACCCGCCGGATGCTGCTACGTCTTTCATACTCACAACAATCTTTTTGGTTTTCCGTAAATGAAGCAGTTCGTTGAAAATTTCTTGAGAAGCAGCAACGGTTCCACCGGGAGAGTTGATTTCAATGAGGATGCCTTTGATATTTCCGTCCTCTTCCAATTCGCGTAATTGGCGTAAAACGGTATCAGCACCTGTGGAATCAAAAGTAGATTCTCCGGAATGGATTTCACCTACGATCGGTATGACGACAGCACCAATTTCACTGGCTTGGAAAAGACTACCGCCGGTCCCACTAGAAAAACGGGCAAGGCTTGATCCAGATACCAAAATGGCAATTCCGAGAATTGTGGCAACGGTGGAGAACAAAAAGGAGAGAAAGAGAAGAAATTGGTTTCTTTCCATAAACTCCCACAAGCAAAACCTTGCAAAAACCCGAGTCAACTTTAATAATTCTTTACTTTTTTTTAGAAAAAGTTTATTTTCCTTGTACGGGCTAACCGAAAATTAGACAGGTAGTCATAGGATTTGTGTCCAGGCACCGCCGAGACATAAGGCCTTTACCAAGGAAGGTAGGACATGGATGTTCGTCTCAATCGTCTCCTCAACTCAGCCGAAAAACTAGTCCAGGACAAAAAGGACACTAAAGATGTTTCTGGAAAATCAGGAGTTCCTGTACAAAAGTCTGATGAAAAATCCGACTTTGTTGTCAGCCTTCCTGTTCAGTACCATAATATCCAATCAAGACTCACTGAATTGCAAAAACAACTTTCCAAGGAACAATCTCGGATTGGACTTTTGGAAGATAACTCACAAGAAGAAGACAAACTCAAAGAACTTCTTTTTGAAGGTGAACCACTGTTCCCAGAGTTAGGTGAGGGAAAGTTTACCAAACCAGAAATTTTAGAGAATAGCAAAGGGAATATTTCAAGCCTACTTGCAGAACTAAAGAAAAAGGAAGTAGAAAGCGAAAATATCTTTTCTCTTGGAATGATGTTAAGCCCAGAAGAATTCAAAGGTAAAATCGGAACTTTGTCTGCTTCTTCTATGAAACCAATTTCTGAAACAATGGTAAAACGACTCCTCGGCGGTTAATTGGAATTAAAACGTACTTTAAATACCTTTGATTCCATTTCCGTACTCTTTTCTTCCATGGTGGGGTCGGGAATTTTTTTCACCTCTGGATACTTAATCAAAGAAACGGGAAACCTCTGGATAGTTTTATTCTGTTGGATTGTGGGCGGAATTTTGGCCCTCTCAGGTTCCATCACTTATGCTTATGCGGCACGTCTCCTTCCTTTTGCTGGCGGAGATTATGTTTATCTAAAAGTTGCTTATTCCCCTGCCATCGCCTTTATGAGCGGATGGTCTTCTTTACTCACCAATTTCTCTGCTTGTGTGTCGGTACTCGCTCTCGCTTTTGGAAAGTATGTTCAAATTTTATTTCCAGGAATTCCCGTTTGGGAATCACCTACTTACACCTTACTTGGATTAGATTTACAAATCAGTTCCATTACCTTCATTGGCGTTTTACCAATTCTATTTTTTAGCATTCTCAACTTCTTTGGAATTAAATCGGCAGTCCGTGTACAAAATGTATTTGCTGTCTTAAAAATTACAGGCCTTCTTCTCTTTCTAGCGCTTGGGTTTTCAATGGGAAACACTAACTGGTCTTATTTATGGAACACTCCCTTTCCCAATCTGATGGAACTTTCTTTTTACTCCAAGGTTTTGATTGGGATTGTGCCTGTGTCCTTCTCCTATTTGGGTTGGAATATGATAACCTATATTGCGGAAGAAGTCAAAAACCCAGAACAAACCATTGTTCGTTCTGCCATCACTGCTTGTTTTCTTGTGGCTGGACTCTATTTCGCTATCAATTTACTTTTTGTGATTTCAGCTCCTATTGAAGAATTAGCTGGCCAAGATGGGATTGGAGCAATCGCCTTTCAAAAGTTATTTGGTATAAATTATTCAATTTTAACTACGAGTTTTATTGCTTGGGTAATTTTGGGATCGATGTCGGCAATTCTCATCGGAGGAAGTCGAGTGTACTTTGCAATGGCAAGAGATGGAGTGTTCCTTCCCTCTTTTTCCAAGGTCCATCCCAAATGGCATAGTCCTTATGTTTCTATTTTTTTCCAAGGCTTCGTGGCGATTCTCTTTTTGTTTGTTAAAGAAATCGAAGCCCTGCTTTACATGATCACTTGTTCGATTCTGATTTTGTCTTGTCTTACAGCAGCCACTCCCTTTCGGTTTGAAAGGATGGGAATGAAATCAGATTATAAAATTCCTTTTTATCCATTGCCTATTTTTCTTTATATTTTAGCTAATATTGCTGTGATGATGATTCTATTCATCGAAAAACCTGTTACGGCATCTTGGGGACTGATGATTACTCTCATTGCCCTTCCTGTATATTACGGATTTCGATTGGATAAAAAAATGGCAAAAGTTAATAGGTAATCATTAAGCAGACAATTATGAAATTGCCATAAAAGTTTTGCCAATGATTGGCATCACCTCGTCTTTTGCCAAGACCCAAATCACGTCCCCACCTCTTACTTGTGTATTTCCAGAAGGAATCAAAAATTGTTCCCCACGGGCAATGAGTAAAATATGAGACTGCTCTGGGAGTTTTATTTCAAACAAAGCTTTGTCCACCACACTGGAGTTATATGGAACTATCAACTCTTGTAAAGTCATTCCTGGAAACTCAATGTTATCAAAGTCTGTAGGATGGTAAATTTTACGATCGGGATCCTTTTTTAAAATTCCTAACCACTGTGCCACCCGAGGGATAAGCGAACCTTGGACAAGAAGGGAAACAAGAACCACAAAAAATACAATATGAAAGAGTAAGTCCCCCCATACCAATCCTTGGGCAATAGGAAAGGTAGCAAGGATGATTGGTGAAGCACCACGTAACCCAACCCAAGATATAAATAACTTTTCTTTAACAGGTAAATTCACACGGAATAGTGAAATAAACACTGCCACAGGTCTTGCAAAAAGAATGAGTAATACCCCAATGAGAAGTCCCGGCACCCAAATATTTACCATCCGAGAAGGATATACAAGAAGCCCAAAACAAAGGAACATTCCAATCTGCAAAATCCAAACATATCCGTTTAAAAAACGAAAAATGGATTTTTTATGTATGAATTTGTTTCGACCCACAATGATCCCAGCGATATAAACCGCTAAAAATCCATTTCCTTGGAACACAGTAGTGACTGCATAAATAAAAGGAACAGAGGCCGTGATAAAAACTAAATACAGACCGTCATACCCAAGTTTGACGGAGTTCATCAAATAAAGAATAAGGATCCCCAAACTGTATCCCATCATTGATCCTACAAGAACTTGCATGACAAAAAATCGAAAGAATTGGAATCCACTAAAACTTGCATCGGCCGTGATGAGGTTCATAAAGATGGTTGTTAAGAGTACACCCACCGCATCGTTAGAACCAGATTCAAATTCGATGATCTTTTTTAAATGAACAGGTAAATCAGAAGATCCTGTTTTAAAAATATTAAAAACTGAAGCTGCATCAGTCGCACTCACAATCGAACCAAGTAAAAAAGATTCCATAAATCCCAAAACGGGAAATAAATAGTGGATGAGAACACCTAAAATCAGCGCTGTAAGGATCGTACCAATGATAGACAAACGAATCCCAACTGCCAAAAAGTTTTTTAAACTATCCCACTCGCTCTCAAGACCACCCAAAAACAAAATATAAATGAGAGCAAAAATCCCGATGGATTGAGCTAAACCATAATCACTAAAATCAATTTGTCCTGGGCCATCAGCACCAGCTAACATACCAAAAGTTAAAAAAATAAGTAAGATCGGAAATCCAAAGCGGAAGAATAGTTTACTCGATAAAATTGAAAATAAAATAAGAGTAGAGATAACAAGAGCTTGTAAGGTAAAACTGTCTATCATGTTTATTCCTTAGACGATCCGAATGGACTATCGATTTGAAGAAAGTATCTCTAAAGCCTTTGCTTTTAGAATGGGATGCACTACAAAATCATCTGGGTTGAGCGGACGAGAGTCGGTAACTCCTTTCGTTTCCATTTGGTTTGTTGCATTGGGTAGTTTCCATTTGTCACGACCAAGCCAAACAGAAAGTGCATAGACCATACGTTGGAAAATTTCGTCCACTTTGTCCTGTCTACCGGCTTTTTTATAGTATCCAAAGGCCAACATAGGAAGTTTCCGATCGTACATAAAATGATCACCCAAACGGATGAGACCATCTTTGTAGTCAGTTTTGAGGAAGAGTTCACGTGCTTTACGAATATCGCCTGCATTGAAGGCAGTATTTGCTTCGCGAATCAGTGCTGCTCTTTCCTTGGAGTCCATACAAAGAGTATCGAACCAAATTCCGAAATTGACAACTGAAAATTGTCTAAAAGTATGCAATAACCAGGAGAGATAATTATGTTGGAAGTAGGGAAAAAAGCCCCCAATTTTACAAGTATCAACCAAAACGGCGAAAAAGTAAAACTCGCTGACCTAACAGGGAAAAATGGGATCGTTGTCTATTTTTATCCCAGAGATATGACACCAGGATGTACAACAGAAGCTTGTGACTTCCGTGACAATTTTGCAAGACTGAAAAAATTTGGATTCAATGTGGTGGGAATCTCTAAAGACAATCCTAAGTCCCATACCAAGTTCATTGAAAAACAAGAACTCAATTTTGATCTTATCTCTGACGAATCGGGTGAAATCTGTGAGGCCTATGGAGTTTGGAGAGAAAAGGTTTTTATGGGAAGAAAAGGATTGGGAATTGTAAGATCTAGCTTCCTTCTCGACAGTTCTCTAAAAATCAAAAAAATCTATGACAGCGTGAAGGTGAAAGGACACGTTGAAGAAATCATTAAAGACATTCAGGAAATCCAAGGGAAATGAAAATAGAAATCTCTCCACTCCAAATCCAAATCGGTTCCCCTAAATCTGGAACTTTTTACAAACTCATCCCCATCTTCCAAGAGGATGTCAAAGAAGAACTGGGGAAAAAATTCCCGGTCCAAATAGAAACCAAAGTTTTTTCAGGTGAACTTGGAAAAGAATTTCGAGATGAATCGGAACAGGCCATCTATCTGGGATTAGGTGAAAAGGAAAAACTCAACTTTAGAAAGTTTATTTCCCATTTTTTTAAATACGGGGAAAAAATTCTAAGTTATGATGGAATGGGTCTTGAGATTATTATCTCTAAATCTCTTTCTAAAAAGTTTTCAGCAGACCGTATTGCTTATCAAATTGCGAATACTCTTTTTATAGGAAGTTATCCTGTTTCTGTTTTACAAACCAAAAAAAAAGAAAAAAAGAAAGTCGGTGCCGTTTATCTAAAGTTTGAAGATAAATCTGCTGTTAGTCTTGCTGAATCTGGACTTTCCAAAAGTAAAATTGTCGCCAAACATGTAAATGGCGCTAGACATATTGCACACCTTCCTGCAAACTATTTTACTCCCGACGATTTTGTTTCTCGTTCTAAAGAAATCGCAAAAGAATACAAACTTTCCATTAAAGTTTGGGATGAACCTCAATTGAAAAAAGAGGGTCTTGGTGGGATTTTGGCCGTTGCCCGTGGTTCAGAGCTGAACGGGAAGATGGTGATTTTAGAATACAAACCGACCAAAGCCAAAAAGAAATTCGCCATCGTAGGAAAGGGATTAACCTTTGATACAGGTGGAATTTCTTTAAAACCACCCGGCGAAATGCACGAAATGAAATATGATATGTGTGGGGCAGCTGCCACCATACATGCGATTGGCGCCATTGCCGCACTTGAACTTCCTATCCATATAGTCGCCGCCATTGGTGTGGCTGAAAACATGCCAGATGGAAAGGCTATCAAACCAGGCGATGTATATACAGCATACAACGGAACCACGGTGGAAGTGCAAAACACGGATGCAGAGGGACGGTTAGTACTTGGTGATGTATTGTCCTATGTTTCCAAAAACTACAAACCAGACTATATGGTGGATTTAGCAACACTTACTGGAGCTGTGATCATTGCCCTTGGTCATGAAGCAGCCGCCATCCTTACCAACTCTAGTCCACTTCGTGAAGCCCTTTTCACTGCATCAGAAGCTTCGGATGATCGTGTTTGGGAACTTCCACTTTGGGAAGAATACGGGGAAGATTTGAAGTCAGACATTGCAGATCTAAAAAACATCACTGGTGGAGGGAAAGGGGCAGGAACTATTTCTGCAGGAATTTTTCTTTCTAAGTTTGTGGATGAATCGATCCAATGGGCTCACATCGACATTGCCGGTGCTGCTTGGAGAAAGAAAAAATCAGGAACCCAATTTCATGGCCCGACAGGTTACGGCGTACGTTTGTTAGTGGATCTTGCGAACGAATTATCAAAAAAATAACCAATTTCAAATTTTTTACATAAGAAAGGCGGGAGAATCTTTCCCGCCTTCTGTAACAAACCTACCATTTTACTTTTTATAGATTTCTTCTATGTATTTATTTCGTATGTTTTTTTAGGACAATCTGATTCACATTGTACATCAGTATCACAGTGAGTATGATGGCACTGGCAACTACATAACCTAGTATTTCATACCTTTCCATATAACCACTAGAAGTCTGGATGACAATTAGACCAGCCACCGAAGCTGCAATTCCACCGGAAATTTGTTGGATCGACGAACTGATCGCCATAAAGGCACCTCGATCGTGTAAATCGGGAACGGCAGATGTCAGTGCATTGGCAGAAATCATTCGTGCAGCGACAAAAACAAAAAGAATGGAATTCACAAAAATCACAATCGGCAATGGAGTGATTTCCATCTTTGTGTAATAGATAATGATACCTGCAGCTAGGATTGATGCGACCACAAACATATTGTATTTTCCGATGGCATCACTAAGTCTACCCATCAAAGGACCACCTAACATAGAAACAACGCCCGTTACCATATAAACCAATGGTAAATCTTCTAATTTTACGCCAAGGTTGTGGACAGAAAATGCTGATCCAAAAGGCATTAACATAAACCCACCTGTTGCAAGTAAGGTTGTAGCTAGAAACGCTGGCAAATATTTTGTCTGAGTTAATGTTTTCACTAAGTGATGGAATGCGTGGATATCCGTTTTTTGATCAAGATGAGTTGTGAGTGGTTTCAAAAAGAAGAAAATAACGAATCCAACAGCTCCACTGATACTAGCGATCATCAAAAATGGAGACTGCCATCCCCACAAATTGGAAATATAAATACCGATGGGCAGTCCAAACACTTGGCTTGCAGCAAAGGCAGTCATAATGAAACCCATCACCCTTCCCCTCACTTGCAAAGGAAACAAATCCGCAACAATGGCAAAGGAAATGGAAGAAAGAACACCTGCAAAGATTCCTGTCAAAATGCGAGCGCCAAATAAAAAGATATAATTTGTGGCGATTCCACATAGAAAGGTGGCGAGCACAAATCCAACATAAAAGAAAAGTAACAATTTTTTGCGGTCAAATCGATCGGCAAAACCTGCAGCAAAAATACCGGAAATCCCAGCACTAAATGCATAAGCAGACACTACAAATCCAAACTGTTGGGTCGAAATTTGTAATTTTTCCATGACCAGAACTCCCAGGGGAGAAAGAATCATAAAATCAAGAACCACGGTAAATTGCAAAAAAGCAAGTAAACCGACTACAAAGACATGATATGTACTGAATTTAAAATCCATTCTATTTCCCTTTTCCGTCACTTCTAAATATACGAATGATTCTACTACTCAATGCGGACATTTTAAGGCCGCCAAGGAGGAAAAATCTGATTTACGAAAAAAAATTCAGATGTCGATCATCAAACTTTCTTTAGCTGGAAATTTCCTTTAGTTTCAAATATTGGGGATTCTCTGGTGCAATGGATCCAAGTTTTGAAAGAATTTTTTTCGCCCGATCTTCATTTTTCTGAAGCCTATAACATTCGATCAAATTAATTAGATTTCGAATGTGTTTGGGATCCCTCGCACGGAGCCTTTCCCCAATTTCAATCGCCTTACGAATATTTTTTGATTTTCGATAGGCGTAACTTAGTTGTAATAAAATTTCATTGTCAGTCACAAAATAAGGGAAAATAGATTCTAAAGATTCTACCGCTGAATCAAAACGTTTTAATAAAAGTGAGATTCTTGACTTTTCCCTAAGCAAATTGATGCGAATGTCATCCTCTAGACTTTCATTTGATAACATGCGTTCGATGGTTTGGTAAGTTTCTTCAGCGTTTCCAGATTCTAAGACCGATTGGAGTTCAGAATATAAAAAATGGTCTGAACCGATGGAGGAAAGTGAGGAGGTTCCGACTCGTTTTGCAAAACCTCTCCACTCAAGTCGCAATAATGTTAAATCATCTGAAAAGCTACCAATGGATTGGAGGTTCTGGACGATTTGTTCTAATGCTCCGTGAGATTCATTGACTACTTGTAAAAACTTTGTTTCATCCTCGTTCATCACACGTGTGCCATCGGCTCCACTTTCCAAAATTAAATCATCTCTACCATCCGAGCCAATAAAAATGACATCTCCTTGTTCCAAAACAAAAACTCTAACACGAACTTCCCCTGCCATCCCTTTGGTTCCAATTTTACGAAGTTCCAACTCATCCTCGATAAAAGAAGCAACTCCATCCCTATATAAAACCGTCCATGGATGTTCCGCATTTAGATAATACAAAACTCCCGTTTCCTCTTCCACAAGTCCAAGTACAACGGATACAAGCATTGAACCGTCAAAAGATTCAAAAATAGTTTGAAGTTCAAAAAAACATTCTTTGATCCAACGTTCTGGTGATTTGGACTGACTTTCCAAAACAACTTGTGTTCGTTTGATAAAAGATAAAAAAACTACACCTAACACTAGAGCTCCGCCAGCTCCTTGGATGGACTTTCCCATTGCATCCCCATTGATAAAAACAAAATATTTTTTACCATTGAGAACAATATCATCACAGATGATCAAGTCTCCACCTATCTCTTTGGTTTTTCCTTTGAATTCAAATTCCTTTTTTTGTTTAGTATAAGATTGGATTCCAATCAGCTCGGAATGTGATTTTTGAGAATCGTTTAGTGGATCAAGAAGAAGTGAGGTTAAAAAATAATCTCCATCTTGTTGGACTTTTAATTCCTGGACTCGCGTGAGAGTTTCTTGTAATTCATTTGTTCTTTCGACAACTTTTCTTTCCAAGTTGGCATTTAGTTCTTCTACTTGTTTATGGACTCGCAAAAATCGGTTTGCCAAAACAACAGCAATCCCTAATACAAAAAACAAAAACCCAAACCTTGATAAATTTAGATTTTGTATTGGAATCATTCCCGATGCACCCAAAATATCCCAAATTGCGGTAAACATCAAAAACAAAATTCCAACTAACAACCTCTTGGCGTCTTTATTGTTTTTCATCACAGCTCTTACTGTGATATAAAACAAAACGACACTAAATGCCAAAACAGATCCCTGCCAAACTCGCAAAAGTATAACTGAACTTGCTCGACTCACAAAAAACTGAACAATCGCCAGTATTAAACTAAAGACAAAATATCCTTTTGTGATGGGACTGATTCGTTTGCGAAAAAAAGTATCAACGAATAACAATAGCCATGTGGGAGTCAAAAAAACGATAAAATATTCTATTTTTGTAGTTGTAAAAGAATCCACGTCCCATCGATAAATTGCCTGAGACCTAAAATAAAGGTAAGCAGATAAAAACACTGCAAAAAGTGCAAAGTAAAGATTGTATGTTTCATTCCGACGTTTCCAATAAAACAAACCATGGTAGATTCCAACAAAAAAGTATAAAAAAAGTAACATGAAAGTTGCATATTCTTCTTCAACTTTTTTCAATACCGTATAACGATCAATGGATGAATTAAAATCGTTAAAAACATTACAATAGTTTAATTCCTCTCCCGGTTCTGAAGCAAGAAGGACTCGGATTTCATTTTTACCGGTCTGTAACAAATTACGGGAAAGTTTAATCAGAATATTTCTTTTGAATCCATTGCGAACAATATGGCCATTTTCTAATACACCACCTTTTTCGACCAACGCTCCATTTACATACACTTTATACACGTTCGAAACGCAAGGTATATGAAAGGCAAAAACATCGGCATCTGTTTCTTTGAAATCAATTTCGGACAACAAAAATGGTTTTACCATTGTGATTTGTTGTAACTGGCCTTCAGGAAAATCCAATTGAGATTTGATAGAAACAAGAGGCAAAGATTCCAACGGAATCCAGTTAACACCAATCGGAACTTCAGACTCCCACCAACCTTTTTTGACATTCCAGTTTTTTGTTAAATCCACAGGCAATGCCAAGAGAGCAAAAGGGAATAAAAGAAATAGAAAAAAGTAAAATTTTAAATGGAATTTCATATTGGAAAGGTTTGAAACTCTAAAGAAACACCGTAGGTTTCTTCAAAAAGATCTTTTTTTTCTGCCACTGACCAAATTTCTAAATTAGGATCGGTACCCTTTGTGTGATACAACCTGCAGAGAACTTTTCCTCGTTCCACCACTGCATCCAGTCTTTCAATGATGGATTTTTCTGAACGATCAAGCCCGTCGCCAATGCGAAGAAAGGCCGCCAGTTTTTTGACAAGGAGTTGGTCATCGGGCCTTAGTGCTTTGAACTCTTCGTGTTTTCCTTTGGGTCCACCTTTCCTATGATAACGTGCGATGAGAGCAATGATTTCAATTTCGGAATTGGAAAATCCTACCATGGCCTCGGAGTTTCTAATGATATAATAACTATGTTTGTGGTAATTGTGATGAGAAATACAAAGCCCTACTTGGTGCAAATAACAAGCTGTCTCTAAATAATCTCTTTCTAAATTTCCAAGTCCATGTAAACTTTTCAAATCATCAAACATCTGCAAGGTGATTTTTACAACAGCAGCTGCGTGTTTTTTTCCTTGGGGATAAAGATTGGCAACAGTTTTGATTGCTTTTTCACGAATATTATCTAAAGGCGGTAATGAAGAATCTTTATGACGAAACCAAGATTCGATAGTGTCATAAACAATTCCTTCTCTAAGGGCAAACTCACTCACAGTAAAAGAAGGAGCTTTGATCCTTTGTAATACTTCATCCAAAACCAAAACCCCACCAACAATGATGTCTCCTCTTTTGGCATCAAGGCCTGGAATTTTAAGCCTTTTTTTCAAACTATCAGCATCTAATATTTGTTTGCGGGCTTCTTTAAAAAGATCAATCGGGATTTCTGTTCCGTTCAATCTGTCCCTTTTTTCCATCTTTTTTTCAAGGACAATCGAGGTCACAGAGGAGATGGTTCCCGAACTTCCCACAACCATAAAGGGTTTCCAAGTGTCGATTTGCGGTAAAAATGCAGATAAAACCGATTCAATATGAATCCTACATTTTTGGATATCGGTAGGACTGATCGGATCTTTTTTTAAATACTTTTCTGTTAAACGGATAGCACCTAGTTTTAAACTAGTGGAAAAAAGAATCTCTCCCTTTTCTCCTACAAGAAGTTCCGTACTCCCTCCCCCGATATCAATTAACAAAATTCGTCTTTCAAAGACGGGAAGTCCCTGTAAAATACCTAGGTAAATGAGCCTCGCTTCTTCATTTCCAGAGACTACTTGGATTTGAATGCCTGTTTCCTTTTCCGCTCGGTCAAGAAATACTTGGCGGTTTTCGGCCTCACGAAGGGCACTCGTTGCTACGGCACGAATTTCTGCCTGATACGAATCAGCAAGTGTGCGAAATCGTTTGAGACAAGCAAGTCCCCGCTCCATAGCATCTTCCTGGATGACCGCATAATCACTGCTACCGCTACCGAGTCTCACGGATTCTTTTTCTTTGGTTAGGTATTCGAGTGTACCATCCGGTCTTAGTTTTACGACAACGATATGGAAGGAATTGGTGCCCAAATCAATGGCAGCAAGGATCTTTTCCGTGCGAAATGCCTGGTTTGGTTTTCGTAAGATTTGTGAGAAAGGTAGCATTTTGTATCTAACTAGCCTATCGAAAATTTTTACGGTTGAAAGCAAAAACCAGCCGAAAATTATGGGGAACGGGTAGAATTCTATTGTTTTGGTGTGAACCCACCGTAAATTCCCCCTTTCGTACTTCTTTCACCAGGATCTGATATGATATTTGATAACCTTTATGGACTTTTCTCGAACGATATGGGAATCGATTTGGGAACCGCGAACACCCTCGTGCATGTGAAAGGACAAGGGATTGTCTTATCAGAACCGTCGGTCGTGGCAGTCCAAGCCTCTACTGGTCGAGTCCTCGCTGTGGGACAAGAAGCAAAACGAATGCTAGGAAGGACTCCTGGTGACATCGTTGCCATCCGCCCCATGAAAGACGGGGTGATCGCCGACTTCGAAACTGTAGAAAAGATGATCCGTTACTTCATCGCAAAAGTCCACAACCGCACTACATTTGTAAAACCACGCATCGTCATCGGAGTTCCCTCTGGAATTACCGAAGTAGAAAGACGGGCCGTTCGTGAGTCCGCAGAACAAGCCGGAGCCCGCGAAATTTTCCTCATAGAAGAAGCACTTGCCGCAGCCATCGGTGCCAACATCCCGATCCATGAACCAGCAGGGAACATGATTGTGGATATCGGCGGGGGAACCACGGAAATCGCTGTGATCTCTCTTGGTGGTATGGTAATCGCTGAGTCCATCCGAACTGGTGGTGACGAATTTGATGAAGCCATTGTGAAATATCTCCGTAACCAATACAACCTAGTCGTTGGAGAAAGAACTGCTGAGGACATCAAACTCACGATTGGAAATGCATTCGCAGACAAACGTGTCGACACGATGGAAGTGAAAGGCCGTGATGCGATCTCTGGTCTTCCACGCACACTCGAACTTGATTCTAACGAAATCCGTAAAGCCCTCAAAGAACCAACAGACGAAATCCTAGACGGAATCAAATCCGTACTGGAAAGAACTCCTCCAGAACTTGCGGCCGACATCGTAGAACGAGGAATCGTCCTCACAGGTGGTGGTTGCCTCCTTCGTGGTCTCGAACACTACCTCACGAAAGAAACAGGAGTTCCTGTTTTCCGTGCCGAAAACCCACTCACTTGTGTGGTTTTAGGAACCGGAAGATACTTGGATGAATTGAAATACATTAAACCAGGAATAAGATAAACATCGGTTACATGGTTATGTGAAAAAGGGGAACGAAAGTTCCCTTTTTTTTTGGGCGCACATTTCCGGCTCTCCGCTCCAATCTTTGCATTCGCAAAGGATTTCCGCTTCGATCCGGGGCGCGGGGAATCTTATCTTCATTTCACTTTAGATCATAAAAATAAACTCGCCGATTCACCGACCTCTCTCTTATCATAAAGAATCTGTAAGAGGCCTAATAAGTGTGAAACCACTTTTATCATCTCTTTTGGTTTTATTAGGGTTTTTTCAAATACATGCAATTCTACGTACAATAATCTCATTCTAACTGGTTTGATTTTAAGTTTTGTAGGAGACATCTGCCTGATTTTTTTCTTAAAGAAAAGGGAAAGAACCTTTCTTTTCTAAATTAACTGGATTTATTGAAGCTTACGAAGTCATTGCACATGAAGTTGTTTTTGGAGAAATTTTACAAGGTTGCAAAAATAAAACTGAGCTTGAATTCGTTTTAGATTATTGAGAAAATTTAAAACTTTGGACTCTTGATAAAAAGATATTAAAAGCTCTTGATTTGCAATACATTTATCAATAACAGCAAACACGTGGACGTTGCATAACAATCACATATTTCACCTAACCTTAAAGTTTTATCGCAGAAAACTTTTCTTTAAAAACCCTTTTCCTGATTCAAGAATTTCTCTGGCCTTCACTGGGTCTTTCATTGTCCTTGCCATAGTTAGAGTTCCAACAAGACCAGAATATAAGTTAAGTGCCTTATGATGGCATTCATATTCTGAATTTTCAGGAAATTGTTCGTGAAGTGCTTTTGCAAACAAAGCATAAATTCGATTCATGTATACTTCATATAGACCTCGATGTGAAGGTTTGCAACGTTGCATATCACTACTTAGAGAAGTAAATGCACATCCTCCTTCGATATCTTTAAGACTTTTTTCGGAAAGGTGATCTTCTATAATTTTTTCTAGTGCGAGAGAACCTTCGTCAGTAAACTGTTGAACCAGAGATTCCTCTAATCTCTTTAAGTCATGACAGACTGCATTTGCAAAAAGGTCATCCTTTGATTTAAAGTGACTGTACAAGGCTCCTCTCGTTAGTCCCATGTAAGTCATAATTTGATCAGTACCAGAACCGCCGTGGCCACGTTTCTTAAAATAGTTTATCGCTTTATCCAAAATGACCTGACGTAACTTTTCTTTTTCACCTTTTTTTGTCTTCATGTCTTTATTATTGATTCAAAATTGTATTAAAACAATAAAAAACACACTTCCTAGACAGAAAAATTTATTTTCACGTTGATTTTTAATACAGAACTGTATTAAAATAGAAAAACAGGAGAAAAATATGAATTACCCATTCGAAGTGAACCGTTCTGAATTCAAGGACAAACGAATCCTGATAACTGGTGGAACTAAGGGACAAGGCGCCGCAATTGTCCAACGATTTGCACTATCAGGTGCTAAAATTGTGACCACAGCTAGGAACAAAAGTAAGGAGATTCCTAATGGTGTGCATTTTATCGAAGCAGATTTAACTACAGTGGAAGGCACTAATTCAGTTTCGAAAGAAACAATTGCTATACTAAATGGAATAGATCTAATTGTTCATGTTGCCGGTGGCTCAGATTCACCAGGTGGTGGATTCATTGCTCAAACAGAAGGAGAATGGAAGAAAGCATTCGACCTGAACTTATTTGCTGCCGTTCGTTTAGATCGTATGCTAGTACCAACAATGATGAAATCAGGATCTGGTTCTATCATTCATGTATCGAGTATTCAAAGGTCTTTGCCTCTTTATGAATCAACTATTGCCTACGCTGCTGCCAAAGCTGCTCTTACAAACTACAGCAAAAGTCTTTCAAAAGAAATTGCTCCAAAGGGGATTCGAGTGAATGTCGTTTCCCCTGGTTGGGTTTCAACCGATGCATCTAATGCGATGATGGAAAGAATTGCAATTACGAATAAAATATCAATAAAACAAGCAGCTCAAACTGTCATGGATAGCTTAGGAGGAATTCCAATCGGTAGGCCGGCGAAACCAGTTGAAGTTGCGGAGCTAATTGCTTTTCTTTCATCTGACCGAGCTGCGTCAATCACTGGACAAGAGTACATAATTGACGGTGGAACAATTCCAACCATCTAAAGAAACGGAATGTAAAAGTAAGGAATCACTATGAAATTAAAACTACCGTCACCTATTGAAACTTATATCCATTCGTCAAATGAATCTGATCTCAATGGCGTTCTCTCTTGTTTTACGGAGACAGCTACAGTTTTAGACGAAGGACAAACGTTATCTGGTCACAATGCCATTGGTAAATGGTTTACAAAAACTCGATCTAAGTACCAATTTAAATCTAGGCCCATAACAATTAAAGACAAGGATAACACAATCATTGTCACTGCAGAGGTATCAGGAAACTTTCCAGGCAGTCCCATTACTTTGGATTATCGATTCCAGATTGTATCAGATTTGATACAAGATCTTAGAATTGGCTAACTAATATCAACTTAAGGAAAATAAGGTTAGCCATCTAAAAAAGCTCGGATCTTTTTTATCAAAATTTTCTTCTTTAGTAGTTGAAAATGATCATTCTACTCGAAGAGACTGACTTGTGTGGTGCTTGGAACAGGTAGTTACTTGGACGAATAGAAATACATTAAACCAGGAATAAGATAGTTCACCTTTCGATACGGCCTTCGGCTTACTCAAAGGCTCCGCATTTTTTGGTCGAAGGTAAATTATGAAGGACTGTTCGCCAACTTATTAGTAAAATGACTTCCCACCTTTTATGGACAATCTTTTGAAGGCATATCTTTGATCCAATCATAGATCAACTGCACACCTTCTCGGTGGACAAGTGCTCTGCCAATTTGAGGCATCATGGCTCCTGGATCCTTAGTTGCCATTCGATAATGGAGGATAGACTCTTCTGGATGTCCTGGAACAACGTCATAACGCAATCCACCACCACCCTTTCCAGCTGATCCTGGAGTTTTACAAACTCCGAAAAGAGATCCTTCACTTTCATCATAAGATAAAATGAGCTTAGAATTGATACCTCCAGCTGCACGTGTTTGGTGGCAGTGTGCACAATTGATTTCTAAGTATGCTCGAGCTCTATTTTCAATAGTTTCATTCGTATCGAAAGCATCTGCCAATTTCGAAACACCAAACACCGGCAATCCGGTAAGTAGGCCTTTCTTTTCCATGAGTTTTAATTGGTTTTCGGTAGTATTTTCAAATGCATACGTTTTATTCAAATGCCTTGCTTTGATGCCAATAGGAACTATGGTTTGGGTTCTACCTTCATAGGCTTGGTGGCAGGATGCACATTGGTTACGCGAAGGAACAGAATAGAAAAAGGAATCTTCTTCCCCCTTTTCATTATTAAACTTCACAGGTATGGACTCTCCAGCATAGGAAATGAAAGCATCCGTGTTTTCTTCATTCCATACATAAGAGACGGCAAACCAACCTTTCGGTTGGTGGATTAAAAGTCTTGTTTCAATGCGTTTTCCTGCCTGCCCAGAAAAAGTGCGGAAGTTCTCTGGAAGTGAAAAAGTTTTAGAAATAATGCTACCAATGGGTAACTGAAATTCTTTTTCTGAGTCATATTCCATGTTTGTTCCATCTGGTAGGAATATAACTCTATCTTTCTTGGCATAATCAGAGAACAGAGCAGTATTTAAGTCATAGCGAAATCCATTGGGTATTGGACTGAGATGATCCTTTTGGATAT
Source organism: Leptospira harrisiae (assembly GCF_002811945.1). Lineage (NCBI taxonomy): Bacteria > Pseudomonadati > Spirochaetota > Leptospiria > Leptospirales > Leptospiraceae > Leptospira > Leptospira harrisiae. Next base: position 237,151 of record NZ_NPDX01000001.1, on the reverse strand, counting down.
TCGCAAAGATCTTATACTGAGAAATTGATTCATGAATCTTAACTGCTTCCCCATTTAAATTCAAGTTTGCCTTTTTGGAACAAAAGGAAAACAAACAAAGAACCAAAAGATAATGGATGCAAAGGTTAAATCTCATTCGTATTCTCTCACTGATGGATTATATTTTGGGAAATTCTACGGGAAGTCCTTCAAATTGAAAGCCTTCACAATCAAAACCTGCGTCTGGTCCACCGCCATAGGAAGGGTTGTCTGTAGCTCTGTAGATTTTTGTTTCTCCTTTGATTACTGCAGTTTTAATGGATTCTTTTGTTGGATCTTCAGAATTATTGAGTAAGGCAGGCAAATTCAAATCGAGAATGCTTGGTTGGATTTTACCTTTTGTATTGTTTTTTAAACAGATATGATTCGCATTGCCAGCCTGGTTACCAAACCAAGTTGTCATCACAAGAATGGTAAATCCAGGTTCCACTCCATCATATACAATGTTTGGCACTGGTTCCGCTTTTTTTCCTTGGCTTATCTGGTATTCATTTAGTGCATCTGCAACAAGTTTAACAAGTACACCAAGTGGACGACTTTTTTCGTCGGTTTGGCCATTGTCTACAGCTTTACCTGAACCATCTTGGAATGTATTGTCATGAAGATAAATATCATGTGCTCTCCAATTGTTCATAGGCCATTCCGAGAAATTAGGAGTTTCCGAAACAAGTCCATTCATAATACCGATGTCTGTAGTATTGTTATTACCAAATACATTATCAAAAATTTCGATATCTCGTATGGATGTGAGTACCATCCCAACACCGGCCGGAACGGTTTTGACGATTCCAGTACTTGCAAAGTTGGGATTGTTATTTCCAAAAATTTGATTTCGATGAACACGGATGTTACGAGAAACGATCGTATTTTTGTTGAGATCGTAAGCCAAGAATCCTCCTGTATTATTGGTTACAATGTTATCATAAACATCTGCATTCACAGTGTTTTCAATTTCTAATCCCATAACATTATGTTCGGCACGGTTGTTCCGAACCAATGCATTGATACATTGACCAACATAAAGACCCGCATCAGAGGCGTACGAAGTGTCCGTATTTTGCAAAAGTACATTGATCACATTTACTGGATACACACCATAAGCTCCATTTTTCTTTTTTGCTTCTCCTTCGTGTGCTGACCAAGTAACATCAATCGAATCTATTAGTATGTTTTCAGAAAGTCGAATTTCTAATCCATTCTTAGGACTATCTAAGATCTGTAAGTCACGGATCGTAAAATTGTGCGAGGCTTCGATATCCACACCATTTACATTCCCTGCATTGACAAATTGTATGGTAGTTTGTTTTTTTCCTGCACCTTTTAAGATGATGCCATTGGTTCCAGAGATAGAAAGGGAGTTATTAAAAATAAACTTACCTGCCGACAACTCAATGGTAGTACACTCTTCCAATGAGTTCAATATTGTCTGAAGCTTCTGTGTTTCAGCAGGTGAAAATTTAAAGAGCTTTTGTTCTTTGCCTACACAGAATTTTTTTGAATCAATGAATTGAGCAGGGAAAACCGGAGTCGTTCTTTTTTCTTGTCTCGAAACATAAAGAAAGCTAACATATAGAACAGGTAGAAGTAGAACTACCAGAATTAACAAAACTGATCGATTGATTTTAAACATGGACACCTTCTGTTTCCTCGTCAGACGAGTTCAAACTAGCCAAGAATGATGAACCTTTGAATTCCTGACAATGAAAATTATGGACACGTGTCGAATCTGGTAACTGAAAACTGCTTCAGTTGAAAAAGTAGTCAGAAGAAAGAAGATTCTATCTTCTTATCTTTTATGTATACCTAGTATTTTTATTACTGGTGTTCCAGTGTCTCCAGTACTTCTTCTTTTAAAGTTTCTAATCCAATTTGGTGAGGCAAACTTTTAGCGATTTTGTGGTTCTTTTGGATCAGGTAAATATTAGTTGAATGTAGAATTTTGCCTTCCCCTTTGACTTTACCAAATTTTGGATTATCTAACAATACTAACTGATAATCATTCACAATTTTTTTGATTTCCGCTGCATCACCAGTAAGAGCAATGATCTTTTTTGAAAATTCCATCATATATTTTTTTAATGTTAGTGGGTCATCATTCTTTGGATCGATTGATACATAGACAAATTGAATTTTTTGTAAGTCTTCTTCTGAAAAGCTTTCAATCAATCGAGAAAATTTAGTGAGAGTTGTAAGACAAATATCAGGGCAGTGAGAGTATCCAAAAAAAAGAACCACCAAAGATTTTGATTCAGTGTCTTCATAAAAACGAAAGTAATTTTGGTTTGTATCTATCAGCTCAAAGTTAGTTGCTAATTTTTCATTGTCTTGATTCTGGAAAAAAGAACTTGGTTTGCAAAGTAATACAACAAAACAGAGAATGAATCCGATCAAAAGTCGCATGGATCAAAATTAGATTGAGATAGATTCGTCTCAAGAAAAAAAATCGGAGGGTGTCTCCTCCCTCCGATCCAGTCATTGGCTATTACGGGTTGTCTAAAATGTATTCCGCTAAGGAATCTAATTCTCCTTCGGAAAGAGATGGAAAACCAGGCATTTGAGGATAATCTTTCCTTTTTTTGCCTGGTGCCTTGATCCAAGCAATTAAAGCTGACCTATCTTTTTTGTATATAGAGACCATTTCAGTTACAGGAGGACCTACAACTTTCGTTTTTAGGGAATGACAAGCAGAACAATTTCCGCGGAAAATTTTGCCACCTTCCTCTTTATTTGGTTTTTCTGAGCTGGCTAAAGTAACTTCTTTTTGATTGGTTTTGGATTGGAATGCTTCTTGAATTTTTGATTCGTAAGCGAGTGTTCTTTCTTTTACCAATTTTTTATGTGGACCAAGTGCTGTTTCTCTTACGACATGCCTACCGCTCACCATAAGTACAACAACAACGGATAGAGTGATCACAACTTTTATGAAATCTTTTCCAATCTTTTCTTCATTAGCATTAATTCCATTCCACATTAAATAGAGTGAATAAATCGCCAAAAGAATCGCAGGCCCTAAAAGATAAAACAGATTCCAACTGATGGCAATACTTGGAAGTGTGAGAAGGATGAGAGGGCCAGCAACAAACTGAAGTAATGTTGCCATAAAAGCTAGAGAATACATTCTCTTTCTTACTTCATATCTTGTTAAAGTTAGAAATTTTTTTTCGAATGAGTAAGATTCTCGCCCAAAGTAATAAAAGAGAAAAAGACCGGTTGCTGTTAAAGAAGCAAAAATAAAATGTAAATACCTTGGGAACACATTGGGAAGAAACATGGCGGAGAAAAAGCCTGTGATAGTTCCCCATTTATCAGGGTATAACATTAGGTTGATATTGGTTAAAAAAATCAGAGGAATAAAAAGAAATATCCCACTGGCAGCTCCGATCATTGAAATATGCAAACCTTTGTTATTTTGTAATTTTTCCCAAAGGTATTTGTGCGGATATGTCAGTAGAAATGCAACGGTAACAAGTGGTACGATGGATATCCAAAATAATCCTGTTAATGCATTTGCAGAATAAAAATAAACTGTATACAAAGTGTTGATGGCAAGAAGTGGAGCTACTCCTAAAACAACAGCCATACTTTTGTTTACTGTGATGGTTTTTGCAATTTCGTGTGCTAAAGTATCATAATCTTTTTCTCTTAATCCTTTTAACTGAGCGAAAAAAGTAAGAAGTGTTCCGCCTACCATTAAATTGACAAAAAGAATATGGCACAAAAAAGAAAAAACAAGAACACCTACAAGCAACCATTCTGGTGCCGGTAATGGTAATGGGATGTCTTTAGGGACAGGAACATTCGCTAAAATTAGAGAGATGATATTCATTGGTGACCTCTTTTGATAGAAACAGTCACTCCTGTTTCTTGAGCCCCTTCGGTAGGGATTGGATAGTCTTTTGTTTTTTGTATGTAAGTTACTAGAGCCTTCATTTCCAACTCTGAACCTGGAAACGGGGGCATAAAGTAACGAGCATTATGCATTCCCTGTATATAAGCGACCATAGCATCTGGGTTCAAGTCTGATGATCCATACATAGTTTGGAATTTCTTAACAACAGAATTAATTCCGTGTGATGTATGACATCTACTGCATGTGAGTAAAAAAATATCTTTTCCCGCTTCCACTATGTTTTCATCATTTATGGAATTGTGTTTTACATAGGTTGCGTGTTTTAGAATTCCTTCTTTTTGTAATAGAGGGTATTCTTCAATACGAAACATATTGGAATACATATAATTTCCAATTACAAATGGTTTACGTATAAACTCTCTCGCCCTTTCAAAGACAGTTAGTAATGAAAAAGAAATTAAAACAGGGATGATAGAAAGTGCGATCGGTAAGTTTTTTCCACCCAAGGAATAGAGAGAAATTCCTATCACGGAAATAATTCCAACTCCCATCACAACGAGGAGACTATCATACCAATTTGAAAATTCCATTGTTCCCACTGCGATGGACAAATTGTTCGCCATCATATCAGGAATCACAGAATAGTAAAAAATTGAGCCAATTACTACCCAAATGGACCAACTTAGAATCCAAATGGAGGTAGTTTTGGTAACGGATTTTCGTAAGGGGCTGCCTTTTTTTGTAAAAAATACAGATAAGAATAAAACTACTGTACCTGCCATAAACATAGCAACAGGTGTTCTAAAAGCCAATTGAGCCATATAAACAGGGTTGATTACTGCATCGACAAATGATTTGGTTTGGCTCCAACTTCCAGGATCCATCATAAAACTAAGAATTGCTACGATGATCGCCATCGTGATCCAAGAAAAAATAGAAAGGGCAATTCCCAATTTGATGTGTTTCTTTTTTGCCTCTTCCGATTGAAGTGATTTTTTCCAAGTTAAAAAGTATAGGAGGATTAAAACGACTTCGGTGACAAAAACAATCCATTCTGTAAACCAGGCCCAGAAGAAAACACGAATTAAACTGCCGATAGATGCAGGACTTACAAGACTTGCGGAAAGCCAGATGCCAACACCTGTCATAGCACCGAGAGAAGTTGTAATGACAAACCCAACAAACATAACTTTGTTTGCAAATTGATCCATTTCTGTGGATTTATTTTTCCAACCAAAATATTCAAAATAAGTAACTAATGGAGCAAGTCCAACAGCTAAGGAATGATTGATGAGAACATGTAGAATGGCAATGACAGCAATAAGCAATCGATTGCCCATAAAATCTAAGTGAAATATGGGAAAATCCATATAACATAACTCCTTTCTCGAAATTGATTCGAGAGAATCTTTAAACTATATATTGATGTGTGTTAAAAGTTTAGGAGTTAGGCGAGAGGTGGAGCACGAGCAAGAAGGAAGGAAAGTAAAATTTGATTAGTGAAAGTTCCATCTAAAGTATAGAATTCTTTAGTAGGTTGAAGTTTTTGTTGGCTGGTTTCTACTAATGCAAGAGAATCAAAATCTTCCTTTGGTTTCGGAGATCCTATACAAGTGGAAGAATTTAGAAGAATTCCTTCCGAGTTTTTTGATCCAGCATTTTCATACGACTTAGCAATATCCAATTCATTGATATGGTCATTTTGGATACAAATCGTTGTGAGATTAATGGTTTTTGATGGGAAAAAGGTAGCAACTGCAACAGTAAATGCTAAAAAACACAGAGGGTAACCAATCCAACTGTATGATCTCTTTCTTAGCCGAACCATACTCCTAATATCACATAGACTTAACTTTTGTAAACTTAAATTAAGTAATCTATTTGAATTTATAAAAAGGAATTCAATTCATAAGTTTAGATCAATACATTTATAAAGAAATTTCGTAGAGGAAAGATCAGCAAAAAGATCTAAACCAGTAAGTATGATGACTAACAACCGAATCAAGAAGATTGTGCAAAGATTTGAAACGGATTCGGATAGAATACTTTTTTAAAAATCAGACCACATCCTATGGAGTTGTATCTATCCTAACTCTTTAAGATATTTTTTATTAAAGGTCGCGAGAAATAAACTTAAATCCCTTTCTTCCAATTGCCTTTTCCTGAATGATATACCTCCCCCGCACCAGGGATTGCAGTGGAAATCCTTTTCACGTGAGTGAAAAGATTGGAACGGAAAGCACGGTCGCTTCTCAATTTAGTGCTTAATCAACAATTCAATTGCGAGGTGCCCAAAAAAACAGTTATGCCAGTGTTCTTCGTCGAAAACCCACTCTATTTGTATTAGAATCAAAAACAATTAGCACCAGTTCAATGGGCGCAACTCCGAGAAAATTTATTTACTTTTGAAAACAATACACAATGATAAAGAAAATATTTAGGATTTAATTTTTGAATGATCATCAATTTTTGGATGCGTATTTTGATCGCATTGGATATAAGGGTCCACGCATTCCCTCACTAGATTTGTTAAACAATATTACTTTGGCACATGTTCAAAGTATCCCTTTCGAAAACTTAGATATTTTGTTAGGTAAAACCATTGATATTCGTTTGGATGCTGTTTTTGAAAAATTAATCATTCAAAAACGCGGTGGTTATTGCTTCGAACAGAATGGACTTCTTTTGTTAGTTTTGCAGAAACTAGGATTTGAAGTGACTCCTATCAGTGCGAGAGTTCGTCTAGATCGACCAAGGGATTTTACTCCTCCGCGAACACATGTTTTTCTACGCGTAGAACTTTCTGGTAAATCTTGGTTCACTGATGTTGGTGTAGGTGGAGTATCACTCACATCAGCAATCCAATTCATTCAGAATACGGAACAAAAAACAAATCACGAAACAAGGAGAATTGTTTGTGAAGGAAATCGTTATTTCCACCAAGTTCTATTTCCTAATGGATGGGTTGATGTTTGTGAATTTACATTAGAAGAAATGCCTGAAATAGATCGTGAGTTAGCAAATTGGTATACAAGTAACCATCCAAAATCTCATTTTAAAGATCGTTTAATCGTTGCTAGGGCAGGAGAGAACGGGAAAAGGTTTACACTTGTAAACAGAGAATTTTCGGAACGGGACAAAAATGGAATTTCCAATAAAACAATCATCAAATCACCCAAAGAACTAATAAAACTTCTTAAAGAAAATTTCAATCTTACCTTTCCTTTAGATACAGAATTTCAGACGTCTGGAATAAAATGGGATTTATAATTTCAAAAATTATAATTATATACGTAAAAAACCTAGGAAAATTGTATAACAACGAATAGATGGAAACAAAACCACAAATGACCAAATGGAGCCAACTTTGAACAAAGACAATTCTACTAAGAAAAATATCCCGACACTTTTCGAATGGGCAGGCGATATGGCGACCTTTGAAATGTTATTTGGCAAATTTTATGAAAAGGTTCTCAAAGACGATTTACTCGGTGACGTTTTTAAAAATATGTCCCCAAATCATGTACAACATGTAGCACACTTTGTTGCAGAAGTTTTTGGTGGAGACAAATTATATACGAGCCAAGACAAGGGTAGCCATTCCCAAATGATTGGACGCCACATTGGAAAAATGTTATCAGAAGAAAAAAGACAACGTTGGGTTCATTTATTATTACAAACAGCGGATGAAGTCGGTTTAAAAAGTGACCCGGAATTTCGCTCTGCCTTTGTTGGTTACATTGAATGGGGCACACGCCTAGCGGTGATTAATTCCCAGCTTACCGAAAATCCAATGGTCACGAACGAACCAATGCCCAAATGGGGTTGGGGAGAAACGGGCGGACCATATCAACCAAACGAAAACTGAGATCCAAAAACCAACCTATCTTAAATGTGTTTTGCCAATCGTTCTGATTGTTTTGAAAGTCCATCCACATTTTCACGTAAGTGAGAGGTATTGGATGCAAGCGAAGAAGCAGATTGTTCGATCGATACAAGTGCTCTTGACATTTCTTGTGTTCCCGTTTTTTGTTCTGATGCCACTACTTCCAATTGTTTAGAGAGTGAGAACAATTCCTGAAATGAATTTAAAAATGATTTATGAATCGATGTTTGTTTTTCCACTTTGATCTTTAAATCAGATAGGTTGGAAACAAGAATCCCAAAACTTTTGTCTTGGATTCCCATTTTTTCTTTTGTTTCGGAGGCAGCAGTGTTTCCACTAACAATCTGTTTGGCTGCTTGTGTAATGATTTTTGAAATTAAGGAAGCATTTTCTTGTGCACTATCGGCAAGTTTTGCAACTTCTTGAGCTACCACTGCAAATCCTCTTCCATGTTCGCCTGCTCTTGCTGCTTCAATTGAAGCATTTAATGCAAGTAAGTTGGTACGATCGGCAATGTCTCTTAAAATCTGGTTCACCTCTTCCACTTTTTGAAAACTTTCTTTGATTTCTTCAAAATTGGAACTTACAGAATCCATTGCTGTGGTAACTTGAAAACTATACTGTTTGGATTCATCTGTGGTTTGCGCCAAATTGATTGTTGATGAATAAACTTCAGACAAAATTTTATCCATCACAGAACTTTCGTGGTTTAAGTCATCAATTCTAGTAAACTGTGATTTTACAAAATCGCTGGCACTGTCCATGGAAGCTGCAAGTTCTTCCATTGATGCGCTGATTTCTTCTACACTTGAAACTTGTGTCTGGATTTCTGAATTTAATGAATCCATGAATTTCAGCATTTCTTGAACACTTTTATTCAATGTCTCTGCTTCCGACTGGATGTTTTGTTTTGTAAGATTTGCTGCTTCTGACTTTTGCCTTGCATCTTCTGCAGATTTTGTTGCTTCAATACTAGAGTTCGACATAAATTTTACGACAGCACTCATCATATGAACACCGCATATTAAAGCAATCGTATTGATTCCAATAAAGGGGATTCCAAATTGATTTGCAGCAGTTGCAATAAATTTGATTTCGGCACCACCAATGACCCCTAAATAAACATACAAAAGTAAACTGAAAATTGCGATGTATCCAACTGCCATTGTTAGCCGATAAGACAAAAGAAATCCTGAATAAATTACGACGAAGAGAAGAACTAACATCACAAATGGCAATGTCGCAATGGCGACCTTTTCCACAGGTGTTTTGGACATAATGACTACGATTGCAAATACACTAGCGTAGATGATGATATCGAGTAAAATGGAGATGTAAGCAAATTTTAAATAAAATTTTTTCTTTCTATAGAGCCAAAAAGTAAAAACACCATACGATAAAACCACAAACTCTAAAGAAGATAGAATGAGGCTCATTGTTTTTTCCGTTGTGGGAATCGCCACCATAAAGAAAATATTGATAGATAACATCACAATCGCAAAAGAAATACGAATCGTGTTCGCAATCATACTTCCTTTTTCTAGGTAGTTCCCGGTAACAGATGACATAAGGCAAAATCTCCAATATAATTGACGAAATCTTTTAGAATAATTCGAAAAGAAATATATCGTATTTAATAAATTTGGTCAAGATTCGAAAAAGTAATTTCGGTGATTACTAGTAGATTTTCTACACTAAGTGATTGTAAAACATACAGAGTTAATTTCCTTGGAATATTGAACTATGTTTTTGTTTTGCTTAGTACAAAATGCAAAAGTTTGGAGTAAATCCAATACTAAGGTAACTAAACTTTAATCAGAATTCCTTTTCGACTTCGCAAAAACGGTTGGAACATAAAGAAACTATTGCTCCACGCAGAGTAAATTGTTTAGAGTATTTCCGCTTGCATAAGCGGATGTGATTGCAATCGCACGGCTGTCAGTCCAAGTTGTAACCCCATAGGTTCCACAGTTTGCTGAGACACTGTCAGTCCAAGAAGAACATGTATGCGCAGTTTCTGTCTGCCAATCCCAGTTTGGATTGTTTTTGATTCCGGTCCAAATTCCAGTCGCTGCCGAAATCATGTTGGAGAAGGTACTGTTAAATACCCCATTTTGATCAGATATGAAAATAACATTGGATGTATTTGCTGATTGAACATAACTTACATTTGGTGATAAAACCCAATCAATTTGTTCCAAAACTCCGCCAGAGTTACAATTAGTACTTGTGCAGGCTCTGCGATTGGCATCATCCACAAGTAATGCTTTATAAATCCCAGTAGGAGGTTTATTTGTATCTGATGAACATTTGTTATCTGCACCGGTAATACCGCCTAAATTAGCATTATACGTCGCTACTGTTACGAACATTTTGCAAGGTGAGCAGTGGGGAGTCCGTGGCAAACTCGTTTCGATTGATTTCGGTACGGTTAACTGTAAGATTCCACATCTACTTGAAGTATCAGCAGGGTTACATAATTCTGCAGGTTTGCAGTTAAGAAAACACAATAGGCCAAGGCAATAGAATTGGATTATAATTCTCATAAATTTAGCGATTAGAACTCTATTCTAACATAGTCGTATTTTTTGTCCTCCTGGGACGGGAATCAGGAAGACAAAAAATACAGCATTTATTGGGGTAGCTAGAGTCATGGTTTCCAATATCTGTCGTAAAATTTGCTAATTTCTAATTCTCATACTAATTTAACTTAAATGGATTTAACTAAACAATGGTAAACTTTCTTCGTTCGAGATTCTGTCGCCATTCAATCATTTTTTGTAAGAAAACCATATCTTAAATCCGGATTGTTCCTTTGTTTCCAAATGATAGCGTCAGTAATATAGTGATGAAATGTCAATGTCATTGCAAGAACGACTGCGGTAGGAACCATTGAATCTTTTAAAAAAGAATCGAGAGTGAATCCTAATTCAGGAAGAAGGTAATACACTGGTAGTGCAAACGTAAGGGTTACTAAAAAGTAAGCAGCAATGTGTTTTGTGCCTCGTTGTGAAATCCAAGACAACACTCGCGACTTCGAATCAAGTCCTGAGGAAAATCGGTTTCTGTTGTACATCCAAACAAAAGCAATGTATTGAACATTATGCCAAACGTTGACTAGTAACCAACCCGAACACAACTCTTCGATCAAAAGATAACCAGAAAAAAATATAAGTAGATGTGAAATCATGTATAAACTATGGCCCATTGCAAGTTCCCCTCTACGATAGGCGGTAAAGCGAGTATAAAACCAATACATCCAGAGAATACAACTTAGGAAACCAACAAGATTAACAAGGATCTGAGATACCGATGGAAGCCAAAATTCTTGGAAAAGAAATTCGTTCGGTCGTTGTGCACATCGATTAAGAATTCCCCAAATGGGAACGGACCACAATGTAATCTCTGAAAGGCGAGTTGAATCCCAAATGAGTCCACCCGCCTGACGACGGTAAGTTTGAGTTATCCCCCAACTCTGTCGAACTGTATGGAAAAATTGACCAAAAAAATAAAGCACATATAATCCTCCAAGTCCCAAGGTTTGTGCCAAATAAAAGAGAACTAATAAGACCAAAAGAGGAACAAAAAAAATCAATTGTCCATGACGTTTTCGATCATCGGGATGAACCAAAAGTTTTGTGTATGTGGCCCAAAGGTGTTCGTATCCAAAAAGCCAACTATGAACTGTTAACATCGGTATAAAGAGCAATGGCCAGTAAACCGTGACACCGGCCATTATACTTGCAAGTAGAGCAATTCCGATAATGAAGATCAGATCAAAGTGGGATACTTTAGGCAAAACTAAATTCATAGATCCGCTAATTCCCACTTTCTCCTAATGTTAAGTCACAGCTCCCGGTGGTAACTTTGGTGGAGGTGGAGCCGTGCAAACATTTTTTTCACCATTATTTGTACACTCATGGTGCTTTTGGCATTCGTCGGACGATTTACACTCCTCTCCCGCCTTCTTTTTGTTTGGATCAAAAGGAATGTAAACTTCTTTTGCCATATCTGCCGGTACAGCAGTATATACACTAAAAGTAACTAGTGCGAAAGCAGTAGTGAATATTATAGTCATTAAGATTTTTTTCATGATTGGCTCTCCTTATTGAAAGACATTCGTGTTTCGTGTTTTCAGAAAAATTACTATATTATTTACTTTAAAACAATCACTATTTCTATTTCATAAATAGTTCATGGATCGAAGTATTCTACTCATAAAATTCATCGGTTCCATTTTATGTGATAAAAATATTTATGGATTATATAAATATTCAACTACATAATGATTACCACCATAACTTGCATAATTCGATTTCCTTGCGAACTCTCTTTCTTGTGGATTGTTCCAACCAAGATTCTGGCCAACAGGTGCGAAAAAAATCTCGGTAACAAGGGATCTTCCGTTGACGAACAATCCGACTCCCCCAGTTCCTGAAACGAAAAATTCGATTTGATCGTTTCCAGTAGCTGTAAAAGGTAAAAAAATGGATGAACCATCGATTTCAGTGTTATTAGCACCATCTATGTAGAAGTCCAGAATGGCTTCGTATTTTTTGCCCGAAATCGTATGAAATTTAGGGATACCATTTTCTATAGAAACAGGTGCCTTGGGGACTTGACCGTTTACCACAAGAGTCTCACCTTCAATCAACTGTTCTCTCACAAAAACCAACAATCCACCTCCTTCTATGGACCCATCTCCAATCAGACGAATGGAATTGTGGCCGTCAGATGTAATCGTATCATTTGACAGATTGATCGGAGATAGCCCTATGTTGATTTCTCTTGTTGAAACCAATCCGGTACTATTGAAACTATTTTGTGATTGTATCAAACTAACACTTGTAAGTAAGGAATCAAAAATATTTGAATTGTTTGATTGTTCCGGATTACATTGAAACACACTCGAAAGAAATAAAAAAATTCCGGTATAACGAAATACTTTTTGGATCATATATCTTAAGCAACCTTTGATTTATTTTCAGTTAAAACAAGTTACTATATTATAATGAATCTTCCAAACCGTCGTCCTGGGACTGGATTTCGGAGTAAGTAAAAACTACTTTCTTAACAAAAAGTAGTTTTGGGGACTTTGTGGCAGGTTTCCAAATGATACCGTCAGTAATATAATGATGAAAATCAATGAATGGAATCAAATAAACATGAATCATTTTTTTCCATAAAACTTTAGGAATATTGATACACTATGTACTGCGTGTTTACGAATCTCTTTTTGATTTGGTAAACTAGAATTTCCAAGAAACATTGCTCTGTTTAAAAAATTCGATAAAATCAGCCAATTAAAATCTTCTGCTGCTTTTTTAACATCTTGAATTTGAAGTAGACCTTTCTTACAAAAAACTGCAAATAGTTCTGCAAGTTTATCAAACGCAACTTGTGGACCTTTTTTGAAAAATAGCGCCGCAAGTTCAGGGAAACGTTCGGCTTCACCAATCACTAGTCTTCGAAGTTGGATGACTTCTGGTGTCATTAAAGTAGAAACCTCAACGATGGCATAATCGATTAAATATTTCTGTATATCTTTTACACCTTCAGGAACCTGCAATACTTTATAGGAATCTTCAGTTTTTGAATTGGTTAAATTGATTATTATTTCACTAAATAAAGATTCTTTATTGGAAAAAAGTTTATATATACGATCCGTCCTATGTTTCGAATGAAAATGAATCTAACGAATACAAACAAACAAAACTAAAAGTAGTGACGCTTTTAAATGAAAAAAAACACTCAAAAGCAATTGATGAATTTCTTGTATCGATCGGCATGCCAAGGTTTTTTACTTTCTTTTTGAGAATTACACCAGGATGGAAAAGAACAGTCAAATTGGCACCAACTCTTCTCTATGATATAACTCTTACAGAAAACATTCCGAATATCGCGAGATTATCAAAAATAAATATTCCGATAAGGATTGTTTATGGTGAAAAAAGTCCGGAAGGAATCAAAAAAGTAGCAAGTTTGATCAGTCAAAATATCAGTAGTTCTGAATTACATGAAGCCGCAAGCCAAGACCATATGGTTGATACTAATATCATTTTACAAGAGATGATTCCTTTTTTTAAATGATAATGATGATAATTTTGAAACAAGGAAAATTACTTTTCAAATCCAACTAATGAATATAAAATCGTTGTCTGCATGAACTCGATTTACGCTTTCCAAATTGGATTGACCCCAATTGCCATCATCTCTTCATTCCTCCTCTTATCCCTCGCTGTGATTCATGTCTACTGGGGTTTTGGGGGGCTTTGGCCCGGAAAAAACAAACAAGAGTTAATTGATTTAGTCTTCGGAAAAGGGGAACAGTTTCCTTCTCCATTTATGTGTGTGTTTGTAGCCATTTTTTTATTTTTGTTTTCAATGTTGCCAATCGTCTGGTCGTTGAGAGTTGATCTTTCGTTAGATCACGAAATGATGATTGGAATCAAACTTCTTTTGGCAATTGTATCATTGATTTTTTTCTTACGAGGAGTTCTTGCTTATTTTCCATTCATCAAGAAACAATGGAAACCTATTTTTGTCTATTACACAAAACGCATTTACAATCCACTTTGTTTGGTCATTGCAATGGCTCTTTTAATACTCATCCTATAAAAATTTCTCTACGTTACAAAATATCCGATCAAAATATACTTTCACAACTAAACTTACTTCTTATAAAAAGACTATGAGAAAGGTTATTTTTGCAATCAATGCAACAACAGATGGATTCTATGGCCACACGGGGATGGTTGCCGACGATAACATACATCAGTACTTTACCGACATTTTAAAGAATGCGGATCAAATTCTCTATGGTCGAACCACATACCAACTCATGGTTCCTTTTTGGCCAGACATTGCAAAGAATCAGTCTTTGTCAGCTGTCAGCAATGAGTTTGCTGAGGTCTTTACTTCGCTTGAAAAGATTCTTTTCTCCAGAACAGTCAAACAGGTGGAAGATCCGAATACTAGGGTAGCTAAAAAATCATTAGCAGACGAAGTGAACGATTTAAAACAAAAACCAGGAAAGGACATTTGTATTGGAAGTTTGAGTCTTGCTTCTCAACTTTCTGAAACACATTTGATTGATGAGTATAGATTTGTGATCCATCCGGTGATCGCAGGAAGTGGGCCTCGATTGTTTGATACGGTCAGTTTACGAGAGACTTTCCGATTAGACTTTTTAGGTTCAAAAACTTTTCCCTCCGGTTCTATCGCACTTCATTATAAAAAACAGAGGTAACTGAAAAATTTAATCAAATTTCATTTGAATAAGTTTTTCAGTTAAAATTTATTCAAATATGAAGATTCCAAAAGTGATGAACAAAAGGATCCATTCGATTTCGGATCTATCACCAATACTGAGTTAGTTGTAGTAGAGAAAGGAATTCCATAAATTTTTCCATTGGGTGCCAGTGTTCCACCGTTCCATTTATTAGTACCAACTAAGCCTGTAAGTGACGTAATGTCAGCTGTTTGATTCATTGGATCAAGGATGAGAATTTCTTCGCTTGACGCTGGAATTCCGTAGATTTTTCCATTTGGTGCTAAAACTCCACCAATCCATTTTGGATTAGTACCTGAAATACCTGAAAATGTTGTAGTATCGGCGGTATCATTCATTGGGTCAATGATGAGAACATTTGTCGCATTATATGGTATTCCGTATATTTTGCCATTTGGTCCCAATACTCCAGAAGACCACCTAAATGACCCACTAAGCCCTGTAATTGTAGTAGTGTTAGCAGTATTCGTAATCGGGTCTATGATAAGAACACTATCTGACAGATTATATGGAATTCCATAGATTTTTCCATTTGGCGCCAATACACCTGAGGACCATTTACTTGTTGCCACTCCTAAACCTGTGATGGTTGTCGTACTTGCTGTATCAGTTACAGGATCAATGATTAGAACACTGTCGCTTTCAGAAGGTATCCCGTAAATTTTGCCATTCGGTGCGAGTACACCGCCATTCCATTTACTAGTTCCCGCTCCTAAACCCGTGATTGCTGTTGTATTTGCTGTGTTCGTAACAGGATCAATGATTAAGACATTGGGACTCGCAAAAGGAATGCCGTATATTTTTCCATTCGGTGCGAGTACACCGCCATTCCATTTATTGGATCCAGTTAACCCAACGATAGATGTGGTATCAGCTGTATTCGTAGCTGGATCAATGATAAGAACTGTTGTTGCTTGATAAGGAATGCCGTATATTTTTCCATTCGGTGCAAATACAGCACCTAACCATCGAAAAGAACCAGTTGGAACTGCAATGGAAGTAGAATCGTAAGTAGGACTTCCAGACGAACCTTGTTGTGACTGAAAATTTATTTCATTCAAAAAATTTTGCGAATTTTTAGTTTGTATTACTGAAGGAAAATCTAGATCACAAATATTCGTTGTTATTCTTATTCCACAGTGAGCAGAATGATCACCTCTCCCTACTTTGACAATTAATGTTTCAAGATAGGAATCAGAAATTGAATCGCATGAATTTTCCAAATTAGAAGGTTTACATGTAAGAAGTATCAACAATATTCCAAACATTGCTTTCATTGTTCCTATATTTCAATATAACCAAACAAGTGCTATCTTTTTTTTATAAAAAACTTTATTGAAAAAATAACTTTAGTATTCCTATATTAGGATTTATACAAATCTTAATAAGAAAGATTAAATTTGTAAGGTCAAATAATTCTTGCTATAAAATATAATTGATTCAGGGTTGATTTTTATTTCGTAAACCATGGAACCAACAGACAAACATAACGAAAAAATGGCGCAAATGACATTTGCTTCAGTTTATCCTCTTTATCTGAGTAAGATAGAAAAAAAAGGAAGAACCAAAGAGGAATTGGATTTGGTGATTGAATGGTTAACTTCATTTGATACGAAAAAAATAAAAGAATTAATCGATGCGAAGGTAAACTTTCAAACCTTCTTTGAAAGAGCAAAACTAAATAAAAATGCCCAACTGATTACAGGTATGATTTGTGGATACCGAGTGGAAGAAATTCAAAACCCATTAACTCAAAAAGTTAGATATCTAGACAAACTTGTCGATGAATTAGCAAAAGGAAAGGCAATGGAGAAAATTTTACGAAATTCGTAAAATAAAACCTCAAGGACAATTCGTTAAAATTGTTTATTGAATTGTATCTCTTGAAAATCCTTGACGCATCGTATTTTCTGTAAAAGTTTTCCCTTCTACAAAAAGATATAAATAATCGGGGCCTCCTGCTTTGGCACCAGTCCCAGAAAGTTTACCTCCACCAAACGGATGTCTGTTTACAATAGCCCCGGTCATTCCACGATTGATATATAGGTTTCCGGCATCGATTTTTGATTTTGCATCTAACACATGTTTAGGATTTCGGGAGACCACTCCACAAGTAAGCGCATAATCGGAATCATTGACCAATTGAATTCCTTCGGAAAAACTAGATATCTTTTGCATCGCCAACAATGGACCAAAAATTTCAGAACTCCACATACTGGATTCACTTGGGGGCTCATAAAGACTCGGTGCAATATAAAATCCTTCATCGGGCACCCAAGAAGTTTTACCAACTAAAAAAGATTCGTTCTCTTTTTGAATTTGAGAGAGTCGTAAAAAACTTTCTTTGTGGATCACAGGTCCAATTCGATTCGAAAAATCCAAAGGAGTGCCAACAAGTAAACCTTCCATCGCATCTACTAAACGTTCTTTTAGTTTTTGATAACAATTTTCGTGAACAAACAATCTAGATAAAGCACTACACTTTTGTCCTTGGAACCCAAAAGCAGAAGTTAAAATAGATTGAATGGCAACATCTAAATCAGAATCTGCATCCACAATCATTGCATTTTTTCCACCTAACTCACAGATTACTTTTTTAATCAATGATTGTTTTGGTAAAACTACCGATGCTGAACGAAGAATGGATAGACCCACATCCCTTGAACCAGTAAAATTAATGACGGAAACTTCTGGATGATTGACAATGGCCTCTCCTATTTCGGAACCAAGTCCCGGTAAAAAATGAAATACTTCTTTGGGAACTCCAACTTCCCAAAAACATTTTGCAATCTCATAAGCTGTGGCAGTAGTTTCTTCTGCTGGTTTTGATAAAACAATATTACCAACAACCAGTGGACCAACACACATTCCTGTATAGATGGCCATTGGAAAATTCCAAGGCGATATACATCCCACAATCCCCTTTGGTTGGTAATAATATAGATTGTCTTCGCCTAACAAAATAGTCTTTTTGGGAGACAATTTTTCTAAAGCAGTCATTGCATAATAACGACAAAAATCAACAGCTTCTGCAAATTCAAGTTCTGCTTCAGTGATGTGTTTCCCTGTCTCCCAGATACAAACGGAAATAATTAAATCTTTTTTTGAAATTAAATTCTCTGCCACTTTCATTAACAAATGAGAGCGTACTTCTTGTGGTTGTTCTTTCCAGTGGCGCCAATTTTTTTTTGAAATTTGAATTGCTTCCTCTAGATCATTTGCATTGGACAAAGAAACTTCGGTTACCAATAATTCAGGGTTCCAGGGATTTTTATGATAGATACGTTTTTCTGAATACTTTTCTTTTGTTCCGATTGAAATTGGAATTTTGAAAGGAAGTGATTTGGGAATAGAATCTAAAGCAGATCGAATCGCAGATCTTTCTTTTTCTAATGAAAAATCTCGAATGGGTTCGTTCTTAAATTCCATATTGAGTTTCCTTTTTTGGATTTTTGACTAAAGAATCTAAACGTTTTCCCTGACTCAATTGATACAAAAAACCTTGGTTAGAAGTATTCTCTAACAATCTCCTGATTAAATATGCCATTCCAGGTAACAAAGAACCTATGGGAGAATACTCTCTTACGGTATAACCAAGAGATTCTAATCTAAATTTATATTTACCGGCCATTCCATACAACATTTGAATTTCAAAATCGGTAATAGATTTATTTTGAGCATGATACAGAACATAGGAAAGGGAACGAAGGTTATGTGTGCCGAAAGCAGATCTCAAATAAGGATATGAATCCATAAGGAATAAAACATTTTCTTCGAATTTTATATCTGTTTCTTGTTTTGTATCAAACACAGGTGTTTTCCATCCACGTTCTTCTGATTTGATACGTTCATATTCTAAATAAGCGCCCTTTACTAGTCGGATGGTAATTGGAACTTTCCTGATTCTTGCAAACTCTTTCCATTCAATTAACTCTTCTTTCGAAGACTTTAGGTAAGATTGGACAACAATGCCAAAATGCGGATATAGTTTGAATTCT
The DNA here is from genome assembly GCF_002811945.1 of Leptospira harrisiae. Taxonomy (NCBI): domain Bacteria; kingdom Pseudomonadati; phylum Spirochaetota; class Leptospiria; order Leptospirales; family Leptospiraceae; genus Leptospira; species Leptospira harrisiae. The sequence continues at coordinate 218,087 of NZ_NPDX01000001.1, read as the reverse complement.
TCTTCTAAAAATAATTCCTTAGTTGCACGAGTGATTGTTGATTTTAAATCATATTGTTCCATATCAATATTGATTCCAATACCTTTTTCCATTGCCAAACGAAGAATTGGTCGAAGTGCCTCTTTCAAATAGTTGGTACTCGTTTCTTCAGCTTCAGGAAATAATCTGGTTTCAATTCCAGAACATTTAATAGAAATATTGGTTCTTAATTTTGGATCGATGTTATGAATTACTTCAGGCAAACATTCAATTAGTTCCATATATTGTTTTCTATATTCGTTTGCTTCCTTTGGAGATAAAGCCACCTCACCCAAGATATCATATGTTTTTGGCCTTGTTAGGTTATTTTTTTTATTTAAATCATATGGAGAATCACAAAGAATGAATCGTTTTGCAAAAAATTGCACCACTATTAGTAAAATATAAGAAACAAAGGAATTTAAATAAAATAAATTGATAAAAGTATGAATGAAAGTTTTTAGGAAAATTGGTATTTCTGTATCTTCATCAAAGATATAAATTTTTAAATACGAATAAATGTTTTTTGTTTCAAGCGAAGGCAGAACATCTATGAATTTGAAGGTTTGCAATTTGAGTTTTGGATAACGAAACCCGAAGTGAATGATAACGGATGTGATAAAAAATAAAAAACGTTGGAACAAAGAACCAGATGATACATTTAAATTTTTTGCAATTTTAAGAATTTCCTCATCTTCGTCTTGCAATTGTTTTGTAAACATAATGTAACAACTAATCTTTGAATTAAAACTTTAAATTCTTTCGAGAAATTAGATTACTAAATATGAAAGGAGTTGTAAACAATATCTTAGATGTTTTTATTTCCAAATGGGTAAATTAACAGATTTATTTATCGAAAAAGAATCTAAGTTTGGAGCCTTCAACTATTCTCCTTTACCAGTTGTTTTAACCAAAGGCGAAGGAATTTATCTTTGGGATATAGAAGGAAAAAAATATTTTGATTTCCTCTCTGCTTATAGTGCAGTAAACCAAGGACATTGCCATCCAAAGATTGTGGAAGTGTTTCAAAAACAATCTGCAGTTCTTACTCTTACCTCTAGAGCTTTTTATAACGACAAACTTCCACTCTTTACAGAGTTTATGACATCTACTTTTGGATATGATCGTGTATTACCAATGAATACTGGGGTTGAAGCTGGAGAAACAGCAATCAAATTGGCACGGAAATGGGGATACCAAAAGAAAAAAATTCCGCAAGACAAAGCAAAAATCATTTTTTGTGAAGGAAACTTTTGGGGAAGGACCATCGCCGCCATTTCCTCATCTACTGATCCAAAAAGTAAAAATGAATTCGGACCATTTTTGCCTGGATACGAAATCATTCCTTATAATGACTTAGAAACTTTAGAGAAAGCAGTATCAGATCCAAATGTGGCTGCATTTATGGTGGAAGCCATCCAAGGGGAAGCAGGTGTCATTGTTCCCGACGAACATTATTTAAATGAAGTAAGTAGAATTTGCAAACTTCATAATGTTTTGTTAATCGTTGACGAAATCCAAACTGGATTGGGTAGAACAGGAGAACTAGTTTGTTCTGATTATTCTAACGTAAAACCTGATGTGTTACTTTTAGGTAAGGCACTGTCTGGTGGAATGATGCCAATATCCTGCGTGTTAGGTGCCAGTGAGATATTATTACTTTTAAAACCTGGAGAACATGGCTCTACATTTGGAGGAAATCCCCTTGCATGCGAAGTGGCAATGGCTTCCGTCAAAACAATCATTGAAGAGAAAATGCCAGAGAATGCCCAAAAAATGGGATCAATGTTTCGTGATACAATTATCTCTTGGAAACATCCACTCATCCAATCAGTTAGAGGGAAGGGTCTTTTGAATGCTATCCAATTCCAAATTCAAGTAGATGCCAAACAACTTTGTATCGAACTAATGAAACTTGGAATTTTAGCAAAAGAGACTCATAAAAACACAGTTCGATTTGCGCCACCTCTTGTGATCCAAAAAGAAGAAATGAACGAAGCCTTGGGTTTGATCAAAAAGGCGATTGATTCAATTTCGATTTCTAATTAAACGATTTAGAACGGCAAAACACTGAATCGATTTTTATTGCTTTTGGTCTATCGCTTTTAAAAAAAAGAATGAGAATGATGAAATCAGTTTTGGTAACTCCCATAAGGTGGAAATACCAAATCCGGTATCTCCATGAGAAATTAAAGTTGTGATACAAAGTTTACTTTCAACGCCTCTTTGTAACAACTTTTCATGTAACATCGTGGATTCATACGCTGGTACCACATCATCTTTTAAACCATGGATTAAAAGAATCGGCAAATTGAGAGATTGAATATGGTTGGTAACTGACAAAGCAGAAATCAGATCTCTACTTTTACCCCCATTTTTAACTACGTTTTTCCAGTGTTTGATTCTAAATTCCGTATCGTTTTTCAATTGATCAAAAATCACACGATCAGCTTTTTTCATTTTTTTGTAATGAGGTTCCAGCCTTAAGTCTTTTGATTTGTAGTAGTTGTCCAAAATCGCTAGTTTAATGGCAGTGAATAAACTTTGATTTTTACCAATGGAGATGGGAAGAAAGTTGAGGAGAAGGATCATTCTCCCATATTCATCTAAATTCTGGTTTGCAAATAAATTTTCAATGACATCATCTACTTTTGCAAAAGCACCGATGGCACAGATACAATTGATTTTTTCGGCAATCTTTTGATCACTTGCAGCAACAAGACTCAATGATCCTGAAAAGGATGGAGCAAAGATAGAAACTTTTCCAGAGGGACAAATATCTTTTTGATTTGAGATAAACAATATAGAATCTTTAATATCATCTATATTGCGAAGTGAAATTTTATAATCACAAATTTCGTCAAAAAAGGGACTTACAACTGTATAACCAATTTTACAGAGACTTTTATTGACAGTGATAAATCTTGGATCACGGTTTCCGAGCGGAGCTAACCCGTTGATGGTGACTATGGTTCCAAGGGGCTTGGATTTAGGAATATAACAATCTGCTTTTAAAACTCTCTTCTGAATAGGAATTTGAATTTCTTTTACATAAGGAAGAGTTTCGTCATCACTTTGTAATCCAAGTAGAAAGTTGATGGATTGAAACCAAACTTTGAATCGATTCATTGAGTAGAACTACCGAATCCCTTTTTAAAACTGCTATGTATCATGATCATAAAAATCTTTTTATAGTTTTCTATTTGTATGATGATGTTTCATATCTAAATGATTCATTAAATTGTCTAACTAAAAATCCGAGTAAATGGAGTATAAACTAATTTTCAATCGAAGTCTTGCGCCAAGGATTGCAGTGGAAATCGGAGCGAAAGCGTAGATTGAAACGAAAAGCCTGGTCGGGCCACTTTTTGACTGAAATATTGAATCTAATGCGAGGCGCCCCACTCCCGATATCTCTTCTTGACAAATGGGAAGTGATATGATCTTTTAAGTCTGATCCGATAAATTGGAATTCGTGTTAGGTTTTCCTGATGGCAGATGAAGATACAAAAGAGTTTTTCCAGAAAATTATTTTTACCAATGAAGAAATTTTAAAGCTGCGGATTTTATTATATAGTTTAAAAATTCGAGCACTCAATGCACAAATTTTATCTGCAAATTCAGGAGCGTTTGCTGCTAGCTACGGAGTTGTTGCAGCGGAAATCATTCATTTTAATAACAAAATTCAAGAAGTAAATGAGAAGTTAACAAAAGCAATTACTGTTGTGATTCGAATGGCTAGTGAAATGCAAAAAATTTCGAAGGTAAACCGACTATTACAGGTGTCGGTTGAAACTTGCCAAACGAGAGGTGTGAATCTCAATCATTATAAAAACATACAGTTCAGTTTGAACGATCGAAACGCGGAAAAAGATATGTTGGATTTGCAGTTACGAAAAGAATTTGATGACATTCGCCATATTGTTCGGAATTCCACTAAACTTTGTTTAGAAGGTCGTACAGTCTCTTTGCAAACTCGAATCGAATCTGCAACTATTATTGAGAATCAAAAATTATTTTTAGCAGTTGCAGAAAGTTTTGATGGAGCATTAAATATCATTGAATCATCTTATCGATATCTTTCAAAACTATGGTAAACCATGAAAAAGATCCAAACTATATATTCTGATAACGATCACAAGTGGTCTGTCATTGCAAGAGATCCGTCCAAACCAAACTGGTTGATTGACACAAATGAATATTTAATTGAGTCTGATGGAATGGGTTTGCTCACTGATCCGGGTGGAAGCGAAATTTTTCCCGAAGTATTTTCAGCATTGGTGGATGTGTTTCCTGCATCCCAAATTAAAAATATTTTTGCCTCTCACCAAGATCCAGATATTGTTTCTTCGATTTCTCTTTGGTTAGAAGTCAATCCATCAATTCGTTGTTATGTGAGTTGGTTATGGACAGGTTTTTTGCCACATTTTGGGGGGAATGCTGATACTTTCATTCCGATGCCCGATGAAGGAATGGAAATTGTTCACCAAAATATCAAACTCAGATCCATACCAGCGCATTTTTTACATAGTGCAGGAAATTTAAATCTTTGGGATCCCAAGGCAAAAATTCTTTTCAGTGGAGATGTAGGTGCCGCCTTACTTCCTTTAGACGAAACAGACTTGATTGTAAAAGATTTTGACAAACACATTCGATTTATGGAAAAATTTCACAAACGATGGATGGCTTCTGAACAAGCCAAAGTAGCATGGTGTGAACGAATTTCCAACCTCAAACCAGATATGCTTTGCCCACAACATGGCTCTGTGTTTCAAGGTCCCGATGTGGAACGGTTTATCAATTGGTTTTCGGAATTAAAAATCGGTATGGATGCATTGGAATTGCCAAAACCATAAGATTAGGATTGGATTTTGATTTTTGTTAAGGTATTGCAAATACAAAAGGCATCGAAAAAAATTTCTTTGATATAGATGAAATTTAAATTTTTAAAGTAATTTGTTTTCCAAAGTTTAATTTTAAAAAAATCTAGGAAAATTACTTAAATCTATTAGAGCAATCTTTTGAAAACGTTTGTAAATTGATACGCATCCCCAGGCCATCTCGCAGATACATAATTTCCATCTACAACGGTAAAACCAACATCGGGATTCCCTAAACTATCTCTCACAGATAAACTTCCACCAGTTTTGAACTGCTCTTTTGATTTTAAAAAGCTAGTGACTTCTGCTTGTACAGTCAGCGGATACGTTTTGTAATAATTCCCTAACCAAAGTTTCGTAGTGTAGTATGCGAGGAGTTCCTGTTTTTGTAAAAGGGCAGTTGTATTTTTTTCATATAAGACAGATTTATTTGTCTTAGGATCTATACTTCTTGCGGCAAGCAATACGCCATGACAAATTGCCGCCACTGGTTTTTCTGAATGAAAAAAATCCACGACCACGTTTTGTAAAATTTTAGATTCTAAGTATTCTTTCATACCTTGGGCATGTCCCCCTGGCAAAAGAATGGCTTGGAAATCTTTTTCATTGATTTCAGAATAAGGAATGGGGTTCTGAAATTCATTCGAATTTTCCATTTCGAAGTAAGCATCTCTTGCATCTCTGCGTGCCATAAACCCGGATTTCAAAATTCCAAGTCCCTTTCCAGTTAACATCCGTTCATCTGCCTTTGCTTTTTTTCCATTGGGAGTGGCAAACTGAAATTTGAAATTTGATTCCGATAAAAGTTTCCATGGAAGAGAGGCTTCACTCGGATCAAAATCAGAACTAGGGATGGGAATTAGAATCATATCATTTCCTTAAGGGAGATTTCCAGTCTCAAGCGAAAACTTGATTTTGGCCATTATAAAAAAGTTAAATTCCACTGGGGGCCCCCTGCATTGGCAGTCCCCATCGGAGTGAGCTCACCTGTAATTTGGTTGATACTAAATTGGAATAAATTATTACCCGTATTAGCAGCAACATAGGCAAAACGTCCTGAAGGATCGATTACCATAAATCGCAAACTATTTCCAGAATAGCCAGACACGTTAGACGAGTACGAAATTTTTCCCGTATTAGGATCTACCGTATAACAAGAAACCACACCTTCGTTGATGTGAACTAAATACAGAAATCGTCCACTGGGATGGATTGCTGTGCTATTGATGCTCATACCATAAAAAACAGAATCCACAAATCCCATTTGCCCGAAATTACTATCAAAACTCAATACTGTTACAGCCGGAAAGGTACCAACGTATAAGTATTTGCCATTAGGATGAGTCGAAACATGACCTGGACCATTATTAGGAAATGTCGGACTGACACCTACTTGCGATAAACTTCCGTCGCTATAGTTGATTCGATAAGAAGTAATCTCTGTTACAGAAGGATTCATATAAAAAATAAAATTTCCATTCCGCGAAATTTGAATTTCTCCACGGACCATGGTTGGATAAGAATTTAGAAAAGTAAGAGTACCATTTGGATTGATGGCGAAAGCCCGAATGGCTGAAGTTCCTTCGGAAGCTAAATACAAAAACCTACTATCAGGAGTAGTAACTAAATTTCTTGGATTTGCCCCAGCTGCCACAAAGACAGGGGTATTTGATGTAAGGGCTCCAGTCGTTTGGTTGATTAAAAATTGGGAAATGGTAGCCCCACCAAAATCACCAGTATATAAAAATTTACCGGCTGGATCGACTCCAATTCCAGTTGGCTGAGAGGTTCCAACTAGAGCCGAAGCATTGAAAGTCAAGAGTCCAGTAGAATTATCCATTGTTAAAAGTGCTACAGAATTATTAAAATCTAAACTCGTATATACATATCCCGAATAAACTGTAATGGCACTTGTGGCACTTGCTCTTCCATCAGCGGAGGCGACAGTAATGATAACCTTTCCATTTCCAATACTCTGCACAAGACCCGTAGGTGATACAGTGGCAACAGCATCATTGTTACTTGTCCATTGGAAGGTAGAATCTGTTTTGGCACCGTACGAATAGTACTGTGCTTCCAATTGTAAACTTTCTCCTTTGTAAATTCCTGCCCAGGTACGGTTTAGTTCCACCACTGAATTGGAATTAGATAACAAGGCCCATAACACGAATAAAGAATTGCGGGAAGGATCTTTTTCAGGAAAAAGAAGGCTATGAACTATGGGATTGAGAAGACAGGCATTGAACGAAAAAAGACAAACCAGAAGGGAAAAAGTTTTTCGGATGTTTGTAAACGTTGGAAATTTATTTCGATTCGAACAATTCGTTTTCATGGGAACCAACAAACTTAAATCAAACGATTCAGGAAAAAATGTCATTCTTAAAATTTGACTGTTTTGGAATTAAAAACTGGAAAGGTTGCAGGGGAATTGCCAAAAACTTAAACGAGCAATTAGATCTATGTATCATTGGCTTTACAATGGGTTGTAATGTTTATAGGAAGGTTAAATTCCATTGAGGATTACCTGGATTCACTGTCCCCATTAAAGTAAGTTCACCAGTGGTTTGGTTAATCGAGAATTGATGTAAATTTCCACCATTATATGCCACATAGGCGAAACGTCCGCTTGGATCAATGACCATATAACGCAAGTTTGTAACAAGTCCGGACAGTTTAGAGGAAAGTGAAATTTTCCCAGAATTTGGCTCCACCGTATAACAAGAAATTTCACCTTCAGTGATATGAACTAAATAGAAAAAATTTCCACTAGGATGGATTGTCGTCCCATTGATACTCAATCCATGAAAAACGGAATCCACAAAACCCATTTGTCCCGTATTGCTATCAAAACTTAGGACAGTAACAGTGGGACTGGAAGCAACATATAAATACCTACCATTGGGATGGGTCGAAATAAAACCTGATCCACCATTGGGAAAACTTGGACTAATTCCTACTTGAGTTAAACTTCCATCATTATAGTTGATTCGATAAGAAACAATTTCTGTTAAGTTAGGACTGTTATAAAAGATAAAATTCCCATTCCGTGAAATTTGAATCACGTTATGGGGGACAATAGTTGGATAGGCAAAAAGAAAACTGAGAGTGCCATCGGCATTGATCGCAAAAACACGAATCTCCCTATTGCCTTCCGATGCAAGGTATAAAAACCTTCCATCAGGAGTGATCACCAAATTTCTCGGTCCCGAACCCGCTGGATATGTGGGGATAGAATTTGCAGTGAGAACACCCGTACTCTGGTTGATTAAAAATTGAGAGAAAGTCCCACTGTATAAGTCTGCCGTAAATAAAAACTTTCCTGTTGGATCGACTCCGATTCCCGTGGGTCCATTACCAGTTGGATTTGTACCGACCGAAGATAGGAGACCCGTTGACTGGTTCATCGTCAGAAAGCCAACAGTTGAATTTATATCCATCGTGGTATAAACATAACCGGTATACACGGTAATATCGGAGCTAGCGCTGGTCCATCCATCGGCAGCAGTAGCAGTGATCCAAACCTTTCCATTGCCAATGCCTTGGACCAAACCATTAACATCCACAGTGGCCACAGAGTTGTTGCTACTGGACCATAGAAAAGTTGAATCTGTTTTATTACCGTACGAATAGTACTGCGCTTCGAGTTGCAAGTTGTCCCCTTTGCGAATCCCAGCCCAAGTATGGTTGAGTTCGACTACCTGGTTGGAGCTGGCAAGTAAGGCCAAAAGTCCAAACAACGATTTGGAAGAAGGGTCTTTTTCTGGAAAAAGAAGACTATGAACTATGGGATTGAGAAGACAGGCATTGAACAAAAAAAGACAAACCAGAAGGGAAAAAGTTTTTCGGATGTTTGTAAACGTTGGAAATTTATTTCGATTCGAACAATTCGTTTTCATAGGAATCAACAAACATAAGTAAAGCGGATAGTAAAATTGTCATTCCTAAAATTAGGAAGTGGTGACAAACTGAACAAATTTCAAACCGAGTTAGCGCCAGGGATTGCAGTGGAAATCGAAGCGAAAGCGGAGATTGGAACGGAAAGCCCGGTCGTGACAGAAAAAAATGATTCTTTCAGGAGAGATTCGAGGCGCCCAAAAAATAAACATAACGCTTAAATCTACGATTTTACTTGAACTATATGGATTTACTGTAATCTGAAATTCAGTTTAGAAGTTAGGCCTAAAATCTAACTTCTAAACATTAAATCAATCGAACTTCTAAATTTGATTCGTTAACTTCCGCAAACGAGACAACCTTCTTCCATCGAACAAGTTTCCCCTACAAATTCAGGATTCACCTCGTTTTTGTTAGCTGATAAAGACGACTGGACTTCTTTTCCCAGTGGAATTTCTTCCTTTCCTTTATCTATAGTGAATTGGATGGCCTGCGATGCAGCTTTGGTTCGTAAATAATACATACCAGTTTTTAAACCTTGTTTCCAAGCGTAAAAATGCATAGAAGTGAGTTTGGCAACAGTAGGACTTTCTACAAATAAATTCAAAGACTGAGACTGGCAGATAAAAGCACCACGATCCCTTGCCATATCAATGAGTGATCTTTGTTTCATTTCCCAAACAGTTTTATAAATTTCTTTGATAGAATCGGGAATCGAAGGAATGGATTGGATGCTACCACCTGCAGCAATGATTTGATTTTTCATATCTGAATTCCAAAGCCCTAGTTCAATCAAATCATGTAACAAATGTTTATTGACAATGATAAACTCTCCACTGAGAACACGTCGGGAATAAATATTCGAAGTATATGGTTCAAAACATTCATTATTCCCCAAAATTTGCGAAGTGGAAGCTGTGGGCATTGGCGCCACAAGGAGAGAATTCCTTGTTCCAAATTGAACCACTTCTTTTCGTAGTGATTCGAAATCCCAACGTCCTGTTGGTTTTACATTCCATAAATCAAATTGGAAAATTCCTTGGGAAAGAGGGGAACCAACGAAACTGGGATAACTTCCTTCTTCTTTAGCAATGTCTTTACTCGCAGTCATGGATGCAAAATAAATGGTCTCAAAAATCTCGACATTGAGTTTTTTTGCCTCTTCACTTTCAAACGCCATACGAAGGAGGATAAAAACATCGGCAAGGCCTTGGACACCAATCCCAATCGGACGATGTTTCAAATTTGAATTTTTGGCTTCCGGAACTGGGTAATAATTTTCATCGATGATACGATTTAAATTTACTGTCATTTGGTAGACAATCTCATAAAGTTTATCAAATAAAAATTTATCATCGGCAACAAACTTTGGCAAGGCGACAGATGCTAAATTACAAACCGCAACTTCCTCAGGGCTTGTGAATTCTAAAATCTCTGTACAAAGATTGCTACTTTTTATGGTTCCCAGATTTTTCTGATTACTTTTTGCATTGGCCGCATCTTTGTACAATAAATAAGGTGTTCCTGTTTCAATTTGAGATTCAACGATAGCAAACCAAAGGTCTTGGGCTTTGATTTTGGTTCTGGCTCGCCCTTCTCTTTCATATTGTTCATACAAGGAAACAAATTCTTCTCCATACACATCAGAAAGTCCCGGTGCTTCGTTTGGACAAAACAAACTCCAGTCACCACCCTCTTCCACTCGTTTCATAAATAGATCGGAAATCCAAAGAGCAAAAAATAAATCACGAGCCCGCATTTCTTCTTTGCCATGGTTTTTCTTTAATTCCAAAAAAGGAAAGATATCGGCGTGCCAAGGTTCCAAATAGATTGCAAAGGCACCTTTTCGTTTTCCACCCCCTTGGTCTACATAACGCGCAGTATCGTTAAATACACGTAACATGGGAATAATTCCGTTACTAGTTCCATTGGTACCACCAATATAAGAACCTGTGGCGCGAATGTTATGAATGGACAAACCAATTCCACCGGCACTTTGTGAAATTTTTGCAGTTTGTTTGAGAGTATCATAAATTCCATCGATACTGTCGTCTTTCATGGTCAAAAGAAAACAGCTGCTCATTTGCGGTTTAGGAGTTCCTGCATTAAAAAGTGTAGGTGTGGCATGAGTAAACCAACGTTCGCTCATCAAATGATAAGTTTTAATTACATCATCAATTCGATGTTTATGGATTCCGAGTGCGACGCGCATGTACATATGTTGCGGGCGTTCTACAATTTTTCCATCTAGCTTCAACAAATAGGATTTTTCTAAAGTGCGGAATCCAAAATAATCAAATCCAAAGTCTCTATCATAGATAATGGAACTATCCAAAAGTTCTGAATGTTTTTTTATAGTCTCCCAAACATCATCTGCAATCAAAGGCATTTGTTTATTGGTTTTTGGATCGATGTAGGAATATAACCGTTCCATGGTTTCAGAAAAAGATTTAGTTGTGTTTTTGTGTAGGTTACTTACAGCAATACGACTGGCTAGAAGTGCATAGTCAGGATGTTTGGTGGTAAGGGAGGCTGCAATTTCGGCGGCTAAATTGTCCAGTTCGGAAGTGCTAACTCCATCATAAATTCCTTCGATGACTTTTTTGGCTACATCGATGGGGCTAACCAAACGACTAAGGCCATAAGATAACTTTTCAATCCGAGCTGTGACTTTATCAAATTTTACTGATTCAGTTTTTCCATTTCTTTTGAGTACAAACATAGTATTATTTCCTTATATTAAAATTTAAAAGTCTTCATTCAGAGAAAATGTAAACCCTTGTTCCGAATTCAGAACACCTGCCTTTTGGTAATCACCTACACGTTTTTCAAAAAAATTAGTTTTCCCTTGTAAAGAGATCATTTCCATAAAATCAAAAGGATTGGCGGAATAATAAAGTTTTTCAAATCCAAGTTCAATCAGCCAACGGTCAGCTACAAACTCAATGTATTGTTGCATTAGTTTTGCATTCATTCCAATCAAATCCACTGACAAAGATTCGGTGATGAATTCCTTTTCAATATTTACGGCATCTGTAAAAATTTCATACACACGTTCAGCACTTGGTTTTTCTTTTATCATTTTAAAAAGAATACAAGCAAACTCGCAGTGTAAAGCTTCATCACGACTAATCAGTTCGTTTGAAAAACTAAGTCCGGGCAAAAGACCACGTTTTTTCATCCAAAAAATGGCACAAAAACTCCCACTGAAAAAAATTCCTTCTACAGCTGCAAAAGCAAGAAGACGTTCCGCAAAATTTCCTTCACCAATCCAACGTAAGGCCCATTCAGATTTTTTTTGAACGGCAGGTATTGTTTCTATAGAATGGAATAATCTATTTTTTTCTTTTGGATCTTTGATGTACGTATCAATTAAAAGAGAATAGGTCTCGGAATGGATATTTTCCATCATGATTTGGAATCCATAAAAACACCTAACTTCAGGAAGTTGAACCTCACGCATAAAGTTAACTGCTAAGTTTTCGTTTACGATCCCGTCACTTGCTGCAAAAAATGCCAAAACATTACTTAAAAAAAATCGTTCGTTGTTTGATAAAGAATTCCAATCATCTAAATCACTACTCAAATCAATTTCTTCTGCAGTCCAAAAGGATGCTTGTTGTTTTTTATACATTTCCCAAATTTTAGGAAACTTGATGGGAAGGATCACAAATCGATCCTTATTTTCTTTTAACAAAACTTCTGATTGGTAATCCATCCAACAACTCCAGGTTTTCAATTTTTATATTTGTATATGTATCCTTTGCCAAAGGAAGTATTACATATATCACCAACAAACATAAATTTGTTGGTAAAGACTGGAATGGATGTTTATTTTCCACGGCCAAATCTCATCGACCCGGAACACTACAACTTGTTTAGAAGAAGGTGTGGGTATCCCGGTAGCAATAGTCCGGGGCCCTGAAAAAAAATTTCGGTACAGATGATCGTTTACGGGCGATTCATATGTGGGAAGATCCGACTTTCCCTATCCATTTGGATAAGAATTTACGGTTGCGCCGTCAGTTGAGGAATTTCACCTCATTCCTCCCGGAATAGAATCTAAATAAACCGAATGAGACATATTTTGTCAATGGAATAAATCAAAAGTACTTTTAAAAAATGAATTGGAAAGTTTTGTGAGTTTTTGAGGACCAAACGGAGGTCTTGGCTTTATTTTAAATTTTTATAAATCGTTGTCAAAAGTTCAGAAAGAATGATTGGTTTTTTTACATATCCATTCATTCCATTTTCCAAATACTCTTTTAATTGTGAATCCATACTATTTGCTGTAATGGCAATGATCGGAATATCACGGTAAGAATCGTCACGTTTGCGAATGATTTTGGTTGCTTCCATTCCATCCAAAACTGGCATTTGAATGTCCATAAGAATGATATCAAATCTATTTTCCAAATGGCCAAGAGAATCATCTAACAATTGTATTACTTCGACACCGTTTGATGCAACACTGACTTCAATACTCTCTTTCTGAAATATTTTTAGAATAAACTTTTGGTTTAATAAGTTATCTTCTGCAACAAGGATGTGATATTTTTTATCGGAACTAATCGACTTTGAATTATTTTGATCTTCGGTATTTTCTCTTTGGTCTGTTTTTTCAAACGGAATTGAAAATTGAAAACTAGAACCTTCATTTAAATGACTATGAACTTCTATTTCACCTCCCATTAAGTTTACTAGTTGTTTTGAAATATATAAACCAAGGCCAGAACCTTCAAATTTTTTAGTGCGCGAATCTTCTAGTTGGACAAAACGATTGAACAATTTTGAGATATCCTCATCAGAGATTCCTATACCTGTATCTTTAACTGTAAATATAAGAAATTTTCGATCACTACTTAAAGAAACATTTAGACAAACGGAACCAACAAATGTAAACTTCAGGGCATTTGCAATTAGGTTAATCAATATTTGGCGTAACCTGTTTTCATCAACCAATATATGTGTGTCAGAATCTAAATCAGAAACATTGATATGAAATTCTAAATTCTTTTTGAGTGCATCTGCCAAAAACAACTGCACCACATCCTTACATAATTTATTTATATCTGTAGGTTTTGGAAAAATTTCTAATTTTTTATTTTCTAGTTTCGAAACATCTAAAATATCATTGATGATTGTCAAAAGCGATAACACAGATTTTTTCGCGTTATCTAAATAGTCTTTTTGTTCAAAATCTATATTTGTTTGCTCAAGTAGTGTCAACATTCCCAACACACCATTCATTGGAGTTCGGATTTCATGACTCATGTTTGCTAAAAATTCAGATTTTACACGATTTGCTTTTTCTAATTCAAAAGTTCTTTTTTCAACTATGTCTTGGATACTTTTTTCTTTACCCATAATGATGAGTATCAAAATTCCAAGTAGGCCGGTTAACAATGAAGATACAATCAAAAGAAATCGAGAAGCATTTGTTAAATTCAATTGAAAGTATTTTTTTGTGGCAATGGTTTTGATATTCAAAACATGGGAACCAATTGTAATTGGATGTTCATATGAAAATTCAGAAAAAATCTTTTCGTCAGTATTGGAGCAGTCTTTGGAAAATATCTCAATATGATTGGCTTCGTGAACTTCTTCAATTCTAATACATAGATGGTTTTGGTCATTCCCGATAGCTGCATTGTTGACAATGGTTGCGATACGAACTGCTGCCACAGCATATCCAAATTCTCGATTCATTCGAGTCACTGGATAAAAAATTAAAAATCCCAAATTGTTTTCTACATTCTGAACTAAGTTAATTTTTCCTGTGATTTCGATTCCTTTTCTTTCTGCAGCACTAAACAAAGCTTCTTCTCTTGTGGAATCAGATAATAAATTAAATCCAATGGCTTGTTTGTTTTCAGAATATGGAAAAATATATCGAATGAATACATAATCGGATTTTTCCTGTGCAGGAAAACTTCTATCCTCTTTTTTTTCATAGATCCCCTTTGATTCTGGATAATCTATTTTTAATTTTCTTTCACTATCTAGACGTGAAGAATTGCGGATGAGAGGATCCCAAGACAATGCTGATACACCAACAGCATCTTCTATAATAGTTTTTGAAAATCGATCAAAGTTTTGACGATTCAAATTTTCAGTGAGTGTCAAAAATGCACCCAAGGATTTTACAACTCTTAGTGTTTCTAAAAATTGATTTTCAATTCCTGTGGAGATAATTTGTCCATCTGATTTGATTCTATGCTTAATAAATTCTTTTTCCCAATTTCTCGTAACAAAAAATATTGATAAGGTAAAAATAAAGGTACTCATTGTAGCAGAAGCAAATATCAAAAGTCTTAGTAGTTTTTCTTCACCACGATACCATTTACATATCAAAATCATTAAAGGAGTAAAAATGATGATTCCTATCGAATCTCCCATCCACCAAGTAAGCCATGTTTGAAATAAAAATTCAAAATAGATAATTTTGAAATAGTATAAAGACAAACTTCCAATGATCGATGAAATGAGTGCGTTTACAGGACCAGCAAAAATAAAAAAGATTAATATCTCATGTGCTTGAAAGATATTTAAATTTGGATTTGAATATTTCTTTAAAAAATAAGCTCCAAGAATGGCAGCTAAAGAATTTCCAAATGAAATTGTTATGTTTTGCGGATTTGATATCAGAAACTGAATCAAATTTTCCGATGTAGGAAGATGGTTTGTGTTAGTAAAATAGGCTCCGAGAAACAGAGCCGGCCAAATTCGTTTACCAAATAATAAAGCAAACCCAAGTGCCAAACCTGCTGGTGGCCACACAGGCGTGCTGTATCCATCGATGGAAGAAAGATTTAAGCTTAGTTTTCCTGCAAATAAATAGATCCCAAAAACCAGATTCTGCAGGCTTATTTCCCGAATGAAATTTCTGGTAAAGACATTCAAGGGGCTCATACACTTAAAGACGATGAAAATTGAAAGAAAATGTAAAAAATAAAGTTAATTGGACTCTACATACTTTTTAAAGTTATCAAGTATGGCTTGCCATCCACCCCTTTGCATCTCAATTGGATTTTGATTTTCAGCGTCAAACTTTATAGTTACTTCTGTTTGACTTCCCAAAGATTCAAACGCAACACTTGCTTTTCTGCCATCTTCCATGGTGTAACTAATCAATTTTTGATCTGCAACTTGGTCATAAATGGCTTCAAATTCAAAACCAAAACTTCCGTCTTTTGCTTCCATTCTTGCACTGTATTTGCCACCAACTTTTAAATCATTTTTTGCCCAAGGGCATTGCCAATCATCAGAAGCAAAGTTCCAGTGGATGATGTGTTGTGGGTTGGTGTAATTTTCCCAAACTTTTTTAACTTCTGCGTTAATCGTTGATTGAACTATAATTTGGTCGGAATTCATATCGGAAAATACTATCGATTTAGCTTTTAATTGAAAAGCATTTTCTTATCCCTTTTCAGCAATTTCTTTTATGATATCCAGACATTGGTTCCAACTACTTTCAGAATGTTTTAATTTTTCTTCAGAAGTGAATCCAGTTTGAATTAATTGGATTGTCACAATTCCATTTGCTTCTGTTAGATTATTTTCAATGATCGAGTAGTTTTCAGGATTGTCTGGTAATTCAAAAAAAGCAGTAAAATAAGAATATTTGAATGTATGAGAAGGTTGGAATTTAAGAATGATACCTTTTTCTTCGTATGGTGTTCCTTCCCATATTCCTTTGAATGTAAGAGAACTTCCCTCTTTCCATTCCGAAATTGTATCGGTGCCGTATAAATATTCTTTAATGTATTTGGGTGAAGTGAGAATTTCCCAAACTCTTTCTAAACTAGAATGTATAGATTTGGTAAGACGTAAACTTAAGTTGTGATTCAATTGATTGATTGTATTCATTGTTTTCCTCGAAAGATAACATACCAGAAAAATAAAGATTTGGATTGTAAAAACACGACAAAACAATAAATAAGTGGTATGGTCAGGGAAAAAGGAAAACCAGCAAGAGGAGTTTTAAGGCAATCCAAAGCCGATCTGGTAGCAAAACACAATCGATTTTTTGCTAGTGAAAAATTAGATTTTTTTATTGAGCACTATTGGACTGTTAGTTGGGATTTAACAAACAGTGACCCTTACCTTGCTGAAACTCTCCCCTATCCAAGCATTCATATTGTATTTGAAAGAGAAAATTCAAAAATCTTCGGAGTCACCAAAGGTAGATTTTCTACCTTATTACAAGGAAAAGGTTCTGTGTTTGGAATCAAATTTAGGCCAGGAGCATTTTATCCTTTTTATAATAAATCTGTCTCACTTCTCACTGACAAAAAAATGCCACTTTCAATTCTCGCAAATGACGAAATTTTGACTCTAGAAAATAAAATTTTTAACTTAGAAGAAGAAACCAGTCGTGTTGAATTGGTTGAGACTTGGTTAGAAAAAAATCTAACCAAGCCAGATCCAAAAATCACCTTCATCAATGGAATCATAGATACTATCAAAGAGGATCGAGGGATACAATCCGTAGACCAAATTGTTAAACTTACATCGATGAACCTTAGGAATTTACAAAGACTGTTTCGTGACTATGTGGGAGTGAGCCCCAAGTGGGTGATCCAAAGATTTCGTATACAAGAAGTAGCAGAACGAATTGAAAAAGAAAAAACAATCCACTATGCGGAAATGGCTTTGGAATTAGGTTACTATGATCAGGCGCATTTTATAAAAGATTTTAAGAAAACCATTGGTCATAGCCCAGAGGAATACTTGAAAACCATCCTTTAATTTTAAAAAACATGGCTGAAATTTACAAACAACTGTTCATCTTCTCTCGACTTTGCATAATCGATCATGATGATGGTTGCTTGGTTCCAAGCAATGCGTAATCCGATCCCTCGAGAATAAGCATATCCTTTCCAACCTAACTTATGTTCATCGTCCCAAACACGACCATAATCAAAAAAAGGAACTAAGTTAAAGGCAAAAAATTCGTCTCCAAATTTGGCTTCCGCAAATTTCCATCGAACTTCTGTGTTACCCCAACCCATGGCCCGTCCCACAAATCGATCTTGTTTAAAACCTCGAATGGTTCTTAAACCTCCAAGTCCTCCCACAAGTCCTTCCGTTCCCCACATGTTTCTATATTCATAAAAAGGTGCTTCCCCATCGGTTACACCCAATCCAAATCGATTGGCAATGACTAACTTATCAAACACCTTAGGGAAAGGACTCCAAAACAACTTGGTTTGAGCAAAGTATTTTTGATAATTGTAATCAGATCCAATAGACTTTGTATGTTTTTCATAAGTTGCTTCTGCAAAAATTCCAGAATTTGGATCAGGTTCAAAATCTCTTGTGTCATAAACGAGTCCAACACGAAGAGCATTTACATAACCACCATTATATCCAATTATTTTTTTTCCTTCATAGTCTTCCGTAAGACGAGTTTTTCCGTTGGGAACATCTGCAGTATGTTCACCACCAAGAAGTGGATCCACACCGCGTGCTAATTTTCCATCATACGTTCTGACGATGTTGTTTGAAAATTTTAAACCCGCAACAAGACGTACAGTTCCACCTACAAAGGAACGTTCCGTACTGGTTGTTGCCATCGGGGTTTCAATCGTATAACGGTTGTACATTTTATCTGTTACAACAAATCCTGGGGCCGGTGGAAATCCGGAATAAGTTTTCCCGCCAAGACTAACGGGATCTGAACTATTTCCCGGGCGATAATAAGCCAAGTTGTTTTCTTGGTCCATATAACTTGCGTTTATGATATGCCTTCCATCTTGTTGGTTTCTATCCAAATAAGAAAGTGGCTTCATACTTTCTTCACCAATTCCAAAATAGAGAGTGGTCGGTGTGATGGTTAGAAACAAATCAGCACGTAACCTCCATTGTGTGTCGCCAATGAAGGGCATGTCCAAACTTACTTGATGGTATTGGGCATTTTTATTTGTGTTAAAGTATTGTCCAAAGACACGCATCCGATATGGAGTATAATAATATAATGGATCGGTTTTTTTTCCATTATCATACAAATAAGCGCGGACACCATACCCAATCCCTTCGTTAGGATCAGAGTTTACGAGAGGGAGCCCAGTTGGGTACCAACCTTCCCGTTTGTCCTCTATATCCTTTTTACAAAGTTGTTTTGTCGGATCCATGGGAAAGGGAAGGTTTTTTGGCGGAGGGTCTTTTTCACAACCAGCACTGGGTATATATTCTTGTGCTGAAAGAGAATTTGGAATGGCAATGGATGCCAAAACCAAACAGGAAAAAAGAACAAGGCTACTAGATCGGTTCATAGTTGTGCGAGTGTACACAAACCATGGACAATACCTGCACAATAGAATCAGTCAACAAAAAATGAATTTCCACTCACTTTTTGAAACCTGAACAAAGTCCCGACTCTTACCAGGCCAAAAGAGAAGAAACGGACAAAATGATCCTTAATTAGTCATTTCCTTTGCCATTGTATCCAGCTGAACAATGATCTCTCCGGTAGATTTGCTACTTTCCGATATTTGTTTGGAAATTTCGACTATGTTGGTCGCATATTCAGAAATGCTGGCAGTGATTTTTGTGGACTCTTCGGTTGCAATCTTTTGGAAGTTTGTAGAATTTTCGATGGTTTTGCTGGTTTCGTAAATTCTGGTGTTTAGATTGTCGATGGTTTCAATCGCTTTGTCAATCTCCACGATTTTTGAACCAACTCCGGTGATTTCATTTTTGATGATACCAATTGCCGTATCCAACTTACCCATCATTTCTGAGGATCTGTTGATCAGTTCACTACTTTCACCAATCAATGAAAGATTCTCTTGGATGATTTTAGAAATTTCTTTGGAGTTTCTAGTCGTGGCATCAGCTAACTTTGATATTTCTTCAGCAACAACAGCAAAACCTCGTCCATGTTCGCCTGCTCTTGCGGCTTCAATGGCAGCATTTAAAGATAACAAGTTTACTTTATCTGCAATGTCATTGATCACAGAGACAAAATCAGAAATCTCCGTACTTTTTTCTTGGAGGATATTGAACTTATTAATGGAAAGATGAATGTGTTCTGAAGTGTCAGATGAATATCCCATAACAACATCTAAGTTTTTATAAATCCTACCTGTTCCTGTTTGTACAGTTTCGTTAATGGCTTTTAAATCATTCACAGATTGGATGGATACTTCTGATTCGTTATACAATGATTTTGCGATCTTGTTGTTTGAGTCGGCTTTGGAAGATAGTTCTTGTAATGAAGTTGAAATTTCAGAAAGAGAAGTTGCTTGGTGTTCCGAAATATGTTTTAATTCATCGGAGATTGTATCCTGGTTTTTAATCTGTTGTTTCATCAAATCAATTGTATTGAGAATGGTTTTTGCCATATTCAACAAATTGTCTAAAGCTTTTTTGGCTTCTTTTTGTTTTTCAACTGCTAAGTTTAAGAGAGTTCTTGTTGCTGTTGCCCCAACAGTCGCACCAATCCCGACCCAAACAAAAATTAGAAATCTAACAATGATATTACTTTTAGGGCCACCAGGAATTAACTCTGGTCGCAAAACAAACAAAACAATTTCAGAAATAATGATTAAAATGAAGTTATAAATCGAAGCATTACGGTTAAAGTATAATACACTTAAAACAAATGAAATATAAAATGTTGCGGCAAGTTCTGTTGCCCCATAAATTTCATATTGAAATACTAACAAACACAACGTAACTCCAGTGATGGATATATAACTTGAAGACCAGTGAGTTTTCAATTTTGAAGAAAGTAAAAAACCAATGACCAGTATGGATGTTGCCAGAACAAACTCGATGAGTATGCTTTGGTAGGTCAGATAATCAGATCCTTTTCCCGCAAGTTTAATGGAAAGTGTAGCTACGTTGGCGAGTGCAAGGATCGACAGAAATGATAGAAACATCCGTTTGTTGTTTCGTAACATCACTTCCGTAAAAAGATCATCGGAAATCGTCATGGCTTTCTTTGGGGCAAAAAATTTAGCAAACAAACAGTACCTTCTTTGGAAAGGGTATAGATTTAGGTCATACTTTTAAATCAGGACCGATTGGCAAGAAACGTCCTAAAACCCAACAAGAGTTCGGAAAACCAAGGTTTTGTCCCTAATTTCCGCCGAATGGCAAATCCAGAACCAGCCAGCGTCCTTCCTTCATTTCGTTGGGCAAAATACCTGAACCTAGTTCACCTTGAAGCTATGAGACGAAGCGAAACAGATAGAATTACAAAATTTTTCCCTATCGCTAGAAGAATCGATTAGAACCTTTCAAAAGACTGGAGCATTGATTTCCAATCCAGTTTCGGGAACTGCCCCTATCAAATTTGAGTCAAAAAATCATTTGCAAAGTATTAGCGATGTCTTTGTAATCCAATGAAATTAGGATTTAGAATTTTTAAAATTTGTTAAGAAAAAAATACATTTATGCAATAAACTTTTCACCACAAGACATTCATTAGGCCAAAAAAAACAACATTCAAATAATATATTATTAAAACATAGTTTTTTCTCTAAATTACCAAGAATCACCTGTTAGTATTTAATTTAAAATTGCCAAGACGGTTGACGCAAAACAGGCATTATTTTACAACTGTTAAAAAAATGATCAGGAGAATCATGTGAAAAAGAGCATTTTCTTTGGCATCTCACTCACATTCATATTACTAACACAAAACTGCACGGGTACTTCATTCCACGCTAGTTATGTGTCAAGTGCTAACACTAACCCAACTAGGGAATACGCAACGGCTTCCACTCTTTACAAAGGTGGACTTTTCTTCCACAAAACCTATGTTCCTGGGCCACTCGGACTCAACGCAGAAGGAACTTCTGAAGGAAGAGGTTGTAGCCATTCCGTTCTATACTTGTTCGCCTTCGGTGACTCATCCATCGAAACAGCAAAGAAAAATGGAAACATTACAAAAGTGGCATATTTGGATTATGAACAACTCGGAATCATAGCGGGTTACATTTACCACAGAGTATGTGTTGTTGTTAAAGGATCATAATCGGAGTTTCCCAATGAAAATGAAATTAGTATTTATCTCTCTATTAAGTGTGTTTTTATTCGCAAATTGTGCTATTGGACCAACGCATGGATTTCTTTTTAACTCAACTAAATTTGCGGGTACGTTTAACCCAGAAAACAATGTGAAGTCAACGAAAGAAGGAAAAGGTTGCCAGTTTACTATCCTTTATCTTTTCAGCGTTGGTGATGCTGGTGCTGGATCTGTCGCAAACAAAAACGGAATCAGCAAAATTGCAACTATTGACCACTCTTCTTTATCTGTCCTTACCGGTTTATTCCGTAACTACTGTACAATTGTATCTGGAGAATAATCATGAAATACCTTTTACTTTCAATTTTTAGTTTGGCCCTTTTTACAAACTGTGTGACCACTCCACTTCCAGGTTACCTATTCTCCAACACCACCCAACATCTAAACGGGGATGCTGTTGGTAATATGGTAACTTCTGCTAAAGTCGAAAAATCAGGAAAATCTTGTAGTCTTTCTGGTTTGATCATAAACATTTTCTATTACGGAGCAGGAAACTCTATTGAGGAAGCTGCACAATATGCAGGGATCAAAAAGATAGCTGTCGTTGATAGAGAATCTTTAACGATTTTGCCATTCGGACTCTTTTATCGCGAATGCGTAATTGTTTGGGGGGAATAGACCGTGTTCCATAAAAAAATCATCCTAACATTGGGGGTGGTGTTTTTATCTTTTGGCAGCCTACTTGCCAAAGACTATGACTCCACTCACGAATTGCCTGAAGTGATACAACCAGACAAACACCGAGTGTATATTCGTGGTAACGTTGGCTATGGAGGATTATATTTTCCAGGAATGGATTATGTAAAAAATGAGATATACACAGGGCTTGCCCTCGGTTCATACACTGTAAATAACCTATCTCAATTTGGTAAATTAAAGGACGCCAATGAAGGAACTTCAAGACAGTTTGATATTGAATACCGTTACATGGACAAATTCCGGATATTTAGGGAAAGTCGTACGCTGGTTAACGAGATACCAAACGATGATTTTAGAAAGTTACAATTCAAAGAGAAAAGTTCCAGCTTAGGAGTTGCTTACTTTCATCCGTTAACACCTCACCTAAATATTGGTGTAAGTTTACGACAGGTAGATATCGACCAAATCACAAGAAAGAACTATGGTACCTTTGATTTTGGATTTATTAACTATACAACTTCTGTTTCTTTGTTATCAGCTATAAACAGAGAGTTCAACATGAATGTGAAAGGTATAGTACCTGGACTTCATATAGAAATTAAACCACTACGCTGGTTTGAAATCCATTTCGGAAAACAATTCTATAATCTTTCAGGAAACGATGTCAGATCCACATTGATAATCGATTCATATCGGGTAGCAAATATCAGTAATGTGATTCCCTACTTAGAAGCTTCTAATGGTAGCGTTGGTTATACTGGAGAAAAAACAACTTTGGATTTTGTGTTCCGATTTTCTTCTTGGTTTGCAACAAAGTGGGGTTACACTGTAGAAAGATACACAATGAAGTATAAAAATTACTTTATATATACGGGTAACATTGAATCATCAATGCTTTATTCTGCAATAGAAGGTTCTCAAAAACAAAAATTTGAGTATGGTTCTATGAATTTCACTTTAGAATTTTCAAAAAGTTTCGGAGAATAATTTCTAAAGGAACCTAACAGGAAATTTGTCTCCTGTTAGGTTCCTTTCTTCACTAATTAAACTTTAAGAACATTTCGATTTTACCTTCTTCTGTAAGTTCGTTTTCAATTAACTTTCCGTTTTAATCCCAAACTGATACCAATCCACCTTGCGAGTAAAATGCATCACAGCGGAAAGAACCAAAAACAGTGCCAAAGAACCCAGAAGTAATGCTTGTTCTTCGGAAGCCAAAATCACGTATAAAAATAAATACAAAACTAAATAATAAGAAGCAGTGATTAGTCCTTTCTTTTTATTTTTTAAAACACTGATGGCATAATATCCGATGAGTCCAGTCACAGCCAAACTAGACAAAAGATAGGCTATCAAAAATCCAAAGTGCTCCGAAAACGATAAATTTAAAATATAAAACAAAACCATAGCTGATCCAATCAGAATGTATTGGATGGGATGTAACAAAACTCCGCCAAACACTTCCATAAGAAAAAATAAGGCAAAACTTGTTACAATAAAAAGTAACCCATACTTAACCGAACGTTCCATTTTTAAATAATGATCCACCGGAATCACCAAATTCACACCATAAGCAGAATTCATAATGGCATTCAATATCGATTCATCCATAGAATGGATTACTTGTGGATAAGATCTAACAAAGTAAGAAGTCTCCCAAACGGCAGAAAAACCATCATCTTGGATCGAACGATCTTTTGGTAAAAAGTTTCCATTAAAAGATGGATCTTTCCAATCTGAATTCATCACTAATTTGGATTTTTTACCAATGGGAACAACTGAAAATGTTTCTGATCCTTTGATCTCTAATTGAATTTCAAATGGAATGGAATTACCAGCTTCTGGAATGGATACAGAGGCATTGAGTCCAGTAGGTAGAGAAGAAGATCGGGTTCCAGGTAAAAACTTTTTATCTTTTCCAGCCCAAATTAATTTTATTTCACTTCCAAGCCCTTTCATATCAGATACAGAAAAAATGACTCTTACATCATCCCAATAAATATACGTTGTGTCCAAAGGAAAATCAGAAGAGTACATTGGTGAAAATTTACCAGAAAGTTTCATCTTACTTGTGTATAACGGAATTTCATAGATACTTCTTTTGCGAAGTTCTGATTTCATCTCAACGACAGAATCCAATTCATCAGGTAAAAAATATGCATAATCAGTAATATAGTCCCACTTATCTTTTTCCTTTGTGGAACCTGATTTCGGAATCCTTAAGTTATAAGGAACCATCAAAATAGGACCCACAATAGTTTGATTTGATCCCCATTTTTCGCCTACTTCCACTACAGCTTGGTTTCTAGATGCACTTCTTTCCTCTATTAAAGAACCAATCATCACAAGTGGGATGATAAATAATAAAACCATTCCACCAAGGATGGCCAAACGAAGATTGACTGATGTTTGTAATTTGCTCATAAAAAACTCCTATCATTAAGATAAGGTTTTTTCGTGAGTCTTTTATGATCGAAATGTGAGGATTCTGTGAGGACCTATTTTTTTGGAAACAGAATTGAAACCTCCACACCACGAGGATTTCGATTTTTTACCTTTAATTTTCCACCATGTAAATCTACAACCTGACTGACAATGCTTAAGCCCAATCCAGAACTTTTTCGATTGTTGGTAGGACGAGGTAAGGAATAAAACTTTTCTGTGATTCGTTCCAATGCAAAATCCGGAATGAGGTGCCCCTCATCCATTACAGTAAGATTCACTGAATGATCAGATTCTTCAATGCGAATCAGAATAGAATCTTTTTCATTGGCAAAGTCGATCGAATTTCTAATTAAGTTTTCAATGGTTAAATACAAATAGTTTCGATTTCCTTGCATTTCTAAATGTTTATTTTCACATTCTATGATAATTTGAATGGATTTCCATTCTACTTCAGATTTAAAACTGGCGATCACTTCCAAAGTTAGATCATATAACAACACTTTGTCTTCAATTGAAATAGATTTATTTCCTTCCAAGGATGAAAGCTCTAACATCTGCTCAATGAGATTCTGAATTCGTTTTGCTTCTTCATGAATGTTCTTGGTGAGTCGTACTGATTCATTTGGATGTGATAATAAAAGTTCAACAGATGCCAAAATGGAGGAAAGAGGACTTTTGATCTCATGAGTCAGGGTTTGCACATAAGATTCTATATATTTTTTTCCTTCAATTTCTTCGACCAACAAATCTACTTCTTTTCCAAGTTCATTAATTTCACGAATTCCAATTTTTGGAAATACCACCTTTTCTTTTTTCCGTAAAGAACTGACATACTTCGAGAGGCGTAAAATTGGACGAAAACTCAAATAAGCAAGCAAACTGAAAAGGATAGCAATTGATGAAGCAACCAGTAAAGATATTCGCCAAAACTTTCTTTTTGCTTCTTCAATAAATGGAATCACACCTGTTTTAGGTTTAATGACTGTGAGCACACCAACAACTTGATTTTTAAATCGAATGGGAGAAGCCACAAACAATGCACCTTCCCCTTCTGTATCTAGCAGTTTACTTGATCTGGCCCCATACTTACCTTGAAGTGTTAAATACACATCATTAAACTTTGAATAGTCGAGGCCTTCCCTGTAAGATTCAGAATCGAAAATCACCATTCCTTTTCCATTGGTAATATATACTTGAATATCTGTATTTGTTTTTAACAACGAATAGATCTTAGCTTCAAATGAACGTTTGTTAGTATTTTTAAAGACGGGTGAAAAAAAGGAATGGAGGAATTCACTGAAGTGGAAAATTTCTTTTGGATTTTGATCCAACCGTTCCTCTACAATGGCTGATAAAATATGAGCTGTGTCATTGAGTGATTCCTCAACAGTCTCCATATACCGAGGTCGAATCGAATCTTCTGTTTTATCGATTAAATAATAAAAACCAATACTTAGGATAAAAAAAAACTAATAATAATGCGAATCCAAAGGTTCATATTTTTTCCTTTAATCCATAACCTTGTCCCCTTCTTGTTTCAATGGGGTCAAAATTTGGTTCCAATTCTTTGAACCTTGCACGGATGTTCTTGATGACAGTATCCACTGCGCGGTCGAAACTATCTTCCGGCTCTGTCCACACAATGTCCATAATTTCTTCTCTAGTAAAAATTCTTCCAGGCCACTTAAAAAACAGTTCCAAAGTTTTGTATTCGTAAGGCGAAAGATTTAAATTGATTCCGTTAAAATATACCAACTTCTTATCCAATGAAATTCTAAGTTTGTGATCATCTTGATTTTGTGTTTGTGTGGATCTTCTTAAAATAGCACGAATCCTTGCCAAAAGTTCCCTGGGGCTAAATGGTTTGACTATATAATCATCAGCGCCAATTTCGAGCCCCAAAACTTTATCAATTTCGGTATTTCGTGCCGTCAAAAATATAACAGGAGTTACATATTTTTTTCGAATTTCCTTTAATACTTCAAATCCATTTTGGTCAGGTAAACCAACGTCGAGAATGACCAGGGAAACCTCGTTTGAAATCCTTTCTATTCCTTGTTTCCCAGTGGAGGCTATAGAAACAATAAAACCTTCTGATTCCAATGTAATTTGGATAGTTTCTTGAATTCCAGGTTCATCTTCTATAAGAAGTATTTTTACCATTGATTCGTAATTATTTTCCTTCTGCCCAAGACTCTTCCCTTGGATCAGCAACGCCAATGAGTTTATGATTTTTAGTGTCGTTTAACACTGCACATACGGAACCTAAATCATTATCCAAATGGCCTTTTTTATATACTTTATATCCTTTTTCTTTTAATGAATCTGATACTAAATTGTATAAAGATTCTTCTAGTTCAATTCCACCCGGACGATACGTGTGAGGCGAAAAACTATCCGGCCAGTTCACCGAACGAAATCTAGGTGCTTCTACTGCCTTTTGTGGATCCATGCCAAAGACGATGACATTCAAAAAAAACTGAATCATAGCTTGGCTTTGTACATCTCCACCAGGAGTACCAAAACTCATCCATAACTTTCCATTTTTCAGAACCATACCTGGATTGGGAGTGATTCTTGGACGTTTGCCAGGAACCAATGAAGACGGGTGATTTGGATCTAGCCGAAATTGAGTCATTCGAATGCCTAAGGTAAGCCCAGTACCGGGAACCATTGGTGACTGAGGGAAGTCACTTGGAGTCAGAGAAACTGCATTTCCTGATACATCAACGATACTTAAATACGTTGTGTCTTTTCCATATTTAATTTCACCTACAGAGACATCCTTTACTTCGTTAGGTGGTGTTTGTATAGAGATAGGTTTTTTAGATGAGAACAACCAAGGATTCCCGCTAGGAGGAGTGGCCCCAAATGCTTCTTTCTGTAACAGTTTACGTCGAAGCATCGCATATTTTTTGGAAAGTAATCCTTCAACAGGAACATCCACAAATTTTGGATCTCCAAAATACCTTTCTCTATCTGCTACTACCAGTTCGATTGCTTGTGAAACTGTGTGAATGTACTCCGGTGAGTTGTGACCCATTGATTTTAAATCCACACCATCTAACAATTGTAATACCATTGGAACCACGGGACCTTGCGTCCAAGTTTGGTTAGAAAGAATTTGGTATTCCCCATACTCACCAGAAATTGGTTTTTCCCAGCCACCAGAATAATTTGCCAAATCTTCTTTTGTAAAGAGTCCACCTTTTTCAGTATGTAATTTAACGATTGAATCGGCAACTGGACCTTTATAAAAATAATCTCTTACAGATTCTAACGCTTGTTTTCTGGTTTTTCCTTTTTTGAGAGATATAACTTCTTCATTTGCCATAGACTTCCAAGTTTTTGCAAGATCCAAACGTTTTGTAAGTTCGCCTTCTCTTATTCCATACCACCATTTTTTTTCCAGATATACTTCTGAATTATAAGGCATAATCAGTGTAAAACCCAATCGTTTGTAGAGAGGTAAATCTAAATTTTTCACCAGAATTCGATTGGCAGGAAATCCTTCTTCTGCAACTGCAATAGCCGGTTTTACTAACTCAGAAAAAGATTTTGTTCCATGATCTTGTAACAGTCTTACAATGACATCTGGCGATGCAGGTAACAACTGAGCCAAAATAGAATTTTTCGGCATCACATCATAACCGTTTTCTTTAAACCATTCTATATTTGCTTTTTTAGGAGCTGTACCTGCACCAATATAACTTTTGACCTGTCCTGTTTTTTGGTCATAAACCAAAGTAGGTGCAACAGATGGAAAACTAGCTGCTTCACCATTTGTTACGTTTAACACTAACAATGCGGCTACTGCTGCATCAACGGCATTCCCACCTTCATCTAAAACTTTGATAGCTGCTTTGGTTGCGAGTGGGTTTCCGGTAGAAACCATATATTTTTTTCCAACGGCCGTTTCCCTTAAACTTCCTTGTGGGTCTACATAGGAAGGAACAATGGGTCTACGACTTCCTAAACATTGAAAGAAAAAAACAAAGGCAATAAATGAGATTAAAATTTTAAAAAAATGAAACATAGAACCCTCAAAACCATCATTTGATCAAGATGATGGCAAATTTTGATTCTATGTCGAACCATTTTTATAACTTAAATCGGTCCGTAATCCCTTTTAAAATCTCAGCGGTGGATGCTAAATTTTGTGCAGATGAAGACATTTCTTCTGATCCCGAAGCAGTACTTAACGTGTGTTCGTTGATTTGGATAATGACTTCGGAAATTTCTCGAACTGCTCTTTTCTGTTCGTTAGTAGAAAGTTTGATTGATTCAGCATCTTGTCCCATTTGATCAGCACCTTCGTCTACTTCTCGTTTAATGGATTCTTGTGCTGAAGTAACAGAATACAATTTGTTCATTGCTATACTCACTGTTTCCACATTTTGAATGATACTGTGTAGCATTGCAGCTGAAGAACGAATGGCATTGGCACCTGAGTCCAACTCCCGATTGTTTTTTGTAATCATTGTTCCGATCGATTTAATAGATGAAGCTGTTTTTTCTGAGAGTTTGGAAATCTCATCAGCAACTACGGCAAACCCTCTTCCAGCTTCACCTGCCCTTGCTGCTTCAATCGCAGCGTTCAATGCCAAAAGTTGTGTTTGGTCAGAAATTTCATTGATGATTTGAATGATCGCCGTCATCTCTCCCGAAGAATGAAGGATGTTCTCAATCATTTGGCTCATTCCTTGGATGGATTCTTCACCTTTTTTAGCTTGGTTCGAAATGGATTCTGCTAATTTCAATGTGCTTTCAATTTCAGAACCAATTTTGCGGATGCTTTCTGATAGTTCGCGAATTTTTGAATGGAAGTTGGCGAAGTTTCCAAACTGTCTTTCAGTAGAAGCAGCAATATAATCCATTCCCGCTGACATTTCTTCAATGGTGGCTGACATTTCCTCTGAGGAGGCAGCTGTAGACTGTGCCCCAGTTGCAAAATTATTTGAAGAAGAGGTAAGCTGTTCTGATGCCGAAGCAAGTTCCATTGTTATTCTTTGAATTTCTTCGAAAGATTTTCTTAAGCTAGATATAAAAGTATTAAGGCCTTGGCCCATTCTTCCAATTTCGTCATCATAGACTACTTTGATGGAAGAAGTTAAATCTCCTTCGGACATTTCTCTGAAAATGTTACTAACCTCTTCCAATGGATTTAACCGTTTACTAAGTAATATATACAATAACCAAATAGAAATTAAAGCAATGACGATAGAAGAAATTACAATAAGAACAAGTAATTCTAAAAGGGCTTCCTTGATTTCTTCTTGTGGTTGGATTGCAAGAATGATCATTCCCCAATCATTGAGCTGATGGCTCACGGCTAGATGGTCTCGTTCTAAATATTTAAACTCAAGGACTTCTCCGGTTTTTAGAGATAACATGCGCGAACCCGATTCATCTTTAGATAAATCATATTTTAAAATTTGAGCTTTTTCTTTTAAAGCGATCAGTAATCCAGCTTTTGTAGAAACTACAACATAACCATCACGACCAATTTTAATTTTATTAATCACTTTGTCCGTTAAGTTCATAAGTGAAAGAGCTATGCCTGCATTTCCAATCAATTTGCCATTATCATAAACTGGGTATGTAATCGTAACTACAGGATTGTTAGTGAGAGGATTTAAAATTGGTTTCCCGATAAAATATCTTTTTTCTTTTCCAGCCTTTAGTTCTTCAGGATCCATATCTTCTGGTTTCATTTTCCATCCGATGGCTTGCCCAGTAGCATCGGCAACAACTCGAGGATCATTATCATAAGTATGAGTGTATATATTTTCATATACCGCATAACGATCATTCAATTCTTTAAAATATGTTTGTGCGATTGGTTTTCCTGTTTTAATGGAATCAATAGTTCTTCTGTCATTTGCTACGGTTTTAATGACATTGACATGGTTAACAAAAAAATCGTCGATTTCCTGGCCAACAACACCTACTATTCCATGCATTTGACCAAGATAAGCTTCTTTTATCTTTTGTTGTCCAAAGTAATATGCTACAGCTCCAACAGAACAACTGATGATAAAAAGAATGGAAGCACCACTCAGTAGTAATATGAATTTTATAGAATTACGCTGCATATAATTTCCTTGTTTTTTTATTTTGAAGGAGGTTAAGAATATCAAAATATTCTTAAAAAACTCAATCTCAGGCTTTTAGGTAAGAATTTGAAACCGCTGTTTTTTTGCAATCTACCTAGAATGATTCTAAGGAAAAACCCTTTTTTTGAGACCTAGGGATTACTCCTCAAAGTCCAAGAAATATGAAAAACGAAATATATACCAAATGGGAAAAGGAATCTGACCTTGTGGTCACGCGCTTCTCTGGTGCCATCTCAGAAGCAGAAGTAACGGAATGGAAACAAAGTTTAGAAACAACGTTCGCCACCATACCTGCGGGAACCAAATTCAAAATCTTTGTTAATTTACACGGACTCAACCCCATCTCTGTTTCTGCTCACAAAGCTTACCGAGATATCATCCCGCTACTCTTAAGCAAATACAATTGGCGGATTGGATACCTTGACTTGTTTGAAGAAGCAAAAGATTTAAAACTAACATTTGAAAATGGAATTGAATGTCTGGCAGCAGTGCATTGCCATCACGATAGTTATAAAATCAATGAGTATGAAAGTCGATTTGGAAAACCATCGGAACATTTTTATGATGATCCAAATAAATCGGAAACTTGGATAAGGAGTTATTCGATTTCCGCAAATTGAAAACAACTAATCATAAAAAAGATAGGAATCAAACATTTGGTTTCATTCCTATCTAAATATATTTATTTTTTAAACTGTTTGTATATCTTCTTGATTGGGAAATAACAAACGATAACCAATAAAAGAAAAGGTACCATCCAAACCAAATAATAGGTTAATTCTAAAAATACATTAAGAATGCCTACAAATGCATTTCGATATAAAGGAACTTGAATTCTATCCGGAGGAATTGGACTTGTAAAATTGATACTCAACGTGGCCCATTTCACCTTATCTTTTATTTTCCAAATCTCGTGTTCTGCAGTGTCCAAATTATTTTCGCTATCGGTAACTGCTTCTTCAATCGCCTGCCAATTTTTAGAATTTGCCGATGTTTGGTTGTTTGCATTGGTTCGCCTTGTTAAACGAATTTTTTCACGGTTTGATTTTATCTTTTGCCAAACCATTCCTTCTGTGTGATCCACAGTCGATATATCTTCGCTGAGTAACACTCCATACGTATCCAATTCAATCAATGCTTCATATAATTTTTCAGATTTTATATGAATGCTTAAATTCATATAAGGTGAATCCGTATTCACAGCGGAACTACTTTCAATATAACCATACTTTGAAATAAAACCAAGGATATCTTTTCTCGTTTTAATCAAGTCCTGAGTTTGGTAACTTAATTGGACTTGGTATTCGAGCAATCGCTCTGTACTATTTTGAATTGGTATAAATACTTGCCCGAGTTGATTCTCAACTGACGGTTGTTCTACGCCATCGTCGATGCGAGAGGAACTGGCAGCCAATTTTTTTTCCATAGGCATGTCCATAGAACGTTTTTCCGCTTCGACTGATGCGGTAGATTCGCTGTTTGATTCTCTGCCACATTGCAGAAGGAAGGCAAAAAGAATGAAGACCATCAATTTAAAAAATTTTTTCACAAAAGATCCCTACTTGTTTCTACTTAGACTTAACAGTTCTCATGAAAAAGTTTCTCAAGTTTTAGGGCGAATCCAACACCAAAAGGTGTTGGACCGGGCTTTTCGCTGCAATCCCTTTCGCGTTGGATCTGGTTAATAAACTACACCTTTTTACTTAAAAATGATCGGGAAGGAATGGCAAAAGGAACTTCCAACTCCACAGTTCCCATCCCACCACTGATCACTTCGACTGGATTTTGTTTATAAAAAATTTGATCTACTGTAAAGGTTGCGGGATTAGAATCAATGGCTGTGATGACTTCCATCAAATCGCCTTTTTGGATTTTATTTTTAACTTCAATGACAATTCGTTTTGTATCTGGTTTATACTCTTTTACAAAACCTGCATACTTTTGGTTCATTTGCAAACTAGTTCCAAATTCATTGTTTTGAAAATTTTGTTCTTCTTCGGGAACTCTGTCTTCCATCCCACGAGTTAAAAAACCAGAAAAATATTTTCTGGAAGAAACTTTATCCAATTCTTCTAACCACTTCCGATCAAACCCTTTGCCACGTGCAATGTTATCTAATGTATGTCGATAACTACGTGCGACCATTCCCACATAATAATCATTTTTAGTTCGGCCCTCTACTTTCAAAGAATCAACACCAGCATCACATAACTCTTGTAAAAATTCGATGGCACGTAAGTCTTTCGAATTCATCAAAAAAGTTCCTTCTTCATCTGTAATGAGTTCCATTGGCTCATCATTCTGTTTGGGATTTGTGACATACACTTTATACAAGTCACGACATGCATTATTACAAGAACCTTGATTGGCATCCCGTTTTTTAAAATAATTACTCATAAAACAACGACCACTATGTGCAATACAAATCGATCCATGAACAAACACTTCGATTTCCATATCAGGAACGTGATTTTTAATTTCTGCAATTTCAGAAATAGATACTTCACGGGAAAGAATCACTCGAGTCGCACCAAACTGTTTCCAAAATCGAACTGCAGCATAATTCATTGTATTGGTTTGAACAGAAATATGGATGTCAATTTCAGGATGAGCTTCCTTTGTCAAAAGGATCAACCCAGGATCTGCCATAATCAAAGCATCTGGTTTTAATGCAGCCATTTGATCCAAATACTTTGGATATGAAGGAAGTTTGGAATTTCTTGGAATGTTGTTTACAGTAAAATAAATTTTTTTACCAAGTTGTCTTGCTATCGAAACTCCCTTTTCCAAAGCCTCCATCGTAAATTCATTTTCCCTCGCTCGTAATGAAAACCGAGGCACTCCACAGTAAGCTGCATCCGCACCATAAAGATAAGCAATTTCTAATTTTTCTAAATTTCCTGCAGGGAGTAACAATTCTGGAATGTTTCGAATCTGGGACATATACAATACCAATCCCAAAAGAATCCCGTTTTCGAAAAGGGAAAATATATAACTTATTTTTTAGATTGTTTCTAAATGTAAAAAGGAAACGACAAAGAAATCCTCATTTCTAATTTTAAGATATCATGTTTCTTTACTTTGTACTTTTAATCCTTCACGTTCTCTCTGCAATGATTTGGGTTGGGGGAATGATATTTTATGTGATTGTTTTTATTCCTGTCATTCGAAACCCAGAACTAAAAGATCAAAAACTCCGCCTCTTGCAACTAACAGCAATTCAATTCAGAAATATTTCTTATTATATATTTTCTGTATTTATTTTTTCAGGAACTGGAATTTTATATCAAAAAGGATTTTTCCAATCTGGACTTAATTGGGAATTATGGACATCTAATATTGGTTTTATGTTTATAACAAAAATTGGTTTGTTCACTATATTATTTTTATCTTCCTTATATCATGATTTTGTCACTGGACCAAAAACTTTTACATACTTAATATCCGATCCCGTACGTTTTGAACGGTATAGAAAAACATCTTCATTTTTCGGAAGATTTAACCTACTCGTTTCAGTTACCATTGCGATCTTTGGAATTTTCGTTTCCAGAGGGTTCTCGATTTTCTAGTCATTTATTCCCCTTGACAGTGCCAGAGGCCTTCATTCCCTGAAACAAATGATTTCGAGTCGCATTTTCATAACTATTTTCATTCTAATTCTAATCTTGGAGCCAAGCCTTCCGCAGAAGGAAATCCAAGCCTTTCACGGAATCATGCAACCTGCTTTTGGTGCCAGACAAGCGGGAATGGGAGGAGCCTTCCAAGCAGTCGGAGGATCTGTGATGGATTTAGAATCCAATCCTTCTCATTTAGCAAGAGTTAAAAGAACAAAATGGGAGTTAGGTTCTGCGATTCATCTTCCGACCATCGAATACAATGATGAATACATCGATCCAGACCCCAATCGTTCCTATCGAAATGCAACTGTGGAACATCCGAGGGCAGTTCTTCCCTATATCGGTGTCATAAAGCCAGTCACCGATAATATTAGCATTGGATTTGCTCTTTATGCTCAAGGCGGCGGCGGTGGCCAATTTAAAAACATCAAACGTAATACTCCCGATGGAAGAACTCTGAATGAAACTTTTGGATTGAACATTCCCATCATTGGAGAAAGTACAAAAACTGTAGAAGATTTGAATTTTAAGTTTATGACCATGAAATCCACGTTTGGTGCCGGTTACAAAAAAGGTAACTTCGCCATTGGAGCAGGGATAGATTTTGTTTATGGGTTTATGGAATTAAAAAGAACCTACCAAGACGAAACAAGAAGCCTTACAATTCCTGGTGGAATTCGTTACCAAAGTGATTCCGCTTATACGATGGGAGGAAAAGTAGGAGCTTCTTATGATTTAACAGAAAACATACGGGTAGCCTACTCTTATACAACCAGAAACCTTTTACCAATGGATGGAACCATGAAAGTAGATGGTTATGCTCCGGAAAGATCATTTGGGACGAGAGTATCTCGCTATATGATTTGGCCCGACAAACATGTAGCGGGAATCTCTTACCGCACAGATAAGTTTATCATTGATTTTGACATTAAATACATTCCTTGGTCCGAAAGTTTTAATACCAGTAAGTTTCGTTTAGAAGATGTTTGGATGAGAACACCTATCGGTGTAGAAACAAATACCTTCCAGTTTAATTTAAATTGGAAAAACCAAACTATATTGGCAGTTGGATTTGAATACAAATGGAATGAACGTTTTATGAGCCGAATGGGTTATAGTTATGGTAACAATATAATTCCTGCTAGTGGAGTGAGTCCGATGTTAGGAGCCAGTATCGAACACCATCTTGCATTGGGAGGAAGTATTTCTTGGAATGATACTTCGTTTCATATTGCATGTGAGTATGGATTTCCTAAAAAAACCTATGGTGGAAAAACTTCCGACTGGACTTTATCTCATGCCGTTTTTTCTAATAAAGAAATTCATCCATTCCAGTTTTCATATAATAAACAAATGAGTATTTTTAGTATTTATCTGGGAATGGAACAAAATATATAAAAGGAAAAACTATGA
This sequence comes from Leptospira harrisiae, assembly GCF_002811945.1. Taxonomy (NCBI): domain Bacteria; kingdom Pseudomonadati; phylum Spirochaetota; class Leptospiria; order Leptospirales; family Leptospiraceae; genus Leptospira; species Leptospira harrisiae. Next base: position 182,026 of record NZ_NPDX01000001.1, on the reverse strand, counting down.
ATTCAAAAATTATTGGGAAATTAGCGATTGGGCTTTGGTTTGTTACCATCATTACCTTAGGATATTTTTTTTATTTCGGAAGTACGAGTCGTTCTCTAGACAACCGCACAGCCATTCATTTGACACCAGCAGAACGCCAATTGGTTTTAACAGAAATGAGAGCCTTACTCACAGCTGTAAATGGTATGTTAAGTGGGCTTGCAGACAAAGATTACGAAGGTGCTGCCAAAGCAGCTGATGCCGTTGGTATGGGACTAGTTGCAAGTTTAGAGAACCAAGAAAAAACCATCCTACTAAAACTTCCCGTGGAATTTAAAAAACTGGGATTTGGAACTCACGAAAAATTTGATGCCATCGCTGTCAAAATTCGCAACAAACAAGAAATCCATTCTTTACTAAAAGAGATGGATGAACTCACTCGCAATTGTGTCGCTTGCCATGCAAGTTACAAAATAGAAGTTGATACAAATGAAAAATAATCTAATATAAAACCGATTTTTATGCCAAAACTTTCAAGGTACTTTATAAAATCGGGAATGTTGTATTTATTTTTTGGAGTCCTTGTTTATGCTTTTTCAGAATTCCCAGGATTACAATGGGAAATTCACCTAATGCCGGTTTATTGGCATATGATCACTCTCGGATGGATTACCCAAATCATTATGGGAGTTTCGCTTTGGATGTATCCCAAAGGGAAAAACCCGACTCCTAAAAATGGAACCAAGATTGCTTGGACGGCCTATTTATCTTTAAACTTGGGTTTAATCCTTCGAATCGTTTCTGAACCATTTTTGTATCAACATAAAGAACTCTCCATTTATCCTTTTGTTTGTTCCATCTTCTTTCAATTATTAGGAATTCTTTGTTTTGTTTTGGAAATTTGGCCAAGGTTAGAACCACAAGGGAAAAAATAAATTTTATGTTTCCTCTTCCATCCGTTTGGTTGATTCGAGTTTCCCTTATTTATTTAATGATAGGATCTTCATTAGGGGCTCTCTTAATGATCAATAAAGCATTTGCCTTAGATCCAGAAATTTGGAGAGTTCTTCCGCTTCATTATTCAATTCTAATTTGGGGATTTTTGATTCAGTTAATTATGGGAACTGCCTATTGGATGTTTCCCAAGTTTCTATCCGAACAACCGAGAGGTTCCACCTGGCAAATTTGGTTTCTATTTTATAGTTATAACCTGGGTTTGGTTTTATTTTTAATGACAAAGTTTATTTTTCCTTTTGATTCTTTAGCATTGTTTGGAAAATTTCTAATTTTTTTAGGTTTAGTTACATTTTTGAAGTTAGCTTGGGTGCGCGTGTTTTCCTACAACAAATAGATAATTCCATTTCCACTTTTTATTAAAAAAATAATCACAATTGATTTAGATCAATTTTTTCCTGAAACAAGAATGGTAGTTTGTATCATGAAGTTTTCCCGTTCTATCATATATAGTTTTATTTTATGCCTAATCAGCATGACCTACTCATGCCACGAACACTCGGGCTCAAAACTTCCAGAATTAGAAAATGGTAAACCTTGGGTGGCCGACGAATCTACAAGGATAGGTTTTCAGAAGATGAACGAACTATTTCACCATGCAAATTCTGAAGAGGCTATAGAAGAATATCATAAACAAGCAGAACAAATCACGTCGATTATCAATGAAATTCTATCTTCATGTACAATGACAGGACAAGGACATGAAGAATTACATAAATATATCAATTTATTATTAGAAGAGGTACATACAATGAAAGGTAATGATATCAATTTAGCTAAAAAAGCAAAATCAAACCTTATCGAAAAAATATCAAAATATCCGTTATACTTTGAATGAACAAAGTATAAAAACTAAATATTGAATTTTATATACGGTTTATAATCCATATCCTCTTTTAGAATATGATTTGTCAGCCAAGCTCTCAAAAAATTCAGAAGGTCTCCAAAGAACTGGTTTAGCTCCACATCATTGGAAAGAAGAGTCCCTGAAGTCAGACGATTCTTTAATTCTAAAATTTTATCGGTGAACTTATCGTGTTGTTTTTTATGAGCTTCCAATTCTGGGTATTGGTTTAACTCCATCACACGTTCTTCAATTAAAAAATGACTGAGTGTATAATCTTCTAACTCAGAAACTGCATCCAAAAGTATTTTGGATTTTGCAGACAGATGTTCTTTGTTTTCATCGTAAACTGTTTCAATATTATTAATCAATCGAAAGAGTTTTTTATGTTGAGAATCAATCTCTGAGATATTTGTTTCGTATTTCGAATCCCACTTTGTAACCATGAGGAAACCTCGTTCTTTCAGGTTTTTGTAGCACACCGAGAGGACAAGTGAATAATCCGAACCACTTGGAAACTATAGGTTTCACTAAAGCTTTTCTTAGAATAAGAATCATTCTAACTTTATTTTTACAGGAGCTCTAAACCGACAGAGATTCGGCCAAGGAACGTATCTTCCCGTTTTTCATACGAAACACACTTCGGCTGCTCATCCCCTAATTGACAATTATCAACACAAATGATTCGAACCATCTTGATCTAGATCAATACACAATCCTTCTTTATGGCATTCAATGGACAGTGAACCAATAAGTGGGCGGTATCCAATGAACAAAAAAATTTTTCAATTCACAATGATCACGATAGTCACCTGTCTCTCATTAGCCGGTGCATCTTGCGGAAAATCTGATGATTCCGATGCGGGCAAAGGGATTTCTGCAGTCGCAGATGACAAATCACAACAAGATGTTCTAAAAATTGCTGTAGGTTCCAAAGAGCATACAACACTAGTCGCTGCTGTTCAAGCTGCCGGCCTCGTGGATTCCCTTGCTAACCAAGGACCGTTCACTGTGTTCGCACCAACAAACGATGCTTTTGCAAAGTTACCAGCAGGAACCGTGGATGATCTTCTAAAACCAAGCCAAAAAGATGCTTTGAAGAACATATTAGAGTACCATGTCGTAGTCGGTAACCTAACAGAATCCCTATTGAAATCTGAGTACACTGGTAAGGATGATGAACTCGGTATGGCGAATGGAGGTCACACAAAAGTTTCCGTAAAAAATGGAAAGGTAATGATCAATGGAGCAACCGTTGTTGCATCCATTCCAGCAGCAAACGGAATCATTCATGTGATAGACTCGGTGTTATTACCGCCTGCAAAGAAATGATAAGTAATCAAATACCAAGGAGTATTTAAAATGAACCTTTCAAAAATAAACGGAGTATCTTTCCGAATGAAGTTCGGAATCTTAATCGGACTCTTCGTATCAATGACAATCATATCCTGTGGAGGAGAAAAAACTGAGGAAACACCAACATCTAACGCTGGTTCCAAGGGAATAGGACCGGTAACTTCTGTAACCATCGGTGCTTTAGACCAGGTTATGGCAGATCGTGGTAAAAAACAATTTGAAGCCAAGTGTTCCGCTTGTCACAAATTTGAAGAAAAGGTTGTAGGACCTGCTCTTCAGGATGTAACACTCCGCAGAACTCCAGAGTGGATTATGAATATGATTCTAAATCCAATTGAGATGACTCAAAAAGATCCCATTGGACAAGAGTTAATCGGTGAACACTTAACTCAGATGACATTTCAAAATATAAAGGAAGAAGAAGCGCGAGAGATCCTCGAGTACTTCCGTAAGATGGATTTAAAATAGGTAACGATATGTTAAAAAAATCAAATTTAATACTAGTTACACTTGGAATCGCTCTTTTTGCATTCGTTCCGAATTGCAAAAAAGGTGCAGCAACGGCAACTCTAGCTTCCGATGCTGCTTCCAGAGTGTATGTGGCTCCGGGAGAAAAGGACGAAGTGTACGCCTTTTTGTCTGGTGGATTTAGTGGTCAGATGTCCGTTTACGGAATTCCATCTGCAAGACTTTTCAAAATCATTCCCGTATTCTCTGTTTTTCCTGAAAACGGATATGGGTTTGATGAAGAAACTAAAGACATGTTAAAAACAACTCATGGTTATGTGCCTTGGGATGATAGCCATCACATAGAAGCATCTATGACTGATGGTAAACAAGATGGTCGTTGGATGTTCCTTAACGCAAACAACACACCAAGGCTTGCAAGGATTGACCTAAAATCTTTTGAAACAAAAGAGATTTTGGAAATCCCAAACACTGCCGGTAACCATGCTTCCCCATTTGCTACTGAAAACACAGAGTATTTGATGGCTGCAACTCGTTTCTCGGTTCCAATTCCACAAGCAAGTGTAGCAATCGATAGTTTTTCCAAAGGTGGGTTCAAAGGAACTGTCACTATGGTAAAAGTTGATAAAAACACAGGAAGACTTTCCATTGAATTACAAGTTCTTGTTCCAGGTTTTGACTATGACCTATCACATTGTGGCAAAAAGAAATCCCATGACTGGTGTTTCTTCAGTAGTTACAACTCAGAACAAGCTCATAAAATGTTGGAAGTTGGTGCTTCTAAAAAAGATAAAGACTTTATCTTAGCATTCAACTGGGTTCGTGCGAAAGAATGTAAGGACCAAGGTAAAGCTTATAACTTTGGTGGTGAATACCTAAACAATTTCAAAGAGGAAAACAAACCTGCCGTTTCAACAAAGTTAAGCGGTGTGAAGATGTTAAATCCAAAAGATTGTCCGGGTATGATGTATTACATGCCAACACCTAAAAGTCCACACGGAACTGACGTTGACTCTACTGGAGAATACATTGTTGGTGGCGGAAAGTTAGCATCCGTAATTCCAGTTCACTCCTTTAGCAAAATGATGGAAGTAAAAGACAAAAAGGAACACCACTCGACAGAAATCGAAGGAATTCCAGTTCTTAAATATGAATCCACACTTGCTGGTGAAGTTCAAAAGCCATGTCTTGGTCCATTACATACTGAGTTCGACGGTCAAGGGTATGCTTATACTTCTTGTTTCGTAAGTTCAGAAGTTGTAAAATGGAAACTAGGAACTTGGGAAGTGGTGCAACATTTACCTGCTTATTATAGTGTAGGTCACTTATCCATCGTTGGTGGTAGTTCTACTGAACCTTACGGTAAATATCTAATCGCAATGAACAAAATCACTAAAGATAGATATCTTCCAGTGGGTATGGAGTTACCACAAAGTGCGCAGCTCTATGATATCTCTTCTGGTAAAGCTGAGTTGTTGTCTGACTTCCCTACTGTAGGAGAACCACACTATTCACAAATGATTCCAGCAAAGTTAATTATGGATAAAACTGCGAAACTCTTCCCATTAGAAGAAAACAAACATCCATACGCGACTAAAAATGAAAACGATGCAAGGATCGTTAGACTTGGAAGTACAATCCACATCTACATGACTGCGATTCGTTCCCATTTTAAACCGGATATCATTGAAGCAAGAACTGGGGAAACTTTATACTTCCACGTAACCAACTTGGAACAAGATTATGACATTCCTCACGGATTTGCAATCGGTGGAGCACCTAACATGACTAACCTTCTTATCATGCCAGGTGAAACTAGAACTTTCAAATGGGTAGCACCAAAACCTGGTGTGTATCCTTTCTATTGCACTGATTTCTGTTCTGCACTCCACCAAGAGATGCAACAGTACATCCGAGTAAATCCATAACCTATATGAAAACTTTACTTTTCCAAACGTTAAGTAAAAGAAACCGGCTCCTAATCCTAGGGGTCGGTTTGGTTCTCATCTTAGTTTATTTAATTCCTATTTGGTCCATTTCAATTTCCGCTCCACAGTATCCTGAAGGACTCGGAATGCAAATTTGGATTAACAAAATCACTGGTGCCACACCTTACGATCTCAAAAACATCAATCTTCTAAACCATTACATTGGTATGCAGGAAATTGTTTCAGAATCTATTCCTGAACTTCTTTTTATGCCGTATGTTCTTGGTTATCTGATCTTTGGTGCATTTATCACAGAACTCTATCCCAAAGTGGGAATGGCGATTCTTGGGATTATCAATTTGATCATCGTAGGTCTTGTTGGGCTCTCTGATTTTTGGAGATGGGAATACAACTATGGACACAACTTAAATCCAGAAGCACCAATCATCGTGGAAGGAATGGCTTACCAACCGCCACTTCTTGGCTGCAAGGTAATGTTAAATATTACTGCTTGTAGTTATCCTTCTTATGGTGGTATCATTCTTGGACTAAGTCTCGCTGTATTAGTATATATTCTTTGGGATGAAAATCGAAGGAAAAAAACAAATGCAGTTTAAGAGTTTAACACTAATTTGCATTTTCCTCACAGTCGCACTCGTGGGCTGTGGGGATGTTCGCCCAGAACCATTAACAGTGGGTGAAGTTAAATGTAGTCACTGCTCCATGTCCATTGTAGATATGAGGTTTCATACTCAATTCATTACATACAAAGGTAAAAGATACCATTTCGATGCCATTGAATGTATGGAACAATTTCAGAAACAAAATGATTTGAAAATAAAAGATGTTTGGGTTACTAACTATTTAGATACAAAAGAATTCATTCCTAAAAACGAAGCCATCATCATCCATTCAGACAAAATTCGTTCGCCAATGGGAGCGGGACTTGCCGCTTTTAAAACTCATGAAGATACTATTCCTTTCCAAAAGTAAATTCACTCATCGTAGAACCAATTGGAATCTTAAACTGAATCAAACGAATCGTCTTATCCTTCTCGGATGGAAATACTCTTTCTCAATTATCTTTTTTATACTCATCTCAAGTTTTCCTACATGTTCTTTGTCTTCAAAAACCATTTCTGTTTGTACAAATTGTACGATTCATACTTTAAAAAATGCAATCTCTATGGCCCAAAATGGCGATACAATCAAAATCCAATCAGGAGTTTACAAAGAAGGTTTTTTACCCATTACTAAATCCATTTCCATCATTGGAGAGAACGGTGTGGTGATTGATGGACTCAAAGAAAAGCATGTATTGGGAGTTTATGCCAATGGAGTTCGCATACAAAATTTAAAAGTCATTGGAAGTGGAATCTCGGATTTAAGCGAATTTGCCGGAGTTCATACAGAAAAAGTCAAAGATTGTTATTTTGAAAATTTAAGTTTAGAAGACAATGTTTATGGATTTTATTTAGCCGAAACCACAAACTGCACACTCAAAAACAATTCCTCCATAGGAAATGCAGAAAACGAAGTGTTAGGTGGAAATGGCATCCACCTTTGGTCTTCAAGCCATAACAAAATCATTGGAAACAAATTAAAAAAACACCGGGATGGGATATATTTAGAATTTTCTGAACATTTAGAAATCGAAGGAAATGAATCAGAAGAAAACATTCGTTACGGAATGCATTTTATGTTTTCAAGTCATAACCAATTCAACAAAAACATTTTTAAAAATAATTCCGCAGGTGTTGCGGTGATGTATAGCAAAGACATCAATATGGAGAAAAATGAATTTTTGGATAACTGGGGAGAAAGTTCCAATGGAATTTTATTAAAGGACATTGCCGACAGTACACTATCCAAAAATCGGTTTGAAGGAAATACAATCGCTGTTTTTGCCGATGGAATTACCAATATTAACTTTCAAAACAATGATTTTATCGATAACGGATGGGGGATTAAAATTCTTGGAAATACAGATTATAACAAAATCATTGATAACAATTTTATAAAAAATGTTTTTGATATTAGCACGAACACAAAATCAACTACCAATGTTTTTTCCAAAAATTATTGGGACCACTACGAGGGATATGATTTAGATAAAGATCAAATTGGTGATATACCACACAAAACGATACATTTTTTTGGGTATTGGATTGCTGTGTATCCATTCCTTATGGTACTTTATGAATCACCAGTGGTTCTATTTTTGCAAGGAATCGAAAAAGCATTTCCAATAGTTACACCAATCGAATTTGAAGACCAACATCCAAGGATGAAGGAAAGAATATGATAGAAGTAAAAAATCTTACCATCAGTTATGGAGGAAATTCTGTTGCTGTAAAAGATGTAAATTTTCGAACAGAATCTGGTAACATTGTATCCATCATAGGTCCCAATGGCTCAGGAAAAAGTTCTCTAATCAAAGGGATTCTTGGTCTTGTCCAACCAGTGGCTGGACAAATTTTATTCCAAAACCAAAATGGAACACCAAATACCATCGGTTATATGCCTCAAACTCCGCGTTTCCCAACAAATATTAAAGTAGCCGAACTAATTTCCTTTTTTAAAAAACTAGAACCAGTGGAAGAAGAAAGATTTCAAAACCTTTTATCCATTTTAGAGTTACACAATCACATGGACAAAAAAATTGGATCTCTATCTGGTGGAACCAAACAAAAAATTAGTATCCTCCAATGTTTTTCCTCCAAAAAAGATCTCTATGTCATCGACGAACCCACTGCAAGTTTAGATCCATATATTTCGCATTTATTAAAATCTCTTTTGGTAGAAAAGAAAGAAGAAGGTTCTCTTGTTATTTTTTCAACTCATATATTAAAAGAACTACAAGAGTTAGCAGATAGGTTTCTTCTTTTATCAGAAGGATCGATTCTTATTGATGATTCTCCAGAAAATTTCTTAAGAAAAAACAACAAAACCGATTTAGATCAGGCATTGATGAATTTCTGGAATGAGGAATACAAAACAAAACCATGAAAGAAATTTTATTTTTCGAAATCAAAGAAAATATACGAAGTCGCTGGGTGTTTATATACTCAGGTTTACTTGTTCTTGTAATGATGATCTTAAGTTTTTTTGGAGATCAAAATGGAATTCGGTTGCTTGTCAGTACAATGAACTTAACACTCATTGTCATTCCTCTATTTTCCATCACATTCTCAGGTATGTCTTTTTTAGAATCAATGCCATTCGCTGAAGTGTTACTTTCCAAGTCAGTCAGCAGAAGTTCACTTTTTTTAGGCAAATATTTTGGAATTACCATCTCTCTCTCCTTAGGTTTGTTATTCGGTCTCGGAATTCCTGGTATATTTCTTTTCTCTAATGATCCCAAATATCTTTTTTTATTTTTTGAGTTACTGATTTTTGGAATCTTCCTAACTTGTATCTTCGTTGCCATCGCATTTTTAATTTCTTCTTTTATCAGAAGAGGTGAAATTGTTTTAACTGTATCCTTATTAGTTTGGTTGTACTTTTTTATTTTCTTTGATGCTTTGGTATTTATCTTTAGTTTGTATTTAGGTGATTATCCAATAGAGATTCCATCTCTCATCGTAATCCTACTCAACCCCATCGACTTAATCAGAATTCTTCTAATTCTACAAACTAGTTCATCGGCTTTACTTGGATTTTCCGGAGCAATCCTATTAAAACAACTTGGTTTGTATGGTGTTTTGGGAATTACCATTTTGTTTTTATCTCTATGGATTAGTATTCCACTTCTCATTTCTTTCAAACGATTCCAAAAAAGAAATTTTTGAAACATGATTTTTATCAATTGAGTTAATTGACGGCACTTGATTTAGATCATTGAAAAACAAAAAGGGACCTATTAGAATGATATTCAATCACCATGAAACGTTGGTTACAAATTGCCTCGGTTTTGATCTTACTTCCTTTTATAGGTAAAATCCTATTTTTGGAAACAGGATTACTTGCCCAATCAATGTACCAACTTTCCATGGTCTGTCATTGTAACCATGGTTCCAAAAACGAAATTCACAAAGAAGAGGATTCACCTGTTTCTAAACGAATCGTTTGTCATCTAACAAAAGATGCTGGTCCCCACGTTTGTTCCTGTGCGAAAAAAAAATCAGCAACCAAGGTTCTGCAATCGCAATCCATGAACCCAAGTTTTGCTACAGAAACAAAATTCAATCCTCTTATCACTTATGAAGTTATCTTCTTTGCGTTCCAACCTAACGCCCACCTACGGAACGGATTCGCACACTTACCTTACAAACCACCAAGAAATCTCCATTCCTAAAGATAATGAAATGAGGTTTGTTCCTTTCTGAAGGAACAATTTAAAATCAATTAGGCAAACGAATCAAAAAAGTTTAGTCCTTGGAATTTTATACAAAGGTAATTTTATGTTTAAGAATTTATTATCCGTCTTTCTTGTATGTTTAGTATTATTGCAATGTAGTTTGGCAAAAAATACAGAAGCAAACAACACTTCAAATTTACTGTCTCTTCTAGTTGCAGCAAATACCAACCCAGGTTGTTCGATTTCTTCAACGACAGCTATTACAAGTAACCTCACTCAAGTGGAAAGTAAACCACGCACAAAATATTCTATCTCTGCTTGTGACGAAGCAGGGTTTAGCAATTTAGGTTTATCTCAAAGCGGAATTTCAAAAGGAGCCACAGGACAAAGTAACGCTTCTGTATTATTTACAAATAACGATGTAATGTTAGCAACGAACAAAGGAGGAACCAATATCGAAATTTCTTTTATTATGAACTCCACATCAAGCACCCTAGATATCATTGGTTATGGTACAGGTAGTCCTTTAAGTGGCCCGACTTATCGTTTGATTGCTGGTGCACAAACTCAATATAAAAATGCATCAAATGTATTCGGCAATACAGGTAAAGGTGGATCAGTTACTGCACCAATCCCAGCAGTAGGAACCAATCATACTTTTTGTTTAGACTTTCAGTATACAATGGGTGGTTCAAGATTCTTAAATGGTTTCAACAAACCATGTTCGGAAGTCACTGAGACTGAAAGAGGATCAATGTCTTACTATCCGATCATGCAAATGATGAATGTTCCCGTGTATACAGGCGGAAATCGATTGGGTTTTGTATTGAATGGAGTTACCATCACTTCATTTACAGTCGGTTCCATAGTATCAAATACAGAAATGTAATTTCTCTCTCCAAACACTTGTCATACTGGTGAATTTAGTAGCCAGTATGATTTTTTGGAAAAGGACAAATCACTCAAATGAAACTAAAAAACTTACTCATTATTTTTCTTATCACGACTCCTCTACTTGCAAAGGAGGTTAAAGTTGAAAATGCATATATCAAATATACACCTTCATCTACTTCTGTAGTTTACCTAACTTTAAACAATGGAACCAACGTTGAAAAAAAATTAATCCAAGCCAAATCAAACATTGCTGATCGCGTAGAGTTATTTACAATGTTACCATCTGACTCGGGAATGAAAATGGTTCCGATTTCCGAAATTACAATTCCGAAAAATGGTATCACCCATCTCACTCCAAGAGGATTTCATATTATGCTCTTTGGAATCAAATCACCGCTAAAATTAAAAGAATCCATTCCTTTTCGTTTTGTTTTTTCCGATGGATCCGAAGTACAAACCAATGTATCTGTAGAAACTTCCTTACCGAACAAAGAACAGAACAATAAAAGTAATTCCTCTTCATTCAAAAAAGAGGAAACGGGACTTACAAACAGTGTTTCGCAAAATGCTGATGAAACCGACATGACAAATTATGATCCGAATGAACAACCTAACGAAGACCATTCGGAACATGACCATTCTAATCACGAAGGACACGAACACCACAACCGTGCAGATATGTTAGCACCGGCGGGAATCATGAATCCACATATCCATGAAAAAGGAAAATGGATGATTGATTATCGATATATGGGAATGAAAATGTGGGGATTACAATCCGGAACCAGCGGGCTCAGTGATCTTGGAACATTATATTTGCCATTTACAGATCCAACTGTAGCCATGCCAACAGGAAGTTTGATAACTAGCTCTCCCATAGGAACCACCATTCCCGTTTTATCACCTAACAAATATAATTACATGTCAGTTCCCACTGATATGGTTATGGAAATGAATATGGTGAGTGCAATGACTTCCATTTCAGACAAATGGATGATTATGTTTATGGTTCCTGCAGTTAAAAACAAAATGACTATGTTATCTAGCAATTTTGATCGTGCCCCCATGAGTTCTGCAGGGATTGGTGATGTAAGTTTTAGTACTGCTTATCGATTGTTAAAAACAGAACATCAAAACTTTTTTACAGGAATGGGGATTTCTCTTCCAACTGGTTCTATAGATGAAAGAGACAATATGCCAATGATGGGAAAACAAAAAGTTCCCTACAATATGCAACCGGGTGTTGGAACATATAGTTTATTACCTCAACTTTCGTATAACGGAAACTACAAGAGGTTTTCTTGGGGTGCGCAATCACAAGCCAGTTTACGAATTGGAAAAAATGATAATAACTATAGGTTCGGAAATCGATATGAAATTTCTGGATGGTTATCATTCCTTGTACATGAAACAACATCCTTTTCTCTTCGTGTAGCAAAACAAAGGTGGTTAAACCTCCAAGGTATGGATGCGACTCTTGATCCAAAGATGGATCCACAAAATGATCCTTATCGCCAAGGCGGAATGCGGAGTGACCTACTCATTGGTATAAACTTCCTTGTCACAAGTGGAATTTTTCAAGGAGCTCGTTTTGGTTTTGAGTATGGAAAACCATTTCATCAAAACTTAAATGGCCCCCAATTGGCAACGAGAGAACTCATCAATGTATTTGCTTCGTTTACTTTTTAAAATTTAGGTCCTGTTTTTTTTGGGCGCACATCTCCGGCTCGTCGCTGCAATCTTTCCTTTCAGGAAAGGATTTCCGCTTTGATCCGGGGCGCAAGGTTACCAAAAATTCTCTATTGACGAACCAAGTAGATGATAAAAAAATTTGGATAAATTTATATTTTTATCTAAGGACTCACTTTCTTTTTTCTTATGACAAATTCAAATCTAACCATTCGTAATGCCTCTCCAAAAGATGTTGGAACAATTGTTCCTCTCATCTATTCTTCTGGCCCCAAGGCGTGGACTTTTGTTTTTGACGAAGGAAAAAAAACGTCCTTTGATTTTTTAAACTCATCTTACGTGAAACGAGGAAACACAGTCTCGTATACCAATCATTATGTGGCTGAAATAAATGGAAAAGTGGTTGGTTCTATACTTTCCTATACCCAACCAAGTTTTTTGGCCTTAACGGCTGGAACGGCACTTCGTATCCTTTCAATTTACAAATGGAATGCACCCAAGGTCATGGCAAGAGGTCTCAAAACAGAAACGATCATCCAACCGCCGAAATCGGGATGTTTGTACTTAGGTCATATTGCTGTATCGGAGACGGAAAGAAACAAAGGAATCGCAAAACAGTTAATTGAATATATAATTGCAAAGGATACAAAATTTAAAAAAATTTCCTTAGATGTTTCTGCAGAAAACAAACCTGCTATTTCCCTTTATCAAAAATTAGGTTTTGAAATCAAAGAAACGAGGCATCCGTTAGGTTGGGAAGGGATCATTCCTTCACACCACTATATGGAAAAACAAATTTAATTTTTCGTTCTTATGGATAGTATCTCAAAGGAAACAAAATACCAATTAGAAACTTTTGGTTACCATTTGTTTTCGAATTACATTCCCTTGGAAACTGTTCATTTATTGAAAGAGATCCTCCTTCGGTCCAATGCAGAATGGTCAAAGGAATTGAATCACCCTAAAAATATAAATAGTGCTTACCTAACTTCTAATAAATTCACAAAGAATAAAGAAGATCGAAGGATACTTTTTGAGTTTATTGGTTCGGAGGCTCTTCTCGAAATTTGTGATACCGTTTTTGATGGCTCCGCTTACTTTCTCAATACACAAATTTTTTTTAATCCAGAAGATCCAAACAAACTTCCTTATTGGCATAGGGATATACAATATTTGGGTATCTCGGAAGAGAAACAGTACGATCGAATTCAAAAGGATTTTGTTTGGCACTTTCGAATACCTTTAGAAAAAGATCCAGGCATTTGGTTGGTTCCGGGATCTCACAAACGTTGGGACACAAATGAAGAAAGAAAAATACGTTTGGAACTAGATGGAAAAAAAAATCACGAAAATCTAGCCAACCAAATCCTTATCCCACACAATCCAGGAGACTTACTTGTATTTTCTGCTCATCTCATCCACAAAGGAAACTACGATTCAAATCGTTTTTCCTTTGATATCTTATACACAAATTTTCCGGAAAAAAAAGAAACTGCCGAACTCTGGGAACATTTTCCAGACAAAGATTACAAATTCCAAAATCAAAAAATGCGAGAAATTTTTCATTTGATATAATGATTGAATCAACATTGAATCCTTCTTGCGCCAGCGACTGCAGCGGAAATCCTTTCCCGAAGGGAAAGATTGGAACGGAAGGCGCGGTCGAATGATAAAACAATTTTCGATGTTAAATCAAATTGAGGCGCCCCACTCTAAAGAGAAAACAAGAGTTTACCCCAATTAAAAAAGGAATCAGAAACGATGAAATATTTTGAAGTATTTTTTACTGCGCTCAAACTCGGCTGTACTTCGTTTGGTGGTCCTATTGCCCATTTGAGTTATTTTCATGATGAATATGTAACTAAAAAAAAATGGATTAGCGCTCATGCTTATGCCGATTTAGTGGCGCTTTGTCAATTTTTACCAGGGCCAGCAAGTAGCCAAGTGGGGATGGCGATTGGACTTTCAAGGGCAGGTCTTCTTGGTTCCATTCTTTCTTGGATTGGTTTTACTTTGCCATCGGCTATCATTCTAATTCTTTTGGGACTTGGGATATCTACTTTAGATGTTACTAAACACGCTCATTGGCTTCATGGATTAAAAGTCGTAGCGGTGGCAGTAGTTGCACAGGCCATCTTAGGTATGGGAAAAAAACTCTGCCCTGATAAAGAACGTATCACAATTGCCATAGTAACAAGCGTTATTTTACTTTTTTTTAGTTCTGCCGCTTTACAAATTTTAATATTACTTGTTTCTGGAATATTTGGAATTTTTTTCCTCAAATCATCTTCTGACCTCCCACATGAATCACTACATAAAGGAAATAAAACTATAGGTTATATTCTCTTAGTTTTATTTTTTCTATTATTATTCTTTCTTCCATTCCTTAGAGAAATAGTTCCAAATCAAACAATCAAATTGTTTGATAGTTTTTATCGAGCAGGTGCACTAGTGTTTGGTGGTGGGCATGTGGTACTTCCTCTTTTGCAAGCAGAAGTTGTTCCTTCTGGTTGGGTAAATAACGATCTTTTTTTAGCGGGTTATGGAATCTCAAATGCTATCCCCGGTCCATTGTTTGCCTTTAGTGGTTATTTGGGTGCAGTCTCAAACGTAGAACCTAACGGCTGGCTGGGAGCTATCATTTGTTTGGTGGCTGCTTTTTTACCTTCATTTCTTTTGATTGTGGGGGTTTTACCATTTTGGGAAAAACTCCGAAGTAATTCCAATATTCGTAAGTCCATGTTAGGAATCAATGCAGCTGTAGTAGGAATTTTACTCACAGCACTTTACCAACCTGTCTGGACAAATGCAATTTTTTCACCTAAAGATTTTGCCTTGGTTATCACTGGTTTTTTGTTTTTGGAATTTTGGAAAACACCTTCATGGATCGTGGTACTTGCTACAGTTTTAATTAGTTTTTTCATTTATTAGAAAACTAAATGGTTCAAAAGCTTAAAGGATTTGGCTTAAATTAGTCATTGATTTCCCAGATGTTTTGGAAAAATCATTCTCTATGAAAGATTTTTTCTTAAGAAACAATGCTTATCATATCTGGGCCACAAAACTTTTGTATGACTCCGTCGACCTCCTTTCGGATGAAGATTACAAAAAAGATGTAGGTTTGTTTTTTAAGTCCATCCATGGAACGTTAAACCATTTGCTAATTGTTGAAAAGGTATGGTATTCGCGTTTGATTGGCGAAATATATATTCCGACATCTTTAAGTGAAGAAATCGAAAGCGACCGTCAAACATTAAAAAGTCGAATGGTCGAACGTTTAGAATTATGGAATTTTTGGTTAACTGGGCTCGACAATTCTATTTGGGAAACAAACTTTCGATACAAAACCATGAGAGGATTTGAAGCTGAACTTATTTTTTGTGATGTGATCCAACACAATTTTAACCATAGAACGCACCACCGAGGACAAATTACCTCCGCCATTACAATGCTAGGTGGTAATTCCCCAGAAATAGATTATGTCTATTACCTCCAAACAAAAGGAAAATAATATGTGGAATCCGTCCCAAAAAACAAGGATCATAGCAAGTAAAATCTTAATCGTTTTATTTTCCATAACAATGATCTTCCACATCACTGCACTATTACAAATTATCCCTCACCAATACCTTTGGGGAGGAAGACTCAGTAGTGTTGAAGAAATGTATGTGATGGAATCCGTTTCTCTTCTCGTAAACGGCTTCTTTTTATGGGTAAGTTTTTTATACATCCGATACGTAAACCAACGTTTGGTGCCACTCTGGATTCGGATTGTTTTTGGATTTGTGGGAATTATTTTTTTACTGAATACAATTGGGAATCTAGTTGCCGTTACCGATTTAGAAACTTTACTGGCAACACCGGTAACAACCTTTTTAACCGTAATTTGTTTCTCACTAGTGCCAAAATATGAAAATTAGACAAGCTAACTATAAAGACATTTCCAAAATTTCTCCTGTATTCGATGAATATAGACAATTTTATGGACAATCCACTAACCTAACTGGTGCAACTCGTTTTCTGCAAGACAGAATGGAACATGCCCAATCCATAATTTTTCTAGCGGAAGATCTAGGAAGTGGAGAGATTGCTGGATTTACTCAACTGTATCCTGTTTTTTCTTCCATTTCCATGCAACGATCTTATATCTTAAATGATCTATTTGTAAAAAATAAATTCCGTAATCAAGGGATCGCCAAACAATTGATTGCAGAGGCAAAATCTTTTACCAAATCAAATTCTGGAAAAGGATTGGAACTATCCACTTCTACTCACAACAAAGAAGCCAGGGCTCTGTATACAAAGGAAGGCTTTGAACAAGAAACGGAATTTTTGACATATTT
Source organism: Leptospira harrisiae (assembly GCF_002811945.1). Taxonomy (NCBI): domain Bacteria; kingdom Pseudomonadati; phylum Spirochaetota; class Leptospiria; order Leptospirales; family Leptospiraceae; genus Leptospira; species Leptospira harrisiae. Next base: position 165,211 of record NZ_NPDX01000001.1, on the reverse strand, counting down.
CTGGAAGTCTATTTAATTTTTAGGAGAGTCATATCATGTACATTCCAGAACATTTTTTAATGGAAACCGAATTTATTTACAAATCCATCGAAGAAAATCCTTTTTCGATCTTAGTATCAGAATCGAAAAATGGACTGGAAGCGACACATTTACCTCTTCTGCTTTCTGAGGACAAACAAAGTTTAGTTGGTCATTTCGCAAAACCAAACCCACAAAAAGAAAGTTTTGGAAAAGAAGTCCTTTGTATTTTTTCCGGTCCACACTGTTATATCTCTCCAACGTGGTACGAAACAGAAAGAGCAGTCCCTACTTGGAATTTCACGGCTGTCCATGTAAAGGGAATCCTAAATATCGTGGAAGATCAAAAAAAAATCCATGAGAGTTTGGAATCCTTAGTCAAACGCTTCGAATCCAAAGACTCTAAGTACCAAATCAATTCAGTTGATAACAATTATATCGAAGGATTAAAAAAAGGAATTGTTCCTTTTGAAATCAAAATCACTCACATTGAAGGCAAACAAAAACTCAGCCAAAACCATTCAGTAGAACGCCGGAATCTTGTGATTGCAAATCTAGATTTGCTGCCCGGCGAAAATGAAAAAGCGATTGCATCTTTAATGAGAAAAAACCTAATTCAATAATCTTACAATCCAAACTTTGTAAGTATCCTCGTCTTTTTCTATGATTGTTTAATTTGGAAATATAGATAACGAATTTAACCTTGAAACTAGAACTAAACGTAAGAGTCACTCCGGAGATTGCATCAAATCCAGATCATTTGTTGCAGTTTATATCCAAACAAAACAAAATTCCAAAAGCCGATATCAAACATATTGAATGTACTTCTCGGTCTATTGATGCCAGACAAAAAAATGTAGTTTTTCAACTAAGATTGGATGTTTATATAAAGGAAGACTTTATTCCCCTAGAATATCCTATTCCACATTTTCCAAATGTAAGTTTAGAAGAACCAGTAATTATCATTGGCGCGGGGCCTGCCGGACTCTTTGCCGCCTTACGAGTCCTAGAGTTAGGAAAAAAACCGATCATCTTAGAGCGTGGGAAAAATGTCAAAGAACGAGTGGAAGACTTGCGAGGGATCAATGTACATCACATCGTCAATGAAGATTCCAATTATTGTTTTGGGGAAGGAGGAGCAGGAACATATTCGGATGGAAAACTTTATACCAGATCCAAAAAAAGAGGAAATATCCGGAAGGTTCTAGAATTTCTGGTTACTTTTGGTGCCACAAAACAAATATTAGTTGACGCACATCCTCATATTGGAACTAACAAACTCCCACGTATTATTCAAAATATCAGAGAATGTATTCTTTCCGCAGGAGGCGAAATTCATTTCAAAACTAGGATCACAGATTTGATTCTCTCTGGAAATTCCATAACAGGTGTGAAATCCGCATCTGGCGATAAGTGGATGGCAAAAAACGTAATCATTGCCACTGGTCATTCTGGTAGAGAGATGTTCCAACTTCTTTATGAAAAAGGAATTCAAATCCAAACCAAACCTCTTGCCATTGGTGTGCGAGTAGAACATCCCCAAAGTTTAATTGATTCCATCCAATACCATTGTGATGTCAAAAATCCTCTTTTACCTGCTTCAGAATATTCTCTTGTCAAACAAATCAATGGCAGAGGCGTTTATAGTTTTTGTATGTGTCCAGGTGGCGTAATTGCTCCTTGTGCCACAAAACCGGGAGAAGTTGTTACCAACGGTTGGTCAAGTGCTGAACGTTCTCGTCCCACTGCAAATTCTGGAATTGTCGTAGAACTTCGATTTGATGATTTTAAACTATTTGAATCCTATGGAGTTTTTTCTGCTCTGCAGTACCAATCTTCAATTGAACAAAGAGCTTTTGTTATGAATGGCGGAACACAAAAAGCCCCTGCGCAACGAATGGTTGATTTTACACAAAACAAAATATCAAGTGAACTTCCCAAAACATCCTATACACCAGGACTTGTTTCTGTATCCTTATCAGAGTTACTTCCTCCGCTCATAGCCGATTCCTTAAAAAAGGGATTTCAAGAATTTGAATCATCAATGAAAGGATACTTCACTAATGAAGCTATCATCCATGCGCCAGAAACACGTACATCTTCCCCCATTCAAATTCCCAGAAATCCAGAAACATTAGAACACATTCAAATCAAAGGATTGTTTCCTTGCGGAGAAGGTGCTGGGTATGCAGGAGGAATTGTTTCAGCTGCCATCGATGGAATGAAATGTGCAGAAGCTGCTCTCACTGGAAGTTTTACAAAATAAAAATGAAATCAGTTCGTTACCACCTGCCTTCCTTAATTTTATGGTCGGTGGTTTTTTATTTTCTTTCGGAAAGATCTATTTTTCGTTACCAACATATGGGTGCGGGAGTAGACATCGGCCTATTTGAAAATTTATTATTTAATTTAGTTCATTTGGGAAAGGCAATCACTTCTCTTGGTGTTGATGGTAACGTTCACCATTATTTTGCCGATCATATCAATTGGTATATTTACCCCTTATCTCTGTTATACTATTTTTTTCCCTATGTTGAAAGTTTACTCATATTCCAAGCACTTGTATTGAGTATCCCAATTTTAGTAGTTCCATTTTATAAAAATGAACCTTCCTACCAATGGGTTTATCCCTTGGTTTATTCCTTATTTCTTCCAATTTATTGGATTCAAATTTTTGACTTCCATCCTGAAGTATTATGGATTCCACTTTTTTTCTTATTTTACTATTGTTGGAAACAAAAATCAAAATTTTGGATTCTATTTTTTATTTTGAGCCTACTCGTAAAAGAAGAATGTGCCTTAGTTTGGATTGTGTTTGCATTCGTAAAATACAGCTCAAATCAAAAAGAAAGTATATTTATAGGTACTTTTTCGTTACTTTATTTTATTTTTTCGATCATTCTCTTAAGTAAAATGCAAAATGCAACAGCGACTCATCCTATGCCAACACATTTGGAACGTTATCAAAATCCAATTGGTGCATTACAAAATCTACATTTGTTCCCTTATCTATTTTTATTCTTAAACCTGCCGTTTCTATTCTTACAGTTCAGAAATAAACTTTTGTTTTGTTTATTACCATATTTTTTTTATTCTCTCTTTTCCTCTTTTGAAGTAAACAAAACTCCATTCACCCACCATAGTTTCATTGCAATTCCCATCATTGTGCTGAGTTTTATAGAAAGTATTGAAAACAATCATTTAAAATTCAAACAATACTTTGGTTATATTTCCTTAGTTAGTTCTATTATCTTATTTTTATTTTTTGGACCTTTCTCAAAATCTTATTCATATAGAAAGGAATTTATGAACCCAGGAAATTCCAAAGCAGATTACCAAACCATGCGAAGTTTATTAAAAGAAAAGTCCATTGTTTCTAATGTTCCACAATACTTTTCTAACCGAACTACTGTTACTTTGTTTTTACCGAACCAAATTCCTTCAGCAGAATATCTTGTTTTCTATCAATTTCCCACACAACCGAAAATCTTTGCAATACCCAGCGGATACGAATGGAAAGAGACGATTAAAAACCATATACAAATTTTTAAACGTAAAGAAAATTGATTGATTCATCTCCCAAACTACTTATTCTAAACATCTGAAAAATGAAACCCATAGCTAATGTTCTTTTTTTCTTTTTATTCATTCATTGTTCTGTCGACTTACGCCAGGTACCTCCCCCTTCTCCGAATGGAAATATAAATCGAACACAAACTAACTTACCTTTAGTGATTGGAAAATTTGAAATTTTATCGGCAGATCGTGGTGTCTATACAGATGCATGGAGAATGGCTTTTAAAGGTCACCTAAGCTCATCTGGAATTTTTCAAAATGTAGTTACGGAACTCGATCCAAAAACCATGTCAGAATATTATACGATCGATATAGAAATGAAAACAAATTTCCAAGACAAATACAATTGGTGGTATACTTGGCCAGCATTGTGGCCCTTTACCGGAATCTGGCCAATTCAGTATAGAGAAGCAGAATATACAGTTGATTTTAAATATAAGTTATACAAAAACAAATCAATAGTTAAAGAAGAAACAGTTTCCAAAAATGGAAAATCTTCTGAATTTTTATATGGACTCTATAAAGTAAGAAACTTCCATCGCATGATTGAAGAAACAAACTTAGAAGCTGTTAGAACATGTATCCAAAATTTATCCGAATCATTATAGCTTTAAATCTCTTAAGTTTTGTTGGTTGCGTTAGCATTCCTTTCAATCCTGCAAACCATACTGATGAATGTTTGGCTTATTACTACCAAACCAAGAGGCAAGTTACAGAAGTATTCGATGAAAATACTTTGACCATCGGACTTGTGGTCACACTATCTTTACTCAACTCAGCATTTTCTCCTATTTTTCTCTTACCAATTCTTAGTACGCCATATATTCATTATAAAAACAAAGTGAAATCAGATGAAATACTCAGCCAATGGAAAACAGAAAGATGTGGAATTGGAACAATGAACTTAGAAGAAAATAGAGCTCGCCCTACAGATCTTTAAAAATTCAAAAATTTCATTGTATCACCCAAAAGCAGACCAATTTGTAACCTGAGTTGGATTAAATCATATCGGTTTTGGATTTCATTTCGCATTACATCGCGCAGTCGCCTATCAACCGTTTGTAACTCAATAATAGACGCAGAACCAGTTTTGTATGCTTTTTCCATAATTTGATAATTTTCTTCGGCAATCCGTTTACTTTCCCGGGAAATATCATACAATTCAACTAAGTTGTTATGTTGCTGGATTAATTCAAATAAATACAATCCTGTATTTTCTTTTAAAAATTGAGAGTGAGACTTTGCTAACTTAATTTCAACTTTAGATTTATCATATTCGTTTTTTGATAACCATCGATTGAATAAAGGGAATTTAAATCCAAAATTTCCACCTACATTAAAATCGGCATCGGATGACCTTGCATACCGACTAAAATCATTGCGACTATAATCATAAACCTCCATAGAGTTTGCCCAAGTCCCACTTAATCCAGAAAATGATTCACGACTTGATTGGTTGTAAACATTTACAAAAAAATCAGGCACCCAAAGCTCATTAAACCGAACCAACTTTTGAACTTCTAAAATTTTTACCTGGTTGATGGTCAAAATAATATCAAAATTCAATTCTGTTAGATTCTTTTCATATTCTGAAAGAGTTGTTTCTAAAGGTAGAATCTTATATTCTCGTTCAGGAATCTGTTTTAACGAAACGTCTTTTAGTAAAAACTTTCTTCTAAATATGGACTGACTTTTTTGTTGGTCTAACCTTGATTTAATGGCATTGTATTTGTAAAAGAAATAATCTACCTTAGAGTTCTGTGTGACTAAGTAAGATTCAATTCCTTGTTTATAAAGTTTCTGAACAGTTTGAAATTGTTTATCCGCATCTGATTCGTTGGAAAAATCGTAATTATAAAAAGCCAAAAGTTTTAAAGTTTCTGCATATTGAAAAGCTTGGTCAAATAATTCTTTTTGGTATAACGCACGATATTCTAACAACAAACGTTCGTATTCCAATTCCAAAATCATGTTGGTTAGAACCGTATTTCCTTGGTCTTGAAAATTCCAATTTAGATTTAACGATGTGCTCCAACCTTTTCTGTTGTATCCGTCTCCTCTTAAAGCTTCGAAAAAAGGGGAATGTTCTAAATTGACTGCAGGTAAATAACGTAAATTTTTTGAATCAATATCAACTTTTTTTCGTTCAATCTCCATTTCCTTCAATTTTAATTCATATGACTTTTCACCAACTAACTTTGGTAAGTCATAAAAATCCACAGTCTCCGACCATAACTGAATCACCGGGCTAATGGAGAAAAAAAATAGAAAGATAATTCGAATCAAACGAAACACTATTTCAATTATCGGATTGCTTCCTGTTTGGAATGAAGTAATTGGTAAATTCCGCTCTTAGAAAGTAACTCTTTGTGCGTTCCTTTTCCCTCCAATTTACCTCTCTCCAAGACAAAAATTTGATCATAATTTCGAATTGTATCCAATCGATGAGCAACGGTAACTATTGTGGAATTTGCAAACACTGAATTGATATGAGACAGAATTCTGGCTTCCGTTTCTTTATCCAAGGAAGCTGTTGGCTCATCCAACAATAATAAACTTGGCTTTTGTAAAAACAAACGAGCCAGTGAAACTCTCTGTTTTTGCCCGCCAGAAAAAATAAATCCACGCTCAGAAATTTCCGTATCATAACCAAGCGGGAGTTTAACGATATCATCGTGGATACAAGCTAGTTTTGCGGCATCAACTACTTCGCTGAGAGTTGCTTCTGGTTTTGTAATCGATATATTTTCCCTTACTGTTCCTGCTATCAAAGGATTCTCTTGAAATAAAACTCCAATTTTTGTTCGTAAACTCGGCAACCAAATCTCATCCAAAGAAACATCATCAATGATGATTTCCCCTTCTTGCGGATTGTATAAACCTAGAATTAATTTTAAAATCGTAGATTTCCCGCTACCGCTCCTTCCGACAAAAGCTACTTTTTTGCCTGCCTGGATTTTAATTTTTAAATTTCGAATTCCAGCGTCAGGTTTTTGACTATCATACGAAAAACTTAAATTGCTAAACTCGATGTTACCTTTCACTTCAGGTAAATCAACTTTGAATAAGTTATCACGGTCAGTAATCTCACTATCTAGAGATTCAAAACTACGAAGCCTATTCCAAGATACGTTGGCTTTTTGAAATTTTAAAAAATCAGTATATAAAGAAACAATAGGATTTCGTATATAAGCCACAAGCCCAATAATAGCATAAAGAGTGCCCAAAGTCATTTTATCATTTAGTATCAAAATACTTCCAACTAACATGACAATCACAACTGTAATTTGTTTAAAAAATTCGGTATTTGTAAAAAGTAAATTGGAATAAAATAACTTTTTACCCTCTGAATTTAATTGAGTCGTAAGTCGCTTTTCAAAATCCCAACGATGCGAATAAGTAGCACCCAAATTTTTAATTGTCTCAAAACCATTAATTGTTTCGATAAAGTAACTTAAAGTTTCTGATTTTTTTAATGATTCTTTTTTTGTTTCTTCTATGACCTTCGGTGTCAACGCACGGAGGATTAGCATCTCAGGTAAAATCAAAAATCCAATAATGATCAGTAATACAGGTGAAAGAAAAAGAAATATAATAAAGACAAAGGAACTGAAAATTAAATCAAAAAATTTCATTGCTCCTTGATCTGAAAAAAATAAAATTACTGATTCTATTTCTTCCCATCGATTTAAAATCTCTCCTTTTCTGTTTCTTTCGAAAAAGGAAATTGGCAATGAAATTAGTTTCACTAAAAATCGAATTGCAATGGTTTGATTTACGCGATTGCTAGTAAAAAAAATCACATTGGATCTGAAATACGCAAGAAACGATTGAGAAAAAGTAAGTAAAACAACAGTAATAATTACTGGAAAAAAGAACTCTTTATTTTCCTGTAACAAAACTGCATCAATCAAATACAAGTTAACTAAGGGAATAAAAACTTCTAAACCTTTAATCACAAAACTGGCAATAATGCCTGCTTTTAAATATTTGATCGCCGGTAAAAAATATTCAGCTAACCCAGAAAAGAATTTATTCTTCCATTCCCATTTTTGATCTGGCTTTTCTTTTGGAATAAAATAAATCACTACATTCGATGATTTCTGTTCCCACTCATCTCGCGACAGGTTTACTTCACCGAACTCAGGATCTAAAATGACCACTTTCTTTTTTTCTATCGACTTTACGATAACGTATCTCGAATTTTCAATAAATCCAATGGTTGGAATGTTAATTAATTCCAATTCATGTTCTTTCCAATTTACAAAATAACAATCACCCTTCTCTTCTCCAAAACTACTTTTCCAGTGTTTAGGCCGGATGTCAGGATCAAAGTCAGGAAATGCTGGATCAGCATCGTAATCTGCAAATGAATATCCCCAATAACGGAATATCATTTTACGACATACATCACCAGATTGTGATTTGCCATCTTGGAACAAAAAAGGAAATCGTAATTGATTTCTAAGTGGTGGAGAAAATTTAAGTTTGGGTAAAAAATGAAATTTGTCTGCTTCATAAATTGTTGAAGTTTCAAACTTATCTTCTTCCGAACCATCACCTAAATTTAACTTTCTTTCACTCATAATCGAGCGAATTGTAATTAATAAACTTTCCGATTTTTTAAAAAAGTTGATGGCATCTTTCGAAGAAAGTTCATAAACAAAACTTTCTTCTACTGCAGTAACTGTTGCGTTCCTTGCCTTCTTTTCCAAAACCCCCATCTCACCTAACACGGAGCCGGCTTCTACGAATGAAAAATAATCTTTTTGCCATGTAGATTTGGTGACTTTAAATCGACCAGATCGAATAAAGAACAAAGAAGAACTTTTACTTCCTTCCTTCATTAGAATTTGCCCAGAATTAATTTTTCTTTTTACTAGTACCTTGGCGATATCTTGGATTTCTAAATTTGATAATTTTCTAAAATATGGATGAATTCTAAGTTCATCTCGGAGTTGAACGTTTTCTTTGTATTCATTCCATAACTGTTTTCTTGTTTTATCCGACTCAATAAATTTTAGAAATTGAAATGGCGATAATACACGTACCTTTGAATTCTCTTCCACTTGGAAAAGTTGTTTCTTCAACGAATCGGAGGTAAACTCTGAAATTCCATAAAAGGAACCTTCTGTTAAAGTTTTAATTAAAAGTTCTTTTTCATTAATTTTTAATTTAACTTGTATTCTTCCAGTTTCAACAATGAGGATAGGAGTTGGTTCATGTTCGTTTCCACCAACACGATCATTTGCAACAAATGATCTAAATTCAAATGAACCAAGAAACTTTTTTAAATCTGTAAGTGAAAGCTTTGATAAAAACTCATCCTCGGCTATAGAAGCAGGAATCTCTTTTGTATTTTTCTTCAAAATTAATTCCTAGGATCCGCATAACGAAATAAAATTTGATAAATACTTTTCCGATCAATGACAATATCTGCAATAACCTTTAAGCCTGGGAACAATTGAAATTCTTTACCGTCTTGGTTTAAGTCCTGTGTACCTAAAACTAAAACTACAGAAAATGAATCCTTTTCTTTTGTATTTGGAATGATTTGAGAAACAGTTCCTTCTACGACACCAAAATCATTTTGATGGAATGCTTTGACTTTAATAACAGAAGATAAACCAATACGAACTGCACCAATGTCTTTACTGCTAACTTCAACAATGGCTTCTAATGGTTGGCCTTCCTCCATCAAGGAAGCTACTGTTTGTCCTCGTATAATGTTTTGCCCAACGTTGTTAACAGAAAGTTCACCAATGATTCCAGAAAATGGCATTCTAATAATGGCATTAGCAACTCTTTCCCTTTTTAACTTTGTGTCACCTCGAAGACTTGAAATGATATTTTCTTCCCTTTGGATTTCATCTTTTAAATTTCCAAACTCTTCATTAAACTCTAATAAACTTTGATCGTAGATGAATTTTGCACCAACGCCATTTTGAAAATCCATATACGCTTTTTTTAAACTTACAAATTTATTTAAAACACCGCCTGACAAAGAAGAGCCAGAATTGTTTTCCAAATTATTAGCTAAATTTTTTAATATTTTTTCTGCTTCCCTTTTATTTCGAACCAAACGTTGTAACTTTTTTTCTTCATAATCTAAGTTATTGGAATCTTTCGATAATTCAATTTGTTGTTCTGAAAACTCTAACTCCATAATGGGATCTCCTTTTTTAAGAAAATCGCCAGACTTTACGTATAAATTTGTAAGTGTACCCGTTTCTAATGCTTCCACCACATGGTAATTCCCCTTGGGTCGGATGGATCCTGATGCTTGCACCACAACATCTACTCTTCCAAAAACTAAAAAAAGAATAAAACATACAAAGAATACGGAAATTAGATAAATACCCTTTCGTTCCCAATTTGGTGCAGGATGTTTTAATAACTCATCATAATAAGATGCAGAATGTCTTGATTCCCAATTTGAATCTGTTTCTTTTATGTTTTTGAATTTTTTAAACATCTTTATCCCCTTCGCTTAAAGTTGGGAACAAATGGTAATAAAACCCTTTTGTAGTAATTAACTCAGCATGAGTTCCCATCTCAACAATACGACCTTCATCTAACACAATAATTTTATCAGCACTAACTGTACTATGAAGTCTATGTGAGATTTGAATGACAGTTCTATCTTGGAATACAGTTTCCCATTGAGACTGAATATGTGATTCCGTTTCTGAATCTAATGCTGAAGTAGGTTCATCCAAAAACAAAATACTTGGATTTGTAACTAATGCTCTTGCAATAGCTAACCTTTGTCTCTGGCCACCGGAAAGTCCAATTCCAGACTCTCCAATTTTTGTTTCGTACTTCATTGGGAACCGATCAACAAATAAATCAACAGAGGCTAACTTTGCTCCAGCAAGTAGTGATTCTTTGTTTAAGGATGGATTTTTTTTAGATAAATTTTCTGCAATAGTACCAGAAAACAAAATTGGATTTTGTTCAACAGCCCCAAATTGAATTCTAACTTCTTCTGGGTCTAAAGTAGAGAGGTCAAAGGAATCAACAAAAACTTTTCCTTTACTCGGTGAAAGTGTACCCATCATAACTCTCATTAACGTTGATTTTCCGCATCCACTCCTCCCTACGATGGCTATTTTTTCTCCTGCTTCAATTTCCAAATTAATATCAGAAAGAATATCGGGACTTGTTTCTGAATAACGAAAACTAATATGATCTAAAGTAATTTTTCCTGTTAACCTTGGTAATTCGCCAAACGGACGTTGGCTGACAACTTCTCCAGGTAAAGAATATATTTCTGTGAGTCGCATTCTTGACTCTCTAAGTTCACTTAAGTCTTCATACAAATGGCATAGTCGAACAATAGGTTCCATTAGAAGAGAATACAGAACCAGAAATGCCAAAAAACTTCCAAGTGAAAGTGTTTCATCTAAAACATCACTCACTCCAAACGCAATGACAGAAATTAAACCAATCTGTTCAAAAAACTTACTCACCAATTCTAGAATATGGACCCGTTTCCCAACTCTTAGATTTGTGAGAATGGTTCTTGCAATTTCATTGAGTCCCTTTGACAGGTATCGACTTTCCATAGCGGCTGATTTAATCAGTGGCATTCCTGCAAATAACGACAGAAAAAAAGAAGTAGTTTTCTTTTTAGATTCAAAACTATGTTTTTGTAATTTTTTAATTTTTGCACTGGAACGAACAACAAACAATGAATATATAATTAAAAAGAACAACCCAACGAAGGTAAGGCTATTATCTAAACGAAATAAAATAAAAAGATAAATTGGCAAAGTTACCAAATCCAAAATCAAAAATAGCCCTGATCTTTGTGTAATTTCGAGTATTCGTTGGTTTTCTTTTAGCCTTTGTGTGAAATCTCCTGTTTCAAATTTTCTAAATTCAGGTAAGGTTAAGTTCAATATGTGTTGAAAAAATCGAACAAAATAATTGTATTCCAAACTTTGCATGAGTCCAATTGCAATCAAATTCCGGAAAAGAGAAAACAAGGTTTGGAAAAATATTGCAAGCGCCACACCAATCACTAATGTAAATAAAAAATTCCTGTCTGAAAAAACTAATACCTGATCCACCACCTGACGAATCAAATACGGTAAAGATAAAGTCAATAATGCGGAAAAAACTGTAGCTACCAATATCCAACGGATTTCACTTTTTTGAGGACTAAACAACAATCGAAGTTCTTTAAAAAAACTAATCAAACTGACATCAGCTGACATAGTTGCTGGCGCAGGTGAAAATTGAAGTATCACCCCATCCCAAATATTTAAAAATTGAGATATAGAAAGTTCATACACTCCCTTGATTGGATGTGAGATGAGAACCGCATCTAAATCTTTATCATATAAGTACAAGAGACAAGGAACACTTTCATCATCAGTTATAAAAACTGGATTTTCCAATTCAGCAAGTTGTTCTGTTGAGAGGTGTTGTTGTTTTGTTAAAAACCCAAGTTTTTCTAATTCGATCGCTAATTCAAAAATTCCAGGAACAATATTTCTATTTAATTCATTTTTTATTCTAATTTTCCAATTGGTCGGCAAAGGTTTATCAAATGCTCTTAACGCCAATTCAGAGCAAACTAATCCAACTAAAGTTAGTTGGTCAGTTGTCACTTGTTCTATGTAGATTTTTTTGGTGGCCTTTCGCATTTCAAAACGTTTGGATACAAATGGCCGGATTGTATTTTCTTCTTTTTCTTTTGCTTTGTATGTTGAATAACGTAACAACCGCGATTGAACTATTTCTTCTAACTTGTTTCCTTTTTCAACACCGATGACCTTACGAAAAACAGCACCGGGTATTTTATATAGATCAGAATCCTCTGAAGCAACGGCACTTGCTAAACGTTTCTGTTGTTTGAAGATGGCTATTTCACCGAGAATATCTCCCGAACGCATAATGGAGATTATTTTCCTTGGATTTTCTGTCCTAATCTGAATTTTTCCAGATCTAACAATATAAGCAGCATCTCCTTCTTCCCCTTCGGAAAATATAAAATCTCCCTGCCCAACTTTTACCAACTGAATGGACTTAAGGATGAGTTTGATTTCTTCAGGCGATAATTCATCGAAGAAACTAAGTTTACGAACGTAATGGAATTTTTCTTGTTCTTCCTCTCGACGTTTTGCCTTTTCAGCAATCTCGGGATGAGATTCAACTAACTTTAAAAAACGAGTTGTAGGAAGTAATAAAACTATTGAAGGCTCTAAAGCATAATAATCATGTTTTGATGGAGTTTTTGTAAGTGTAATTCTTTCTCCAATCGATTCACCAACCTCAACAAAAGCATACCTACCTAAATTTAGGTCTTGTTTGTTTTGTTTCATTCCAAATCTGCCCGTTAAGACAAAATGGATATAATCAGGCATTTGGTTGGCTTTGATTAAGTGTTGCCCTAATCGAACAAAACGTACCTCAATGAAAGGCAAAAGATTTTCTCTTTCCGTTTCATCCAATTCCGCAAGTAAGTAATTACTGCGAAATACGGTTCGAATTTTTTCAAGATTTCGCCTAACTTCCGATTGCATTTAATGATTCGCTACAATGAGGATTTGAAGCTCTAGGAAACGCGATTTCAAAGAGGAGTCCAAATCCATACATTACTACTAACATCGACGAAAATCGACTGAGTCCTAAGCAGATATTGGTTTTTTACTTCCAAGAAGTCCTCCTTCCACCTGGCAGAAATCGCTGCCGGGGAAAGAGGCAATCAAACAATTCTGAAGTTTTTTTATTCTAGAAGGTTATGCTTTCGGGTTTTCTAAAACGATCGCAATCCCTTGTCCACCACCAATACAAAGTGAGGCGACACCGTATTTAACTCCTCGTCTTTGCATTTCCAAAGCCAATGTCAATGTGACGCGGTTTCCAGATGCTCCGAGTGGATGTCCGATCGCAACGGCACCACCATTCACATTGGTAATTTTAGGATCAAGTCCCAGTTCTTTTTGGACTGCCAAATATTGCGCAGCAAATGCTTCGTTGACTTCAAAAAGACCGATGTCTTTTAAACTGAGTCCTGCTTTTTGTAAAGCAGCAGGGATTGCAATAGCAGGTCCAATTCCCATCTTTGCAGGATCACAGCCAGCATGTCCCCATGATTTCACAATGGCCAAAGGTTCTTTTCCTAATTTTTTTGCTTGGGAAGCAGAAGCCACAATCAATGCAGAAGCACCATCGTTGATACCAGATGCATTTCCTGCAGTGACTGTTCCATCTTTTTTGAAAGCAGGTTTCAATGTGGCTAATTTTGTAGCACCAGCCTTTCCTTTAATGAATTCATCTTTATCGAATACGATTGGATTTTTTCCGCTAATCGTAATTGGATGGATCTCATCTTTTAAGATACCTTTGTTTGTTGCTTCTTCTGCTCTTTCTTGAGAAGTCGCAGCCCAAAGATCTTGTTCTTCTCTAGAAATTTTATATTGGTCAGATAAATTTTCTGCAGTCATTCCCATTGGTAGTTCAACATATATGTCTGTCAAACCAGTGGCCAATGAATCCTCAAATTCAGAATTTCCATAACGGACACCAAATCTTGCATTACGTACCACATAAGGCGCGTTACTCATTGATTCAACACCACCAGCGAGAACTGTATGTGCTTCTCCCAACATAATTTTTTTGGCAGCTTGGATGACAGCCTCCATACCAGAACCACAAAGTCTGTTGAGTGTGAGTGCCGGGCTTGCTATCGGAACTCCAGATTTCAAACCAATATGTCGTGCTAAATAGATTCCATCTTTTCCTGTAGGAATAACATTCCCAAAAATACTTTCTTCGATGAGAGAAGGATCCACACCGGTTTTTAGAAGTGCGGCTTTGGAGACTTCGACTCCAAGGTCTACGGCACTCATATCTTTGAGAGTTCCGCCAAAACTACCGAATGCGGATCTGAGTCCGCCCAATATATATACTTGTTCCATAGATACCAGGAATGGTCAAATTTAGTCACCTGTCAGCTAAGAATTGAAATTTCACTTGAAAGGGAATCGAAGATAGATAGACTTCCCACATGAATCGAGAACCCATGTTCGGCCTGGAAACCGGCTTTTTATCCAAACAAACCGCAGGTCTCATTCGCGGAATCCTCCAAAAACGTTATTCCATAGGCAATACAACCGTTCCTTTATTCTCTTCCCCTTCTCCTCTTTATCCAGGTTTAGACCTCATCTCAGACAAAGGCAACGAACCTCTCCAAAAACGATTGGTTGTGGGAACCATTCGTATGGGATATGGCCACCACCGGATGGCTCTTTCTGTTTATTCTTTTTCTTTAAAAAAACAAATTCCCACCTACTTACATGACCTACTTGCCATCAAATCTCCGGAGGCCACAGCAATAGCCGACATTGATTCGGGTTACAGTTATTTTTCAAGACTGAGTGCTGAAATTGGTGGTCCAGCCGAATGGCTTTGGGGGCAGCTTATGTCTCAAGGAAATCTCACTTCCTTAGAACTTTCAAACCAATTGGCAGAACTTTACAAGGGACTCATGAATGGAATCCCAACAGAGTCCCCTATCATCACCACATACCCGTTAAATGGTCAGATTGCCGTAACCTCAGGATTTCAAAAAACGATCCATCTTGTTTGTGATAACTACCCTCAATATTATTTATTAGTTCCGGGTGCACTCAACTTAGTCCAATCTCCTTCAGCATATTCCAAATTCATCCAAATGGGAGTTCCGAAAGAGAACATTGCTGTGGCTGGACATTGGGTTTCTGAGGACATTGTGACAAATGCAGTGACAGATAGTGAAAATCGTGTTCGAAGAATTGATGCAAAAAAATGTAGAAGGTTTCTTATCCCCATCGGTGGGGCTGGTGCACAAAAAGGATATGTTTTAGATTTAATAAGGCTTTCTAAAAAACACCTACAGAACAAAAAAGCAGTCTTTTGGATTAATACTGGAGATCATACAAAAGTATTAAAAGCCATAGAAGAATATTTGATTGTTCAAAAAATTCCTTACTTATCAATCAATACTTGGGAAGATTTAATTCAATTTATCAAACGTCATCCTTTACGTTCTGAAGATCATGAAAACAATCCACCAGTTGTAGTATTTCATTTTCCAACCCATACAGAAGCTTTTTCAGCTACTGAAAGATTGATTCGTGTTTCTGATGTTCTTATCACAAAACCATCGGAACTTGCATTTTATCCTGTTCCTAAACTTTTTATTCGCAGAGTGGGAGATCATGAAGCGGCTTCAGTGATTCGCTCCTTAGAACTTGGTGAAGGAACAGTGGAATGTAGAGAAGCAACGCACGCAAAAGAACTCGTACATATTTTTACTGAATCAGATGATTTATTACTCAGAATGAACGAGTCTGTGATTAGGAATACTTTAGAAGGAATTTATAACGGAAGCAAGGCGGCTGTTGAAATGGCAACCGCAAGTTAATTCAGATTAAGTAGAAAACTTTTTTTCTAATTCTTGTCTGGTAGATTCCCAAATCGCAGCGATTTTTTTTCCTTCTTCGACAGAAGATTCTATCTCGCCAGTTTTTGCAAAACCTTCCGCTTTGACCACAACCTCGGAAAGAGCTGCCAATCCAAAATTTGCGGCCACACCTTTGATTTGGTGTAACTCTGCCTGAAGGTCCTTTGGTTCTTTGGAGACCAAAAGACGATTTAGATTTTCAATCCGAGTTGCCATATTTTCTAAAAGAGAGGTGATCATCTCTTTTAACCAGGCTCGGTCCTCTGGATCGTTCATATCCACTAAAGATTCAATTCGCAACCAATCAATAAGCAAGTTACACCACCCTACCAAAAGAAAACAGACGCACAAAAGCGTGTAAATTACATTTTAAAAAATCATTTGCATGACCTAGGAATTGGTTTTTTTTGTAAAACACTATGAAAATTCACCCCACTGCCATCATCGATCCGAAGGCGGAACTCCATGAGTCCGTAGAAGTAGGACCGTTTTGTATCATTGAGAAAGATGTCAAAATCGGAGAAGGAACCGTCATTGAATCCCATGTCAAAATCCTATCTGGGACACGGATTGGTAAGTTCAACAAACTGTCTTCAGGGGGAAGTTACGGCGGATTACCTCAAGATTTAGCCTTCAAACCGGAAACAAAGACTTATTTGGAAATCGGTGACCATAATCATTTTCGCGAAAATGTCATTTTACACAGAGGAACCGTAGAAGGAAAAGCTACAACCTTAGGACATAATAACTATCTTATGGGAAATGTTCACCTTGCTCATGATGTGATTGTTGGTGATCACAACATTATCGTCCAAAACACGATGCTTGCAGGCCATGTTGTCATTGGCGATAAGGTTTTTATTTCCGGTTCTGTTGGAGTTCATCAATTTGTCAGGGTTTCTGATTATGCTATGTTAGCTGGACTGACAAAAGTAGTAAAAGATGTTCCTCCTTATGCAACTGTAGACGGACATCCTGGAGCAGTCGTTAGTTTGAACGTTGTCGGTATGAAACGCGCAGGAATTTCTGCAGATGTTCGGTTGGCAATCAA
Organism: Leptospira harrisiae; assembly: GCF_002811945.1. NCBI lineage: Bacteria > Pseudomonadati > Spirochaetota > Leptospiria > Leptospirales > Leptospiraceae > Leptospira > Leptospira harrisiae. The sequence continues at coordinate 148,109 of NZ_NPDX01000001.1, read as the reverse complement.
ACGTGTTTACAAAATCATTTACCACAGTGGCCTTAATACCAAACAAGCTCTGACTGAATTGAAAAAAGATCCAAACCCAGCCCCTGAAGTTAAAAAAATCATTGAATTCTTTGAAACAAGCAAACGCGGAGTAGTCGATCACCGTTTTGTTTCAGGTGGATCTGACGAAGAATGAGAGTTCTCGTTACCGGGGGAGCCGGTTACATTGGAAGCCATATTGTGTTAGAACTAATGGAACTTGGCCATGAGATCCTTGTTGTTGATGATATGGAAAAAGGAAACGAAGCCAATTTGTTTCCTGGAAACGAATTCATCAAAGGGGAAATTCAAAATCCCGAAGTATTAAAACAAACATTTGCAAAAAAAATAGATGCCGTATTTCATTTTGCCGCATGGAAGGCTGCCGGTGAATCCATGACGGATCCACTTAAGTATACAATGAACAACTTAAATGGATCCTTTACCTTGTTAGATGCAATGGTAAAATATGATTGTAAGTATTTTGTTTTTTCTTCTTCAGCAGCAGTATATGGAGCACCAAAATACCTTCCTATCGATGAAAACCATCCTTTAAATCCTGAAAACTACTACGGTTATACAAAGTTATGTATAGAAGAAAACCTGGAATGGTTTGATAAACTCAAAGGATTAAAATCAGCTAGATTGCGTTATTTCAATGCAGCAGGTTATGATCCAAAAGGTAGAATCAAAGGGATAGAAAAAACTCCTGCCAATTTATTGCCCATCATCATGGAAGCAGCTTCTGGAATTCGCAACGGATATGAAATTTTTGGAACTGATTATGAAACCGACGATGGAACTTGTGTTCGTGACTATATCCATGTTTCAGATTTAGCCAAAGCCCATGTATTGGCACTAAACTACATCATGTCAAAAAACGAAAGTTTAACGGTTAATTTAGGATCGGAATCTGGATATTCAGTCAAAGAAATGGCTGACCTTTCTGAAAAAGTAGTGGGAAAAAAAATTTCCCACAAAACAGGTCCAAGGCGAATGGGAGACCCTGCAAAACTTTTGGCATCTTCAGCAAAAGCAAGAGAACTTTTAAATTGGAAACCAGTACACAGCGATGCGGAAACCCTTCTCTCAAGTATGTGGAATCTTTATAAAAACTTATAAAGTAGGACTTTTAATTTTTTCACAATCCGGGTTTATGGAACTTACATAATCCAAAGCCCGGTCGCCGAGTACGTCAGCTCCTAAAAAACTTCCAGCCAATTGAATCTCACCTGCTGAATACCCTTTGATCCATTCTTTCGTTAATTGATTGGATATAGGGGCATAAGACCAATGCCACTTTTCTTCTTGGTATCCTTTATTATTTCTTGTTGATAAACGATTGTAAGGTTGGCAAAACCCATATTTAGAAGCATTTTGTTTCAGCCAATCATATAGAATTTTACCTTTTCCATTTTCTTCAAAATATGAATTGTCCAAAGCATTGATATCAAAATCGGTTCCCCAGTGGTGTCGAGAAGTTCCTGGAGCACTTGAAAATTCCAAAATCAATCCGACAATCTCATCTGCCGTTTTTCCTTTAATTGGAGATCGCATTACTTTTTTACCAGTAAACTTGGATTCCCAAATTCCTTTTTGATGGCTAAAATTACGGAATGAAGAAACCAAAAAGATATGTTGTTTGTAAGAAGCTGGTTTAGAATCTTCAAAATCATTTATCATTTGATGGAGAGCTTTTTTGACATCTGGGCGAAGGAAATGTTCCCTTTCGTTATCTTCCAAGATAACAGGCGCTAATGGACCAGGAGAATTAAATTTACCAGTCAAATAAGACGTTTTTTCAATTCCTAAATATAAATCTGATTGGGAAGGTTTAACAGGTTTTTCACCACAGACCAAAAATAATGAAACTAATAAAAAGGAAATATACTTAGTTCGGAACATAGTTAAGTTCATTAAAATTTTTTGGATTAATTCGCAAATAAAAATTTGCCTTCACTGAATCTTGTACTCAATTCGGTAAGTTCCTTAGGATCGTCCAAAGGAAAAGAAGAAGCATCCTCTTTGGCTTCATCCAACAAACTTCGATCTGATACCAAATCGGCAATTTTAAATTCAGGAAGTCCACTTTGTTTAACTCCAAGAAGTTCTCCAGGTCCACGAATGGCCAAATCTTTTTCAGCCAAATAATATCCATCATTCGAAGTGACAAGGGCTTCCAATCGGTCTCGGCCTTCATCACTGATAAAATCCCCTGTCATCAAAATACAAAAACTTTCTATATCACTTCTACCCACACGACCACGTAACTGGTGTAATTGGGAAATTCCAAACCGATCTGCATGTTCTACAACGAGAATGGTTGCATTTGGAACATCGACACCCACTTCAACAACTGTAGTTGTTACAAGAATTTGGATTTCACCAGATTTGAATTTTTCCATCACAGATTCTTTTTCTGCACTTTTCATTTTACCGTGTAACAAACCAATTTTTAATTCGGGAAATACATTGGTTCTTAAATTTTCATAAGCAACCGTACAAGATTCCAAATCTACTTTTTCCGATTCTTCCACTAACGGATAAACAATATAACACTGTCTTCCCGAACTCACATATTTTCGAATCGAATTGTATACTCCTGCCCTTCGGTCTTCTTTATACCAACGAGTGTCGATGGGTTTACGGCCTTTGGGTTTTGTTTTTATATTTACGAGAGTTAGATCGCCATACAAGGTAAGGCAAAGTGTGCGTGGGATCGGTGTGGCAGTCATAGCCAAGATATCCGGATTTTTTCCTTTAGAACGAATGGTTTCTCTCTGGTCTACACCAAACTTATGTTGTTCATCAATGACAACAAGGCCAAGGTCAGAAAAAATGACATCTTCCTGTAGTAGAGAGTGAGTTCCAATGATGATATTGGATTCTCCAGCTTTGATCCTTGCCAGTTTTTCAGAACGGATTTTTTTATTTTCGCCACCAAGCAGCAGTTCGATGCCAAGAAACGGCATATTACCCATAAATTTATAAATGGTTTGGTAATGTTGGCGTGCCAAAATTTCAGTTGGTGCCAAAAAAACTACTTGGATATGGTTATCGATATAATGGAGACCAATGAGTAAGGCCGTGATGGTTTTTCCAGAACCTACATCTCCTTGAAGTAAAAAAGCCGCTGGGGAATCGGAACCTGTTTGTGATAAAATTGTATTGACCGCCACTTTTTGGTCTTCCGTCAATTCGAAAGGAAGGTTTTTTTCCAAATTTTCCCTGGAAGGAGATTTAGGTAAGGGCCATAACAATCGTTTTACTTTTTGTCGTTCTCGTTGTTTGTATAATAAAAGTCTTTGGAAATAAAAAAATTCTTCGTATGCAAATCTTTTCCGTGCAATTTGTACTGCTTCCATCGTTTCAGGAAAATGAATTTCATGAAAAGCCTCATTACGACCCAGTAACGATCTTTTTTTGACTAGTTTTGGTGGGAGATTTTCCGAAATATCTCCCCCGTCCAAAACTTGATGGATGAGTTTTCTTAATCCTTTGGAATCAAGACCGTCTTCTTTGAGTGCTTCCGTTGAAGGATATAGCGGAATGATTCGACCTGCATGGATGGAATCTTCTGGATCATCTTTGTCGGATAAAAATTCATACTCAGGATGGAGAATTTGATAACCTTTAAAGTATTCAAGTTTTCCCGAAACCACAACCTTTCTGTCTACGGTAAAAATCTTATGAAAAAAATTCACCCCACGAAAGAAAACCAAATTAATTCGTTCATTATTTGAGGTTCTAAACCCAACAAGTAACCTACTTTTTTTTCCATGAACAATATAACTATCTGCAATAGTGCCAAGGAGAGTGACTACATCGCCTTGTTTTAAAATGATGTCCTTCGTAAAATTACGATCTAAATATCGACGAGGAAAATAAGTTAGGAGTTCAAAAAAAGTAGAGACCCCATGTTCCAAAAGTACGGATTTTCTTTTCGGCCCAATTCCTTTCAATGAAGATAAACTTTGTGTTAAATCAAGTTCCTGTTTCATAGTTCATCCGTAGGTTTTGGTGGTCCAAACCCATTATCTGATTCGGAGGATGAATCTGTGGTCTTTTTTTCTGAATCCAAAATTAAATAACAGTATTTACATCCATATATTTGTGCCTGTTTTTTCCCTTCACTGTTTGTATAAGCAGAAATGGCAGCGTATAAAAATTCATTTTTGTTTAAAACTGTCCCACAAACAGGACATAGGCGAAGTCTCGGAAGATTTGGATCTTTTTCCTTTCCATAAACTTTTCTAGGATCACCCACACGCAGATTTCCTTCTTTGGCAAGGCGTTCCTTTTCTTTTTTGTCTAAACTTTGGTTGTCAACAGCAGAAAGGGCATACAAAAAAAATGCCACTGTGAATAGGACACCGCTGATCGTAAGGAAGGTGACCATTTAGTTACCTCGAATGTAATCTTCGGAACTTACTGTAGAAATAGGATTTTGTGATATGAGTTTTAAGTTTTTTTCAGAACAATCCACTTCGATGAGAGTAAACAAATCCTCTCCTCGCAATTGACAAAGGTTAGACTGCACAACATCTTTTCCTTCCATAATAATTTCTGCATAATATCCACCTTCTTGAAATCCATGTAAAGAATCCACGGCGCCAAAGTTGGATGGGTTGATAAAAACAGTATTTCTAGTTTTTTTGATTCCTTGGTCTTCATGCACATGACCTGAAACCACAAGAGAAGGAGATTCATCATCCAAATACCGACGAATCCCTTGGCTTCCACATTTTCCTACACCAGGAATGTTATCAAAATAACCATAAGCCGGATTATGAATCCAACAAATGTCTGGAAGTTCCTGTCGAAAGAAGTCTTCTGGTTCACTATAATTTTTTCCGTTCTTAGTGTATTCATGGAAAACTACAGTTAGTTTTTCTGGAATTCCAGAAGTCCAAATAGGTGCTCCGCCATATCCAGAAACTTTTAAGTTATTAAAATCAAAACTTTTTCTATGAACTTCACGTTGGTATAATTCGGTGTATTGTAAATCCAAATCATAATTTCCCGGCAAACAATAAACAGGCGATTTTGCATATTTGATAATTAGTTTTTCGATGATTTCATATTTTTCTTTCATCGTTTTAGCAGCGAGTTTATACAAATCACGATATTTTTGCGACTTTTCTACAATGGCAGTGGAATATTTTTCCGGAAAACGAATGGCATGAGTTGTAAAATCAAAAGGAGTGGAATCGTCTTTTCTTTCTGTTAACAAATAATATAACTCTTCTTGGACTCCACAAAAATCGATGATACGATCAAATGAAAAAAATGCCTTATAAATGATATCTCCGGAAAACAAATACAAATCTGCTTCTGTTGTTTGCAGAATTCGTTTTAGACCATGAAGTCCATCATGGATATCCGTCAGATAAATGATTTTCATTTATTCATTTTCCCAAAGTAACATCTGAATGTCTCGGTCTTCTTCAATATAATCGATCTTCAAATATTCAGGTCCAAAAAAATCTACAAGTGGTTTTAAGATAGTAGAAGATCTTACAAAAATATACAATTCGTTGTTGTCGCCAATGATGTATTGGATATCAATTTTTCCCGCGATAGAAGGAACTAAATTTAAAAAATAATTCAAATCAAATAGAATTTCCCATTGGAGTCCCGTGATTGCAAGAAGGTGGGGTGCCGCATTTAAGATGGACTCAAATACTTTTTTTTTGTGAAAAGGATCTACCTTACCAAACCACCTAACAAAATCAAAACGCCTGGGCTTTGTGTCCCAAACTCGGTATCCAACAATCTTTAACCGTGCTTTGTTATCTTTCACTGACACTGGTTTCAAACGAACACGATAATGAATTGACTCGACATTCAAAAAACGAGCAATCCAGAGCCATCTCATTCGATAAACTCCAGTCAGTATGACTTCACCCTTGGCAGAAGAGACTTCCAAACTCTCTAAATCGGGGTCCTCTGCAATGATCTCTGTCGATATGACCTTTCGTAAGCTACCCAAAAGTAAGGTGACCTTATAATTACTCTTTGGGACCACTTTGGGTGGCAAAAAGAGATTCAGCGGATTGAAACGGAGAAGATCCGTTAAAAGCATATTTTAATTTTTATTTTCTATTGCCTTTTTGGAAAGCAGATTTAGAATACAGAACTCATGAAGATTGGTATCATTGGCTCCGGAAGTTTTGGCACTGCACTAGGTAGTATTTTAGCGGACAAGGGTTACAACGTGACCCTTTGGACAAGAAGCGAGGATCAAGCAAGATCCATCAATGAAAACCATATGAATACCAAACATATGCCCGATTTGGTGCTTCCGGAGAAATTAAAGGCAGATACCAATCTTGTCCACGTTGTCAAAGACAAAGAGATGATTGTTTCGGCTCCTCCAAGCCATGCGCTTTCGGGAATTTTAAAGGAAATTAAGGATCATATTCCACCGAAAGTGCCAATCGTTTCCGCTTCTAAGGGGATTGAAAACGAAAGCCTCAGGCTTGTATCTGAAATTTTTGAATCCGAACTACCTGGACAATACCATTCACAACTCTCTTATCTTTCAGGCCCCAGTTTTGCCAAAGAAATGGTAAAACGAGTACCAACCATTGTTTCCATCGCTTCCAAAAATGAAGCCACCGCCAAACGAGTGCAAGAGATCTTTAGTTTTACATACTTCCGAACCTATTGGACTCCGGATGTGGTTGGGGTCGAAGTGGGTGGCGCCTTAAAAAACGTAATCGCCATTGCCGCGGGAGTTGCCGATGGACTCGGGTTTGGTCAAAACACAAGAGCAGCTCTCATCACACGCGGGTTAAACGAGATCACAAGAATGGGAATCAAAATGGGTGCTGATCCCATGACTTTCCTTGGACCATCAGGAATGGGAGATTTGGTCCTTACTTGTTGTGGGGAAGGATCCAGGAATAGAACGGTTGGTTTTCGTCTTGGTCAGGGAGAAAAACTAAACGAGATTTTAGCTTCTATGAACGAAGTAGCAGAAGGTGTCAAAACTACTCTCTCTGCAAAAAATCTATCTGACAAATTGGGTGTGGAGATGGCCATCACCCAAGAAGTCTATCGAATGTTATATGAGGATAAAGATCCGAAAGAAGTGGTCAAGGCTCTGATGAGCCGTGATTTAAAACGGGAAGGTGTCTAAACAAGGCGAACCAGCAGTACAATATAGGTGATTACTTGGGTCATGTAAAATGTAAACCGAATGTTAACTGCTAGAACACTCGTAGAAGTAAGATGAGTGAGGGATTGCAAAACCCTTGCTCCTAAAATCACAAGACCTGCCTGGTTTACAAAACTATCGATCATACCTAAGTTAGCAGTTAAAAAAACCACTGCCACAAATAAGGGAAGGTTTTCTAAACAATTAAGGTGAGCTCGGTTGAGTCTCCAATTAAAATTGGAACCATGTTGGATCCCCGCAGGGAATTCATTCGATTTCTTTTTACCAAGTAACACTTGTACGCTTCTGTAAGAAGTTAAAAATACTCCAAGCCCCAATGCCCAAAGTGTAAATCCGATGAGTGTAAGATAAATGGTTTCCACAATTCCTCCTTTGTATCTGAACCAATTGGAATGTGTTCAGAAGATACGGATGGAGATTCTAAATGACTCTAATTCATTTGTAAACTATTTAAATGAAATTCTTGGTTGGATCTGAATGCTTTCTTTTAAAATCCAATCTTTTCGATCTGTTTCCAAACCGTAAGCCAAGAAGAGGAAAAAAAATGGTCAGGTGCTTCTGGAATTTCGATACAGTTCAGTCCGTTCTCTTTTGCAAAACTGATGGTGTATTCTTTAGGAAACCACTTATCTACTTTTGGAAGAAAGATTGTGTAATTGGTTCTTTTTTGAATCACGGAGGTATCGACGAAAAACCCAGGTAAAAAAAGATTTTTTAAAAACAGAGATAAATCATCTAAGCGGATCCTAGAGTTTTGGACGGGAACATCCAGATGACCAACATTTCCATCCTCTAACCACTGAGGGTTCGAGAGTGTCTCTAATATCTGTTTGTTGGGTTTTTCTTCATCAGAACTTCCTGGTATCAAAAGGAGACGACTAAACTCTTCAATCGAACCTGATTCATATAAATACCGAAGGCTGAGGACACTATCCAAAATGGGAGAAAGTAAAAACAATTTTTGAAAGGGTACTGCTTTTGCATACATTATCAGGGCTGCCCCTCCCCCACTATGCCCAATCCCATATAATTCTTTGTTTGTATAACCTCGTTCTTTAAGATAAACATCTAACAAGGATATTGCGGATTTTGGGTCGTAGATTCCTTTTGAATTTCCATGAGAAGGAGGATTGAACCGAATGAGCCTAAGTCCAAGTGCTTCCAGTTCACTATCGCGAATCCGAAACGATCTCGCATTGCCACCCGTACTTGGCCAAATGACAAGTATCCCCCTGGCCTCTTCAGGAGAAGATCCAGACTCGATGATTTCCAAGGACATTGAATTTATAGTGTAGTAATGATGGGTCGACCGTTTTGGACAATGACAGTATGTTCGCATTGTGCTACATAGCTGAGTTCCCCGCGACGATTGCTTGCGACCAATGTCCAACCATCTTCTTCTTCGTAAGCAGTTTGGCTTCCAGTAGAAATAAAAGATTCAATTGCCAGAACAAGGCCGTTCCCGAGTTTTCTATGGTCACGTTTTTCTTCATAAACCAAAACTTGGGGTTCTTCATGGAGTTTTTTTCCCGTTCCGTGACCTGCTAAATTTTTAATGACGGTAAATCCATTTTCCACTGCGGCAGAATGAATTTCCTTACCAATGTTTCTTAAATAATTTCCAGTAAACGCCTGTTTTGTGGCACGCATCGTTCCTTCAATAGCTGTTTCACACAACTTATGAAGTGTTTCATTGGCAGTACCGACTACAAAAGATATTCCTGTATCGGCATAATAACCATCTAGTTTCGCAGAAACATCTATGTTGATCAAATCTCCATCCTTTAGGATGGTTTCCTTTTTCGGAATTCCATGTGCGATTTCAAAATTGGTACTGATGCAAGTATAACCTGGGAATTTGTAATCGAACTTGGGTGCCGAAAATGCTCCCGCTTTTTCAAATTCCTCTTTAGCAGCATTGTCTAGTTCTAAAGTCGACACTCCCGGTTTGGCTAGAAGTTTCAAAAGTTCACGAACTTTTGAAACAAACTTCCCTGCTTTTAAAATCCCTTGAAGGTCTTTTTCATTTTGAATCGACATCTAAACAATCTCCCCACCACAACTGGATCCCGCACCTGCAGTACATCCATAACAATGATTTGCTACTACGATATCTCGGCCAAGGAAAGATTGCAAATCGAAATCCTTTATATGTTTTACGTTTTGTGATTTCAAATCCAACATTTGATTGAAGTCACAATCATACACAGAACCATCATAACCTACTGATATTTGGTCCAAACACATAAGACCTTCTACAGTTGCAGGATTGTAGGCATTGGCCAGAGTTTCCATATACATTTCAAACTTACCACCCCGAACCAGTGCACCCAAAAATCGGCTGATCGGAAGGTTGTTGATACAAAACAATTGGTTGAATACGATTTCGTATTTTTTTTCCAAAGTTTCTTTGTATTCTCTTTCTAAAACAGATTGTCCTGAACCTAAAAATAATCCGTTAGGATTATAAACTAAATTTAAAGGAAGTTTGGTTCCATAACCAAGAGCGTTTAACTTCTTTAATGCGGTAATGGACTTTTGATAAACCCCTTTTCCTCTTTGGTTGTCCGTCGTACTTTCAATAAACGAAGGTAATGAGGATACAATTTCCACCTGGTTGGATGCTAAAAATTCATACAACCAATCAAATCCTGGTTCTTCAAGGATGGTTAAGTTACAACGATCCATCACTCGTTTCCCCAGTTTTTTCGCACCTAAAACCAAATCCTTAAAATGCGGATTTCCTTCTGGGGCGCCACCAGTGATATCTACAGTTTCAATGCCCGGGGTTTTTTCGATGATTTCCAAACACAATTCGACTGTAGCTTTATCCATCATCTCGGTTCGGATGGGAGACGCATCTACATGGCAATGCCGACAAGCCTGATTACACCACTTGCCCACATTGATTTGAAAAATCTTTAGAGACCTAGCATGTATAGAATGGCCTACAGAATCGGAAAATTTTTTACCACTAAATGATTGTAAGGTGGAAAGCTGTTCCTTCGTTTCCATAACTAAAAAGAAAGTTCGTCTATTTTATTCTGCATTTGGACACTATGAACCAAATTGATTCCAGCAGCCATTGCCGCAGCAACATGAACTGCTTCGTTCATTTGTGCTTCGTTGGCACCTTTTTGAAGAGATGTGGATGTATAGGCATCAATACAATAAGGACATTTTAAAGCATGAGAAACAGCTAGAGCGATGAGAGCTTTTTCTCTTTCTGTAAGTGCCCCTTCCGCCATCACAGCATTGTAATAACCAAAAAATTTATCTGCTAGAGCAGGATTGGTTCTTCCTATTTCTCCAAATTTTCCTAGATCTTTTGCATTGTAATAATGATTTTCTGCCATAAATAACTCCTAACTGTTAGACTTTTTTAAAGTGATGGCAGAGTCAATGGGGTAGATTTATGAAACCTATGTCGAGCATAGAATTTTACTCAAAATGTTGAAGGAATCAAACAAAGTAGAAACCTAAATTCAAGTAATGAACTTAGGTCTACGTTTCTCAATTAATGATAAAAAGCCTTCCTGCCCATCGTGTGATAAAATGACTTTCGTGAAAAGATCAGCATCGATTTGGAATAAGGATTCCATCTTTTTTCGATACGGTTCACGTAAGGCAGTTTTCATTCCTCGGCTAGAATTGTTTGTGAGTTTGGAAAGGGATTCGGCAAATTTTAATGATTCACCAAACAATGTTTCGGCGCTGAATAATTCATCCACAAGTCCGATTTCTTTGGCTTCAGGACCTTTGATTTGTTTCCCCGAGTAAAGAAGGTCACGAGTGACTTTTACACCCACCAAGTCTTGTAAAACAATGGTTGGAATGGATGGAAAGTTTAGACCAACAATGGCTTCGGAAAAACCGATCCTTGCCCCTTTGTCCACCATATACCGATAATCTGAAAACAAGGCAAATACTGCACCCGCTGCCATACAATGCCCATTCACTACCGCAATTGTAGGAACTGGAAATTGAAAATAGGTTTGGGCTGTTCTTAACAATTGTTCTACGGATTTTCTGACATCCGATTCTGTTTTTCCATACATGAGAGTGGGTTCAATCCCATTAGAAAAAAACTGTGTTTGTGCGGATGTAAAAAGCAAAACACGCAAATTTGGATTGTTTGCGTGTTTGTTTAAGATTTGTTCGAATAATACAAAAGCTTCGAAATCGAAAGTATTCTTTTCATTGGACTGCATCTTAATTTCTAAGATGCGGTCTCCATGAAAGATCTCTGCAAAAGGAGTCATATTAACTGTTTTTGTAGAGTTCCAAAATTCTGTCTTTGTATTTTTCTGTAATTACGTGTCGTTTCATCTTCATTAAGTTAGTCAGTTCATCCCCAACCTCAAAAGGTTTTGTAATGAGTGTTACATACTGTACTTGTTCGAAGTTTTTGAATCCCGTTTTAACACTGTTAAAATTGCGAACTTCCTTTTTGTAAAAATCCACAACCTTTGGATTGGTGATTAGTTTTTCAGGATTTTTTTCTGAAATTCCATTTTCTTCTGCCCAAGGGATGAGTGCATCAAAGTCAGGAACAATGATGGCACCTAGAACTTTTTGGTCTTGGCCCACAATCATCGACTGTTTGATGTAAGCTGATTCATCAATTTTGTTTTCGATAGGAACAGGCTCTACGTTTTCTCCACCAAGAAGTACAATTGTATCTTTGGCACGACCAGTCAGAGTCAGTGTTTTTTTGAAGTTGATCATACCGATGTCACCGGTATTCATCCAATTGTCCACGATGGTCTTTTTGGTAGTTTCGGGATTTTTATAATATCCTTTCATTACCTGAGGCCCTTTGAGATGAACCACACCTTTCACACCTAACTTACCAAAGATGATATTTTTTTTATCGTCGATATGACAAAGAACATTTCCTGCATCATCACGAATTTGTACCTGGCTGAGTGGAACAATATCACCCACAGAACCCATAATCGGACGATCAAAGGTTCGTGCGGAAATTACAGGTCCCGTTTCTGTCATACCGTAACCTTCGAGCACTGTAATCCCAATATCCATAAAAAAGGCATCTACGTGTTTTTGGAGGGCACCACCACCAGAGAGGGTCGCACGCAAATGTCCACCCGTTGCCTGGCGAATTTTGGAGAGAACAATACGATCGAGAGTGAGGTAGTTAAAAATAAGCCCGAGACCAGCCACTACATACAAGGGAGTTTTGAAAGGACTTCCTTCTGGCAATCCAAACTGCGCGGCCACTAAAGAAAGAATTGTTACTGTGTATGGACCAGTTAACAACAATTTAATGATGGAAAGAATCGACAATCCCAAGGATTGAATGATGTTTCTTCCTTCGTAATCCACTTCCCAACCTTTTAGGAAACGAACCGCAGCATGATAATGTTTAGAAAAAAAGTATGCTACTTTAAACAAAAATCTTCGGACTGGTGGAGTTTGTTTTGGATCATTGATACGAGTGTAAATCCCGTTATAAATACTTTCCCAAACCCGTGGAGCCGATGCCATAAAAGTTGGTCTAGCTTTTTGGATGTCATTTCGAAGTTCTGTTACTTTTGTATAATAAGTAGAACCACCATTGATGATGGCAAAGTATTCCACAACGCGTTCAAAAATATGCCAAACAGGAAGGATAGACAACATACGATCGTCAGGTGAAACCTTAGCAACTCGAGGAACTACATAGTGCATTTGGTGGATCATATTGGAATGCATGAGCATAACGCCTTTTGGCATCCCTGTAGTTCCTGAAGTGTATATGAGAGTGTACAAATCGTCCGGTTTGATTCCGGCCATTCGTTTTTCTGCTTCGCGTTTCCCTTTGGCACGCAAATCTCTTCCTTGTTCAAGAAGATCATAAAAATGTAGGATACCAGCACCTGATTTCAGTTTGGTTTCTTTATCCATAATGATGACAGTTTTTACCGACTTCACTTGGGATTTGTTATTTTTATATTTTTCGTACACTTTGTCATTTTCCACGAAAATCACTTTCGCTTCAGAATGATTCAAAATATAAACAATTTCAGAATCAGTAATATCAGATCCCCGAGGAACGTTGGCAGCGCCAGCAGTTAACACCGCACAATCGGCGATGATCCATTCCATACGGTTGTCAGCGAGAACTCCGACGTGTTCTCTTGCCTTAACTCCTAATTCAATGAGGGCTTCCGCAAGTGCGAGTCCGTCTTCGTAAAGTTCCTTGTAAGTGAGGGCTTGGTAATCCTTTTGGGCATTCTTATACCAGAATGCGGGTCTTGGACCGAATTTTTCTGCGGATTCCTTATAAACTTCTGCTAGGTTATTTGCCATATCTCTCCATCTAAAAGCGGTCTTTATGATAGGCCCTACTTTCAGATGGTCAAGAGAAATTTAGGCATTAATCCCAGTGGAATCCTTCGCGTTGGTGTCCTTTTTTCAAATGGCGTTTGCGAATTTCGTGGAGTTTGGTCATTTGTTCGAGATTGAGTAGATTACGAGCCGCAAGTCCCATTTGTGGGAGAAGGGTTTCGTCTTGTGTGTTGGCTAAAAACTGGTTGGTCTTCACAAAGGAGCTTTTAAACTCCAAATTCATATCGGGATAGAAATCCATACAAGCCTCCGTGCTTTCCGGTTTCCGGGGTATTTGTTTTTAAGGTTCCTCAACCATCCGTGGTAAGTAGCCTTTCCCCAATATATGTATCGCCGGAAAATGAATATCCTGAAGCAAAAAATTTTGCTTGTACTATTTTTTTTTATCTGATTTTTGGTATTCGTTCATGACGATTCGATTGGAAAATTCTACTGGCAGACGAAACGGACGGTTCGTTGCTTATGAGTACGGGGAAGACCTATTTGGCACCCTGTATTTGAATAAATTTTCTGGCCGAGATAAAGGTCGTCTCATCGACAAATGGAGATTAAATGATTTAGGAAGTCTCATTCGCGTCCTAGATACTGAGATTTCTCGTAGGGAAGAAGAAAATTACGAACGACCTCTTTTCCACTAATCCAACTTATCTGTTCCTCATCCAAAGGAATAAACGTTACCAAAACAAAATCCAATTCCTTTCGAAAAAATTAAGAAAGATTTCGATCTTTCGATTTGTTACCTTTGCCATTTTTACAACAGCACTTCTTTTTTGTTATCTTAACAAACAAACTTGGAAAGAATATTTATATTCTCTTCTTATCCTCCTTACTTTTTTGTATTTGGTGAGGTTGTATGCAAAAAGAAAAATCCAAATTTTATACGCGAAAAAAACACAAAACTTCCTACAGGAAGAGATTTATAGACTAACGGGTGAATTCAAAAAAATCAAAACCAGAGAAGTTTGGGAATATCCGGAAAGTGTGCGTAACCATCCTCTTTCCATTGATTTGGATCTTTGCACCAAACAAGGGTTTTTGGGGATTTATGATACCACCATAACAGAAGTGGGATTTCAGACTTATCTGAAACGTTTTTTACAAGAACCTATCGAAGATACAAGTCTTCATTTCCAAACATTAGAAATTCAAAACATCCTGAAAAAAAATTCTTATTTTGCATACCATCTCCTTCGTAAGTTTTTGGTGCCTGATACGGAAACCAATGAAAAGTTTCCCTTAACTTCTATTAAAACAGAAGGTTCCTTTTGGAAAAAAAGACGGTTTTTAAAGGTTTTTTTCCCAATTTGGGGAGTGATCTCTCCTATTTATATAGTTTTGGGTTTGTTATTTGACTTACCTCTAATCCCTCTCCTACTTCTTACCAATGGAATTTTGTTTGTTACCTACAGAAATGATTCCTTAAAACAATGGAAAGAAATTAAAGCACTTGCTTCTGGGGCTTCGAGGTTTCAAAAAACATTTATTTTTTTGGCAAAAAACAGAAAGACAACCAAACAAATGATAGGTCAAATATCCTCTCTAGGAGATTCTTCTGAATTACTTATTTCGCCTCTCCCTCATCTGATTTTGAATCTAACTTGTTTGTGGGATCTATGGAAAATCAAATCCCTGGAAAATTGGAAACGGAAATTTGGAAATCTTTGGAATGAACTTCAAATTCAAATTTTAAAAACAGATTCCCTCCTCCCTCTTGTGAATTTTGGGTTTTTATTTCCTGAAGCTAGTTTTGCCAATGTTTCTGCCGTTGGAAACTTACGTGCCAAAAGTTTGGTGCATCCCCTACTTCCAAAATCTAATCGAGTGTTCAATCCACTTACGAAAATGGAACCTGGAGATTTAATGATTGTTACTGGGTCCAATATGAGTGGAAAAACAACATATCTTAGATCTATCGCCATGTCATTGTTACTTGCCGGTTCTGGTGCTCCAGTCTTAGGTACAGAATTTGAATTTCCAAACTTCCAGATTCATACTCTGATCAGATCACAAGATTCGATGGAAGATGGAGTTTCATTTTTTTATAGTGAGGTGAGAAGGTTATCATCCATTATCCATACAGCTGATGATTCTAAAAAAATACCTGTTTTGTTTTTGGATGAAATTTTGAAAGGAACCAACTCGAAAGAACGTTTTATTGCGACACGAGAGATTCTTTCTGTTTTACGAGAAAAAAGAGCCATTGTTTTTCTAACCACTCATGATTTAAAATTAGCCGAAGTCCCTTGGGCCAAACGATTCCATTTTACTGAACTAGAAGTAGGTGGACAAATGGATTTTGATTACACAATCCGAGACGGGGTTTCCGGTTCTACGAATGCCCTAAAGATTCTAAAGAAAGAAGGGATTCCAATTCGTAACGAAGAGGAATAAGGATCTGGTTTCCGGTTATTCGTTGTTGGGTTTTTGTTCGTCTTCTTCCTTTCCACCAAACAATGATTTAATTCCCTTCCAACTTTTTTGGACACCACCTGTAACATTATCAACTGCACGATTGACATAGTCAGACATAGCCGATCCAGCAATTCCACCAACAGCAGCACCCGCAGGACTTGCCAAAAAAATTGTGCCCACATAAACAGAACCAAGCCAAATCGGATCGATGAAAGGAGCAGACACGCCATAAGTTCCTCGATAGATAATAGGGAGTTTTAATGCTCTGCCTGCGACTCCAGGAAAAGCGATTGTAAATCGCATATCGATGTTTTTATTAAAACCAATTTTACCGCCACCGGAACCTACAATTCCATCTGCTTTTAATGCAAAGTTTCTAACTTCAATCGTTTCCTTTGCATAATGAAAATCAAATTTTAACTCACGATAGGGAGTGGCTCTACTAAAGTCCACCTTCTTCAGATTGATTACACTGCCAATGGAACTGATCGGTTTTAGAATATTCGTATAACTCAACAACTCACCGTTATTAGCGTTAATATTTCCAATGATTTGTAAATTGGAAAGAAGAGCATCTTCTGTATCAGCTGGAGAACCTAAAACAAATTCCGAATCTAACTTTCCTGTGATTGGTGCAATTTTAAAAAGATCAGAAAGGATCGGTGCTATGCTCAAATTTTTTATATTCCCTTTGATGACAAGTCCAGGATTATTTCCCCAAAGGTAATGGCCGGTTCCATTCACAGTTCCTTCATAAGCTCTCATTTCATATTTATTAATATTCAATTTTCGTTTTGCATAGTGAAGATTTAATTTTAAAGAATCAGCATGGAATTCCCCTGCATTTATATTTCTTAAATTAAAATTTAAATATACATTCATACGGTTTACATAACCCGTACTTGGAATGCCTCTTGTTAAAATTGATTTTTCAAAATCAGGATCTATCCAAATTTTAATGACTTTGATGATACTGGGCACATCCAAATAATCCGAAGTCCCTTCAAAAGAAATGGTGGGTGATAAAGGCGACTTTAAAAAGTTTACGTATCCTGAGCCATTTAACTTTGATTTGCCTTTCCAATCGACAAGAATGTTTGCAAAAGAAAGTTTATCTTCTTGGATATCGTAATTCATGATCGTGGATACATGGCCATCAGCAAATGTTTTACCATCCCTTAATGCCAAATCACGGATATGTAAACGATCAACTATTGCATAAATTTTTGTTTCATCTCTTTTATAAAATGGGATGTTTCCTGTGGCTTTTAAAAATCTTAAATCACCGTATGTGAAAATAATGAGTATGTCATGTAGGTCTAACCCTTTTAGATTTTGAAAAGAGAGATCACCTTCAAATCTTGCCGATTCATAACTCATTTCATCCTTTACGAATACAAAATTGGAATTTAATAAAATTGGTTCATCATCTAATTTACCATAGATATAAACATCCAAATCTCTCAAATCACGATCTAACTGGAAAGTGGTTTCCCATAAGTATAATTTTATATTTCGCGAATATAATTTATCCTCAAATAAAATAGTTATATTTTTGATTTCTATTTGGTTTACGAAATTTGCAAATACCTTTGAAAAATAGTATTTTGTTTCTGTTAAAGCAACCGGATCAATATCTTTTGGTAATTCTTTTTTATTGGTATCAGAATTTGAAAGAATGCGCTCAAACAATGGAAAAGATTCGTTTTTTTCTCGAGTGATTTCAACCGTTCCAGTATTGAGATATATTTTTCTAATTTCTAAAGGTTGCCCAACAAATACTCCATAATACACTTCGATTCTAAGTTTGTGAAGTTGAATCAACTCATCTTCATTTTTAGATACAGATACCTCTGCAAGTTCTATCCCTGGAAATGGAAAAAATACAGGTTCAGAAATTTGGTAATTCACCTGTAGTCCGGTTAGTTGGTACGTTGTATCAAGTATTAGTTTTTTATAATAATCTGGGTCCGCAAGAAGTGGGTACAAAATAAAAAACATAGTCATTGAAACTACAAAAATCGCAGTGAGTAGGATTTTACCAACAACCCCTTTGATTTTATCACGAATGCTAAGTTTCATATTTTTCACTTTAATGGGAAATGGCATTTCACTCGGTGTGTTGCTGAAGGAAAAGTTTCCAAAGGTTCTTCTGTTTTACAAATATCTTTTGCAATTGGACATCTTGTGTGGAACCTACATCCCTGCGGTTTGTTCATCAAACTAGGAATTTCCCCTGTTAATGGTTGTGATACCTTGGCCCGATCCTTTAAATCAAAACTTGCCGAGAACAATGCCTTTGTATAAGGATGAAAAGGAGTGTTACTGATCTCATCTCGACTCCCTTCTTCAACTATTTGTCCTAAATACATGACTGCGATTCGATCAGATACATGTTTTACAATGTTCAAGTCATGAGATATAAACAAATAAGATAAGCCATATTTTTCACGTAATAACAAAATATTATTTATGACTTGTGCTTGAGTAGAAATATCTAAAGCCGAAACTGCCTCATCGCAAACCACGAGGTTCGGTTCTAAAATTAAAGCTCTTGCAATCGCGATTCTTTGTCTTTGCCCCCCGCTAAACTCATGTGGATACCGATGCAAAATATCCGATGGTAAGTTTACCTCAGCAAGAGCCTTGATGGCTTTTTCTTTTTTTTCGGAGGAACTTAAATTCGGAAAATGAATTTGTAATCCTTCCGTGATAATTTCTTCAATTGTAAAACGTGGGTTTAGAGAAGAATATGGATCTTGGAATACAACTTGGATTTTGCGTCGAAGGGCTTTTTGTTTTTCTTTAGGTATGTCTTTTATTTCTATATTTTCAAATTGAATAGATCCAGAATCAAAAGGTAATAATGATAAAATTGCTCGACCAATCGTTGATTTACCACATCCAGACTCGCCGACAAGACCCAAAATTTTTCCCTGTGGAATTGAAAAACTAACACCTTCTACAGCAACAAGTCGTTTAGAAGAAAAAGAAAGTGGTTGAGATTGTTTATAAGAAACAACTAAATCTTTTACATTAAGCACTTTCTTTTCCTCCAAATAAAAAACAATCTACTGAATGTTTTTCAGTCATCTTAATCTCACTGGGAACGAACTTGTCACATATATTTAATTTCTCAGGACAACGTGTATGAAAGCGACAACCTGTTGGATAGGACTTTGGTGAAGGAACAATTCCTTCAATCGTTACTAACTTTTGGCCAATATTCTCATGTGTAGGATATGCTGCGATTAATGCCTTTGTATAAGGATGTTTAGGATGGTCTATGATCTCACCAACTGTTCCTTGTTCTATGATCTTTCCCGCATACATTACTGCAATCCGATCAGCAATATGACTAACAAGTCCAATATCGTGAGAAATAAACAGCACGGACATCCCATTTTCTTTTCTTAATTCTTTTAGGAGTTCAATCAATTGGAGTTGAATTGTAACATCAATAGCACTAGTTGGTTCGTCTGCGATTAAAATTTTAGGATCACACATCAATGCCATTGCAATACAAACTCTTTGTAACATACCACCTGAAAATTGGTTGGGGTATTGGTTTAACCTAAGTTTGGCATCAGTAATTCCAACTCTCTCTAGAAGATAAACAACTTTCCTCTCTGCCTCTTCTTTGGAACCAAGTCCATGTAATAAAAAACCTTCGATGAGTTGATTTCCGATTTTATGTAATGGATTTAAAGCGGAGAATGGTTCTTGAAATACATAAGAAATTTCCCTTCCACGAACCGATCTTAGGTGGTTTGGATCAGATTTTAATAAATCATTTCCTTCAAACAAAATGGAGCCAGTTGGGTACATTGTTGTGTTGGAAGGTAGTAACTTAGTCAAAGCCAAACTTGTGATTGACTTTCCACAACCCGACTCTCCTACGAGAGCCATCGTTTCTCCCTTTGCCAAATGAAAACTCACATTGTCTACAATAGGTAATATTCCATCATCTGTTTTGATTTGGATGGATAAATCTTTGACTTCGATGGTTTTGGTGATCGTTGTCATTCGTAAACCACCTTATCTTTTGGATCAAAGGCATCACGTAAACCTTCACCAACAAAAGCCGAAAACAAAATGGTTAGAAATAATGCAACTGATGGAAAGGTAATGAGCCACCATGCTGTGAGTCTTTCTCTTCCTTGCCCGATCAGTTCTCCCCAAGAAGGATTGGGAGCTGGAATTCCATAACCCAAAAAGTCAAGGGCAGATAATACAGAAATTGCTGAAATTAAAATAAACGGTAAAAAAGTAACTAGTGGTGTTAATGAATTAGGCAACAAATGACGCATGATGATAGAAAGTGAAGATGCTCCTAATGTTTTTGCTGCATCGACAAACTGTTGTTTGCGGAGTTTCAAAAATTCACCTCGCATATAGTAACTGAGACCAATCCAACTTAATGAACCGTAAGTAACTATCAAAACAAAAAAACCTCGTCCAAAAAAGGATCCCATTATCAAAATTAAATACAAAAATGGAATCGCAGAGAGAATTTCTATGATCCGTTGTAAAAACAAATCCAATCGTCCAACAAAATAACCTTGGATCCCTCCGATAAAGGAAGCAAGGAAAATCTCCACAATGATCAGGATCAAACTGAAGGTCATAGCCAAACGATAACCATAAATAATACGAGTGAATACATCCCGACCGCGATCATCAGTTCCCATCCAGTGACGAATTGTTGGTTTGGAAGGCGGGTTGGTTCCTTCTTCTAAACTATCTAAATTGTCTTCATTGACGCCGAAAGGAATTGGAGGGAAAATCATATAATTTGATGAGTTGGTAAACCTTTCTTCTATATTTAGCTTTTTATAATTTGGTTCCGTTAAATTGTTTCCTCCAAACTTTGTTTCCGGGTAAAAACTAAAAATCGGAAAAGAAAAACTGCCTTCATACAAAACAAAAAGAGGTTTGTTATTGATCAGAAGAGGAGAAAACAAGGACAATAAGTAAGTGTAAAATAAAATCAACATAGAGTAGTAAGCTCTTTTATTTTTTTTGAACTTTTCCCACTTACGTATGTTTGCCGGGTTTGAAATAAAATTCATTCGAAATCAATCCTCGGGTCAATGAGTATATAACAAAAATCAGAGACAATTTTTCCAATCAGTCCCAAAAAACTTTGAGCAAGGAGCAATCCCATCATTAGATCAGTATCCCTTTCTCTTACGGCTTCAAAACTAAGAAGTCCCATCCCATCAATATTAAAAACTAATTCAATAAACAAAGATCCTGAAAATATCAATGTGAGGTTGCTTCCAAAACCTGTCGCAATGGGAATGAGAGAATTTCGAAATGCATGTCGAAAAATCGAATCAGAAAAACTAAGTCCTTTCGAAACTGCAGTCCTCACGTATTCTTTAGCAATTTGATCCAATAAGCTATTTTTCATGAGTAGAGTGAGAACTGCAAAACTTCCTACCACATAACAAATCACAGGTAAAAACATATGGGCCAGGCGGTCATTTACCTTACCCCAAAAACTCAAGTCTTCATAAAAATCTGAGACTTCGTGTCCCAATGGAAAAAAGGAAAACACTTCACCGGATGCAAATAAATATAATAGTAACATTGCAAAGGCGAAAACAGGAAGAGAGTATGTAAAAAAGATGATAAAACTCGAAATGAAATCAAACCGACTCCCTTCTTTTAAGGCCTTTTGAATTCCTAATGGGATACAAATTAAATAAGTTAAGAAAAAACCAGAGAGTCCAAAAAAAAGGGAAACTGGTAATTTCTCAACAATGAGATCTGAAACCTTACGGGAATGCAATCGCGACTCCCCTAAATCAAATTGAACAATTTGTTTTAACCAAAGTAGGTAAGCTACCGGAGCAGGTTTGTCTAAGTGAAGCCTTTGTTTGATAAGTTCAATTTCTTCTTGTGAAATTTGTTTGGTAGAAGCTCCTGCTAAGTTGCCAGTCCCTTTTAGTTTTGCAATTTCACTATTGAGTGGTCCACCAGGAGCAAAATGAGAAATTAAAAAAACAAGGAAAGTGATTCCGAGTAAGGTTGGAAAAATGAGCAAAAACCGTTTTAAAAAATATTTCCACATATCCTAGAACTCCCACCACTCTTTCGGTTTTTTATAACCTTTCAATTCTAAATATCCTTTAGCAGACTTTTTTTGAATTGGATCTTTCGCTTCCACCCCACCTTCCCAATAAATTGTAGATGTTGTCTTTATTCCATCAAACTCTTGTTCATTGAAAATGGGAAAAACCAACCATTCACCTTCTGGGTATCGAATCTGCCAATGAAGCGGATATTCAATTTTTGTATCCGGGCTTTTCCAAAAGGAGCCAATGGACTCCATTTGGATCTGGCCTGGTTTTGACCAAGAGGTAACCTTACCTTTTGGATTTCGATAAGTCCCAAAAATCTCTGGCGGAGATTTTGGAGATTCACGAAATCTAAAAAACACATAATCGCCACCCACTTCGTCTGACAAACAAATCCAATCCCAGCCAGTTTCTCCAGTTGCCAAACTAGGAATTGATTTTGCGTTCCGTTCACTCCATTCATGATCCATCCAAGAATCTCCTGAAGTGATAGTTTCAATTTTTCCATCGACAAAAAGAGTTCCTTTTGATTTTAATCTCGGATAACTATAGTAATACGAAAATATACTTGGATTTGTATTTGATTTAATGGATAACCCGTCTTTTCCGTGTACAAGGATCTTTCCATTCCCTTCCAAGTCCAAATCCAAAGTTAAATCTTTTGATTTTGACTTGGCCTTGATATGAAATTTATCCTTGGAAATAATTTGAAAGTGGTAATCACCACTATAAATAGATTTATCTGAATACCCAGAAAGATCACCTATTGTTCGTTTTATGGTTTGAGAAGTTCTGTGTTTTTTGTTCGTAAAATCTGAAATAGCAAAGTGGACTGGAAATACTTCCGGGTTCCAATCAGTATCGTTTAAAAACTTTAATCGAAAAAACGACAATTCATATCCGAATTGTTTCCCTGAGGCAGATTCCAAATGTCCAACAAAGTAACACCATTCCAATCCAAAATCAGAATGAAAAGTATGATCCTTTGGAAAACTAAAATGAAAAAAACAAAACGATAAAATTAAGATTTTTATTTTATTCATCAGGCAAAGACTCCCACTTTTTTTCAAGTGGAAGGATATGAAGATAGGATTCTTCAATTCGTTTCATTTTTTCAATCACATCTTTCATTTTTCTCTTTTGATTCAATTTTCGATACAATTGGGCCAAGTTATACAAACTAGATAAATCGGAATCATTGATGGAGTGAGCTTTTTTCCACTCAATCTCTGCTTTATCAAACATTTCCATTTGAAAGTAACAATAACCCAAAATTGAATGTGATTTGTAATGGTTGGTTTTAAATTTATTATAAGATTCTAACAATGAAATTGCTTTTTCATAATTCCCATTATACGCGAGTGCTTTCCCATAAAAAAGTTGGGTCTCTAATTCACGTGGTAAAATCTGATGTGCCAATTCATAAGAAAACAAAGCTTCTTTATATTCTTTATTTCGATACGCTTCATCTCCTTTCGCTTTTATGACATTAAACTCATCAAGACGGGGAGATAACTGTAGACCCAAAAGAGTGATATCATCCATTGGATCAGTTCCCATTGTAAACTCTTTATGGTTCGATAAAATGAATTCAACAGTTTCTTGAATGGATTTATCAACACAAGATTCAATGATTTGAATTAACCTTGTTTCTCCATATTGAACTCCTTTGTCATTTTCTGCTTCCGTAAGACCATCGGTGTATAAAAACAATTTATCACCAGGTTCTAATTGAATTTGGAAATCTTGAAATGTATCACCTGCATCAGGAAACATTCCAAGAAAGGTTCCGTCACCTTCGCAAATTTCTGCTCGTTTGGTTTCGGCTCTAAAAAGAATGGGTCTTGGATGTCCGGCAACAGAATAAATTACTTTATAATTATCATGGATCAAAACATATACACAAGTTGTGTATCCCTGTTGTTTTACTAAATCCAAAAGCTCTCTATTGATGAGTTTAAAAGTTTCAGAGGGTTTTGTTTTTTTGAAATTCGAAAACAATAACTTAGATAATGCTGTAATAAAGGCAGCAGGTACACCGTGACCCGATACATCACAGACAGCCACTCCTAACTTATTATTATGATATGGAAAGTAATCATAATAATCTCCACTCACTTCTTGCATCGGAGTGAATCCCGTCCAAAACTGGATCCCGTTCCAATCGGGGATAATTTCAGGTATTAATCCTTTTTGAATGTTTTTTGCAAGTCGTAAGTCTTTTGCCATAGAAAGTTGTTTTTTTTCCAACTCTTGTTTGAAAGATTTTAATACTTCAACCGCTGCTTCTAAATCTCTGTTTTCAATGGCAAGTTCTCTAGACCTTCGGACCACATCTTTTACATCAACAATGGAAATTTCTTCTAACTGCGAATCACTTCGAGAAGTTACCATCACTCTATGTCTATTACTGACATCATCTTTTGTTAAACGAGAACGTGATAAAAACAAATTGTCTTCAGACCATTCCAATTCGTATTCATTGGAATCAGCACCAAATTGAATGTCTTCACCCAGTTCTTTATGAGAAATGTGAATTCCAAAAAGTTTTGTTTTGGTCATCCGAATTGTAAATTCTTTAAGTTCAAAAAGTACGGCAAGGCCATTCAACATTCCCTGAAAAAAGACAGCATCATACCACTTCTCTTGGTATTCAGGTAAATATTTAAAAACGAATAAAACCTTATGATTAGAAATTGTTTTTAGATTCAAATAAACTACGCGCGTTAGTCGACCTATTAAAATGGGAAGACGATGAATCATCTCTTCTAAATCAATACGAGAATCATCTAGAGGCAATAAATCATAGGCATTTGTAATGAGACTCTCTGTTCCTAGGTGGTATAAAATTCCAGAAATGTCGAGAGATTGTGAAATAATTTGAATGATTTTATCTTCCAAATCTTGAGAGATCCAATAATTAGGATCTTTTAGAATTCGATTGTAGATAATATCATCTAAAATTTCCGGAAAGGGATTGGTATGGCGTGATAAATGATACTCGCGTTGGTACACTTGCACCAATCCCGAGACACGTTTCGATGATATTTCTCTTCCTGAGTGCAGTGACAAAACCCTCCCGCAAGTTTCCCTTCGGTAGGAGAAAAATAAATTTCAATCGATCCCTAGGCAATAGATTTTTCAATGGAGATATGATTTGGTATCTTCGTGTGTTTGGTGTTTTTGTTTTAGTTTTTGCGTTAGTCATATTTCGACAAAGTACAACGCAAGTTGAGAGAGTTTGGGAAATCACAAATAAACCAGAACAAGTGCAAAAAGTTCTATATGACTCGTTTCAGCCCAAATCCTTTCGCACACCCGTGATTGGCGAAACCTGGGAAACTAAAGTTATGGGCGAAGTGGTCAAATGTACGAAAACGGTCGCTAACTCACAAGGTAACTCTGAATTCCAAATCACAACTGAAGGTTTCAAACACTACCAATTCCTGAAAGAATCCTTCCAAATCGAACCCATCCAGAACGGCGTTCGTATTCATGGAACCTGGGAATTGGAAACCAAACCCAACACCCTTTCTAAACTTTTATTTCTATTTTTTAGCAATGCAGACTTAAACTACATTGCCGATGGAAGACAAAATCTGTTCTAAGATTTTTCCTTTGTACTTTCGAGTAGAACAGTAGCCATCACCATCACACCTTCACTTCGTCCCAATGATCCCATCCCTTCGGACGTAGTGGCTTTTATGGACACACAGTCTAACGGTAATTTGGTGATATTTGCCAAAGAAGCATTGAGTTCTGCGCGAATGGGGTTGATCTTTGGATGGTCACCCACATAAGTACAATCAATATTCACTAGTTTAAACTTTTTCTCAAGCATCAGTTCCAAACACTTATCAATGATCCGAGAGGATTTCATGTTTTTATACTGAGGGTCTGTATCAGGAAAATGAACCCCAATATCACCTAAAGCCAAAGCACCCAAAATGGCATCGGCCACAGCATGCAAAATAACATCTGCATCACTATGACCAAGAAATGCAAATTCTGATTTTACCTCAACACCGGCAAGTATCAATGGGCGAAAAGGTTCATGGATTAATTTATGAAAATCGATTCCGTTTCCAACTCTAAACATAAGTCCTACTTTTTATAACTCAATTCTAACATACGATTGACTGACTTTTGAGCAAGACGAATCACTTCTTCATCTAAAAAGATTTCAAACTGTTCTTTCAAAAGTGCATCTCTTACTTTTTCCAAAGTAATTTTTTTCATATGAGGACAAGTTTGACAAGTGGATACAAATTCCTTTTCTGGAAATTCTGCACGTAGATTATCACCCATAGAACATTCTGTCACAAGCATAATTTTGTTTGTTTTGCTTTGACGAATGAAATCAACCATCTGTGAAGTTGAACCCGAAAAATCAGCCTCTTTCACAACATCTTCATGACATTCTGGATGAGTGATGACAGTTAAATTTCCAGAAAACAATCGTTTTGCGGAACGTATATCTTCTGGAGTGTACATTTCATGAACCATACAACGACCAGGATGCGAAATGATTGTTTTGGAAGTTTGGTTTCGAACATTTCCAGCTAAATATTCATCAGGAAGAAAAATGACTGTGTCGCCTTCTACTGCATTTACAATTTGTAAGGCATTGGCCGAAGTACAACATACATCCGTTTCTGCTTTTACTTCCGCCGAACAGTTGACATACGTAACAACAGGAACTCCAGGGTATTTGGCTTTGAGTGCTTTGACATCATCTCTTGTAATGGCTTCCGCAAGGGAACATCCCGCTTTGAGATCCGCAATCAGCACTCGTTTTTCTGGAGATAAAATTTTAGCAGTTTCAGCCATAAAATGAACCCCATTAAAAAGGATCATTGAAGCTGTAGTCTCCTTTGCCATTTTAGAAAGATACAAAGAATCTCCAATGATATCGGACACTCCCCAGAAAACATCCGGAGTCATATAGTTATGACCTAGGATTACAGCATTTTTTTCTTTTTTGAGACGGTTAATTTCTTCCGCCAAAGGAAGGATTCGTTCTTCAATTTCGTGAGGAAGATAAATCGGATTAAGTTTTTGAACCAGTTGGTCTTTTGTAACAAGTGACATATAACACTCCTTATGTGGATATCAAAACGGATCGGAACGAAGAACTGTATCAGTTTCTCGAAGTCCGGAGTCTACCGGTGGAATTGCATTCTCTAAAGATGCACATTGATTAAAAGCTTCTCGAAAGGAAATTTCCGCTTGTGAGGTTCCTGTCCTTTGGACTCTGCGATAATCAGAATTGGAATTAAAAGAATTTTGGTTGCATCCTTTAGCAAAATTGTAAGCTAAATTGACTTTTGTAAAACAATCAAAATATAAAATAGCTACAGCATCAGTACTCAATTCTTGTGGGAGGATTTCTCCTTTCAGCCGAGAAGAAAGAGTAGTACAAACAGCCAGACTAGAATCTGCCACCGCCACACAATTTGTTTCCGATAAAATAAATCTTTGACATGCGGAATTAATGGCGTTCCCCTGCGAAAGGATCGAACTAAGAACTTCCGTATCAGAATCTTCGTCCGATTGTTTTTTACAACCATTTGCCACAAAGACAATGCCTGTTAACAAAAAGAAAACTACCATCTTCCTTTTCATACTGATTCTACTTTCCCTCCTTTTGGTTGGTCTTGTCTATTTCCTTTTTCAGAAAAAAGCGAACTCAGATCCCAAACAATCATCCTTCGATTCACATTCTGAGGTCTATTGGCAGAGGTTACAAAATCGACCAGAGGTTCTACAAGGACCAGGTTATCCTTCCGATTTGCGTGATTTTTTAGAAACCTTACGTGGAAAAGAATCCTATCTCTGGAAAGGGGATCGGGAAAAAACTTATGCCTATTTGTTGGAAACCTTTCCAGATGAACGAGGCCATGTTCTTTACGCGGTATATGTGGCTTTTATGAATTGGAAGGAAAAAACTTTGGAACTAGAACAAAACGAAGGAATTTCTTCTTATGAAAAACTAACAGCCGTGAATCGTTTATCGGAGGAAATTTTTCCTCCTGTGATTCGCAATCTCATTTTTCCTAAACACCCTACAACCCCGCCAGTTTGGCTTCTCTCGTATTTGGAAGATTATATTCAGAAAAATCCCTACAGTTATGCAAGAGAACGTAAACGAATTTTTCTTAGGAAAAAGGAGGAACTCTACAAAACAGAAAAATGGGAAATCCAGACCTGGGAAAGTCCTATGTTTTTCCAGAAAGTGGTCGAGTTAATCTATGCTAGGGAATTATTAGAAATGTCCGAAGAAGAAAGAACTTCATACCGCAGTGCAAAACAAGAAGAACTGAAAGTCGATTTTTGGAATTGACAAGTCACTTGATCACCCCCATATAAATGGGGTTATGAAACAAATTCTTTTCTCCTTTCTCTTAGTAGGATTCTTATTCCAATGCAGTAGCAGTCCCAAACGACTGGACAATGCTGATGATTATATCTCCGACTCAGGTGGGCTTACCAGCCAGGAATTGGTGAAAGCTGCTGATAAACTCGCAGGTCAAATTGGGGAATATTTTAAAGAAAACCCACATGAAGAAGGTGTATTTGTTGCTCACTTCCCAACACGTAACGATACTTCAGAACAAATCCAAACAGAACTTTTTGACAATGCCTTTGTTTCCAAACTCATCAAAAGCAAAATTTATACAGTTCGTACCAAAACGAGAGAACAGTCGCTCAACGAAATTCAGTTCAGTTTGTCCGGTCTCACTTCCAATCGCCTTTCTATTGGAAAATTAAAATCACCCAACTTCTTTGTTCGTTGTGACATCAACGAAAACATGTTCACATCCAACGGTGAAAAAATTGTAGAACAATCTATCAACATTGAACTTGTCGAAGTAGAAACCACAATCGCTGTTTGGTCTGAAAAAGTTTCTTATCGCAAATTAGCAGTTCGAGGAAACAAAGGGGTTAGCTGGTAATCGCTACCTGTCGTTCCATGAAAAAAACCATTCTTTTTCTCTCTCTTTTTATTCTCGGTTGCGCCAGTGATTATAACAAAATCATCAAAGCAACCGAATCGGCGTATTACGGACAGGACTACGACTCTGCCATTCCCAAAATTAGAGACCTTTACGAAGGATCCTCTAACAAAGATAAACTTTTATTTTTAATGGAAGCTGGTATGATTTTTCATACCAAAGGTGATTATGTTACCTCTAATAAAGTTTTCAAAGAAGCAGAAGATTTAGCAGACAATATCAAAGTTAGTATGACAAGGTCTGGTCTTTCGTTTGTTCTTTCCGACAACGAGTCCAACTACACCGGAGAAGATTTTGAAAGGGTAATGATTAAGTTCTATATTGCGAACAATTACCTACTGCAAGGTGACACAAACAACGCAAAAATTTATTTTCGAAGACTCGACTTTGAATTAAAGGAAATGCGTTTTTTAGCGCCCGATTACAGGCAAAATAACGCTGCTCGTTTGATTGATGCCTATGTTTCTGAAAGTCTTGGCAGATACAATGATGCAAGGGTCCAGTATAAAAACATGGAACAACTCATTGGGAAAAGCCAAAATCTATCTGCCGACAGATACCTGTTAGCTGTTAAAGAAGGGGATTCCGGTGACCAAACAAAATATGCAGCCGGACGTTCTAGTTTACAAGCTTACAATCGTTCGATGCAAAGGATCTCTCCAGAAAATGAAAAACTTTCTGAGGTAGTCATCATTCACGAAGCAGGAAAATCGGCGATCAAAATGTCTAGGGGAAAACTCATTGAAGATGAATACTTTGCTGCTGCCCTCCGTGGTGCTGTGGAAAAAGGACTTTTCGCCAAAGGAGCCGGAGCTTCGTTAACTGGTGCCATTGCGGCACTTTCAATTGCAGAAAATCCCATTCCCATTTATAAAGAAAGGGATCCGAAAGGTTCCCTTCCCAAAAAATACTATATTAACGGTGTGGATGTTGGTTATTCCGATATCATGAACAACTACTCCGAAACAGCAATGAACAACTTCAATGAAAATTACAAAGCTCTCATCACTAAGAATTTAACTTCTTTAGCTGTAAAGATAGTAGCTGCAGTGATTGCATCGGAGGCCATGGCACGCGCCATTGAATCAGGTGGGAAAAACAAAAACAATGATTTGGTTTCATCATTAATTCGAGTGGCGGCTGGTGCGGCGGCAGGCCTTGCTGTTTCACAAACCATTGCCCCTGACCTACGTTGTTGGAGGACTATCCCTGCCAACTTCCAAGTCAAACGAATCCTTCTCGCACCAGGAGAATATGATTTTAAAGTAGAATCACCGGGATCCGTTGTGACAGCAGCACCGAAAAAACTTCTAGTTGAGGCCGACAAACCTCTGTTTATTTCAGTACGTTCTTATTCGAACTAACACCAATTTGACTGATTCACTCACTAAATTGGTGTGAATCAGTCAGTCTAAGCTTTGACTTCTAATCGTTCTTTCGTCTTAAAAAAGCAGGAATGTCGTAATCCTCTCCGTAATTTTGAAATGGGGAGGATTGTTTCTGAGAAGAAAAACCACGATTCGTTTGACGGATACTTCGGACAGAATCTTGCTCTTTACCAAACCCCAAATCCTTTTCTTCTGATTTTCTAATATAAACCATAGGAGAAACCGATTCTTCTGAACCCACTGCCTTTTGTTCTCTTTGGTATTGTTTTCCTTTTTTGTTAAATCCGGTCGCAATCACAGTGACTCGAATTTGATCTGAAAGTGAAACGTCTTCATTGAGTCCAATGATGATATTTGCATCGGGATCGGCTTGAGCCGTAATGATTTGTGAAACTTCATTCCATTCATGGATGGTCAAATCATTTCCCCCAGTTACGTTGATGAGGAGAGACTTTGCACCTTGGATGCTTGAATCCTCTAACAAAGTGTTATTGATGGCTTGTTCAACGGCCTCACTCACACGAGTTTCTCCACGACCTTCCCCAACACCCAAAATTGCATCTCCCGTATCTTTCATGATGGTTTTTACATCAGCAAAGTCTACATTGATGATTCCTGGATGATTGATAATGTCACTGATCCCACGAACACCATTTAACAGAATATCGTCGATCACTCGAAATGCCATATCCACAGGTGTATTTTTATCTACTACTTGAAAGATAGAATCGTTACGAATGGTGATGAGTGTATCTACATTTGCTCGAAGTTGGTCAATTCCAAGTTTCGCAAGTTCTGCTCTGCGTTTTCCTTCAAAGGAAAAAGGAACTGTCACCACACCGACTACCAAACACTTTAGTTCTTTGGCAATGGCAGCAATAATGGGTGCAGCCCCAGTTCCCGTTCCGCCACCCATCCCTGCAGTGACAAAAACCATATCAGCACCTTTCAGCGCAGATATAATTCGTTCTTTGTCTTCAAGAGCTGCCTTTTCACCGAGTTCTGGATCTCCGCCGGCACCCATCCCGCGAGTGACTTTGTTACCCAATTGGATTTTTACTTCTACTGGAGATTTTAATAATACTTGTTCATCGGTGTTCATCACAATAAAGTCAACACCCGTCATTTTTGAGTGTACCATCCGAGTGACGGCATTCATTCCGCCTCCACCAACTCCAATGACTTTGATAATAGCAGGGCTTGTTTTTTCTTCTTCTAGGTACAACATTTACTTATCCTTAGAGATTATTCTCCATCCAACGACGAACTTTTTTCATCCATCCATCGGAATCAGATCCGGAATGCATGTTTCTTTGTTCTAAATTTTGTATTTTGGAACTATATTTAATCAGACCAACAGCAGTTGCATATTCAGGGCTAGAAATTTTATCCACAAGGCCGCTGAGCCCTGCTGGTTTCGCACGACCCACTGACAGGCGTAATACTTCCTCAGCAGTAGCTTCAATCCCTTGCAAAAGGGAAGTCCCACCTGTAAGGATGACTCCTCCCGCCAAACTTGACTTAAATCCTGAACGAACAAGTTCATGATCTATCATTTCTAAAATTTCGCGAACCCTTGGTTCTAAAATTTCCACAAGTTCTTGGCGAAATACCGAACGAGCTGGCCTACCTGAAATCGATGGAATTTCAAATTTCTCTGTGGGATCAACCATATCAATGCGCGTATGGCCGTATCGTTTTTTGATGACTTCTGCTGTTTCCACAGTTGTTTTTAAACCAATGGAAATATCGCTAGTGATATGGAATCCACCAAAAGGAACCACGGAAGAAAAAGCGATTCCCCCATCCACATAGATAATGATATCGCAAATTCCCGCACCAATGTCAATGACTGCGGTTCCTAAATCTTTTTCGCCAGAGGTAAGGATGGCTTCTGAAGAAGCAAGACTTGATAACACTCGGTCCATTTGCAAAAGACCAGCCTGTTCCACACAACGATCAATGTTATTTAGTGCTGTATTCCCACAAGATACAATATGTACTTCGGCTTCCAAACGAACTCCTGTCATCCCGATCGGATCTTTGATGTTCACTTGGTCATCAACTTTGAATTCTTTTGTAAGCACATGAATGACTTGTTGATCGTTGGGAACATGTACAGCTTGTGCCGCTTCCACAACTCGCATGATATCGGTTTCAGATACAATTCGTTCTCTGTTAGTCACTGCGATGATTCCTTTTTCATTGAATCCATACACTGATTTTCCAGATACGTTGACCACAACGGTATTCACTTCTTGACCAGCCATAAGTTCAGCATCGCCAAACGCTTCTATGATGGACTTTGTAGTGGTCTCAATATTAACAATGGAACCATTTTTGATACCGGCAGAAGGATAAACTCCAGTTCCAATAATTTCGATTTCATGTTCCCCTAGAAGTCGCCCGATGACAACTTTAACTAGTGAGGAACCTAAATCCAAGGCCGTTATGATTGGTACATCATCATAAGTCATATCAATGATAAACTGCGTCTTCCCCTCTCAAGTCGATAGAAACAGCTTTTACAGATTCAGCTTCCATATAAGCTAATGATGCGTATAATTTACGAAAAACATTCAGTTCTAATTTATCACCTAAATACACTTTCATAGTGTTTGGTGATTTTAAATACATAGTGTAATTTCCGTCACGTTCTGCGACGAGTTCGGAGATTCTTGATCTTAAAGCAGGATAAGAGGAAAGAGCATAACGCATTTCTTTAGTGATATCAAAAATCTGTCTGCCTTCTAGTTTATTTTCCCCAACAGTGAACTGACCACTAATCACAATTAGATGATTAGCTAACACTCGATCTCTGGAAATTATTTCCAGATCTTCATCCACTTCATACAGGGAACTTCCTACATGTATGACAAATTCGGCGACTTTCTCCTGTACATTGATCATCAAAAATCCATCAGGGTCTCTTGTGATCCGAACCTTTCGAATCCTTGGATGAACAGAAAGTTGTTTCTCCCAATCCTTCCAATCCCCGATCCTTGGGTTTTCCGGATCCACTCCCAAATAGGTAAATACCTCGGGAGGAGTGAGCGCCACAAGGCCTTCCCATTCCACACGGACCACCGGTTTCACTGGCCTACCCCAACGAAAGATTAACCCTAAAGCCAATAGGCCCAAAGCAACTAACAGGATGGGAACCACGCGCCCAAATCGTTTTTCTTTGATTTCTTGGGGGGTGTCAACCATATATTGATTATGTCACATAGTTAAGCTGCTTGGAAAGCATTTATCATGAGGGTACAAAAAAAGGCCAGGCGAACCTGACCTTTCTCGCAATTCTCAAACGTAAGGTTTGAGGTGCTTAGTTTTGTGCTACCTGCATAGAACCTGCATGAAGGTCCATAGAGATAGTTTGGTATTTTTTGGCTTCTTTTTCAAGAGCTTCTGCACGGCGAAGAAGTTCTTTCTTCTCGTTCATTTGGCTAAGAGCCTTACCACCGCGAGTAGATCCTGCTCTGTCACGAAGTGCCTGAGCCATTTCTACTTTTTCTTTTGCGACATTCGCAAGGTATTCCGAAACGGCAGATTTTTGCGCTGGAGTTGTTGCTTGTTCAATCATAGCAGACTCCAAAAGCTCTAATCTTTCGTTTGTATCTAAAGCTTGGAGATTTGCTGTTGCAAGCCCCATTGCCAAGATCCCTGTTGCGATAATCTTTGTTGTTTTCATGTGATCCTCTCTAGAGTGGGAACCTCTTTTTCCGATTCCCTATTTGTATTCTATGACTCTAAGAATCTCCCCATAAGGATTAAATTCAATCGGAAATTATGAAGAATTTCCTCATTCGAGGGCAAAAAAAGGAAAAATTTTGAAAAATGGATTAATATTAATCAAAATAGGATTAAATTTAATCAATCATTGCTGCAAATAGCTGAAAAGGAGAATTTTAAGATTGGTAAAGGTTATAAAAAAGCCCTCCGAGGAGGGCTTGGTCAAAATTTTGGGACCCAGGTCCAGGAATTGGATCAGTATTTTGTTTTTGTATAACTCAATTTTTTATTGAGGATGATGTCCACATTGGTCACTTCTCCCGGTTGGACTTGAATCTCTGAGTTTTCTAATTTCATTTCTTCCATGAAACTAGCTCGGATTTCATATTTTCCCGGTTTTAAGTTGGTAAACCAAAAGTAGCCATCTTTGTCTGTGGTGACCTTAAAAATCTGATTTGTGGAAACCACTGTCGGCATATAGATGGGATGTTTTTCGATCGGATTGTCTAAGGTTTTATAAAATACACGGCCCCGAATCGCTCCAAATCCATCCATGGAGTTGATCGCATCCACAGTCACAGTCTGTTTGGGGAGAACTGCCGTAGCTGTTTTATAAATCGGGTATTTATCTGCTCTGATTTCGATTTGGTGCACACCTGCAGGAAGGTTATCGATTTTTACATTATAGATATCTCCCTGGATGAGAGTTCCATTTTTGGTCACAGATCCCCAGATTTTTGATTTCTCTGTTGTGACTTGAGAGCTGTATTCCTGGTCATCCACAAGGACTTTGATCGATCTTACTTTGTCTTCTGTTGGAGAAGATTTTAGTTTTCCCTGTTTGTTGAGAAGATCGTAAGGCGATTTTGTAGCCGCTCCCCCATAAGACTTGTCTTTGATGATGGAGGTACGAATGAGAATGCTTCCCGTAGTGACAGAAGGTGGTGCCGGTGGTTCTTCCACGATTGGAGGAATGACAACTGTCGTTTCGTTGGCAGGTGTTGGTTCCGGCTCCGGTGCCACAGGAGGAGTTGTGGTGTTATTTGTATTTGGCGTCGTTGTTTCTACAGGTGTGATGGGAACGTTTACAACAACATTCGGTGGTTTGGGCGGAGGGGTTTGTGGTTTGGGTGAACCCGATAAAAAGATCCCTGCGGCATTCCCTGAAACTTGCGGGGTCTGTTCGTGGTTGAATTGGCGGGCCATCTTTACCGTTTCTTCTTTGGCAACAAAGAAGGCTTCGAGGGCTGTCACCACACTGTCTTTGTTTAAATCCCCTTTTTCTAAGGCATTTCCAAAGTTATAAGTAAAGATCCCATGATTGATGGTTCCTCCGACTTCGATCGAAGTTTGGTCATCGTCTGAGGAAGAAATGACTGCTTTATCTTGGAAAAAATAATCTTCAGCATTTTGTCGAACCACTCCGTCATTTCCTTGGGCAATCGGGATTTCTGCGGCGCCCCGGGTGTTTTTTCCTTTTTTAGCAATCCCACCCGAATAACAACAATCCATCACGAGGACTGTTTTTTGGGATTTGATTTCTGTTAAAAATTCGTTTAGTTCTTCATCCGAAATATGCGGGCGATCGTAACAAATGAGATAGTTACGCATTCCATTTTTTGCTTTCGCATCTTTCATATACATTCCATGACCGGAGAAGTATAAAAAAACAGAATCCTCTTTGCCGACGACTTTCCCCAATTGGGTGATGGCGTTTTTGACATTGTCACGAGTGACCATGGAACCTAACAGGACTTTGATATCCTTGAAGTTTCCTTTCTTTTGGATTTTTTCTTTTAAGAAGTTTGCGTCTGCTTCACAGAGATTCAACTCAGGGATTTTTGCAGTGTTCCCTTTGTAATTAGTTCCAATGAACAACGCATAACGGTTCTGGCCAAACACCGGTAATCCGATGAGATAGGCTGATAGAATACATACAAATATGTTTCGAAACGAAAACATGATTGGGTTTCCTCTTATCCGGATGGAGTGCTTCATTCTCCAACGCCGGAAATCGGAAATCAATTGGATTTTTGTTTGGAATGCAAAAAACGAAACACTTGCGGAAGAACAAAATTACGGAATTCTTCGTTTACCCGTTTTTCCCCTCGACAATCGTAATGGATATTATCTACAAATCTCTCCGCAGGGTAAGAAGAATCGGGAAAGAAAAAAAGTCCAGAATCTGGATTCTCTCTAAAAAAAAGTTTTAAATCGGTAAGTAGGTCTTTCGACTCCTTGGATTCTTGTTTTTCCTGAATCCATGGCATGTAGATCATACCAAATTGGATTCCCTGGGAACGAGTGTATTCGATCAGTTCTTTTAATACGATAAAGTCTGGTTTGCGGTATACATATGGAATTGGATTTTTTAACTCTGCATCCAATTCTTTACGAATCAATTCTTTCGAAAACAAAACAAGTTCTGGTTTCAATCGATTAGAAATATTATACTTTCCGAAATGACGAGTGATTTGGTCTTCGATGGTGCGATTGTCTTCTAATTGGGAAGAGGAAGGTTTACAAAGTCCAGCTTCCACATTTTCACAAGCCTCACAAAAGAGAGATCGTTCTTTGTAATTTTTGTCCACTTTCCAATTGGATAAACTTAGACCATTTCGAATGGCTCCATGAAACCTGTAAGATTCGTATAAAAGCGGCATTGCTTTAGAAAGAATATACAAACGTTCTACACCAGAATACTGGTTTGATAATTCGGAAAATGTAAACTGGTGAAGATAACGATGACCAAAAAATTCCCAAAGGATTTGATTTGCATCTTCTTGTTTTCCGCTGTAACTGATAATATTTGAAGGAGTTACAGTTCGAAAAAAATTCTTTTTTATGCCTTCATTCCATCTTCGATTGAGGTATTCAGATACGGATTCGTTTTCCTTGACTGCCTTTGCATCAGGATCATAAAGTGGAGGGCCGTATCCCGTCGCATAGAGTTTAGGTGATGCGGCAAACAAAATCATTTTTGGTTTGGCGTTTCCTTTTTTTAAATACTTATCCAAAAAGAAACGGTAGTATTTGGGTCCCATGGCAGGCAAACTATGATTATAAACAGAAAACTCAATATCTGGTTGTTTTGGATATCCAGCCAAAGCCATTGAACGTGAATCACCTAACACAATAATCTCGGCATCGCCTTTGCCCGATTCCACAAAGTTTTTCTTTAAATTGACAAAGAAAATTTCCGGTTGTTCCAAATAGTGGATTCCAGTGAATCGAACTACAATTTCCAAAACCAAAAACAATAAAAGGGTAATCCCTATTCCTAAAAATTTAGAACGCAAAGTAGATTACCTCCTTTCCAAAAACTCCACGGGTGAGGATGAGAAATCCCATAAAAAACAAAACAAAAACTTGAACAAGTGGGTGAGATACAAAAACCCAATACCTTTCTTTTTTGAAATAGGTGATTCCATCGATGATGAGAAGTGGTAAAAATATTTTAAAATATTCCTCAAAAAGACCAAACATATTCTTAATGTTATTATTCGGGTTTAGATCCCAATCCCAAACCATTAAGAATTTTTTCATATAAAGAAACATCATATTGGCATCATAAGAACGAAACCCAACGGCACTAAAAACAACGAGCGTATAAATGAGCACTCTAGAAAACGTTCCCAAAAGAATACCTTGGATTCTTTCAAGTAACGAAGGTTTTGTGATTTCTGTAACATCAGATTTATCATCTTTCTTTTTAGCAAAAGCCACCAGGTAAATAATGGTGTATACACCTTGCAAACAACCCCAAGTGATAAAGGTCCAATTGGCCCCATGCCAAAGCCCAGACAAAAAGAAAATAATAAATAAGTTTCTGTACTGAGCAAACTTTCCATATTTACTTCCACCGAGTGAAATATAAATATAATCTCGAAACCATCTGTTCAGTGTTACATGCCATCGATTCCAAAACTCAGTTGGTGTTTTGGAAAATTCTGGAGTTTCAAAATTTACAGTCAGCGTAACTCCAAGAAGTCGCGAAATACCGAGGGCAATAAAAGAATAACCAGCAAAGTCACAATAAATTTGGGTTAAAAATAAAAACCCACCAGCAAACACTTGGGATCC
Organism: Leptospira harrisiae; assembly: GCF_002811945.1. Taxonomy (NCBI): domain Bacteria; kingdom Pseudomonadati; phylum Spirochaetota; class Leptospiria; order Leptospirales; family Leptospiraceae; genus Leptospira; species Leptospira harrisiae. The sequence continues at coordinate 109,840 of NZ_NPDX01000001.1, read as the reverse complement.
ATCCATGGCTTGGATGATGTCTGGATTTTGTGTATAAAGAGATTTTCCAGCAAGGAAAACTTGGTCAACGTATGTGGATAAATTATCCGCAACAAAGACCTTCATAAAGTAACCAAGAAGGATATCATACAATCCTTTTTGTACTCCATCCCAAGTGGGGAATTTTGGTTGTTTCAATTGGGGAAGAAGGTCCGCTGCGCGTTCGATGGGACCTGCCACAAGTTGTGGGAAATAATTCACAAAAAGAGCAAAGTCAAAAAAATCACGTTCCGCTTTGATTTGTTTTCGGAACACATCTATCGTATAAGACATGGTTTGGAAGGTATAAAAACTAATTCCCACCGGTAGAATGATATTTCTTAACAAGTATGTATTCGAATCGGCGGCAACTGTGGAACCCATCCACAAAGCCAATTGGTTCCAGGAATCAATGAGGTTCACTGCGAAAAAATCGTAGTACTTCATTGTAAAAAGAAGGCCCAAGTTGGCAACAATGGAAACTGATAGATAGAGGCGACGACGGATTTGGTTTTCCGTCCCTTCAATCAAAATGGCAGCACAGTAGTCAATGATGGTACTGACAAGGATGAGGGTTAAAAAAAACCACTCCCACCACCCGTAAAAAAAGTAAGATGCAAGGAGTAACCATAGGTTTTGTGCACGGTATGCCCATTTTTGTTTTCCGGCAAACCATCCGAATCCCAAAAAAACCGAATACACGATAAGAAAAAATAACAAAAAGACAAAGGTATTAAAAAGCATCGGTCTTCGTTACAATTTCCGGGTCACTCGATTCTGTAAAATTGAAAAAATGAGGTTAAAATGGGGAATCTTATCGTTGACCCTTTCGGATTTGCAGAAAACTTGAGAGTTACCTTGGATCTACGTTCGGAACTCAAAACCAAATTCGGTTTTTCGGAATTTCGCCCGGGCCAAGAAGAGGCCATTCGTTCTGTGTTAACAGGACAAGATACCTTGGCCATTTTACCTACAGGTGCCGGAAAGTCACTCATCTATCAACTTCCTGCGGCCATTCAAAAAAACAAACTAACGCTAGTTATATCTCCGCTGATTGCTCTGATGAAAGACCAAACAGAGAGTTTGCTTGCCAAAGGGATTCCTGCGGCGTTTTGTAATTCCACCCAAGATGAAGTCGAACAAATGACGATTCTTGCCAAATCGGTCAAAGGAGAAATTCGAGTCCTTCTCGTTTCTCCAGAAAGGGCACTTTCCAATGGATTTTTAAGGATCTTTCGGGAACTTGATTTATTTGCCCTTGTAGTCGACGAGGCCCATTGTGTTTCGCAATGGGGGCATGACTTTCGTCCCGAATACCGCCAAATCCATATTTTGCGAGAACGCCATCCTCGCCCCAATTTTCCAATCCTTGCTCTGACTGCCACAGCCACCACAAAAGTCCAGACTGATGTACAAGCAGCCCTTGGAATGAAATCACCGAACGTGGTGCTTTCCACTTTTTATAGACCCAATTTAAAATTCAGTGTAGAATATCCTGCTGCAGAAAGGGACAAGGCGGATAGGCTCATTGAACTTTTAGAACCTTGGAAGGATGGAAGGAAATTTCCTGGCCGTTGCATTGTTTACTGTGCCACAAGGAAAAAAACTGACGAGGTTTATGATCTCTTAAAAGATTTTGGATTCTCTGTCGGAAAGTATCATGCTGGCAGGACCGATGGAATCCGAGAACGAACTCAAAATGCTTACTCTTCAGGAAAAGTACCGATCCTTGTTGCGACCAATGCTTTTGGGATGGGAATGGATCAACCTGATGTTCGTTTGGTGGTGCATTACCAAGTTCCAGCTTCTCTCGAAGCCTATTACCAAGAAGCAGGTCGTGCTGGAAGAGACGGACTTGGTTCGGAATGTGTTTTGTTTTTTAAGGCTGGTGATGTGGCGACACAAGCCTTTATGATATCCAAGGAAACCAACTTCAAAGGGGGAGATACTCTTCTAAAATACATTAAGGAATATGCAAACAAAGAAGAATGTAGGCAAGTCCAACTTTGTTCTTATTTTGGTGAAACCATTTCTCCTTGTGGAAGTTGTGATATCTGCACTGAGGTAGGAACCAATCTCCATCGAACTCATTTTTTAAAATCGGAAGCTGCCAAAATCCAAAAGAAAAATGAAAAAAGAGATTATCCCCTTTCCGATTGGGAAGAAGAAACCATTCAGAATTTTTTAAAGGAACATCCGGCTGTATTTGGAAAAACCATCATTGCTAAAACTCTTGTGGGCAAACGTACAAAAGATGTACTCAGGTACCGAATGGAACGAAATCCCTTTCATGGAAAGTTGGATGGGATTCCCGAAGAAGCAGTGGTGGCAAAATTAGAAACCTGGGTAGAAGAAAAAAAAGTTTTGGTCGCCGGGGCCAAATATCCAAAACTATATTTGCCTAATTTTGCTAAAACCAAATCCAAACTTTCCTCATCTAACTCTGATAATACGAATTCTTCACAATTAAAATTAAAAAAACCACCCACTCTCCATTCTCAAATTTTGAAAGAACTTATAAATTACCGAGATCGTAAGGCAAGGCAACTCAAATGGAAAAAGTTTATGGTATTTCAAAATCCAGTTCTCAAACGAATTGCCGAAAGAAAACCGAAAAACCTTTCCGAACTAGAAGCTACAAAAGGTGTAGGTCCTGCTAAAGTAGAACGATTTGGAAATGATATTATCGAAATCTTATCCAAGTGGGACTAAGATCCTAATTTTTTTTCGTACAATCGGAACTTGCGAACAGGGTTCTAGACTCTCGAATCCAAAGTAAATTCCCTTGAAACTTTCCATGTCTCTTAGAATCTGCAGATTCATAGGGGCAAAATGGAAAAAATTGCAGGGAAGATCGTTACTCACGAAAGAGAATTTGAAGGAACGATCGAATTCGATTCGAATACCGGACTCATCACAGGAGTGAAAGACGGAATTGATCCTGATGCTCATCAGTTTTCAGAAGGTTCGGTGATTTTTCCTGGTTTTGGTGATATCCACATTCATGCAAGAGAAGATGTGAGCGGAAAACATACTTACAAAGAAGATTTTATCTCAGCCGGAAATGCAGCCATCAATGGTGGCGTGGTCCATGTGGCCGATATGCCAAACAATCCCGTTCCTCCTATTGATGATGAATCCTACGCCGCCAAACAAGCGCTCACCAAAAAAGCACCCATTCATATTACATTGTATGCAGGCATTGGCCCTCATACAAAACCACTAGCAAAAAAAGTTCCGTATAAAGTGTTTATGGGACCTTCTATTGGCGAATTATTTTTTCATGACAATGCATCTTTAGAAGAAGTGATCAAACACTATGCGGGCCAAGACATCAGCTTCCACTGTGAAGATCCAGAGATTTTGATTGCCAACCAATCACAACCCACACACGAATCAAGACGTCCCAAAGAAGCAGAAACTGTTGCTACAGATTTTGCTTTGTATTTGATCGAAAAATACAACCTCAAAGGTAAACTTTGTCACTATTCGACGAAAGACGGACTTTCTAAAATCATCGCAGCTAAAAAACGAGGAGTGAATGTGACTTGTGAAGTGACACCGACTCATTTGATGTTTGATACTGATATGCTTACAGAAACCAATCACAAATGGTTTCAAATGAACCCTCCTCTTCGTGGCAAAGAAGACCGCGAAGCTATGGTCAAAGGAATTTTAGAGGGACATATTGATTACTTAGCAACAGACCATGCGCCCCATTCCATTGAAGAAAAACAAAAAGGAACCAGTGGGATCTCCCAACTCGACACTTATGGGTTATTTGTAACCTATATGATACTCAAATTAAACATTCCGATGAAGACCATAGCAACAATATGTTCCAAAAACCCCGGAGAATTTGTCGCACCCTACTTACCGAATCAATTTGGAAAAGGGGTAGGTGTCATTAATCAAGGTTATGCGGCTAACTTTTCTGTATTAAATTTAAAAAAACCAGTTGAATTTCAAAAATCAATGGTTAAAAGTAAGTCCGGCTGGTCACCCTTTGAAGGATTTAGTTTTCCTGGATCCATTGAGGCAGTTTACTTTTTAGGCAAAGAAATACATGCAAAATGAGCCATTAGGCAGTAAAATTCTCTCTGGTCTCACCGTTAAGTCACTCCTTGCGGAATATCCGAATAGCTTTCAAGTTCTAGACTGGGAAGGAAATTTTATTTCTGTTACGGAACGATTTGCTAGGTTTTTAGAATTTGAACCAAAAGAAATTGTAGGTAAATCCATTGTTGACTTTGCCCACGAAGACGACAAAGAGAACACAAAATACACATTTGATAGTTTGGGTGAGAATCCGAATATTGTAAATTTCGAAAATCGTTTGGTCACCAATTCGAAAGAAGAAGTGTGGATCATTTGGTTACTCATCCCATTACGTGAATCAAAAATAATTCTTGGATTTGATAGAGACGTTACTATCCAAAAGGACATTTCCTTCGAATTCCTCCTCCAACAACAAAAGTACAAATCTATCTTTGACAACCTTCCGATGGGAATTGCCATCACCGATGAAAAAGGGAAAATTGTAGAAACAAATAAAACTGCAAGAACCTATTTTAACATCCAAGATGGAGAACTTTTAAATCGAACTTTAAACATTCGAAAATACACTCTCATCCAACCCAATGGAAATAAAATTTATCCAAGAAATTCCAGTTTAATGCGGGCCCTTCGTCACAAAGAAGTGATTCGAAATTTGGAAATTGGCCTAATCAAAGAGGAAAAAATCACTTGGTTTGATATTTTAGCAACTCCCATTCCTCTCGAAAACTTTGGACTTGCCGTTGCCTTTCTTGATATCACACAAAGAAGACATGCCGAAGAAAAAATTGCATACTTAGCTTTTTTTGACCAACTCACAAACCTACCCAACAGAAACTCATTGATAGATAAACTTTTTCCTATCTTTGAAGAAGCAAGAAGGCATGGGAACCTTGTTGGAATCCTTGCCATCGATTTAGATAATTTTAAAATCATCAATGATTCTCGTGGTCATGACTTTGGTGATAAAATCATCAAATTAGTAGCATACCGTATTCGTGAAAGTATACGAGTTTATGATTTGATTAGTAGACAAGGTGGAGATGAGTTCACCGTTGTATTACCCGATCTTTCGAACGAACGTGATGCAGCTGTCATATCTGAATCTATATTGGATGCGATGACCCATCCATTTGTGATCGATGGAGAAAGAATCTTTGTTAACATATCAATTGGGATCGCACTTTATCCAACAGATGGAAAAGATTCTAACACACTTCTAAAAAATGCGGACAGTGCACTCAACTTAGCAAAATCTCAAGGTAAAAACTGTTATGTATTTTTTACGGAAGAACTCCAAACAGTAGTCGCAGAACGATTAGAAATAGAAAACCGAATGCGAATTGCCATCATCGAAAATCAATTTACTTTGATGTACCAACCAAAAATCGATCTTTATACCAAAAAACCGGTCGGCGTCGAAGCACTGATTCGTTGGCGTCATCCAGAACGTGGTCTAATTTCTCCCAATGTTTTTATCCCGATCTCTGAAGAAACTGGGATGATTTTTGCCATAGGAGAATGGGTGATTAAGTCAGCCATACAAACCATGAGGTTTTGGAAAGACGAAGGGATCAGTGATGTTTCTATGGCGGTTAACATATCCACCAAACAATTCAAACACGAAAGACTCATCTCTACGATTGCCGAAAACTTAAAATTATTCAAAGTAGATCCACATGACCTGGAAGTGGAACTCACTGAAAGTTCGGTTATGGAAAATGCAGATGCAGCAGTTCGCACCATGCAAGAAATCCGAAAACTCGGAGCCAAAATTGCAATTGATGATTTTGGAACTGGATACAGTAGTTTGGGATATTTAAAAAAACTTCCGATCTCCTCATTAAAAATTGATCGTTCCTTTGTCTCTGAAATCACTTCCGACAAAGATTCCAAAACAATCATTCATGCGGTTTCCAATTTGGCACATAACCTTGGTTTGAGTGTTGTGGCAGAGGGTGCAGAAACTGAGGAACAAGTCAGATTACTTGCCGAAAGTGGGGTGGATCTCATTCAGGGATTTTATTTTGCAAAACCGATGACTTCCGAGGATTGTCTACATTTTCTGAAGACAGAACTTGGAATTTCGGATTGACCCGACCGCTTTCCCACCGTTTTTATCAATTAAGGATTTCACTTGAAACTTTCAGTTGATTGGTTAAACGATTTTACCCCGCTCTCCCAGATTCCTTTTGAAAAGGTTCTGGAAAAAATTAATACATCCATTTGCGAAATAGATGATGTGGAAGAATTTAAAGTTCACCTATCGTCAGTTATCACAGTCAAAATCAAATCACTTGAAAAACATCCCAATGCGGAAAAACTTTCCACAACCATAGCTACAGATGGTTCAAAAGATTACCAAATTGTCACTGCCGCCACAAATGTAAAGGTCGGCGACATTGTTCCTCTGGCACTGCCAGGAACCAAACTCGACGGAAAAGAAATTTTAGATTCGGAACTTCGGGGAGTTCGTTCCCAAGGGATGTATTGTTCAGAAAAAGAATTAGGGCTCGCTTTAGAATCTTCGGGAGTTTTGATTTTTCCAAACGACAGCAGTCTTGGAATCTCCGTACGCAAACTTTTTTTATGGGAAGATACCATTCTCACAATTGATAATAAATCTATCACACATAGACCAGACCTATGGAATCATTTTGGATTCGCAAGGGAACTTTCATCTCAACTCCAATTGCCTTTAAACGATTTTCCTTTCCAAACAAATACAAAATGGGAATCGGGTAATGAAGGTTTAGTTGTAGAAAAATCGGACAATGCACATGCGTATTATGTTTGTTCCATCCAAAATGTAAACATCGCTCCATCGAATACTAAAATCAAATCTAGACTTGAAAAATGTGGAATTCGTTCCATTAACAATGTTGTGGATGTATCCAACTATCTTTTGTTAGAACTTGGCCAACCTACACATTTTTTTGATCGTGAAAAACTAAAGTCCACAACCTTCTCAGTTGTAAAATCAAAAGATGGTGACTCATTTCCTTTGTTAGATGATACCACGCCAAAATTACAAAAAGATTTACTTCTCATTCAAAATGGAAAGGATCCTGTTGCTCTCGCTGGTGTGATGGGAGGAAAAGAATCTGCGGTTACAGATTCTACAAAAAACTTAGTAATGGAATCGGCTATCTTCAAAAGAGAAGACGTACGTTATACAATTCGTAAAACAAATATCCGCACCGAATCTGCAGTTCGGTATGAAAAAGGTTTAGACAGTTTCACTTGTTTGCCTGTCATCAAACGGGCTGTACAACTTTTAAAAGAAAACGGAAATCCAAATATCAAAGTTTATGAACCACAAGGATTCAACCAAACAGAATCAAAATCGGTTACCATTCAAACAAACCTTAGTTTTCTCCGTCATAAATTAGGAAAAAACATTTCACAAAGTGAAGTTACAGAAATCTTAAACCGACTTGGGTTTAAAGTCACAAACAAAGAAGAAGAATTATCCGTTTTGGTTCCTAGGTTTAGACAAAACTACGATGTTACCATTCCCGAAGATCTTGTAGAAGAAATTGGAAGAACCATCGGTTACGCATCCATCAAAACTGAAGCACTTTCAATGGCAGTGGAAACACCAATTCGCAATCCATTACGCGAATTAGAAAGAAGAGTTAAAAACTTCCTCGCTTTAGAAGTGGGGTTTAATGAAGTTTATAATTATTCTTTTGCCTCCCCTAGTGATTCTAAATTAGAATCAAAAGAAGAAAGTTCGTCTTTAAAAATTGCAAATGAAATGCCCGACGAACATTCGTTACTTAGGAATAGCTTATACCCTGGCCTAATCAAACAAGCAAAACTAAACCAAGACAGATTTGAATCAGTTAATTTATTTGAACTTGGTAGAACTTATCATAAAGAAGGAAAGGGACCAGAACTTGCTGAAGAGAGACGTTGGATGTCTATCCTTTCTCTTTCCAAAAACAAACCAAATGATCTTACAGCTGTTGAATTAGAATTTTTGCAAGTTAGAGAAACAATCTCAGAACTTTTTTTATACTTAAATCTTCCAAAATACAAATGGGGAAAAACAAATCGAAATTATTTCCATCCTAATGCAGGACTTGTGCTTTCTTATGAAGGAATTGAGATTGCAGAATTAGGTATCCTTCACACGCGTTATGCGGATGAATACGATTTAAAACGCAGAGCCATAATTTCGAAAATCAACATGGAAAAATTAGTGGATGTTTGGGAGAAACAAGGTAGGAACTCACATTTTGTTCCGCCATCTAATTTTCCTCAAGGTCAATTGGATCTTTCCTTATTGATGAACGAAAAAGATGTTACAGAATCCTTTGTTAGCCTTGTTGAAGCAATGGAAATTCCAGAACTCGAATCTGTATTTGTTCAGACCATTTTCCAAGGGGAAACTGTCGGTGAAGGTAAAAAATCTGTTACATATCGATTTAGGCTTATGTCCTATGACAAAACATTTACACAGGACAGATTCAAAGAACTTTCAGATTCTCTTGTAGATGTTGCAAAGAAGAACGGATACAGTTTACGATAAATTTGCTTTGACAAATCCCGATTTTTATCGGGAAATCATCCGAGTTTATGAGAATACTCCTAACAGTCATTTTGTCAGGTTTGTTATTCTCCTGTTCTCGATTGGAAATTCAAAAATCTATCACAGATGATAGTTTTGTTCCGCAAAAAATCGATTATGCGATCTCTTCAAATACCGATGCCACCTTTCAAAAACTCCGTTGGACACCAATCTTTAAAAATAACTTAAGTTTAGGTTTCCAATCGGAACATGTATTCCTTCGACTCAAAGCAACCAATCTTACCTCCGCAAACAAACTAATTTTAGATTTAGGAAATCCACATTTAGATTTTGTTCGAGTATATGAAGATGGAAATCCAGAACCCATTAAAGAAGGTGGCGATTTTATTGCACATTCACATTGGGATGCTTTTTCTAAATCCATTGCCTTCGAAATGGATTGGAAAGAAAATGAAACTAAAACATTAATTTTAGAAACCAAATCTTCATCAAACGTAAGTTATTTGATTAGATTTTACTCTAAAGATACTTTTTACTTAAAAGAAAATTTAGAAAATACCATACTTGGTTTTTTTTATGGAACCATATTGATTATGGTAATTTACAATTTGTTTATTTACTTCATTTTAAAAGAAAAAGCTTACATTACTTATTCCATATCCATTTTTTTTAATTTAGCCTTACAAATGTATTTGAACGGAATCCTCAACCAAGTGATCACACTGGATCATCCAGAAATTCATAATCGGATTGGAAGTATCATTGTTACTTGTTCTGCAGTATCTGGTTGGACTTTTGCCCAACAAACTTTAAATCTACGAGAACTAAATCCTTGGTCCCACCGACTCATTCAATTTTTGAAAGTTATAGTTTTATTTTATATTTTGATTCCGTATGCATATTTACCAATTGCGATTGCCGTCCGTTTGGGAAACCTAATTGCTCAAGTTTTTGTAGTATCTGTACTTGTTGTCGCATTAATCAACTACAGTACAGGCAATAAACAAGCTAGGTTATTTTTAATTGGTTGGAGTACATTATTATTCGGAATTTTGATGTATACCTTGATGCAAAATGGTATTTTACCTGTAAATTTATTAACGATTTATGGAAATCAAATTGGCTCCACTTTGGAAGCCGGAATTTTATCTCTGGCACTTGCCAATAAAATCAATGAACTAAAAGAAGAAAAAGCAAATACGCAAGCATTAGCACTTGTTACTCTTGAAGAAAAGGTGAGAGAACGTACGAAAACTTTAGATGAATCTTTAAACTTAATTAAAAAAGATTTGAACGTAGCTAAGAAAATTCAAAAAACATTATTCTCTGATATTAAAACAAGCGATCCAAGAATTCACTTCCATTCTTATTACCAATCAATGTCAGAAGTAGGTGGAGATTTTTATGATCTAACACAAGTAAAACCTGACTACTATAGAATTTTTGTGGCAGATGCAACTGGACACGGAATTCAAGCTGCACTCATTACAATGGCAATCAAAGCAGAATACGAATCACTCAAAATGATTTATGACCATCCCGATGATTTAGTATTTCATATGAACCAAATCTTTATCAACAAATACAGTAATATACAAACCATATTTACATGTTCCGTTTGTGATATTGATTTAAAAAACAAAATGTTATTTTATGCTTCGGCAGGTCATCCTGACCAAATCCATCAAAGAATTGATGATATAAAATTACTCCCGAGGACTGGGAAAATTATTGGTCTTATGGATCATACTCAGTATCGGATCATTGAACACCAAATCGAAGAAGGCGATCGTATTTTCCTTTTCACAGATGGAATTTTTGAACAATTCAATAGAGAGAAAGAACTCTTCGGTGAAGACCGTTTGTATGAGATTTTAAAAGAGAACCTGAAAATGAGTTTGGATCATACTATGGCAAAAGTACTCAGCGAACTCTCATCGTTTACTGAAGGCGATGTAAAACAAGACGACATTACATTTATCGGTTGCGAAATTCAAAGTCTAAGTTGATTTTGATATCTATGTCCCGTTCAGAAATTCCAGTTTTTACAAAACCATTCATTCACCCTTCCGCAACTGCCTTTGGTATGGTCGAATATGGAACATCCGTATCATTATGGCCGGGGGCTGTGGTACGAGCTGACATGAACACCATCAAATTGGGAAATTATGTAAACATCCAAGATAATTCCACTCTCCATACTGATAGCACAAGCCCAATATCTATCGGCGAATGGACATTAGTTGGACACAACGTGATGATCCATGGTTGTAAAATTGGAAGAGGAGTCCTTGTTGGAATTGGTTCCATTGTTCTTGACAATGCAGAAATTGGCGATGGCACGCAAATTGCTGCTGGATGTATGATTCGGGGCGGAAAAAAAATCCCACCACGATCACTTGTGGTTCCAGATGGATCTGATATTAAAATTTTTCCGGGAAAAGCAAAACCTGAATTAACGGTCGCAGGTTGTATTGAATACGCGCACCTATCTGTCCGATTTGAAAAGAATATCTTTGTTCCCTTTTTAAAGGAAGAAGAAGTTCATTTTGTATCCCAAGCAAAAGAAATCATAACAAAGTTAGGTATCTAACTTTATGCATTTGAAGTTTCTACTGTATAGAATTTGCCAATTATATTAAAGAAATGATAAATAAACTAAAAATCCTAGGAATCTTTTCTATTACACAAACTGTCTTTCAAATTGGGACCGTCATGATAATGGCGGTTTCAGCTCTTGCTGGACAAAGCATTGCACCTTCACCTGAATCAGCATCCCTACCCATATCCTTAGTGATCTTAGGAACTCTACTTGGGCTTGTTCCTGCTTCTAGGATCATGAAGTGGAAAGGTAGTAAATTTGGATTACTCACAGGAACAGTGATTGGAATTTTTGGAGCAGCGCTTGCATCGTATGCGATGTACGAAAAAAACTTTATTCTATTTTCCACATCACACTTATTATATGGTTTTCATCAAGCATTCGTTCAATACTTAAGATTTGTTGCGATGGAATCGGTTCCTACTCATGATCGATCCAGTGCTTTGTCTTGGATTTTAATTGCGGGAATTCCTGCTGCATTTCTTGGCCCACTGGCAGGACTTCAAGGAAAAGAACTTTTTCCAAATTCATTGTATTTAGGATGTTATTTAATATTAATTTCTAGTTTGAGTTTACAATTATTCTTTATATTATTTTTACCAACTTCTAACAAACCAAGCTCTAATCCCAATCAGGATAAAATTGTTCCTTCTCCAAGATCATCAATTCGACCTTTCTCTTACCATGTCCAAAATTTAGGTCTATGGGTTTCTATATTGTCGACAGCATTTAGTTTTGGGCTGATGGCGATGCTGATGTCTGCTGTACCAGTAGCAATGAAATCGCATGGGCATGAAATGCATGCTTCTACTTTAGTTTTACAGTGGCATGTATTGGGTATGTACATTCCTTCTTTTTTTTCCGGGCAATTAGTGAGAAAAATGACAGCACCTTATTTAATTTTATTGGGAATTTTTGTGATGGGACTCGAGAGTTTTGCAGCCCTCCAAGGAACGGATTTTTTACCTTTTGCAGTAGCACTCATTTTACTTGGTATTGGTTGGAATTTTATGTATGTGGGAGGAACCAACTTACTTGTCGAACAATACCACCCTTCCGAAAAAAACTCGATACAAGCAACAAATGATACAATTGTGTATTCTTTTGCGATCCTTTCAACATATAGCGCAGGTTATTTGGAGAATAAAATAGGTTGGCTTTCTCTTAATTTGATAAGTATTCCTTTTTTGGTTGTAATGGCTATTGTGATCATTTGCTTTATTCTACTCAATAGAAAGAAAACAAAGATTTTAAAAACATTAAATGATCAATGAAATCAACTTTATTTCGATTCAAAATATAATTTTAGAGATGGAGTAAATATGGAAAAACAATTATTATCATTTGAAACTATTGTTGGTCTTCATGTAAAGAATGATGAACTTTATACGAAATATAGAACGGAGATGAAATCCTTATTAGAAAAGTATGAAGGAGGATTTCGGTATGATTTTAAAATTCAAGAAACTTTAAAATCAGAAACGGAAAATTCAATCAACAGAGTATTTTTAATCTATTTCAAAAGCAAAGAAAAAAAACTCAGTTTTTTCTCAGATCCCGAATACAAAAATATTAGAGAAACATACTTTGTTCCTTCTGTTGGAAGTACTACGCAGATAGCAGAATACGAAAGATTTTTTGATTCTTAAGAATGAATATTTATTGCCAGAACATCACCTAACTATAAATAATCAAATTTATGTTTAAGAACAAAATCCTACCTGTTTTTTTCGCTACAATTATTATAAGTTTGTCAGAATTTTTAAGAAACGAAATACTTTTTAAATCAATCTGGTTAAATCATTATCACCAATTGGGGATTACATTTCCTTCAGAACCGCTCAATGGAGCCGTGTGGGGTATCTGGTCATTCGGTTTGGCATTTGTAATTTTTTACTTATCTAATCACTTAAAATTCAATCAAACTTTTTTATTCAGTTGGTTTATTGGATTTATTTTGATGTGGGTAGTGATCTGGAATTTAGGAGTCCTACCGATTGCCATACTACTGTATGCAATACCTCTGAGTATTATTGAAACGTATTTAGCTACATGGATAATATATAAACTTAAATAAAAAAACGAAAAGATCACTTTGTTAAATGACCTTTCTGCCAGCTTTGATTTTGGCAGAAAATTCTTTTGCCATTTCAATTCGAAGTTTTCCTTCAGCAAACCGGCGTTTCTCCAATTCTGTATCTAGACGTAAAGGAGGAACAGCACAGGGTTTTTTATTTTCATCTAAAGCAACAAACGATAAGTAGGCGGTCGTTGCCCGAACCATCTCACCAGTGTATGGGTTTTCGCGATTCACTTGAACTCCCACCTCCATTGAGGTAGTACCTACATAATTCACCATCGCTTTTAAATTTACATGATCACCAATTTGTATTGGAGTAATAAAATTAATTCGATCGATACTTACTGTTACTGCTTCGTGTCCAGAATGCCTTTGGGCAGACATAGCTGCGATCAAATCGATCCAACTCATAATGGCACCACCAAATGCGGTCCCGTAATGGTTTGCATCATTGGGAAGTACTATATGTCTAGTTTCTACTGCGGATTCTTGGGGTGACTTAGCAGTTAATTCGTTAGGATTCGTCACAATGAGGATAATTTCCCCTTTACCAATCGCCAGGGAAAGGCTTTTTTACGGATTCTTCTTGTTAGTTTCGTTCGTCCAATGATGATCATATGCTAAAAAATAAACAAAAATATATTTATTGGACCAAGTTCCAAAAGGATACAAGTCCACTACTCCGCAGTTTCCTCTTGACAGCGTCTGGATTATTTCTTTTAGCTTCGTGCTTACATTTAGTTCCGATTCTTACTCACCACGGTGAAGTAGATTTTTTATTTTTTGCCGTTGATTTTAGTTTTGCAGGTATCCTTTTTTTAGAATTTTTATTAAAGAACAAAGTACCCTTAATTATTCGTGTTTTTAGTTTGATTTGTACAACAGTATTTATTTCCGTATTGTCCTATCTCCGCAGTGGCCTTTTGGGAAGCGCTGAAATATCCTTAACGTTTATGATTGTCTCTTTCTATGTATTTCTTCCGCCAATTCTAAGTTTGATTTCTTCTCTTGTCATATCTTTACTGCCAGCGTTATTCGGTGGTTTCATCTATTTTTCCTGGATTCGATTTCCTGATTCCTTGGGACTCAGAAATAATAATCCACGAGAATGGATTTTTAATTCGATTAGTTTGATTTTATTTTCTGTTTTAACTGGATTTTTAATCCAAAGGCTCAGAGGAAAATTAATTAAAAATATTGTTTATCTTAAAGAATCAAGAAGCAAAATACTTAATTCCCAAAAGCACATCGACAAACTAGCATTTTATGATCAATTAACACATTTGCCAAATCGATACTTATTTGATAAATTAATTCAAAATAGGATCAATTCAGGTGTTTCAGATTCTTTTCTCCTTTTAATCAATTTAAAAGGACTAAAAGTAATTAATGCATTACATGGAATTGGATTCGGAGACCAAATTCTTACCTTAACAGGTTGTGTCTTAAAACTTTCTACAGATGAAAAGCCTGGTGTAATCGTTGCTAGTTTAGGTGGTGACGAATTTATACTTTGGATAGAAAATGCGACAAAATCGATAATTGAAAATGCGATTGTAAAATTTGATCTAAACAATAATGAATTACTAACTCCTGAGCGATTAGGACATAGACTCCAATATCGGGTTTCCGGAATTCAGTTTCCGAAGGATGCAAACCATTTGGATGAAGCCATTCGTAAACTATCGATCGCGATGAATGTAGCGAGAGAAGATGTTTTGACAAAGTTAGTTTGGTTTAAAACTGGAATGGAATCTAAAATAGAAAGGGAACAAAAACTAAAAAATTATTTAGAAAAGGCAATCAACCAAGGTAACTTCAAAATAGCATACCAAGAAAAAGTGGATATCACTTCAAAAGAGACCGTGGGCTTGGAAGCACTGGCGAGATGGAGTTTACCTGAGTTTGGAAATGTTTCGCCTGATGAATTTATACCTATCATCACCAAGTCGGAGTTAATTGTTCCTTTTGGAAAATGTATATTTGAAAAAACCATTTCTCACATTCCAAAGTTATTGGACTTATATGGAAAGGAAATACAAGTTTCTATTAACATTTCTCCAATTTTCTTTTTATATCCCAATTTCAACGACTATATCATTCGTTATCTATCAAAACACAAAATTAATCCGAAAAATATCATATTCGAAATTACTGAAGATGTATTTTTAGACGAAATCGAAACCATTCAAAAAATCGTCTCCGAACTTCGAGCCAACGGGATTTCTGTTTCATTAGATGATTTTGGAAAAGGTTATTCTTCCCTTCACTATATGCAAAAAATCCAATTTGATGAATTAAAAATTGATAAATCTTTCTTAGATGACATAGCAAATTCTGATCGAAATTTTTTACTTCTAGAATCCATTTGCCATTTGGCCGATTCTTTGGGCCTCAAAACAATTGCAGAAGGAATTGAAAATGAAGAACAACTCAACCGTCTAAAACAAACTTCTTGCCATGTAGTACAAGGTTATCTTTATTCAAGACCACAAATTCTTTTTGATTAGGTGATACAAACCTACGGAAACTTAGTATATTTTCTTCTCTTTCTTTAGTTGCAGAGAAAATTCGACTCTGAAATTCTATCCTCTATGGGACAAGGTCATAATCATTCTAATCACGACCACCACTCGCACGATCATAGCCACCACCACACATCTTCCTCTTCAAAAAATTTGGCATGGGCATTTCTACTTAACTTAAGTTTTTCTCTTTTAGAATTGGTTGGAGGAATTTTTTCAAATAGCATAGCAATTATCTCTGACGCCTTTCATGATTTTGGCGATGCAATGTCTCTTGCCCTAGTCTGGTATTTGCAAAAAATTTCGACAAAGCCAAAAGACAATCTTTTTGATTATGGGTACAAAAGATTTTCTATTTTAGGTGCGCTCATCATTTCAGTAATACTATCTGTAGGATCTTTTTTTATGATAGTTGAATCCATTAAAAGATTTATCAATCCCGAAGAAACAAAAGCAGATATTATGTTTGCCCTAGCTATTGTTGGGGTTCTTGTCAATGGTGCAGCCATGATTCGTCTCAATCATGGAATATCATTAACTGAGAAAGCAGTGTTTCTTCATTTTCTAGAAGATATTCTTGGATGGATCGCAGTACTTATTGGTAGTGTTGTGATGATGTATTTTAAAGTTCCTTGGTTTGATCCTTTACTTTCATTGGCGATTGCATTATGGATATTATGGAATGCATATGGTAACATCAAACAGGTAATGATTGTGATGTTACAAGCTGTCCCTGAATCAGTCGATCGTAATGATCTGATTGAACATTGGGAAAATATCAAAGGAATTCAATCTATCCATGATGTCAAAATTTGGAGTTTGGACGGGAACCACCATGTTGCTTCCTTACATGTGCTCATAGAGAAAACTGTCAAAATAAACGAATTCCAAATGATTAAAGAAAAAATTAGAAAGGTTGCACTAGAATTTGAAATTATCCATACAACCATTGAACTCGAAACTGACGCCGAACAATGTAAACTTCATTCAGACTGAATGCAATGGTTTAAATCTATCCAATGATTCAATTCGTTTAATCCATTCTAAAATTTTTGGATATGATGATAAATCAAATCCTCCTTCATGTGCCACATGTGTGTAAGCAAACAAAGATATATCTGCTGTAGTTATTGAATCACCTACTAAAAATTTATTCTTTGTTAGCTGGGTATCCATAACTCCTAAAGCTTTATATCCACCTTCTTGTTTAGATTCGTATTCTGCCCGTCTTTCCTCGGGAATCCCCAAATAATGTTTAATAAACCTTGCTACCGCAATATAAGGTTCATGACTGTATTGTTCAAAAAATTGCCATTGTAAGACCTTTGCTTTTTCAAAATGATCTTTAGGAATCAGATCACTCCCTTCTGCCAAAAAATTCAAAATAGCATTGGACTCTGATAAAATTCTGCCATCATCCAAAATTAAAATAGGAATTTTCCCATTCGGATTCATTTTCAGAAATGAATCTGTTTTGGTTTCTCCTTTTTTTATATCAATATCTTGCCATTCGTATGGAATTTCTAGAAAGGAAGTTACTAGTAAAAGTTTATAACTATTCCCTGATTGTCTGTCACCGTAAATTTTCATTTTCCTTCCTGTAAAGATCTGGTAAAAAACTTTCGAACTGACCCACTTCTTCAATGTTATGTTTGATCCAAAAAAAACCATGTTTTTTATCAAAAAACAAAATTTCAAAGATTGATCGTAACCATTTAAAACTAAATCCCTTCCATCCAATAATCAAACAATTTTCATACCGAGTTCCTTCGGCACTATCCTTAAAACTATATTCCATTCTTGCAATTGGTAAAAAACCATAAAGTTTTGGATTATGAATGAAACCTTCCTCATCTAATTTTTCGATGGGACTCATCACATTTACTAGATACTTCTTATTTCTTCCTAAGTATTCTACAATTCTTAAAGCCGCTCCAGGTCCGACACTGCCATCAGGTTTTCTTTTTTCATAACTGACATGTACATGATCTTCGGGATGCCAGACATGGTATCGATTATAAACTTTTCCTTCATATTCAATATCACCTTCCAAATGTTGAAACCACCAAGCCAACATTTTTGGATGAACACCTTTGATTGTATCATGTCGAATCCAATATTTAACCCGACCATCCGCAAGCACCTCTCTTCCCGATTCAGCCGAATCCACAGACTTCCTGGTCCACTGAATTTTCAACTTTGGCAATAAACCTAATTGAACCGTTTTCATTTCGATCTCCCAGGTATAGTAAACGCTATACCATTCTATTTTCATGTAAAGTAAATACTATACAAAAAATCAATCGAAAAAATATCCCGTATTAAAAAAATGATTCTAAACAGACCTAAGTAAACCTATGAAACTAACCCTAAAACTTCTACAAAATGAATTTGAAGCTTATCAAAATCCAGAATCAAATAAGGAAAAAGATATAGTTGATGCTGCCGAGGATGTTTTTGCTGAGTTAGGTTTTGCAGGTGCCACAACTGCTGAATTGGCGAATCGAGCTGGCGTGACAGAAAGAACTCTTTTTAAATATTTTCCTTCAAAGCATGATTTATACAGACGAGTTCTATCGGGATTACTTTTATCGACAATTGTTCCTGGTCATATGTCTGATCTCAAAGAACGATTACAAACTCTGAAACCAAATTTTAAAGATTGGTACATTTCCATTTTAAAAGCAAGATATGAAGCCGTAGCGAAAGAACCAAAAAAATTAAAACTACTCTTAGGCGCGCTGATTTTTTCCAAAGAATTCTCTGAGATCTTTGGAAATCTTTGGAAAACTAATTTATACGATACATCAGTCCAGGCTTTCAAATACTTTCAAGAAAATGGTGAGGTCAGAAAAGATTTAGATCCAAATCAAATTGTCAGAGCCTCATTTAGTTTGGCAGCTAGTTTTCTAATCACTAAATTTGTTTTAGCCCCAAAGTATCCTTTAGATCCAAACAAAGAAATCGAAACACTATATGAAATTTTTTTTCAGGGTATCAAAAACGAAAAGTAAAAGTTCACAATTACCACTTCCTTTCTAGAAACATAAATGAGTTTATTTCTTTCTTGTTTTCTCTTTTTTCGGAAGTAACAAAATCACTTTTCCTTTCGTTAACAAATTATTTGCAATTTCTTCTACTCCATCCCCACTTCCTAAATAATAATCTAAACGACCAACTCCGGTGATTGCATTTCCCCTGTCATGAACAAACACCAAATGGTTGTTAACTGAGTTTTGGTTTGACTGAAACGAAAGTAGGATTGGGAAACCTAGTGGAATTTGTTTATCCATGGCTACTGATCGTTTTGCAACCAAACGAATCCCAGCACTTCCCAATGGTCCAAACGAAGTCTCATTTGGTTGCGTATTTGGAAACGATTCTTTTTCAAAAAATATATATCTTGGATTCTTAAAAATCGCTTCTTTAACTTCCTTTGGTTTTGTTTGGAAACAATTTGATAAATGATAAGGCTTTAGACTCGGACAAATTCCTTTCAGGTAAATGGAAGGGCTAACATAATTTTCTCCATTGTCCTCAGCATAATTTATACGAAAAATTTCTTTTGATTCGGTTTCGACAAGCGCTGAACCTTCTAGTTGTGCTAAATGTAAGTCCGTCAAACGAAGAAATAAAATTGGTTTAGAATATTTTTCCCAAATTTGTTTTTGATTCCATTTTTCCCAATGGAAAAATTTTGGATTCTCTGGCAATGATAGATTTTGGTTAGGAGGTGATAAGGCAGGATACTGGTATTCACCCTCTGGTTTAGTTTTTCCATTAATTCGTACTTCATAATATCCTGTTATAATGGGCAGTCCATCTGACGGACTCAAATCAATTAATATAAAGTGTTTTTTAATTTCAGTTGTAATTTGATCTTTTGTAGTTTCGTGAATGATTGTTTGAAGTTTTTCAAATGATTTTAAAATTTCTACTTTCGTATACTCATCTTCTCTAAAACGTAACTTTGTATCTTGGGGCAACTTCTGAAAATAATGGAAGGATTCCTTAATAGCTGATTCCAATCCCGGATCTTTAGTAAGATCTAACTGCTTGGATGGTGTGGGATTTAGTAGATTTTGAGAAACTAAAGATAAGTCCGTTCGATTTAGACTGCCATTCCGGTTCTGCCTCGGCTCCGAAAATAGAGTCGCGATTGATAGTGTGCCAATCAAAAAAACCATTGAGGCGACATTGTTCACCAAGCGAAAAGGAAAGTGACTTACTTTTTTCAGCGAATTCCCGTTGCTCATAAGAGTGTGTTTCCTTCAGTACCTAGATTCTGAATACCTTTAAAATGTAGAAAGGAATGCTGAACAATTCATGAACGAAAAACCTTTCTAATTTCTGTAAATGGTGGGAAAAGGTAACTCACTTTCCAAATTCAGCGTCAGTAAATAGAAACCCACTTTCCAAATACAGTGACTGCAAATAGTAACCCACTTTCCAAAGAAATCTACTTTCAAGACCCAGTTACTTCCCTATGAATATCGATTTATACCTCATCTGGGACCCCTGTTCCTCAATTTCTTTCTAGGTATCCAAATGGCAGTTCTGTTTTTGTCTTATGTCTCATAAGATACCCACTGTCCAATCATTTTTACCAATTCCCCTTGACTTCCATGAGGGTACCAAAAACCTTTCAAAAGACCTCATATTTTTGCGATCATATATAGATTAATTAGGTGTTTCATGAAACGTACATTCCAACCGAGTAAAATTAAACGCGTGAGAACTCACGGATTCCGAGCCAGAATGGCTACCCCAGGCGGACGAAATGTGATAGCCAACAGAAGAAGAAAAGGCCGTGCTAAATTGACTGTTTCCGACGAAAAAATCGGGAGAAAGTTCTAATTTAGGAGCTTCCTTCGGAGACCCTTCGCGACCAAACCAGGATCCAGGAACTCTTTCGTCAGAATCGTAAAATGGGCAGGCCACCGATGCGATGGCTTGTTCGAAAAAACGGCCTTCCGTTTGCCAGTTTTTTATTTTGCCCCGATAAAACTCACAAAACAGCCGTTGAACGTAACCGTTCCAAACGAATTCTACGAGAACTGGTTAGGAAACATATTTCTTTGTTACCTGTTGGATACGATTGTGCCCTACTTGTTCAGAAAGAATTTGCGAAGTTATCCAAGGAAGACCGAGAGGTTTTGTTCCTTTCGGTTCTAAAACATTTCCCATGAATCGGCTGTTTTTGGTTCTAATTTACCTCTATAAAAAACTGCTGTCCCCTCTATTGCCTCCGGCTTGCCGGTTTACCCCAAGTTGTTCCGAATACGCCAAACAAGCGTTTGAGACCTATCCATGGTACAAAGCGCTGGTATTAAGTGTTGTTCGAATTTCAAAATGCCACCCTTATCATGAAGGTGGCCATGACCCTTTACCGAAATCCTTTAACAAGAGTTAACTTATGCAAAATGATTCCACAAACAGACAAGGTCGTTTATTCCTCGCGCTATTTTTAAGTTTAGCGGTTTGGATGGGTATAAACTATTTCTTCTTTCCTCCGCAAACTCCAAAACCCAAAACTGCAGATGAAGTTTCCAAAAAAGATGGTTCTGAAAAAGAAAAAACTAACGGAAATGCAACGGAAGCAAAAACCGAATTAAATAAGCCAACAACGGAAACAACAAAGTTGAATCCAGTAAAACAAGAAGATGTAAAAACCTTCTCGTTAAAAACGGATTCTTTTTTAGTTCATTTTTCTAGCTTAGGCGGAAGAATCACAGAATACTATATTAAAGACCATAAAGAACCAGATGGTTCTGAATTTGCGATTGCAAAAGATCCTAAATTCGAAATTGAATTTGATGGAAAAAAAGAAAAAGCTGTAGAACTCACGAGAGGGCAAGGTTTTGATTTCAACATCATTGAAGACAAGGACACAATTCCTTTTTCTGCATACAACTTAGTAAACTTTAGTTCTAATTATAATGCTGAAACAAAAACAGTAATCTTCGAAGCGCCTTCGTTAGATGGCAAATTTACAATCCAAAAGAAATTCCAGTTTTTCCCATCTGAAAACTATTTTAAATTTCATTTAACACTCAAAAACAGATCTTCAGAAACCATCAATATTTCTCCTTCAAAATCTGATGTTTACTTTAGATCCTTTAGTTCCCTTGGCCCGGTGCTTAAGAAAAAAGAAGATTTTAATGATCGAGATAATGCACATTACTTTCGTTATTACTACTTGGATGGAAGTTTTAAAGACCACGTAGATGGAACTAGCACACAAGGATTTTTTGATAATCTATTTGGATCAAATGAAGGAAAAGACACTCGTTACGAAATTAAAAAAGGTTCTAACGAAAAGGTAGATTTTGTAGGAACAGGAAGTCGTTACTTCATTGGTGTGATCGATCCATTGGATGACAAACCAGCCGGAGTTCTTCTTGATAACCGCAAAGGAAACGAAACAGGTGTTCTTCTTGTCTATGACAATTGGAAACTAGGGCCCGGTGAAGAAGTAAACTTAGATTATGCGGCTTATGTAGGTGTAAGGGAACTTGACGGAACTGCCTTCCGTGATAGTAAACTGGATCCAAAAATCAACAAAGACTCCGTGTTTGCGGGCCTTAGTGATTCTCTAGACAAATCCTTTAACCAAGGGATTACAACTCCACTTCGTAATGGAATTGTTTGGATCTTAAAAAAGATTTATTTAGTTATTCCTAACTATGGTTGGGCGATTGTTATTTTTGCCATTCTATTCAAATTAGCTTTCTATCCGCTGAACAAAAAACAGGCGGAATCGATGAAAAAGATGCAAGAGTTATCTCCGCAAATCAAACTCATCAATGAAAAATATGCGGATGATCCAAAACTCAAACAGGAAAAAACAGTAGAGTTATACAAAAAGAATGGAACCAATCCGATGGCTGGTTGCCTTCCTATGCTCATTCAAATTCCTATCTTTATTGCATTGTATACTGCGTTCTCTGACACAGTTGACCTTTGGAATTCTCCATTTTTATGGATCAAAGATTTAAGTGAACCTGACACTGTTTACACAACTCCAAAGTTAGCTTTTATCGGAGCACTTGCGATCAACATCCTTCCACTTATCATGGTGGCAACGCAAGTGGTTCAATCTCGAATGACAACAGTCTCTACAGATCCAAACCAAAAGATGATGATGTACATGATGCCTGTGATTATGTTATATTTCTTCTGGTCAATGCCTGCAGGTGTGACCATGTATTGGACAATGCAAAACATTCTATCAATCGCACAACAAGTGTATACGAACAAATTTGGTAAATCAGAAGACAAAAAACCAAAGAATAATGGGCCAGAACCAGCAAACAATACTTCTGCGATTGCAAGACCTGGATTCAGAAACCAAAACAAAAAGAAAAAATGAAATCATTGTTTAACAAGGAAGATCACAGATGAATAATTACATTTTCGAAGCCGAAGGAAAAACGAAAAGTGAGGCAGAAGAATATTCTTTAGAAACACTTCGTCTCCAACCAGGCGATTTACGATTCGAAGTAGTTGATTCCGGAAAGTCCGGATTTTTAGGAATCACACAAAAAAAACCAGCCGTTGTACGCGCGTTTGTTGCAAATAACGACATCCCATCCGAAAAAATCATCCACGGGGTAATCATTACTATTTTGAAAAAAATGGGAATTCCTGCCGAAGTAGTAGGAATGGGTGATGTAGATGGAAAAATCTATGTTGAACTTACCAGTAAAGAATCTGGACTCATCATCGGAAAAAGAGGAGGAACCTTAGATTCTCTTCAATTTCTTTTAAACTTAATGGTAGATCCAAAAATTCGCCATAACCGAAAAATCGTTTTGGATATTGAATCTTACCGCGACAAACGCGAGTTATCTCTCATTCGATTGGCTAAATCTGTAGCAGCATCAGTCATCAAATCAGGAAGATCTAAACTACTCGATCCAATGAATCCGTTTGAAAGAAGAATTGTTCACATGGCAATCCAAGAAGACGAAAGAGTGTTCACTAGATCTGAAGGAAATGGAACATTCAAACGAGTTCGTGTGATCTCTGCAAAAGAAAAACATAAATACAAAGATTTGGAAGATCCATCTAAAAAAGGCCTTCCTGTAGAAGACTTTGCCGACGGAGTTGACCAAGAAGATCTTGATTGATACCATAGCGGCATTGTCCACTGCCCAAGGACCCGGAGCGATTGGCATCCTTCGGGTATCGGGCACTGCCGTATTGCCCATTGCCCTTGCCGTTTTACAAAAAAACGGATCACCCCTCACAGAAGATTTGATTAAGAACCAAAAACGTACTGCTATTTTTTGCGATTTTGTTGATTCAGAAAAATCATTAGACCAAATTGTATTTTTTTATTTTCCAGCACCTAACTCGTACACAGGCGAAGATTTAGCTGAGTTCCATTTACATGGAAACCCAATTCTACTCAAACGTGCCTTGCAAATCCTTTTTGATAACGGAGCAAGACCTGCACAGAAAGGCGAGTTTACCAAACGAGCTTACTTAAACGGAAAAATCAATTTATCAGGTGCAGAGGCCATCGGTCGACTGATTGAAGCTCGTTCTAGATATGAATTAGAATTAGCTCAAAAAAACGTATTTGGTGAGATTACAAAATTAAGTTCGAAAATCAGAAGTGATCTCATTTCACTCAAAGCAGAGTGCGAGGCGGAAATAGATTTTTCTACCGAAGATTTAACCTTTGAAAGTTTGGAAGAAAGAAAAAATCGAATGATTTCTTTAAAAAATCTTTGTTCCAAATTAATCAAAGATTCAGAACGTGCAGAAACTTTAATTTTGCAATCTACAGTAGTTTTATTTGGTGAACCAAATACTGGTAAGTCGAGTCTTATGAATTTACTCATCGGGAAGGATCGTTCCATAATATCAGACATTCCTGGCACCACTAGAGATTATATCGCAGAAGAATTGAGTTTAGATGGAATCCCCATTCGACTTGTGGATACAGCAGGAATTCGTGATACATCCGATAACATTGAACAAATGGGAATTGAACGAAGCAAACGAGAAGCCGACAGTGCCAATGTAAAGTTACTTCTTATTGATACATCTGTTCCATTCGACAAAAGTTCGTTCTTAATGAAACATAAAGATAGACTCCGTGGTGCCATCCTTGTTGCCAATAAAATTGACGAAAAAAACATAGATTGGAACCGAAACCACCTCGATGAATTACAGAAACAATTCGAATTAGAAATTACAGAGATTTCCTGTAAAACAAAACTCGGAATTCCCCATTTATTGGAACTTTTAAAAACAAAACTCACTTCCATGGATAATTCAGAAGATGTGGTTTTATTAGAAGACAGACAAAGATATCATATTCAAAAAATTGAATCTAGTTTGGTTGAAGCTATTCGACTAATGGAAGATGAGGCACCTGCGGAAATTTATATCCAGGAGATTAATTCTTCTCTCAAAGAAATTGGTGAAGTCAACGGCCACGTAGACAACGAAGAGATCCTTGGTAGGATTTTTAGTAAATTTTGTGTTGGTAAATAATTCACAAATCTTCTAAAATTTACGATTGTCTATTCATCGAAATAGTATCTAATAGGTGCACATTCCATACGAGGTATAAAATGAAAAAATTTCTTGTGATTCTCTCCATTTTCTCTTTCAGTACATTTGGTGTTTTTGCTCAAACAGAAGCAGACGAAGAACCTACAATGCAAGCTGATGAAGCTTCCGAAACCGTTAAACCTAAAAAAGAAAAAATGAATAACAAAGACGGTGAGAAAAAAGAGAAAAAGAATAATAAAAATGGCGAGAAAAAGGCAAAAAAAGCTAAGAAAGCCAAAAAAGAGAAAAAAGCAAAAAAAGACGCTGAGTAATCAAAATCTTTTGTATGCAAAAAACCCCTGGAAACAGGGGTTTTTTTATGCCATATCAAACCAAATGAAACTAATCACTAAAATCACAACAAAACTCTCGCTAGTTGCTATCTTTCTTTTTTTTATTTCCTGTTCAAATTCGGATCTAAAGGAACCAAAAATTTCGAATCCAATTTTCATTCGGTTCCAATTCAAACTTAACTCCATTCCGAAAGAACTCAAAGGAGAACGTATTTATTACACTCTCAAATTTTATTTTTGTCCCGATACAAATACAAAAGACTGTTATACACCAGTTTCACTGATTATAAATAAAAATCCAAAGCAGGTTCAGTCGTCCAGTGACCAAATGACCTTTCAAGAAATCACACCAAACCAGTGGACACACCTTTCCATTCGATTAGAGGGAATCGAGAAAGTTTACGGAAAATATTCACCAGGCCACAACCCTTTCTGGATAGAAAATACAGATTCCCTGTCAAAAAATCCCAATATAACTCACGAATTCAATTTTGTAAGCCAAGAGAACTTAATCCCTAATCGCAAACAAGAAGAGTTAGCATCTAAGTTTGCCCCAATCCTTGTTTTCCATAAAGATAAAAAACACTTACCATCTAACATTGAAAAGTTTGCCGACCACTTTGTTTCCAAAGAATACAAACTTCCAGAAAAGGACATCCGAAGAAAAACCAAAGGGCAAACCACTTGGAACTATGTTGAATTTCCTGAGATTTTTCCCAAAGAAAATCCAACACATTTGTATTATCATGTTCGTTACGCCAATGCCACTGTATCAGGAACTGGGAAAGAAGCTCTTCCAGGATTTCGTGACGATGGTAACTATTGGTATGAAGTTGGGAATGGCGATATGGTCATCTCGTATTGGATTTGGTATGATTGGAATGAAGGGCCAACTAAATTTGGAAACATCCACCAAGGTGATTTGGAATCTTATGCCTTACTTGTCTCAAAAGATGGAAAACCAAAACGAATTTTACTTACGGGACACGATCATATCTTACTCGATACAGATTTTAAAAATATAAACTCTTTAAAAAACCATCCCATCCTTTATGTGGCAAAAGGCAATATGGGTTCCGATGGTGGAAATCCAACATCCGCTTATGGTGGTTATACTGTAAAACTACATGCAGGAAATGCACTCTTTAATTATATTTCTGATCCTTGGGATGTGTTTCCTAGTTTCGATCCAGAAAACTCGATTCTTATCATTCCCAAAAACCTTTCGGAAAAAGATTTAACTAGTGTTAAAATTGGATCAGGAACCACAAACAAAACAGCGACACTGGATGATTGTGATTGTAAAGACCTTCCCGAACCTACTCGGTATGTGGATGCAAGTAAGATGGTCAAACAAAAAATTGAAAAGTTAGTTGCTTGGGAAGAACCTGGTTGGGTAGATCAACCTGCAGATAAAGATCCTGATGGCCACCATAAGGTAGATCCTAAACTTTCTTCTTTCTTTAGGTTCCAAGGAAGACTTGGAAAACATCCGAGATCAGATTTAAGGATTCGCGAATTACACCAATACGGCGAATCTCCAGAGAATGCTCCTTTCAAAACCAATATTGAACAACATTACACTTTTGAAAGTCCTAAAACGGAGAGATCTTATACGGACAGGGAAGGAAACTATGGACCAAAATTTTTAGGCAATGTTTCCACTCCGCAAAAGTAGTCAGATTAAACCTATAAAACCAAATAACTATAATTAGATTAGTTCAACTAACTTTGCTTTGGTTAATTCTTCTGGTTTAAATGGTTTTTCCTTTCTAATGAAATCAATCATTTCTTCTCGGCGAACATAACCGGCGCCGAGGATAGCTTTTTTGATCACAAAGTCTTTCCAGGTTTTGAAACTGTGACCATACTTTTCCCGGTCGAGTAACCTTGTGATCGATTCCTCGTTTTCTCCCCAAACAAAGGGATTGGCACCGGCTTGGAGTAGGTCAGTCAAACATTCAACGGCATCCGCTGAGGCAGATAAAAACAAAGGAGTGTTTCCAAATTCGTCTTTTGTTTCTAATACAACATTTCCTTCTTCCAAGAGATAAGAACATAACTCATGTAAGTTTCTTTCAGCAACCAAATGAAGGGCCGTTTTTCCCTCACGATCTTTGTGACTTATAGAATTAGGAAACTTTGACAGAAGTTTGGTAACAATCTCCATTCGGTCTTCTACAACCGCTTCTAAAAAAATAGATCTACCTTCTTCATTCCGTAAAGAGACAATCTCTTCTGTTAAGGAACTAAGCAAAACTTCCCAAAGAGATTCAGCGGACTCAAGAATTGCTAAATGAAAGATGGTGTTTCCATTTTTATCTCTAGTGAGAAGATGGTTTGATTTTTTCCAAACGGAAGCAGTTTCTACCAAAATTTGCAGAAACGACTCTTTGTTTTGATTCATCACATCAAAGATAACATTGCCAGGAGTGGTGTAAGCAGATAACGGGTCAGCACCATTTAAGATAGCATGGCGAAAAAGTTCCGCACTCTCCATCTTTAACATCCAGGAAAGAGCGTTGGTTCCATACAAATCTAATTCATTTGGGTCTGCACCAGCTCTGATCTCTGCATCCCATTCTTCAATACTTCCTGATTTGGCTGCGTCTATCAAACTCATTTAGGTTATGATACGCGTGTCCTCACAGGAGTCGATTTTTTAACGGAAGGTTTCTTCGGAACAGATCCAAGGATTTTATCAAAACCTTTCTTTGTTTCAAAAGATAAAAATTTGGTGGCCGATTTGTCTTTCGTCGGAACAAAACTCATGGCTCGTTCGGAAAGGGCAGTGATGGTCAAACTAGGATTCACACCTAAGTTTACCGTAAGCATGGACGCGTCACAAACACGAAGGTTTTCGTATCCAAAAACTTTGTTTTCCATATCGATCACACCTCGTTCAGGGGAGTCAGCCACAATACATCCTCCCATGATATGGCCTGTCAAAGGAGCGCTGAGTAGAGTGTCATTGAAAGAACTGCGAGGGATTCCACCGACAATCTCGGCAAGTTTTCTTGTGAAGGCATTGGCTATCGGAATGTAAGTGGGTGTTGGTTCACCTGTTGACAAAGCTGAGGTAATGGTTCTTTGGAAAGGCCAAATGATTCGTCTTTTTCGTACAAGTCGTACGCTATTATCAACTGTTTGCATTACAAGTAAGATGATAGAATTTTTTGCAAAACCAACCGGGTTATGCGCCTTTAAAAAATAAATGGGGTGACGAAGCATCGTCCAAAAAAATTTGAGAGGTCTTGGAAACTTCCCTCCTCCATCGGTCATCACACTCGCAAGAAGAGCAAAAAAATCAGATCCTTTCGAATAACGAACCGGTTCAATATGAGTGTTTTCATCAGGATGGACAGAAGAGGTAATGGCAATCCCACGAGAATAATCCACACCTTTACTTGCGGGAACGGTTACTGGTAATACGGTTTCACTATTCGTACGAACTGTATCACCTAACTTTTCTGATAATCGAATCATTTTGTTTTCAAATTGCATTTTGAGTAGAAGCCCAACAGTTCCCATCACACCGGCAGAAAGCACAACTTGTCTGGAACGAAATTTTCTTTTTGGAAAACCAAACCAACCAGTGGTACTGTTTGTTTCCAATTCATATCCAAACTCACCGCTTGCCTCTGGATCTGGAATTCCTTTTTCATTGAGAGGGACGAGAGATGTGACTTTTGTTTCTGGAAGGATCACAGCACCTAACTTCTCTGCTAAGAATAAATAGTTTTTGTCTAAAGTGTTTTTTGCGTTATGACGGCAACCCACCATACAACCACCACAAAAGTTACAAGGATCACGATCGGGGCCATCTCCTCCAAAAAATGGATCTTTCGGATCTTTTTTGTTACCAAAATAAATTCCTACAGGTGTTCGACGAAAGGTATCTTCCTTTCCAAATGTTTTGGCAGTTTCTAATAAAATTTGGTCTGGTTCCCAGAGTTGTGGATTTTCTGTAACTCCAAGCATATGTTTCGCAACATCATAATATGGTAATAAACTTTTTTCCCCACCCATTTTGGAATACAAGGGAGAGTTTAATACTTTTGAAGAAGGAACATATAATGTACATGCATATACCAAAGAACCTCCACCAACACCGGCCCCACTCACAAGTAAAAAATCATTCAGCAAATTGATTCTTTGGATTCCATAAAAACCTAATTTCGGCATCCATAAGTATTTACGAAGGCTCCAATTAGTTTTGGGAAAGTCTGTTGATTTCCATCTTTTTCCTGATTCAATCACTAAAACCTTATAACCTTTTTGTGATAACCGGTAAGCAGAAACAGAACCTCCAAAACCAGATCCTACAATAATAAAGTCATAATCATAATTTTGTTCTTTTGGAATGGATTGACTCATGGTTCGTTTTTCCTTGTTTGTGGTGCGTGAGCGAAACCGAGTCTGCAATGGAATTCGATTTCTGTCAATTCGCTCTTATCGAATCTAACAAAAACTTCTCGCCGAAAGTTATAAATCCTTTTAAATCGGTTCATGCCTGAGATTAAAAAACAAATTCCTCTACTCAATAACGACGGAACCCTCACGGAAGAAGGTTGGGCCAGATCTCCTTTTTGGACTTACAATCGCGAAAGTATTGCGGCATCCGCTTTAAAAATTAAGGAATGGGATTATTACTCCATTCTTTCTCCGACAAAAGATTTTGGAATTACAATCACGGCATCTGATCTAGGTTATGCGGGACTTTTTGCGATTTGTTTTTTGGATTTCAAAAGAGGAACATTCAAACAAATTGATACTCTCTCCGTTTTGCCTCTTGGAAAAACTGGATTCCCACGAGTCAACAGCAGCGGTGTTGTCCAATTTGAAGACAAAAAACTGAGAATCCGATTTGAAGTCATTGGCGGAAAACGAATTTTAGAATTTGAATCAAAATCATTTGAAGCGCCAGATGGAGGCAAAGGAATCCAAGGTAAAATTGAACTGAACGAACCAAAAATGGATTCAATGAATATTGCAACCTCTTGGAAAGAAAACCGAAAAGCATTTTATTATAATACAAAAATCAATTGTATGCCTGCTTCTGGCCAGGTCCAGGTTGGTAACACAATCTACCAATTTGATTCTAAAAAAGATTTTGGAGCCCTCGACTGGGGTCGCGGAGTCTGGACTTATAAAAACAGATGGTACTGGAGTTCCGTATCAGCTTATTTGGATGGAAAACCTTTTGGCCTCAACTTAGGATATGGATTTACCGATAGAACTCCGGCTTCTGAAAATGTTATTTTTTATGATGGAAAAATTCATAAACTTGATGAAGTGAATTTCATCATCGATACTAAAAACTATATGGCGCCATGGAAATTCACTTCCAATAACAACCGTTTGGATTTGGAATTTACACCGATTGTGGATAGAAATTCTTATATGAATTTTTTAATCATCAAAACCGTACAACATCAAGTGTTTGGAATGTTTAATGGAACAGTAGTTTTAGATGATGGGAAAAAACTAAAACTTCAAAACATCCTCGGGTTTGCCGAAGATGTTCTGAATCATTACTAACAAATTCTTATTTTCGTTTTTTAAGTTTGTAATAGGCGGAAAAACTAGCGGGGATAAAGATTAAAGATCCAAAGGTTCCAAATCCAAGTCCCCATGCTAAAGAAAGTGTCATCGGAATGAGGAGTGGATCTGATCCACCGATAGCATACGCAGTCGGAATCATTCCTGCCATAGTGGTGAGGGTTGTCACAAGAATGGGACGAAATCTTTCACCAGAAGCTGTAATGAGAGATTCATACAGCCCTTCTCCTTTGGCTTGGAATTCTTGGATGGTATCCACAAGTACGATGGATGCGTTCACAATCACTCCTGCAAGACCAATGATTCCAATCATCGCAAGGAAACTTAATGCCTTTCCTGAAATCAAAAATCCAAATACCACTCCCACAAAACCTAATGGAATCGAGAGTAAAATGAGGATAGGTTTTTTAATACTATTGAAGATGATTGCAAGGATGGCAAAAATTCCAAAAAAGGCAAGAACACCTGCAGTCAAAAGAGACACCATCGACTTGGCAGTTTCTTCTTGTTCCCCGCGAAATTTGATTTTATAACCGGGATACTTTTTACCAATATTCCCAAACTCATCCACAATTTTCCCATTCACTATTGAAGAACTGGTTTTGGCTTCATCTACATCCGCAAGAACAGTAATTGCTTTTTCATAATCGTTATGGTACAACGCTTCAATTCCTTGGACCGTTGTTTTTGTGGTAACAGCTGTAATCGGTGTTAGGAGACCAAATTTATTAGATATTTGAATTGAATCCAAATCTTCCATTCCATCTCTAAACTGATCATCATTCTGTATGACAATTTTTACTTCATCCTTACCTTTACGTAAGTTAGATGCCTCAAGACCTTCCATAGCTGTTCGAACATAATAAGCAGTGATTTGTGTATCAATTCCTGTGATGGCAGATGCAGTATCCTTCATTCGAATTTGGATTTCTTCTCTACCTGGTTTGTAATCATCGTTAATATTGATGACTCCCTCTTGTTTCCGCAAAAAATCCTGCATCTCATTTGAGATTTGTTTTAGCGTTTTATAATCACGACCTTCAATCGCAACAGTCACTGCTGCCCCAATCGGTGGGCCGTTGACCACTAAATCTACCATGACAGATACCGCACCTGGAAGTTTTTTCAAATCAGGTTCTAACTCCCCAAAAATCTCTTGAGCAGTTCGTTTGCGTTCTGTTTCGGGAACAAGAATGATCTGAGCCATTCCTAACTGCTCACCAATTCGCGTTAATGGATCAGTAGGATCCGTTTGTTGGATTCCAATTTTTAAAATGATACTTTGTACTTCGTTCTTAGGAATTTTATTTAAAATTGGTTGAAAGTATTGCAGTTGTTTTGTGGTCTCTTGTGCAGAAAAGTCAGGAGGGAATTCTGCTCGAACCATCACATAATCAATTCCTTCCTTTGGAAATAAATTGAAGTTCATCAGTCCCACCAATCCGCAGGAAGATAAAAATACAATGAGAATGGATCCTAAGGTAAGAAAAGGGCGATTCACAACTTTTGTAATAAAACGAGTGAATGCAGATTTTAATGAATCAAAACCATTTTCTAAAACGGACCGAAAACGTTCCCGGTGTTTCGAACGTTTTTTGACTTCATGTGAAGTAAACTGCGCATACCGAACGGGAAGTAATAAAAAAGATTCAAACAAAGATAAAGTCAAGGCTACAATCACCATAAATGGAATTTGCCAAATGAATTTACCCATAATTCCAGACATAAATGCCATAGGTAAAAATGCCGCTACAGTAGTGAGATAAGAACCAATGATCGGAACAAATAATTCACTTGCACCAAGAACAGCAGCTTCTCTAGAATCAATTTTTCTAGATCTATGTTTATAAATATTTTCAGAGATGATAATACTATTATCAACTAACATACCAAGCGAAATGATAATTCCAAGCATCGATACTAAGTTGAAAGAAACATCAAAAATTGGAAATGCTATGGTTGTAGCAAAAAGTGTCAGTGGTAATGAAAGACTTGTGAGTAATGAATCTTTAAAACTAAAGAAGAGAATAAGCACTACTACTACCAAAAACAAACCTTGAAGTGAATTGGTGATCACTACATCCAATCGTTTGATAGCACGAGCCCCTTCGTTGTTTAATTCCGTAAACTGAATGTTCGCGGGGATTTGCTTTTTTAATTCAGCAATTCTTTCCTGAACAGCTTGCACTGTTCGAATGATGTCAGCGCTATCTTTTTTAATGATTTGTAAAACGTAAGCTGGTTCGCCATTGACAACTGCTATTACTCGTGGCCTTTCATATGTATCTTTTACATTGGCAACTTGAGACAAAAGAATTGTATTTCCAGTTTCATTGGAACGAACGGGAATATTTTTAATATCATTGATTTCGTTGATTTCACCAGTCACACGAATGTCTTGGGTGATCGGTCGTAAAAATGATCCGGCAGGAACACTGATATTTCGTTTCGATATTGCATTGATGATATCAGAAAAACCGAGTGTATATCGTTTCTTTAATTCGGGATCCACACGAATACGCCACTCTTCTTTCCGTTTTCCAAAAGCATCCACACGAGAAACACCAGAAACCTTTCGCATTTCATCTTCGATGAACCTACCCATTTCCTGAAGTTCCATTTCATCCATAGCACCATGGATTGCTATCTCTAACACAGGAAAGTTGGAACTCTTCTGTTCCGTTACAATTGGTCGATCTTTGACTTGCGTTGGTAAATTGGTCACACGGTCAACGGCACGTCTGATATCGTTCACAACACCATCCGGGTTATTGTGTTCTAAATCAATTTTAATGCTGATATCGGATTCTGAGTTGCGAGAGATGGAACGAACGGAATCCAATCCTTCCACTTCACGTAACTTTTCTTCAATGGGTATGGTAACTTTTTTTTCCACATCCACAGGGCTTGCACCGGGATAGACAGTGAGAACTCGGACTTGGCGAAAGTTCACCCGAGGGAAAGCTTCTCGTTTCATCGAAAGGACTGAGATCATCCCAGCAAGGAACAAAAAGATAAAAACCAAATTAGCAACTAATGGTTTATAGACGAAGAAATGAATGATTTTTTTCATAAATGAATTACAGTTAGAATCAATCTAAAAATATTGAATGTTGGGTCAAGATGAAACGTTAATTTATTGACTTGGTTTTTCTGATTCGCGTTCTTTTAATACAGTTTCAATCACTTCCACAAAGACCGAAGTATCTTGCGCGCCACTCACTGCATACTTTCCGCCAATAATAAAATACGGTACTCCGCTGATTCCATTTTGATGGTAATATAAAATTTCTTGTCGAATATTCTCTTTGAGTTCTGGGTCATTGAAAATGGCATCAAACTTAGATCGATCTTTGTACAATGGTTCAGCGACTTTCCAAATGATTTCTTTGTCTGTGAGGTCTTTTCCTTCAGAAAAGTTTGCCGCAAAAAAACGATCTACTAACTGAGCTTGTTCGTCTAAAGTTGAAAGTCCTGCTACAAGTGCATGGAGTACGAGAGTATTTGTAGCTTTTGGGATGTCTTCAAATCGAAAGGGAATTCCCACTGATTTTCCGATTTCAGTCAACCGTTGCCATGCACCATCCAATCTATCCAAACTTCCAAATTTTTGTGTTAGGTGCTCTTTGTAATCAATTCCTTCTTCAGGAATCTCTGGAGAAAGTTGGAATGGCCTCCATTTGACTTGGGGGTTAATTTGATCTCCGACCGTTTGTAGGGCCAACTCCAGTTTCTTTTTTCCTACGTAACACCAGGGACAAGCTACATCGGAGACGATATCGATGGAAAAAGGTTCAGAGTTGGTTGACATTTTATATTAGACGGCTATCCAATTAAGGTCTAGACCATAAATGGAAAAATAATGAAGCTCACAAGAAAAAGATTTCTAATGAATAGTTTTGCCACTGGAGCCTTGGTTTCTCTCTCCACACTTCAAAAAACCTTATATGCATACAGTAATAAAGATTCGAACCTTCATAGGGAAGATCCGCTAAGGTTTGCAGAATCATTAGGAATGACCAAACCACTGGACCAGATCCTTATCACAGCGCTTTTGGCTCCCAACTCCCATAATTCACAGCCTTGGAAAATTAGAAAGGTTTCCGATTCGGAATTTTTACTTTTTGGTGATGGGGATAAACAACTTATCGAAATCGATTCGCTCAACCGGCAATTTTTCCATACACAAGGTTGTTTTCTGGAGCTTGCTCATTTAACAGCCGATAAACTAATGTTCGATACGAAAATCGCATACTTTCCAATTGGAAAACCAGGACCAAAAACTTTTTCAACTTTGCCAGTGGCAAAATTCCAAATTTTCCCAAAAACAAAATGTGTGCACGACTTTTTATTTGCAGGTGTCCCTAACCGCAGAATGAACAGGTCTGTATATTCTGGAGATTACATTTCAAAAGAAGAAATAGAAGATTTAAAAATGTTAATGGGGCCTAACAAACATAAATTACTCTTTGTGAATGATCCAAAACAATTAGAATCCATACTTCCCATTTTGGATGCAGCTTTCGCAATGGAAACCAATCGCACCATTTCCAATGAACTGAACCGAAAATGGTTCCGAGTTTCGAAAGAGGATATCTACCAAAAAAGAGATGGACTCACATTAGAAGGAAATGGACTTTCAGGAATCAAACTTTGGTTTGCCAAAACCTTCTTTGTAGATTTATCAAAAGAAACATGGCATTCAGAATCGGCGAAAGAAGCAGGAATCCAAATGTTTCAAAAGCAAGTGTATTCTTCTAAGGCTCTTGTTTTTTTGATCACAGAAAATTCTGATGACGAAAGGACTTGGATAGAAGTAGGAAGAGATTTTATGCGGTTGAGTCTGGCATCGGCGGTCCGAGATTTTGCCTTCCATACCATGAACCAATCGGTGGAGGATTATCCAGAAAGTAGAGAGTTCACCAAACAACTGAAAACGATCCTTGGCCTAAAGTCAAAAGATCAAATTCAGTTGATCGCTAGGATGGGTAGGAGTTCGTATGAATACAATTCCCCTAGACGTGAATTAAGTAGTTTCCTAATTTAAAGAGTAGGAAAAACTACTTCACCAGCAGATTCAAATGCTGGTTTGGAAAACAAGTATCCTTGGTAGAGAGAAATTCCCATATCTACCAAAACTTTCAATTCACCGATTGTCTCAACACCTTCTGCAATCACAGCGATTCCGATTTCCTGACATACATTAGCAATTGCCTTTGTTAATTTTTGAGCCACTGAATTGGACTGGATGTTTCGGATGAGTTCCATATCTAACTTAATGAGGTCAGGTTGGAATTTTGCCAACAAATTGAGTCCAGAGTATCCAGATCCAAAATCATCAATGGCAGTCAAAAATCCATATTCTTTATAAGTTTTGAATATATTGATAATATGATCGTGGTCTTGCACTTCTTCTCCTTCCGTTAACTCAAATACCAATCGATTCAAAGGAAATTGGTATTCTTTACTTGCTTCGAGAGTAGCACGAATACAAGTCTCTGGTTGGTAAACTGCATTTGGTAAAAAGTTAATATTCAAATAAGAAGGAATACCAATCTGACTTGCCAGTTGGATTGCTTTGATTCGACAGGCTTGGTCAAACTGGTATCTGTTAGTTGAATTTACTTTAGAAAGAATGGAATAGGCAGATTCACCGTTAGTACCGCGAACAAGTGCCTCATGGGAATAAATGGTTTTTTGGTTCCAATCAATAATAGGTTGGAAGGCCATAGTAAAAGAAAAATCTAAACCTGCCCCATTACGACACTCGGTACAACTATACAACTTGGGAATTTTACCTGACGGTGTTGAAATGAGTTGGTCTTCAGGAAATTTAGGCTTCATAGGTGAATTACTTTTTAGACGAAAATTACAGAAAAAATGAAATTAGACAATTAGAATTTAGGAAGTTTGCCAATCACATACCAAATCACAACTAAGAATTGGAATGTGGCTGTTACAAGCAAGATGCTGTAAGGTTTGGCATTGATTGCTTTTAAAGAACCGATCCTGGCTCCAAAGATCCCACCAAAACTTCCAATGAGTGCTAATTCCAAATGTAATTTACCTTGGAAAAAAAACATAACACTCGTTCCAAAGGACGTAAGAAAGATTCCTAAAAACGAAGTAGCCACAGCTTCCACAGGACTCATACGAAAATAATACACAAACAGAGGAACAGCCAAAAAACCTCCCCCAATTCCAAATAAAGAAGAAAACAATCCAAAAAAGATTCCAGTAAGAAGAACAATGATAGCAGATTTTGGTGAATAGGTAAACGGCTCCATTTGGTTTTCGTTTGTTTTCGAATCGGTTGCAATATTGGAATTTAAATTTTGTGACCGAACTTCTAAAGTTTGGAAGTATCTTCTTCTTCGCCTTAAGGCAGTGATCATATTATAAATAGCAAGAATTCCTAAAAAAACAGTGAATACGATCAGGTAAATAAACTCTGAAAACGGAGTCCCATAAAACAACTGTTTACCGATTTCGGTATCTTCAAATCTTCCAAACTTATATGCTGTGTATTGAGCTGTTGGAATCGATGTACAAAGCAAAAGAAACCCTTGTTTCCATCTAATTTTATTATTTTTATAATAAACAACAAGACCGGAAAGGGAAGAAATCGGCATCTGTGCGAGAGAAACGGCTACTGCTTGAACGGCCGTTAAATGAAAAAAACTATGAAAAAAGGGAGTGTAAATGAATCCACCCCCGAGCCCTAAAAACGATGCTAAATAACCAACAAAGAACCCAACTCCAAATACAACTATGATCCCAGGCCAAAATCCCCAGACAAAGTCATGATAAATTTGAAAGTTGAAATCCAATGTTTTTAAAAATGATCCTTGGCATCCTCAAAAAACTTATGAGTGGTTCTTTCGAATACTTCTCTTTCTGTTGCAGTTTCAAAATTGTACCAAGAAATAGGAATGAAGAGAAACCACTGAGCATAATTTCTAAAGATATGATACTCATAGGTTCCTACTTTTTTTCCATCTTTATAAAGAAGATACTGAACATCATAACCATCTTGTGTGGACCAAGCAGGAAGGAGTGTTGCAGTCAAAGTGGAAATTCCAAGAAACACGGTTGCTTCTGGAGACGGTGAACGGTAGTTAACCTTTACATTCACTAAATAACCAGATTTAGGAACATCCACTCCTTCCACTGTGTTTTTAAAACGAGTTTTGTTTTGGAAATAGTTTTTTAAAGCTTCCCTTCCACCTAAATTCATTTGGGGAAACGTCGGAAGAGCATATACAAAATTCGAATCTATGGTTTTTTCTTCCGAAGGAAGTGGGAGAATTTTAGGATGATCTTTATAACTTATCAAACAATTGGTTAAAACAAAATAAATAGATATGGATAACCCAATTTTAAAAACTTTAGTTCTGGCTATGGTCATGTAACCCTTCCTCATCATGTCTTCTTTCTAATTCTTCGTACAATTCTTCTTGATCTTCAGTAAAAAATAATTCAAATCCAATTCGTAAACAAACAGGTTCATCTTCAATGGAAACATTACTTGGCAAAATTAAATTCATTACATAGAAAGTATTTGATTCTGCTTCTTCTAAAAAGACTTCTGTGGCATCCCATTCATCAAACTCTTCCACATCCGGTTTACGAAATTCTTTTAAAATTTCATCAAAAGGTTCTGTGATGTAGTTAAATTCGCCAGACTCACTATCGATGATGAACTGAATGTGGTGGCAACCAGGTCCTTCTTCTTCTAATGGACTTAAGACTAGACTTCCGCAAGCAGGGCAATGAATGACGGGATCGATGGCTCCGCTAGGCCAATTGATATTGATGGTTTCAATCATAGGTTACAAACCTCAAGTCCCCATCCTAATCAGTCTCATTCTTAGGGAAACTGGAATTTGTTTTTCTTTTTCAAAAAAACCTTTTAAATCTTTGTTAGAAAAACCTAGATAAAATTTGCAATAAAACAGGGGTTTTATTTCTATCAAAAAAGAAATGGGGATCACAGCCGAATACCAATCTGCATTTACTTCCAGCTTTCATGAATTTTTTGGAAATGCAAAAGATATAGGTTGGGAGCTTTACCATTTAAGTTCGGAACCAGAAAATGATTTCCCAACCTGGCTCACATTCACCATCAGAAATCCGTTAGGTGGAAGAGCATTAGTATTTCGTTACCATCGTTTAGAAAATAAATTCTATGCACATCTCAAAGTCCAAGTCATTCCAGGAGAAGAAAACTGGAGTTTGGATCAATTGTTTCATAAAAAAGGATACACCGATCTTGATGCCGATGATATCCTCTCTTCCGGTGGAGAGTGGCTCTTTTTTTCACTCGCACGCCACTACTTTGGAATTATCATTTCCTTTTGTCCAAGGATCTTAGAACCTGATTATTTTTTAGATTGAGATTTTTTATTCCGATCATCCGCAAGGACTTGGTTCCATAAAAAACCCCAAATAAAAAAGGTAGAATTGATATAAGTATACAACATCAGAACTACCATTTTTGAAATCAAATCATATGCTAATGAATAATTCACACCTACGTTTTTCATTTTGAGATACCATTGAAATCCAAAACTCATTCCTAGCACCAGTAGTGAGGCCAAAATGGCACCGGGTAAATTTTCTTTTAAAGTGGTTTTCGCTTTTGTAATATAAGCATAATAGAATGTAAACAATCCAATACAATACGGTAAAGAAATCAGTGATACCGAAAGATAAGGATTGTATCGGAAAAACCCAAACCGAAACTTTTGAAACAAAAACCGTTCTGTAGCAACAAGTCCAAATGTTAGATAAAAATATAAAACAAGTAATAATAAAGAAATCACAAGCAATCGAAAATTGATCCACTGGGATGCGATAAAACCAACCTTAGTTTCGTCCCGGGAAATAAACCGAAGAGCTTTGGAAATAGTTCCAAAGATAGTCAAACTGGAAAAAAAAGAAATCGCAATACTCAGAGCAATCACATTATAGCTCTTAACTCTTGTTAAATTTTCTACACTTTTATCTATGGGTTGAAAGATTGGTGCAGGTAAAAATTTCCCTATTTGGTCTGTCATCAAATTGATGGTTTTTGGGTCTTGTAAAAGTCCAAGTAAGGTCACAAAAACAACTAGAAGTGGAAAGAGAGTCAAAAGGAAAGTAAACGAAAGTTCCGAAGCCAGGCCATGGACATCGTACAAGTACACTTCACTGAAAAATCGTCTGAGTCGTTTCATGCGGTCAGTTTGAAACTTGTCTGTATTTTTGTCTTATTTTTCTTGCAGTCTCCCAACTTGCGGAAACTCTGGAAGAATCTCAGTGACGTACCTAAAAGGGGAAAACTTCCATGTCAGAAGAAAAAGAAAAGAAGAACAAAAAAATCGCAAAAATGACTGTAGCAGAAATTGACTCAGCCATCAGCAAATCAGTGGAAACCATGAACGGCGAATCTAGCCTTTATGTAAAACACCTTCGCGAAAGAAAGGCGGAACTTCTAGCCAAGAAATAAGGTTAGTCCCTCCTAAATTCCCCGCCTTACGGCGGGTTTTCGCAAAGCGCTTTGATCCAATTCATCCAAATCCACCAACATTTCGGTCCCAAAGTCCTTTTTGAGGGATTCAGCTGGCATATCAAACCAGGTTGTCGCGTTGCGATTGTCGGGCCTAACGGATCCGGAAAAACCACTCTCTTTCAAATGGCCGCAGGAAAGATGAAACCCGAATCCGGGGAAGTCATTCGTTCCAAAAATACCGTCCTTTCCCTTTTTCAACAGATCCCCGAATTTAGCCCGGACACTTCTGTCATAGATACAGTCCTCGATGAGAACAAACTCTATGCCGAGTATGATGGAAAAAGAAAACTCATCGAATCCAAATTCGAAACGATCAATCACGATGATCCTGCATTTGAAGATTTACTTCACGATCAAAGTGATTTAGAAGAATTTGCCCACTTACACGACTTACACGGTCTAGAAGCTCGTGCGAAAAAAATTCTTTCAGGCCTGGGATTTTCTACAGCCGACTTCCTTCGTAAAACCAAAGAATTTTCACCGGGTTACCACCACCGCATTGGTCTTGCCATTGCCCTTCTCAACCCACATAATTTATTATTACTCGATGAACCTACAAACCATTTGGATGATAAAACCAAATCTTGGTTAGCTGACTTTTTAGTTTCCCAAAACCAAGCCTTTGTTCTTGTAACTCATGATCCTGAATTTTTAAACCAAACGGTTGATACGATCATTGAAATCAATCCCCATGGAACGTTTGAATTCCAAGGAAGTTTGGAAGAATTTTTTGAAGCCAAAAATGAAATCCAAGAACAACTCAAAGCCCAATTCGCAAAAGAAGAAAGTTATCTAAAAAGCCGAATGGAATGGGTGGAACGATTCCGTGCCCAAGCGACCAAAGCAAGACAAGTCCAATCGGTAATCAAACGATTGGAAAAAAGAGATAAGGTAGACAATCCAGAAGAATCCTTTTGGAACCAAAAACCCGATTACCAATTCCAATTCCTTCCATCGAGTAATATCATCCTACGCTTAGAAAATGCCTCCTTTTCCTATCCTGATAAAAATACGGGTGTGAAAAAAACTATTTTTGAAAACGCCGAAATTGAAATTTCCGCAGGCGACAAAGTGGCGCTCGTTGGCCCGAATGGAGCCGGGAAATCAACTCTTATGCGTTGTCTTTTAGAAAGGCATAAGTTGGATTCAGGTTCTCTCTATTATGGCCCAAAAACCAAACTGGGTTACTTTTCCCAAACTCATGGAGAAGATTTAGATGAAGGCCTGAACCTTGTTGAAACAGTAATTAAAAAATACCCCGAACTCAGCGAAGAAAAAGCAAGGACCCTTCTTGGACATTTTGCCTTTCCAGGAGATGGAGTTTTTAAATCAGTAAAACACTTGTCTGGTGGAGAACAAAGCCGCCTCCGATTGGCACTCCTTGTCAACCACCCTTCCAATTGTTTATTTTTAGATGAACCTACAAACCACTTAGATATCGTGATTCGAGAAGCAGTCAAACGGGCTCTTATTGATTTTCCAGGAAGCCTACTCATCATTAGCCACGATCCCGATTTTATGAAGGGACTTTGTAACCGCACCTTCCAACTCTCAGGTGGGGTTTTACAAAACCTAAATTGTAGTTTTGACGACTACCTCAAGTTCCATAAAGAAGATGAAACGGAATCTCCGGCCCAAAATTCCGCTGGCAAATCTAAATTTGAAGAAAAAAAAGCAAATCCGCAAAGCAGCAAAAACAAACGAAAAAAATTAGAGAAAGAAATTTCCGATTTGGAAGTCCAAATAGAAAGACTGGAAAAAAATAAAAAGGACAAAGAGGAACTTTTACAGGATCCAGAGTTCTTTAAAAACAGAAGTTTTCAGTTGGAAATGGACACTTATAACGATATTAAAAG
The DNA here is from genome assembly GCF_002811945.1 of Leptospira harrisiae. Taxonomy (NCBI): domain Bacteria; kingdom Pseudomonadati; phylum Spirochaetota; class Leptospiria; order Leptospirales; family Leptospiraceae; genus Leptospira; species Leptospira harrisiae. The sequence goes on along the minus strand of NZ_NPDX01000001.1, from coordinate 67,188 downwards.
AGATATAAGCCTCCTCACGAAACGTTGGGAGGTTATTACAATAGAACTAGAGGAAATGGGCGGAGTCACATAATGGTACCGGAAATCGATGTAGTCAGTTTTAAAAAACGTCTGGATGCACGTGCAGAAGGAAAAGATGATTTTTTTGTATTGGATGTAAGAAACCCAAATGAACAACAAATTGCTCTGGTTCCCGGTACAGACAAACTCATTCCCGTAAGCGAACTTGCCGCACGGATCGAAGAAATCAAAAACCAAATCGACAAAGAAATTTTGGTGTATTGTCGTTCGGGGGGAAGGTCAGGAATGGCCTGTGGGATTTTAGCCCAAGCAGGATTTAAATCCTATAAAAACGTAGCCGGAGGAACTCTAGCCTATTCCGATTTAGTCGATCCTTCCATGCAAAAGTATTAATTATGAAACCTACAGCCAATTTAAGAATTTTAGAACAACACAACCTCATCCCACCATCTGTCATTATGGAAGAACTTCCTTTGACAGACCAGGCCTGTGAAGTGGTAGTACGTACCAGAAGTGAAATCTCTGATATCATCCATGGAAAAGACAATAAACGTATGTTAGTTGTCGTAGGTCCATGTTCTGTTCACGACATTGGTGCCGTGATGGAATATGCATCCAAACTCAAACCAAAAATTGAAGAGTTTAAAAACGAACTTCTCATTGTAATGCGAGTTTATTTTGAAAAACCAAGAACCACTGTGGGTTGGAAGGGACTTATCAACGATCCCGATTTAGATGGATCTTTTCATATCAACAAAGGTTTACAACTTGCACGCAAACTTCTGTTAGACCTCAATAATATGGGAATCCCTTGCGGAACAGAATTTTTAGATGTGATTTCTCCTCAGTACATTGCAGACTTAGTTGCTTGGGGTGCCATCGGTGCGAGAACCACAGAAAGCCAAGTCCACAGGGAACTAGCATCAGGTCTTTCAGCACCTATCGGTTTTAAAAATGGAACTGATGGAAATGTACAAATTGCAGTGGATGCCATTCGTTCAGCAAGTTCTAGCCATCATTTTCTCTCTGTGACCAACCAAGGTAGTAGTGCCATCTTTAGAACTGCTGGAAACAAAGACACTCACGTCATTTTACGTGGAGGAAACAAAGGACCTAACTTTGATGAGGCGTCTGTCAATGAAGTGGGCTCACAAATTGAAAAAGCAGGCCTTCCACCCAAAGTGATGATCGATTGTTCTCATGGAAATAGCCAAAAGGACTTTCGTAAACAACCTGCGGTGATTGATGCAGTAGCAGAACAATTTGCAAAAGGCAGCACACATATCCTAGGTGTAATGATTGAAAGTCATTTGAAAGAGGGAAACCAATCGATTGATGCCAAACCTCTGACTTATGGACAGTCCATTACAGATGCTTGTGTTTCTTGGGAAACAACCGTCCCTATGTTCGAGAGATTGGCCGAAGCGGCAAGAAAGAGAAAATAAAGTTTAAGTATCTAAAAAAGCGTGAGCTTCCGATGGATACTCTCGTTTCGAAACTTCGCGGTGGTACAGATTCACCGCATCCTTTACCGCCCCGCTAAGATTCCCAAATTTCTTCAAAAACTTAGGATGAAAGTCTTCATTGAGTCCGAGTAAATCTTGCATCACAAGCACTTGGCCCGAAGTATACTTTCCCGCACCAATCCCAATCGTCGGAATCCGAATGGATTCTGTGATTTCTTTTCCGAGAGATTCGGGAACCATTTCGAGTAACAAGGCAAAGGCGCCGGCTTCCGAAAGTTCTCTGGCTTTACGAACCATTTTGGATCGAGCTGCTTCCGTTTTTCCTTGGACACGATGACCACCAAGAGTGTGAACTGATTGCGGAGTGAGACCCAAATGAGCAAACACAGGAATTCCTGATTCGGTCATTCGTTTTGTGAGTTCGATAATAAATTCAGAATCCCCTTCCAGTTTTACACAAGAAGCATTGGTTTCTTTGAGCACACGGCCAGCAGAACGAATCCCTTCTTCAATAGATGTTTGGTAAGATAAAAACGGTAAATCGGCAACAATGGTTTTGTCGGGAGCTCCCTTACACACAGCTTTTGTATGGTAGATGATTTCATCTAAAGTAACAGGTAGTGTAGAATGATTTCCTTGGATCACCATTCCGAGTGAATCACCCACAAGGAGGCAATCCACTTCTGTTCTATTAAAAAGAGTAGCAAAGGTATAATCGTAACAAGTGACGACAGAGATGGGTTCTCCCGCATCGTATTTTTTTTTATACTGTAGAATAATGTTTTTCATGGTTTAGTTCCAAAAAGAGTGCATACACTCCAATTTCTCCCATATCGGTTAATAGCTGTTTGATGAAAGGTCTTGAATAAAGCGAATGGTGAGGCAGGTGTAAAAAATCTGTTTTCATCACTACGGCTTCATATGTAAGAATATCAATATCAATTTCTCTTGGGCCCTTCCAAGACCTACGTTTACGGCCGAGTTTGTCTTCAATCGCTTGGAGGGAATCCAGTAAACAAGGGAGAGTGAAAGCAGACGATACCATCACTTTTAAAATTTGGTTTAGAAAGTAAGGTTGGTTTGTATTTTCCAGTGGAGCTGTTTCCAACCGCTCCGATTGTTTTAAAATTTGCACTTCAGGTAAGGTAGAAATTTCCCAAATTGCCTGGTCCATAAAATGGTGTCTGTCACCGATGTTGGAACCCAGAGACAAAAAGGCAATGTTGGAATATTTCATAATCTTACCTCTTTACAAACTTAGTGCGATAATCGGGACATTTGAGTTCAATTTCTTTGGTCATTTCCATGAGCCTGGAATAAATGCGACCTTGACCACGATCTCTCCACTCGACTAGTGAATGATTGGATGTGAGAAGCGTGAGTTTTTCTTGTTCATAACGACTATCAATCAGATCGTATAACTTTCGATTGTTGAATTCGGATTCTTTTTGTACACCAAAGTCATCAATCACAAGTACATCTACATTCGCAAATTCTCTTTCGATGGAACGTTCTTGTCCGTGAGTTTCGCTATCTGATTGGTATGTATCGCGAATGGCTGACAAAAAATCCTTATTCACTTTAGCGTATTTGCATGTAATCCCATAACGAAAAATAAGTTCGTTCAAAATGACACAAGCGAGTAAGGTTTTTCCTGACCCAGTCCCACCCCAAAGATAAAACCCTTGCGGCGAAAAATCTGCGTTCTTAAATTTATGAACGAGTTCGTTTGCCCAGTCGTGAGCAATAATAAAGGACATATCGGGATCGTTTGCTGTGTCACCAATGTCGATATTGGACAAAAATTGGAAGCGGTACCTTGCAGGAATGTTGGCTTTTTCGACCAGATTCTCCCAATTTCGCAGGGAAAACCGTGCGTTGTGACAAACACAAGGAAGCATTTTGTCTAACTTTCTATCAAAAGTCATATAAGGGGCTTGCCCTTTCGACTCACAAGTGTTACAGTCGCTTCCGATACAATGGCAAAGGACAAGGGCACCAGAACGAGAGCCGCGAACATGTTCGGCCAAGGTAATCCCAACCCCGCCACAGGTTTTACACTGTGGATTTCCGTCCCGGATGGCAGTAATTTCGGATAAATTCATCTCCAAGGAGCAATCTTCTCGAATTCTCTAAGCTGTCAAGGAATGAGATTTTTTAGGAGTTTCAGGACTTATGTCCCTTTAAATCAAAGAGAATCGGAAGAAAAAGTTCATGATTAGGTTTTTTTCCTCATTAAATCGTTATTATTGACTCTTGCCATTCCGATACTTTCATTGAAGAAATAGATAAACCTATTCCTTCAAAATATTGAAAGAGACAAAAGGGTCACACGACTATGAAGATTATTAAGTATCTCCTTATTCTCCAACTGGTGTCCGGCTTCAGTGTGCTTTTCGCACAAACTCAGCCTGCGAACGCTCAAGATAGCCAAGCGGCTAAAGACCAAGTCGACGAACTTCTCAAAGGCGAACTCGTTCCTGAGAATGACGATGCGGAACTTACCGAAGACCAAAAAAAGAGAAAGAAAGAAATTATGGAACAGGAATCTCTTTGGAAGAATCCTGATTTTAAAGGGTATAACAAAACTTTCCAAGAGTTACACCAACTTTCTAAAACTTTCGCCAACAACCAATTCCGTTTGGCTCTTTCCAACTACCAATCCGGTGTTAACACTGTGATGAAAAATAGAGATTGGGTGGAACAGTACCGCAAAGAAGAAGCTGAGAAAAAACGCTTAGATGAAAAATGGTACTGGCAAAAAGTAGATCGTAAATCTAGAGAAGAACGAGTTGTTTACCGTGAAAAAATGAAAGCGAAACAAGACGCTCTCAATTACTTCTCTAAGGCGATCAATCACCTTGATGAAATTAAAAACCCTGACTTAAGAGAAAGACCTGAGTTCAAAAGACTTCTTTCTGACGTTTATCGTTCATGGATTATGGCTGAGTATGACCTTCAAAATCTTCCTCAAACCATCCCAATTCTTGAACTTTACATCGAAATCGATGATAACGAAAAAGAATATCCTGCTCACAAGTATCTTGCAAGTGCTTATAGCTTTGAAGAAAACATGATCAAAAAGACAAAAGGTCCAGATGATATGCTCTTCAAGTATCGTTACAAAAAGAACGTTCACTTACTACGTGCCACTGAGTTAAAATATGGAAAAGATTCTCCTGAATACAAACATATTGTTAACGTAATCAACCGAGATGAGGTTATTTCGGTAGCACAATAATCCCGAAAACATCTCTTTCAATGAGAAAGCCCGGCTTACAACCCCGGGCTTTTTTGTTTGGATTAAAATTGATTTTCCAATTTCCTTCTATTTAATTTCCTTAAGCACCGTTTTCGTTGGCATTCGAAAGAAACTAAATAGTCCTAAAGCATACAAACTCACAGTCACCAAACAGATTCCTAAAAACACTAAACATAGTTGTCCATAAGGATAAACACTTCTGAGTTCCAAAACGGAACGGTTTAGAACTTCGTTGGAAACAACAGAATAAACAAGTCCCAGTAAAAACGAAATCACAGAAACAAGCAATGCTTCGCGAAGAAAATGTTTTACCATAAAACGACTGTTGGCACCAATCACTCGTAAGAGTGCGAATTCCCTTTTCCTTTCGGATTGGCTGGCATATAACGTTGTAAATACGAGAACAAAAGAAGCTGCTAAGATAAAAGCAGTCATCAAAGCCATCATCTGTGTCACCTTTTCTAAAATTCCCATAAAGGCTTGGATGGTTTTTTCTGTGTCGATTACGGTAATGTTCGGAAAACGATTCACGATTACCTTTTGTAATTGGTATCGACTTTCTCCAGAATCAATGAGTAAGGAAACAATATAAAACCGGGGAGCATTTTCCAAAATTCCCTTGGAAAATAGAACCACAAAATTTGGTTTCATATCCGCCCAGTTCACCGAACGTAAGTTAGAAATTTTTCCAGAAACTTCACGCCCTTGGACATTGAAAGTAAGTTCATCACCCACTCCTGCCTGCAAATAACCTGCAAAATCCCTTTCCACGGAGATTTCATTTCGTCCCGATTCGTCCCACCACGAACCTTTGGTCACTTCTTCTGTATCATACAACTCATCTCGGTAGGATAAAAAGTATTCTCGGGTTCTTGCAGTAGCCCGCCAATTCCGATCCATTGCGTTTTTGATCGTATCTTCTTTTTTGATGGGTTCGCCATTCACTTTGGAAAGCCTTGCGCCAATCACGGGAGCCAAATATTGTTTTTCCACTGGAAAAGTTTTAATGGCAGTTAGCAGGTCCTCTTTCTGTGTTTCCCTGATGTCGAGAAGAAACATATTGGGCCTACGTTCAATCTCACGAGCACCGCTTAGTTCCAGTAAACTCTCTTGTAAAATCAGTGATAAGGTGAGGATAAACAGTGCTGATCCAAGTCCAATGATGGATAGGCGAAGGGCTCCTGATTTACGTGTGACTTTTTTTGTCACAAGGCTCCATTCTTTGGATAACCATCCTAGTTTGGATACTTTTGCGATAAGTAGTCCAAGGAAAATGTACAATCCGTACACTAGAATGGGTAAGGTTAATAAAACCAATGTAAATAGGATTCCTTTGAAAATACTTTCTGTTTCGAGAACAGCAAGGCTGGTAAACAAAATGTAAATCAAAAGGAAAGATCCAAATTGCCATTTGGATGTGGAAAGTTTTCCGCTGGTTTGTGATTCTACTTCTTTTAAAGCAGCAAGCGGTTTGACAGATCTTGTTTCTAAAACGAGAGGAATGGAGATAAGAAGTGGAAGGATCACTCCCAACACCAAACTCCAAAGTATGGAAGAAAAAGAAAATCCAAATACAATTCCTTCCTCGACAGACATCAGACCACTGATATCCGGTAGTACCGATTGGATCCCATAGCCAAGGACAAGACCAAGAGTGGTTCCGAAGATTGATAAAATGAATATCTCAGCAAAAACCAAAAGTAAAATCACATTCGGTTTGGCACCAAGACACATAAGGATGGCGATTTCGTTTCGTTTTTCAAGTAACCTAGTTCTTACGGCTGTATAAACAGATATGGCTCCTAAAAAAAATCCTGCTAAAGCGAGAAGTGCCATATAATCAAAAGTGTTTTTGATAAACTGTTGGGATCCTGAATTAACTTCTGTATTGTGATAAATAGTTAAATCTTCTTTGATGAGTGCTTCAAACTCTTTGTCCTTCCAAACCAAACTGTCTACAGTTTCTGGAAATTTCGCATAAATGGTATAACGAATTCGACTTCCTCTTTGGACAAGCCCCGTTTGGTTTGCAGTATCTCTTAAAATGATGGATCCTGGAGCCGATCCTACAAATGATCCCACAGCTCCTGGTTCTTTTACCACAATACCAGCTAACACAAGTAAACTATCACCCAAACGGACTCGATTGCCGATTTTTAGTTTTAAGTTTTCTACGAGCGACTTATCGAGTAAAACTTGGTTTGGTTTTAAATTGTGGTAAGCATCTTCTGGTTCTGTCTTCATTTCCCCGTAAAAAGGATAGTTGGTTTCGACTGCTTTGATAAAACTAAGCGAGTTTTCTTCCCCCGATTCATTAGAAATCATGGATAAAAACTGGATGGAAGCGCTGGTTTCTGAGCCCTCCGGAAGGCTTGTTTTGACCAATTTTTCAGCTGTTTTTGTGATTTCTTGAGGGGATTGCAGGGCAATATCCGCCCCCATAATCGATTTTGCCTCTCGTTTGATTGCATTTGCCGTATTGTCTTTGTAGGAATGGATTCCAATCACCGAACCCACGCCAAGAGTAATAGAAACAACAATGAGAAGTGAATACCGAAACCTAGAAAAAAGCTCACGTTTTAGATAAAATCGAAAAAGGGATGTCTTCATCGACTGACCTGCTTAGAACCATTAGTCGTTTTCTTTTGTTTGGTGGTCTTTTTTGCAGTCAGGTTTTTGGAAGAACTGGAAGTAGATTGTTTTTTATTCCTAGAATCCGAAATAATTTCCCCATCTTTCATTTCTAAAACACGATCTGCTAGTTTTGCCACATCTGGATCATGAGTGACCACAACAAGAGTGGTGCCTTGTTCTTTGTTTCTGTACAACAAAAGATCCAAAACCGTTTTGCTATTTTTAAAATCTAAATTGGCAGTTGGTTCATCAGCAAAGATGATTTTTGGATCGTTCACAAAACTTCTCGCAATGGCAATTCTTTGCTCTTCACCACCTGACAACTGTTTTGGGAAGTGAGTGGCTCTGTGAGACATAGACACAGATTCTAAAATTTTTTCAGATTTTTTTAAAATTTCAGCTTCTGATAGAGATGATTTTAAGTACAATGGAATCCCTACATTCTCAATGGCATTGAGTCCAGGGAGTAATTGGAAGTTTTGAAAGATAAAACCTATCCTATCTGCACGTAAATCAGCTAAATTAGATTCATTTTCCTTTGTTAAATCGGTTCCATCCAGTGCTACAACCCCAATATCAGGTTTATCTAGACCGGCCGCTACACCAAGTAGTGTTGATTTGCCTGAGCCAGATGGGCCTATAATCGCTACAAATTCACCCGTTTCAATGCGAAATGAAATATTTTTCAACACATCAATCGTTTCCGATTCATTATGAAATGACTTAAACACATTTTTAAATTCCAACACTAGGTTTTTCCCCCAAAGATTTTATCACCTAACAAAAAAGACATGACTAATAACGGGCATTTATTAGAAAAAATACCGCCTAACAACGATTTTTCAATTTTTTCCATAACAGTTATATTTTTTTTAATTTTCATTTTCGTTCCAACTATATTGCACCGATTCGAAAAAATTCTGACAAATTTTTACTTATCTTTTTGAGCGTACATCCTAATTTTTTTTGACCCCAAAGGGCTGGTTTCATATAAAGTAACTTCATCGTAGTGTTTGCCCGATCCCCTTTTTTGGGATTTTTCGGGAGTTATGAACAGCACTGTCGATAAGCGGACTCATACAGGTAAATATAGAATGCTCGAATGCAATACAAAGATAAATACTGCAGACTTTATGAATGTGAAAATCAACAATCTTAAACCTTGTGCGGAATGCGGATCCGTCACAAACCTTTATCAATACAATCTCTGTAAAGTTTGTCTCTCCAAGAGTTTCAAAAAGCTTGTAAAAATCATCGACTCCGTGAGAAAGTAGAATTACTACACTTTCTCTACGTTAGTCGATGAATTATCCATTCCAAGATATTGAACAAAAATGGCAAAAACACTGGGACGACCACCAGACCTTTCGCACAAACGCACACTCAACCAAACCTAAATACTATTGTTTAGACATGTTTCCCTACCCAAGTGGCGCTGGCCTTCACGTAGGCCACCCAGAGGGATACACTGCCACCGACATCATTTCACGACTCAAAAGAATGGAAGGATTTGAAGTCCTTCATCCCATGGGATGGGACGCATTTGGTTTACCCGCAGAACGATATGCGATGACCACAGGGATCCACCCTCGCACCACAACTAAGAACAATATTGATACCTTTCGTCGCCAAATCAAAAGCCTTGGGCTTTCTTACGATTGGGAAAGAGAAATCTCTACTACACATCCAGACTATTACCGTTGGACCCAGTGGATTTTTTTGCAAATTTACAATTCCTATTTTGACAGAAAGTTAAACAAAGCACTCCCGATTGTTGACCTCATCAATACTTTGGAATCAGAAGGTTCTGGTTTTTTTGAAGGAAAAGAACTCCCGAAAGGAATTCAGTTCTCAGCCGCAGATTGGAAGTCCAAATCTCGCAAAGAAAAAGAAGATATTTTATCCCACTTCCGCTTGGTGTATGAGGCCAATATCCCAGTCAACTGGTGTGAAGCCCTCGGAACCGTTCTTGCCAACGAAGAAGTGGAAGAATGGACTTCCAAAGGGTATTCTGTAGAAAGAAAACCCATGCGCCAATACATGATGCGCATCACTTCCTACGCCGAACGTCTATTAAATGATCTTTCTCTATGTGAATGGCCGACTTCCACTTTGGAAATGCAAAGAAATTGGATTGGTAAATCCGAAGGATTGGAACTTAGTTTCCCTGTTCCTTCTCTATCCAAAGACATCAATGTTTATACAACAAGACCTGATACGATTTTTGGTGCCACTTACCTTGTCCTTGCTCCAGAACATCCACTTGTGGCAGACCTTACCACGGCAGAACAAAAATCTGCGGTTGAAAAATACCAAAAAGATTGTTCTTTAAAAAGTGATTTAGAAAGAACCGAACTGAATAAAGATAAAACCGGTGTTTTTACAGGATCTTATGCGAGTTTGCCTACGGATCCATCTGTAAAAGTTCCAATTTATATTTCCGATTATGTTTTAATCTCTTATGGAACTGGTGCCATTATGGCCGTTCCTGCCCATGACCAAAGAGACTATGATTTTGCTGTGAAGTTCCAACTTCCTATCAAACAAGTCATCGACGGAAAAATGGAACCAAACCTGGCTTTTGATTCAAAAGATTCTGTTTGTATTAACTCTTCTTCCGCAGAAGTTAAGTTAGATGGTAAATCTTACAAAGATGCCTTCCAAACCATGTCCACTTGGGCCGAAGGAAAGGGAATTGGTCGTAAAAAAATCCAATTCAAACTCAGAGATTGGCTTTTTGCAAGACAAAGGTATTGGGGAGAACCCATTCCCCTTGTTCACTTTGCTGATGGAACTCCGAAAGCCCTTTCTGATTCAGAACTTCCTTTAGTACTACCTGACTTAGAAGAATTCAAACCTTCGGGAACTGGTGAATCTCCTCTTGCCTTAGCAAAGGATTGGCTTGTTTATACGGATCCAGTAACAGGCGAAGTTGGAAAAAGAGAAACCAATACCATGCCGCAGTGGGCTGGGTCTTGTTATTATTATCTCCGTTATATCGATCCAAGAAACAACGACAAACTCATTGATCCAGAACTCGAAAAAGCTTGGATGCCAGTGGAAGTATATGTTGGTGGGGCAGAACATGCCGTATTACACTTGTTATACTCCAGATTCTGGCATAAAATTCTTTTTGATTTGGGACATGTTTCTTCTCCAGAACCTTTCCAAAAATTGGTCCACCAAGGACTCATTCTTGGTGAAGACAAAGGAAAAATGTCCAAGTCTCGTGGAAACGTCGTTAATCCTGATGATGTGGTTTTAGAATTTGGTGCCGACACACTTCGTCTTTTTGAAATGTTTATGGGTCCGTTTGAGATGTCCAAACCTTGGAGTAAAAACGGTGTGGATGGAGTCTTTCGATTTTTAAATCGAGTTTGGAGGCTGTTTCATTCCGGTGAAAATGAATCCTTCTTTGTCGAAGATATCGAACCAAATGAAGCAGAGCTCAAAACCCTTCATCGTACGATTAAAAAAGTAAAAGACGATATCGATAGTTTTTCATTCAACACAGCTGTCTCTCAAATGATGATCTTTGTAAATGAATTCACAAGTAATCCTAGAAAACCAAAAAAAGTTTTTGAACCTTTTGTTCTCGCACTTTCTCCTTTTGCACCACATTTAGCAGAAGAACTTTGGGCCAAACTTGGTCATAAAGAATCACTTGCTTACCATCCTTATCCGAAATGGGAAGAGAAGTATTTGGTAGATGCCAATATTACCATTGTGGTGCAAGTGAATGGGAAGATGCGAGGAGAGTTCCTTGCTCCTCGCGACATAGAAGAAAAAGAAGTATTGAATCTCGCCAAAGCCGTGGAAAAAGCAAAACCATTCTGGGAAGGCAAAGAAATCAAAAAAGAAATTTATGTGAAAGGCAAACTTGTCAATATCGTAGTGGCTGGGTGATCTTTTTTATAAGATCACCATCACAAATATCAACACTCCAATCAGAACAATCGTCACAAAGGCACCCATTAACATAAACAAGTTGGCACCAGAAGATTTTGATTCTTGTGCCTGTGTATTTCCAACTTTTTTCTTAGCATTTTGACCCGCACCTTTGTTTGACCCATTGGTCATACCTGCTGGTTTTGGAATGGCAACTTTTACAGGATGTTCTTCTATGGAGTGTAGTAAATACTGATTTGGGCCTTCGGCAAAAATATGATATTCTGATTTATTACCGGCGATCCCAAGAAATTTTCCAACCACAGGTTCTTTAGAAATTTTTCCTTCTTCATCTATTAACCCGAGGATCTGTGCGTTAGTTAGTCCTTCCGGAGTTTCTGTGGGAACTCGAAAAAGAATTTCCATTCCTTCGACTAAATTATCAAACTCCACACCATTGATGGGGGAAATGACTGTTTTCATATTTAATTCTTTAGGAAAGGATGATCTGTATTGTGCGATTTGTCGTTCTAAAGAAGAAAGCTCACCTTTTACTGGTTCGGTGGAGATTCCAGGAACAGAAACTTCTTGCGCAGAGGCAGCTTCATCTTCTGGTTTCGGAATGGGCAAAATGACACCTTTCATTGGGTTTTCATATCGAAACTTTGCAGTTGAAAGTTTGTCTACTTCTGCTTGGAGTTTAATATTCCTTCCCTTGGTAGCCATAATGATTGGGTTTTCCAAAAGCTCAGAGATATGAGATGGATCTTTTTTTTGCCAAAGAGGAAGGAGGTCTTCTAACTTCTCTTTGGTGAACGCTCTATGAACTGCACGTCCTATGTTTTCGGAAATAGCAGGATCGTAACCTCCCGTTTTTCCAATATCTCCCAAGTCAGTACAGATTTGTACATGGTCCGCAAAAGTTCGAATCCTACGAAAAGTTGGTGAAGTTCCAACCACAGCATACAGTTCCATGATATGTTTTCGAATGGAGGAAACAAGAATGAGAACCATTCCGTTCAAACTGTCCAAATCGATTTTCACTTTTACAAGATAACCATCAGTAATTTTGCCTTGAAGAACTTCCTTGGCTTGTTCATCCGTAAACACGGCTTCTTTTGTCAGACCCATAAGGTCTGCTTGTCGTTTGAGTTGGTCTGCTTTTGAATTTAATTCGGACATTATTCTACAAACAATTGTTCGTGTGTCTCAGCTGATTTAGGTAATCCACTTAAATGTACTTCCACACGCGCAACAGTTTCCTTTTTCCTTTCAGATGAATATATAGAGAGCAATCGACGATCAAAACCAGACTGAGACAACAATATTTCTACCATTGTGATTCCCATTCCCGCTCCTTCCGTACTATCACCATGTTCCATAAAGAACTCGAATAGATTATCATATTTTTTAGCATTAATAAACTTTTCTTTTACTCGTTCTGCCTCAACTGGCAATAAAGGGAAATTATTTCTAATTTCTAGGTCGATTTTATCTTTTTTGTAAATACAAGTGATCTTTACAAAAAGCCCTGATTCCCTCATTTTCTTTTTATAAGAAGGGAACTTTCTTTCATTGAGACTAGATTTAAAGAGTTTCATTCCCTCTTCATAATCTAACAAATTTTGAATGTTGAGCTTGAGTTCTTCAAAAATGATTCGTTTGATTGCCGCTTTGGTTGAATTGACAATGAGTTCCTTAGCAGCAGTATAAAAGAGTTCCATCAAATCTTCACGACCAAGAGAACCCAAAATACGAAACAAAATGTACTTTAGTTTGGCTTCACCAATATCCCCCATCACATAAGTGATCATGGATACCTTTTTACCAAGCTCCACTGCACGATCCACGGAAGTGCAAAACTGAGAAGTTAGTTGGATCTCTTGGGACATACTGGTAAACTGAAAAAATTTGCCACCATGTAGGGGATTTGTCTAGCGAATTATCATTTCTTCAGTTGTTTACCTAGGATTTCCATCACTCCACTTAAGTTTGGTTTGCAAGGTTGGATGCGGTTCTTCAATTTCTCATCAATGTTAGGGATTTTCCCTTCATGAAAGGCAAGTTTGAATTCAGTGAACTTGAGTCCATTCGCAGTGGAGATCACAACCACGGACTCACCTTTCCCAACCACACCTGATTCTACAGATTTCAAAAGTGCCGCAAGAGCCACACCAGTATGCGGATCATTGTAAAGTCCATACAAATCACCACGAGCCGCAGCATTGGCCAACTCTTCTTCTGTGGCAACTTCCACAATTCCATTGAATTTCTTTAAAACACGAATTGCCTTTTTAACAGAAACAGGATCACCAATTTGGATCGCTGATGCTAAAGTTTTTTCTGCAGTCACAGGAGAAAAGTCCGCAAAACCTTTCTTAAACGATTGATAGAGAGGACTTGCATTTTTTGCCTGTGCCAAAATGATCCTTGGAAGTTTGTTAATGAGTCCAAGTTCCAACATCAGTTCAAATCCCATTCCAAGGGCTGAAACATTCCCTAAATTTCCCCCAGGGATCACAATCCAATCGGGAACTTTCCAACCTAACTGTTGTGTGATTTCAATGGAAATGGTTTTTTGCCCTTCAATACGAAGGGAATTCATTGAGTTTGCAAGATATATGGATTTTTCTTTGGTGAGCTCTTTCACCACAGCCATACAACCATCAAAATCTGTTTCCAGAGCCAAAACAAGAGCTCCATTGGACACTGGTTGTATGAGTTGAGCCGTCGATACTTTGTTAGCTGGTAATAAAATAATAGAAGGAATTCCTGCTTTGGCAGCATAAGATGCAAGAGCCGCAGAGGTATCCCCAGTGGATGCACAAGCAACCGCTTGGATGGGAACTCCATCGGCAATCATCTGTTTGACCTGGCTCACTAATACCGTCATTCCTAAATCTTTAAAAGAGCCGGTATGCGATACCCCACATTGTTTAACATGAAGGCTCGCCAGTCCCAAATCTTTAGCAAAACGAGAAGCGTCATACAAATGGGTGGTTCCTTCCCCTGAGGTAACAATATTTTCATCCTGAATTCCTGGAAGGACCCATTCCTTTTTCCCCCAAACCCCAGAAGCATTTGGAAATTGGCTAGAACGGAACCGAGATTCAAATTCTGATTTCCAATCGGATGCCGAAACTTGTTTGAGACTGTCTACATCATGTTCGACATTCAAAAGTTCCCCGCAAGCTTCGCAGGAATAAATCACTTGGTGGAGGGGATAGGTTTTGCCACAAGATTCATTGGTACAACGAAACTGTGCTCGGAATTGATATTTTGTAAGTGACATAGACTTCTCTAGGCTTCAGATTTACGGAAAGTTCCTTTTCCATTCTGGAGAAAGGGGAAAAATGCACGAATGATTTTTATCGTTTTTTGATGGATATGGAAACAGAAACTAAAGTCTCCCGGTGGTGGTTCAAATTCAAACGTTACACTCGACGTAGCCTTTTGCTGTTTTTATTTCTCTGTTTCCTCCTATTTGTCCGCATTTTTTTATTCCAAATTTATTCCATCCAAGGGAATTCCATGTATCCAACCCTAGAACATGGGTCGGTGGTTTTTGTTTGGAAAGGTGGATTTGCCATTTCCGCAAAATTCTTTGGAACTCCCCTACTTTATACAGATCCAAAAATTGAAAAACTAGATTTGGTTTTATTTGTAAGCCAAGAAGATGAATTAGTCGTCAAACGAGTGATAGGTTTACCAGGGGAATTTTATTCCATCGAATCTGGACGGGTATTGATCGATTCCACGGAGTTATTGGAAAATTATCTTCCCCAAGGAACCTACACAAGCGAACCAAGTACTTCCATATTTCTGAATCGTCACAACTCTCCTTTTCTTGCAATGGACAAACAAGGAAGGATCCCTCCAGGTTATTATCTTCTCCTAGGTGACAACAGACAATATTCAACGGACTCACGTTCGTTTGGACTTGTACCTGTTGAAAAAATCAAAGGCAAAGTTATCTTTTATTTCTAACAATGACTGAATACAAACAACGTTTTAAGTATATTATTCTTTTTATACTCTTCCTTTTTGGAATATTACTTTTTAGAGTAATTTATCTCACCTATTTTAATGATAATATTATCAATCTAAAGTCGAGTAAGTATGTACAACGAGGAACTATCTATGATAGACGTGGGATTGAACTTGCGATTTCTCGTGAATCGGCAACGGTAGGAATTGATCCCACAAATATTTATGATCCAGAACTCACTGCACAAGAGTTAGGTCCTATTCTTGGAATTCCTCCAAATAAACTCATCGAAACCATACGAGAAAAACAAAATTACTTTTTATTAAAAAGGGAAATTGAACTTTCTAAAGCAGAAAAAATTAAAGCTTTGTCACTTCCTGGTGTTCGTGTGGAAAAAGAATACAAACGAATTTATCCACAAGGAAGTTTGGCTGCAAGTTTACTTGGATTTACTGGTTACGATGACGACAAAGCACTCTCAGGCCTTGAGATGTTATTCAATTTAGAATTATTATCGACTCCCGATGCAGAGTCCAGCAAAGGAAACAATATCCACCTAACAATAGATAGCATCATTCAATACAGACTAGAAAAATCGTTACAAAAAGCTTTCCTACAAACTGCTTCCAAACGTGGGATTGGTATGATTATGGATACGGAAACAGGAAAAATTTTGGCAATGGCTTCCTATCCTAATTTTGATCCCAATCATTTCCAGGATTTTCCTTTGGAATCCCATTCAAATTGGTCCATTCGTCATGTGTATGAACCGGGATCTACAATGAAAATTTTCATTGCCCTTATGTTACTGAATGAAGGAAAAATCCTCACCAATGAAAGGTTCCATTGTCCTGGATATATTGAAATTGGAAAAACCACCATTCGTTGTACAGACAATCATGGTTATGTGAATTTGGATGAAATTTTACAATACTCTTGTAACGTAGGTATCATCAAAGCAGCACAAAAAATTGATGAAGCAACTTACTATAGTTATATGGAAAAATTTAAGTTTGGAAAACGAACCAATTTTTCAATTCATGAAGCCAAAGGATATTTACCTCCTTTAAACAAATGGAACAAAAGTACACCTTACTTTTTATCCATTGGACAAGGACTTTCTGTCACACCAATCCAACTCATCACTGCCGCTGCAGCAGTTGTGAATGGCGGAATATTATTTGAACCATCAGTTGTCTCACAAATTACCAATTCTTATGGGGAACTAGTGCATGAGTTTTCGATTAAAAATGAACTTCTCGGAATCAAAGAGGGAGCTGCTAAAAAAACTCTAAACGCAATGGGCAAAGCTGTCTCCCAAGGAACAGGGAAAAAAGCCTATTTAGAAAACTACTTTATTGCGGGAAAAACGGGAACTTCACAAAAAGCAAAAGCAGGAGCGGGATACCAAGCCGGTCTTTTTACCGCGAGTTTTCTTGGATTTTTTCCCGCAGAAAAACCCAAGTATGTGGGTCTCATTGTTTTTGATGAACCAGGGGGAGAGGCCCATACAGGTGGTGGGATTGCAGCACCTGTCTTTCGTGAGGTGGTGGAAAGTATTATTCCGATTGTGGAAAAAAGTGAGAAGGCCCTGGTTTACCGCTTAAAAGGCGAAAGAAATAAAATCTATAAACTGAATACCAATGTGATGCCTGATCTAACTGGATTTACAGCATCAGAAACCATTCAAATTGTAAAACAACTACAACAAGAATTTAAAATCGAAGGATCAGGCTTTGTCAAATCACAAGAACCAAAAGCAGGATCTCCACTTTCACCCAATACTACGATCAAAATTATTTTGGAACCATAAGTGAACCATTCGAATTTGGAAAAAAATCTAGCGGCTATACCATCTCCATTAGCAGAAGTAATTCTAAATTTAGGAAATCCATCCGAGACTACGAATTCATTAGATTCCGAATCAAATTATACTTACCAACTAACAAAATCTAAAACAGGAGATCCTACATTAGAATTAGATGGAGTTTGGATTCATAGTCGGTTTGATCCCAAAAAAGAAGCAGAACGATTTGCCACCGAACTTCCCCATGACGGCAGCGAACGCATTTATCTATTGTTTGGTGCTGGTCTTGGATATATCATTCCTTACCTGATAGAAAGAGAAAAAGTAACCATCATTTGGATGGAACCTCATGCGTTTTTCATTAAGGAAGCATTCCAAATTTTTGATTTTTCCAAAGCACTGTTAGAGGGAAAACTAATCCTCATCACAGGTCAAGGAATGGAAGACCAACTCTCTGAAGCTGTCAAAGGAAAGGGCACTCATCCTATTAGTTTTGTTCCTCACCGCGGCTCTTGGCAATGGAGAGAATCCGATTATTTAAAACTTCGCCATACCGCCGAACAGATGTTTCACAAAAAAGATGTGAACCTTGCCACACTCACTCGGTTTGAAAAAATCTGGGCCAAAAATATTTGTTACAACCTTCCTGAATTATCTAAGTATCGTCCTGTTTCCGATCTATTTGGAATTGCAGAAGGGATCTCTATTGTGGTTTGCGGGGCAGGTCCAAGCCTATCCGAATCCATACCTGATTTAAAAAAATACAGAAACCAATTTCTGCTTCTAGCAGTGGACACAGCCCTTCCCATCCTCACCTCTTTTGGTGTTGATCCTGATTTGATTTTTTCTGTAGACCCGCAAGCCTTAAACAGCCAATACCTCGAAGATTATGTTGGAGATGGGATTCTTATTTTTGACCCCACATCCACTTATTTAAGTTTGCGATTAGACAAAGGACCAAACAAGGGTTTTGTGACTTCTTCTCCTTTTCCTTTGATTGGACTACTGGAAAGAACTGGCCCCAGTGAAATTGGATCTGTTCCTTTTGGAGGTTCCGTTTCCACCAATACCGCAAGTCTTGCCACTCTTATGGGTGCCCAGTCTGTTTTTTTAGTGGGTCAGGACTTGAGTTTTACGAAAGGTCTTGCACATTCCAAGGGGGCCGTACTCGAAGAACGATTGAACTATTTAGAATCTAGAAAGTTTCGCCGAGAAAAACATAACTACAAACAGCTGTTTGCTTTACCCCAAAAAAAAGTAACAGGAAACTTAGGGGAAACATATATCACCAATGAGAAGATGTTAATCTTTAAAAAATGGTTTGAAGACCATGCCAAAGAAAATCCTTGGACCAACCTCACCAAGTTTGGTACCAAATTAGAAGGAATTCCTCATTCCCATTTTGAAAAGGAGTTTGCGAGTGATGAAAACGAAATAAAAATCCAAACTAATTTAGTACAATCCGTTCGCAGTCAAATCCAATCTCAGCTGAAAAAAGAAGATCCCTTTTTCGATCAAAAACAATTGGTTTCAGAAATTAAATCCACAACAGAAAGTTTATTAGATTTTGTATCCACTGTCAAACGAGGACTCACAGTTTCAGAGAGGATTTACAACCAAATCAAACGAAACCAAATCAATCCCAAAACTTTTTCCGAAGATATCAAACAAATGGATGCAATTGATGAACAAGTGTCTAACAAAAAGGGTTTGAACGAAATATTAAGTTTAGGAATCCAAAGGGTGATTTTAACCATCACGGAAGGTTATGATGACAACCTAACTTTGGAAGAAAAAGAAGATCCGAGGCTAGCTGTGGCAAAAAAATCTTTGTTGTTGTATGAAGGTTTGTATACATCCGTTCAGTCCACCAAACGGATGCTCACCAAATCACTCTATCGTCTGTTGCAATGAATGTAACTATTCGTTAACAGATAAAACAGTAAAATCTACCCGTCTATTTTTGATTCGACCAGCTTCCGTAGAATTAGATTCAATTTCTGCTGTTTCACCAAATCCGCGATAGTCGAGCTGTGTCACACTGACACCATTTTTTACTAATTCATCAAAGATAAATTTTGCACGTTCATCGGATAAAATTTTGTTTTCATCCATTTCACCAATAAAACATGTATGTCCTTTGATTCGAATGCGAACTCCAGGATAAGCCTTTAGTGCTTCTGCCAGAGTGGCAATTTTATCACTCGCACTATCTTCTGTTTGCATACTTTGTTTGATAAAACGAATTTGTAAATCATTGATATAACGAATGGCCGAAGCTCTGGATTCAAATCGGTTAGATATCTTACCTTGGGATAATTCCACTCGTTCCAAAGATCGTGTTCCTGTTGATTCCGAAGAAACATTTGATTCTTGGTTTATGTTATCTGAGGATTTTGAACTACGATTGCAACTTCGGATTCCAAAAATGATGAGAACTATAAAAAATACAAATATCAAACTGAGTAAAATAATTCTTCCAATTCGATTTTGTTTTGGTGTGATTTGAAATTTATTCAAAGCAACGAGTTCATTGTATTCAGGAGTAGGAGCCACCTCATCATGCGATGTCTCCCCAAATTCATAACTTTCAGTATAAGGAGTGAATCCTTCATCGGAAGCTTTAACAGCACGAGCGGAACTTCGTCTTGTAGTAGTTTCTTTTTTTGCGGATGATTTAGCCGAAGATTTTTTCTTTGCAGCTGGAACGGAGATTTTTGCTGCCCACTTACGAATTTCAGAACGAAGGTATTCGTCAGCTTCAGGAGAAAATTTAAACTGGTCGCGAATGTACTTTACAGTGCGTTTTTCCACATCTGTGTAATCACCGCCATCTTTTATGGCATCAAATAATGTTTTAGCAACGTTTTTGCCAATAGGAGCTTTGCTACGTTTGGTGGCTTTTTCTGCAATTTCTAACAATTCATTATCATATTGTTTACCACTGATGGTACGGTAATAACTATCTGCCACGTGAAAGCTCCTTAGTAATCATATCGACAGGTAAGGTCAATCTATCCATTCTTTTCTGGAGTTTAAGTGTTGAATCCGTCCAGAAATTGGTTATTTTTGATCTTATATTGCAAGGAACCACGACTAATTCCTAGAAGTTTAGCAGCCTCTTCCTGCGTGGAGACTCGTTGGAATGCCTCTTTAATCCAAATTGCCTCCAATCTTTCGATGGCAATATTAAGAGATAAATTTTCAGAGGGAGAAAGGATTTCTGTACCCACACCAAAACTCTGAACCTTCGTAGGAACCTCAGATTCACGTTTGCCATCTTGTAGAAATGAATGTGGTTCCAAAACTGTTTCCGGTGGTACAAGGACTGCATATTGAATGACACTTTGTAATTGCCTTACATTCCCACTCCAAGGCATTCCTGTAAGTGCCTTTAACGCATCTGTTGAGAACGTTTTGTTCCTTCCATACTGTTTATTGTATTGGTATAAAAAATGATGTGCAAGAAGAGGAACATCTCCTCTTCTTTCTCTTAGTGGAGGCACCCTTAAAGGAACTTCTGCTAGGCGGTAATACAAGTCCATAGAAAAAGTTTCTTTTTGGATATCTTCTAATAAATCTCTTTTGCTACCTGTAAAGATCCGAATGTTTAAAACTTCGTCCTTCTTTTTGGCAGAAGGACTTGGCATCGTTTTATCTCTTAAAGTTTGAAAGAGCCTAGTTTGTAAATTGGTAGGTAAATCTCCAATGGACTCAATGTATAAAGATCCGCCGTTGGCTTGTTCCAATTTTCCTGGATTGAATATTTTTCCGCTTTGGCCACCAAAGAGTTCTGCTTCTAATAATTCATAACTAAGTCCCGAACAATCTACTGAAAGAAATGGGCCATTCTTTCTTTGGGAAATATAATGTAATGCTTTAGCAATGAGTTTTTTACCAGCTCCCTCTTCTCCAATGATCATCACTGAGGTATCAGAAGGGCCTACTTGACGAATTCTATGTTTTAGGAATAATATACTCGGATCATATCCAAGAATTTCTTCAACAGGATCTTCTTCTCGTTTGGATTTTTCAAATGCTTCTTTGGCAATACGCTCTTCAAGGATAACAATCGTTAATTGAGAAGCAAATAAAGTTGCTTGGTTAATGATATCGGATGAGAAAAAATTTACCTTATCCGATTCTAAGTTTAAAACTCCAACAGTAGAATCTCTCGTTAACAGAGGAATGGCAAGTTCGGAACGAACCGTTTCGATGAGTTTTACATAGTCTTTATCTAAAGTTACATCGGGAACATAAATGATTTCTCTGGTGGAGGCAGCACGCCCAGTCACACCTAAGTTAAATGGAAGTTTGGCGGCGATTTTTTTCTCCCAATCCATCCCTTTTGCCGCAACAATCGTAAGGACTTTTTCTTCCTGGTCCATAATGGATATACTACCGGTGGAGGCTCCAAACAAAGTCAGAGTCATATCCAAAATGAAATTCAATCGATCCGTAATATTCGGAAGTTGTTGAATTTCTTTTTGGATTTTCCTTAAAGTACCGGAAATATCCTGTTTTACAGACATTTGATTATACTTTCGCGTTTGCCTTTTGGTTTGTCAGGTATTTTAAGTAAGCAATAATAAAATCTTCCAAGTCTCCATCCATCACAGCATGAACGTTTCCTGTTTCAAAATCCGTCCTGTGGTCTTTTACCAAATTGTAAGGGTGAAACACATAACTTCGAATTTGTGATCCCCAAGAAATATCACGTTTTTCACCCGCTTTTTTTGCGTTTTCTTCTTCCGCTTTTTGTTTTTCCATTTCATACAAACGAGCACGGAGCATTTTCATTGCCGTGTCACGATTTTTGATTTGGGATCTTTCCATCTGGCATGAGACCACGACACCTGTAGGAATGTGTGTGATTCGGACAGCAGAGTCGGTAGTGTTTACGTGCTGTCCCCCAGCACCCGAGGAACGATAGACATCCACACGAAGGTCTTTTTCTTCGATGTTCACTTGGATGTCATCATCAACTTCCGGTGTTACATAGACGGAGGCAAAGGAAGTATGTCTTCTTTTGTTAGAATCAAAAGGGGAAATACGAACCAAACGATGTACACCCGATTCACATTTTAAATAACCAAAAGGATGATCCCCTTGGATGTAAAGCGTGGCATTTTTGATTCCTGCCGTTTCCCCCGGTTGGTAATCCACAAGTTCCGCACGATATCCTTTTTGTTCACAAAATCTTGTGTACATTCGCAGTAACATATCGGCCCAGTCTTGGGATTCCGTTCCACCAGCCCCTGGATGGATATTGATAAAAGCTGCCTTGCCATCATCTTTACCAGCAAGAGCATCTAACATTTGTAAGTTTTCAAAAGCTTCAAACATACGATCAAAATCATCGTTTAAAGATTTTAAGCCAGTCTCCCCCATTTCTTCCGAAGTGAGTTCTATCAAATCAGGAAAATCGAGAAGTTCCTTTTTTAAATCCAACCAAGGATCTAATTTTAATTGTAACTCGTTTCGTTTTTGCGTGACTGTTTTTGCTTGGTCAGGAGAATCCCATATTTTTGGATCGTTTGCTTTTTCAATGAGTGAGGATAAACGGTCGTAGTCTTCTTGGAAATTTTGTGCCGTCCAATACGTTTGGAAAGTCTCAATCATTTCTGATGTTTGTTTTTTTAATTCTTTTAGTGATCTATCCATAATGCGTAAATCCGAAGTGGAAGTTTTAAAATAAAGAATCTTTACGAAGTCGTTCCACTTCCCATTGGAATATGGTTTCTCTCAGTTGTGGAGTGTTTCCTTCCACAGTTCCTACAAGAGAATAACTTGATTCTTTTCCGTATGTATCGGGTAAACGTTTGAGAATGAATTTACCTGATTTAATGAGTTCAATAACATGAAGTAAAAATGGATCTTTTTCTTTTCTGCTCATCTCTTCCATTGAATAATAAAAAGTAGAAAGTCCCTTATAAAACCAATCGATGTATTCGTTTTTGCCTCTTGGCCAAATTTGTTCCAAACGAATCTCAGATTCTTGAACAAGCGATTTACCAAGAAAGGGTTTTTGTAAAACACGACACTGCGAATAAATTTCAAAGTTTAAATCCCGGTCGCCACCCTTTTCAAAATCCACACCGATCCAACGAATCCAAGATTTTTTTTCTTTGATGGATAAAGCAGGAATCAGTGCAAACAAATACCCTTGGTCTTTGAATATCCTTTCATGAGCCAGATGTTCTAAAATTTCCATCGGTATCATATAATGGCCTTTTGACCATTCAATCACATAAGGAATCGATTCTAATTGTAGGTATTCCGGTGGCGTTTCCGAACGAATGATATCACCAAATTGAGTGAGGATAAAAATAAAAGATAACAACTCTTGACGGCTGAGTCCCGAAAGAACACTTACAGATCCACTCAAGTTTTGCAATGCACGGCGAATCATCAAATGTTGTTGGAGTTGGGTTTGGTTTTCGGACAAAATGATCCCTAGATGTTTTTCAAAATTGCGAAGGTTGGCACGTTCACAAATTTTAAAATTCCCAGAGATACTAAATGGCATTAGAGCGCGCGCCGTCCTATATCTTTTCTATAAAACGTATCCGGTGCTTTGATTTTTGTTAAAAACGCATAACAATCATTAATTGCATCTTTTAAGGAACTTCCAAAGGAAGTGATTCCTAAAATCCGCCCACCGTTTGCCAAAATTTGGTTTTCTTGGCGTTTGGTTCCCGCATGGTAAACTACCACATTACCTTCGTTTGGTGGAATTTCCAAAGACATTCCTTTCTGTGGAGAATCCGGATACCCTTTGGCAGCAAGTACGACAACTGCCGATGATCCCTCTTTTAATTTTAGATTTCTCTCAGGAAGGTTTCCTACTGCCGAGGCATAAAAAATCGGTAAAATATCCTCATCTAACAAACGTAATACACACTGCGTTTCTGGATCTCCAAACCGACAGTTAAATTCCACTACATTTGGATTTCCTTCTTTGGTAATCATAAGACCAACATAAAGAAGTCCTTTGTAAGGATGGCCTGCCGACTTAAATTCAGCTAACATTGGCTCAATGACAAGTTCCTTTACCTTAGAAAGTACGACATCCGTAACAATCGGTGCTGGTGCATACGCACCCATCCCGCCTGTGTTTGGTCCGATGTCTCCATCATAAGCACGTTTGTGGTCTTGGGCTGCAGGAAGGCACATATACCTTTCCCCGTCTGTGATGACAAAAAGTGAGGCTTCTTCCCCTTCCAAAAAGGATTCCAAAACTACTTTGTTCCCACTTTCTCCAAACTTTGATTCTAAAAATATTTCATCTAACGCTTGTTTCACTTCCTTCATTTCGAAAGCAACAGTGACACCCTTTCCAGCAGCAAGTCCATCGGCTTTGACAACCAAGGGTAACATTTCTTTTTGGGCATAACTCCAAGCCGATTCATGATCTGTAAATACAGCAAAAGATGCTGTTGGAACTTTGGCCCGTTTCATCATTTCTTTGGCAAAATGTTTACTTCCTTCCACTTGCGCACAATAAGCCGAAGGTCCAAAACAAGGGATTCCTATCTCGGTACACCAATCAGAAAGTCCGTTTACAAGCGGATCTTCTGGCCCAACCACAACTAGGTTTGTTCCAGAAGATTTTATATAATCAAAAAATTTGGATTTATCGGTGATGGATATATCCTTTACATCCAATAATAAATCTTTCGAAAAACCACCGTTCCCAGGAAATACCTTCAGAGATTCCAAAGATTTTGATTTAGAGATAGCGTCCGCTAACGCATGTTCTCTTCCACCACTTCCAATGAGTAAAACTTTAAATTTATGATCCAATTTTTTCTAAAGCCCTTACCGTACTATCTAGTTTCTCTTTCCAAGTATTATACTTTTCTCTTTCTTTTTCTACAACGTCAGGTTTTGCTTTTTCTAAGAACGATGGATTGTTGATTTTGTTTTCCAACTTTTCCATTTCCAATTGGATTTGTTTTTTCTCTTTTTCCAATCTTTGTTTTTCTTTTTCAAAATCAAAAATACCTTCCAATGGAAGAAAAATTTCTCCGATAGAAAAAGCACCTACGGAATCCGTGTTTTTGGCTTCATAAGAATCTAAAAATTCCAAACTTTCTGCTTTCGAAAGTTGTAAGATGGATTTGATTTCTCTTTCCATCATTTCTTTTAATTCTTTATGACCACACTTGATGATGACCTTACATTTTTTCTCAGGTTTGACTCCGAGTTCTGCTCGCATGTTTCGGATCTTTGTGATGATCTCACGCACGAGTTCCATTCGAACCACAGCCGGCGCGGAATCAGAAACTCCATACGGTTTTGGAAATTCTGTTTTTGCAAGTTCTGTCGGCTCCAGTAAAGAATGAATTTCTTCTGTAATGAAAGGCATAAACGGATGGAGAAGTCCGAGTGATTTTTTTAATACACTCACAAGCACAAAGCGAGCTTTTTCTTGTGATTCGGGAGTTACATTTCCATACACACGAGCTTTGGTTAATTCCAAATACCAATCACAAAACGATCCCCAAACAAAATCATAAACAGCATTTGCCATTTCGAAAAAAAGATAACCGGAATAAGCTTTTTCATACTTACTAAGCATCCGATCAAATTCGTTCAAAATCCAAAGGTCAGTATCTTCTAAAGAATTAATATCTGGTTCTTTGGTTGTGAACTCTTCCGGTAAGTTCATAAAAATAAACCGACTTGAGTTCCAAATTTTATTACAGAAAGACCTATACCCGTCTAACCGTGATTCGTCGAATAGAATGTCCTTTCCTTCGGGTAAAACCGCTGCGAGAAAAAACCGAAAGGAATCAGTTCCGTACTTACTCATCATATCCAAAGGATCGACTACGTTACCTAATGACTTACTGAACTTCTTACCATCTTTATCACGAACGAGGCCGTGAATGAGAACTTTATGGAAAGGAACATCCCCCATAAATTTGAGACCGTTCATAATCATCCTAGCCACCCAGAAGAAGATGATATCGAATCCAGTTACGAGTATGGAGGTAGGATAGTATTGTTTCAGCTCCGATGAATTTTCAGGCCAGCCAAAAACCGTAAATGGCCAAAGCCCAGATGAGAACCATGTATCCAAAACGTCTTCATCTTGTTTGATGGTCTCTTTAGTGACACTCACTCCTTTTTTAGAAAATAGAGATACCGCTTCTTCAACGGATTCAGCGACCACCATCTCACCGTTTGGTGCATAATAAGCTGGGATTCTATGACCCCACCAAAGTTGGCGAGAAATACACCAATCACGGATATTTTCCATCCATTCAAAGTATGTTTTTTCCCACATCTTGGGCTGGAATTGAACCTTACCTGATTTCACAACTTCTATGGCAGGTTTTGCAAGAGATTCAATTTTTACAAACCACTGAGTCGATAACAACGGTTCGATGACCGCTCCCCCTCTTTGGTTGTGACCTACACTATGGATATGAGTTTCTATTTTTTCAATATAACCATTGGATTCGAGTTCTTCCACAACACGTTTGCGTGCTTCAAACCGGTCGAGTCCGTTGTATTTACCTGTTTGTTCGTTTAGTGTTCCATCCAAGTTCATGATGTTGATTGGAGTGAGTTTCAAACGAAGTCCTGCTTCATAGTCATTAATGTCATGGGCCGGAGTGATTTTCACAAGCCCCGATCCAAATTCTTTGTCTACAAAGGAATCGAATAATACAGGGATTTCTTTTCCTGCAATTGGCAAAAATACAAATTTATCTTTTAAGTCCGTATAACGAACGTCATCCGGGTGAGCGCAAACCGCCACATCACCAAACATCGTTTCGGGTCTTGTGGTTGCTACAACGATGTATTCCCCTTTGTTCAGCGTTTTCGGATCTTTTGTTTTAAATTCGGCTTTCGGATATTTGATATGATAAAGTTTGCCTTGTTTTTCTTTATACTCGACTTCAATGTCAGAGATGGCGGTTTTCGTAACGGGACACCAGTTGATGATTCGTTCACCACGGTAAATCAATCCCTCATCATACAAACTGCGAAATACTTTGATGACAGCTTTGGAAAGACCTTCATCAAACGTAAATCGTTCGCGCGACCAATCAACTGATTCACCGAGTAACCGTTGTTGTTTGGCGATCATTCCACCGGAGTGTGCTTTCCATTCCCAAACCTTTTCGATAAATCCTTCACGAGTAAAATCGGTTCGAGACTTTCCTTCTTTTCCTAACTCACGTTCTACAACCACTTGTGTGGCGATACCTGCGTGATCCATTCCAGGAACCCAAACTACATTTTTACCTTTTTTACGTTCGATACGAATGATGATGTCTTGGATGGTATGATTGAGTGCATGTCCAATGTGTAAATTCCCTGTTACGTTTGGCGGAGGGATGACGATCGAAAATGTTTCTTTGCGAGATGAGTCAGGGGCAAAGGTTTGTTTCTCTTCCCAAGTTTTTATCCATTTGGGCTCTACAGATTCGGGATCGTAACGGTCAGGTAGCTGTGATTTCATAGGGTCTTTGGATTTCTTGCACTTTACTATGTTTCGTAAAGAGTTTAGGGGTCAAGGATGAAACAGCAACCAAGGTTCGCATTGACAGAAAGGGGAGGCAAAAGAATCTGGTTGGCATGAACGCAAAAACAGCAAAAATTCTCGGCAAATATGCAACCTTCAAAGGTGTTTCAGAAAAACAATTGAAACGCGATTGGTTGTCTCTTTCCCATATCGATAAAGATAAAAAAAGACAAGAAATCCTAAAAGAAATCGCTAAGAAATAAGATATGCGGAAGAATCCTTCCGCTTTTTTATATGGAACACCGATTCCGAATTTTATTCTCTCTCTTGATTTTTGTATCTTCTCTCTCCTCACTTTTCTACTGCTCCAAACAAAGTGACATAATACTTTCCAATTACGAAGAAAGTTTGGTTTTGGCAAAAAACTCGAACCGGAAACTCATCGTGGTTTTTGGCGCTGATTGGTGTCCCGACTGTAGAGCATTAGATGGGATCTTTAAAGAACCAGAACCCAAGACTCTCCTTGATGAAAATTTTATCCTATTCAAAGTCGATGTGGGCCGCTTTGACAAAAATTTAAGTCTAAATGAAAAGTTAGGAAATCCCATTCAAAATGGAATCCCGGCTCTTGTCATCCTAAGTCCCGAAGGAAACATTCTCACCTCCACAAAAGGCGGAGAGTTCTCTAATGCTAGTAAGATGACAAAAGAACAAGTTTTAGAATATTTATATCGTCTGTAGGAGAAGGTTGCCTAGACAACCTGTATGTTTATGAACCAATTCCAAATCTTCAAAAACAACTTTGTTTCGAACTTTAAATCTCACTCCGTTTTCAAAAATTTCATTCAAGTTCTAATCCTTCTTCCCATCCTCATTTTAAACGTATCTCTTTTTGCGGAAGAACCAACCACTCCTACCCTAGTGGTTGGTAATACCCTTCCAGAAATCAATTATACCAACCAATGGGAAGAACCAAGTCCCATTCCGATGGAAACGACAAAGGTAATTTTTATTTCTGACATGGATGCAAGTAAAATAATACATCCTATTTTAGAAAAAGAAGGAAAGGGATATTTGGAAGGAAAACAAGCTGTGCTTATTTCGGATATCCACAGAATGCCAAGCCTTATCACAAAGTTTGTGGCTTTACCAAAAATGAAATCCTATCCGTATACTCTTCGTTTGGTGAGAGAAGAAAAATTGGCAGATCCGTATCCAAGAACAAAAGGTTCTCTGACTCTCATCCAACTAAAAGCGGGAAAGATTACCAAAATTCAAATATCAAATGTGGAAAAAGAAGTGAAGGAATTTTTGGAAGGAAATCAAATAAAATAATAAATTTGAATGGAAAAAGTTCAGTGTCGTAACGGAAACAAACATGATCTTTTCCAATTACAAGATCTATTTGCAGAATCCATCCTCAATGTTTGTAACAAAGATTATACGGAAGCACAAATTAATAAATGGACTTCTGGATCGAAGGATGGAAAACGATGGGAAGAAATTATAAACCAACAATTGGTTATTGTAGCAGAGCTTAACCAATCCATCATTGGTTTTGGTACATTGGATCGTCAAAACTGTATTGATTTACTTTATGTAAGTTCTACATACTTACGATTAGGGATCGCAAAACAAATCTATCTCCGATTGGAGAAAGATGCCATTGAAAGAGATGTAAAGAAACTCGTTTCCCATGTGAGCATAACGGCAAGGCCTTTTTTTGAATCTCTTGGTTTTGAACTAGTGAGGGAAAATTTAATCAAACGAGATGATGTTGAATTAAAGAATTATACCTTTGAAAAAAATATTTAAATTTTTACTCTACTTACTACTCATCCTCTTTCTAAATTCATTCATTTGGGAACGATATTACGTTCGTTTTCCAGTCTACGAAATTGAATCCACAAAAATACCCAAGAGTTTCGATGGGTATAAAATTGCTGTCGTATCAGACTTACATTATGGATTTCTGAACCCAGAATTTTGGATTCGGTATGTCATAGAGTCTACGAATCACCAAAATCCTGATCTAATTGTTGCGTTAGGTGATTATGTAAAAAAAAGAAATTTTGACGAAGAGCTTTTATCTGTTTGGAAATTACTCCCACTTCTAAAAGGAAAAGATAGGGAAGTTTTTGTAAATGGAAATCATGACCACTGGGCGAACCATTTGCTCTCTCTTCGTTTATTAGAAGAAAGTCAAAAATCCATACGGAACCAAACCTTAGAGATCAAACGCGGGGATGAGAAAATCATTTTAGGGGGACTTGGTGATTTTTGGGAAGACCATATTCCGATTGATCAAATCTTCCAACACACTGATCCAAAACGATTTAGAATTGCGATTGCGCACAATCCTGAATCAGCAGATACAACACATGCAGAATCCATAGACCTTTTCATCACTGGCCATACCCATGGTGGGCAAGTTCGGATTCCTTTCCTTCAACTTTCACCAATCCTTCCTGTTCAAAACAAAAACTATGATCTAGGGATTCAACATTCCATTTTTAATGAAATGGTTTTTATTTCTGCTGGGATTGGATGGTCGATCTTACCGATTCGATTCAATTGTCCTTCCGAAGTGCCCATCCTAATTTTACGACACAAAGAGAATGAACCCAGGAATTGATCCCTTCGTTCGCATAATCATATGTAAGCGATCATACCTAGGATGATGGAAAACCCCATTTCACTGGATGAGTTCCAGCCCACCAAAATTGTTTTCCATCCAAACAAACAATTCTTCCTCATTCCTAATAAAAGTTAGATATCATACTTTTTTTTCCAATAGTCCCAAAATCTACTTGATAACGATGTTTTTGATTCTAACCATTTGTCCCTAAAGCAAATCTGTAACAAGAGTAAGAGAGATCCCTTATGGCACTTCCCAAAGTTTGTGTAATTGGCGCCGGTTCTTCCGGTATCACAGTCATTAAATCATTAAAGGAACACGGAATCCCTTTTGATTGTTATGAAAAAGGAAGTGATGTGGGTGGGAACTGGCGTTACAAAAACGACAATGGTCTCAGTAATATTTATAAATCACTGCATATCAATACCCATCGAGACCGAATGGAATATCGTGATTATCCGATGCCAACCAATTATGCGGATTATCCAAACCATGAACCCATTCAAAATTATTTTTTATCCTATGTAGATCATTTCGGACTACGTAAACACATCCAATTTAAAAATGGAGTGAAAAAAGCAGAACGCACCGAAGATGGAATCTGGAAAATCACTCCTGAAAAAGGACCAATCAAATACTATGATGCGTTAGTTGTTGCAAATGGTCACCACTGGAGCGAACGTTGGCCCGATCCTGCCTTCCCAGGAAAATTTTCAGGCCAAACCATTCACTCTCATTCGTATGTTGATCCAAAAACGCCTGTTAACTGTGAAGGAAAAAACGTAGTCGTCCTTGGAATGGGAAATAGTGCCATGGACATCTCTGTGGAACTTTCGAGACCCGGCGTTGCTAAAAAAGTTTTTTTATCAGCAAGGCGTGGTGCTTATGTGATTCCTAACTATTTATTTGGAAAACCTTTAGATAAACTAACTGAACACACACCTCATTGGGTTCCCTTTTTTATCCAACAAACACTCGCTCACCTTCTCATTCGTTTTGGTGTCGGAAAGATGGAAGACTTTGGATTGCCAAAACCAGACCATAAATTTGGTTCCGCACATCCTACCATCTCACAAGATTTGCTTGTTCGGCTAGGACGCGGCGATATCAAACCAAAACCAGTGATCACAGAACTCAAAGGTAAAAAAATTGTTTTTGCTGATGGAACAGAAGAAGAAGCAGATGTTCTTATTTATTGTACTGGATATAATATCAAGTTTCCATTCTTTGATGAGGATTTTTTAGCAGCCCCAAACAATTACATTCCACTTTATTACAAAATGATCAAACCAGGAATCAATAATCTATTTTTTGTTGGTCTTATGCAACCGTTAGGTGCTATCATGCCACTTGCGGAATGCCAAGGAAAATGGATCTCTCAATATCTCACTGGAAATTATGTAATTCCTTCAAAAGAAGATATGGAAAAATACATAATACAAGACCAAGAAAAAATGAAAAAAAGGTATGTGAGTAGCACACGACACACCATCCAAGTAGATTACGATTCTTTCCTTTATGAGATGAAAGAAGAAATGGCTGCTGGTAAAAAAAGATCGGTAAAACTCGGAAACCATTTGCCAATCGAGGCACGAGCAGAATTACTTTCGGAAAGGCGTCATGATTCTTCTAAATCTTCGAGATCTTCCAATAAAAAAATGGTTCATAGCAAATAACCAATTTTTTCCTTTTCTCATCGCAGCCTGTATATCGTTATTCGGGATAGGCTGTGTTTCCAAAGGTTATTCTTACCAAGGAAACCCTCTTTTTGGTTGGATGGAATCTTCTGGCGAAGTTCGCACCACTGACCCTTATCCCATTTTAAAACGTTATCCTTCTTTCCAAGCCACCGATTTTGAATTTCCAGTGGGCGGAAAGTATGCTGAAGGTTATTACTTAGCACAAAAATTTGGAGCAGAAAATGGAAAGTTTGGAGGAAGAAAACATTTAGGAGAAGATTGGAATGCAATGACTGGTGGTGATAGCGATTATGCGGCACCTGTGTATTCATTTGGAAACGGAGTGGTTTCTGAAATTGCTGATTACGGTGGTGGTTGGGGAAAGGTTGTTAGGATTGTTCACTATCATAATGTAGGAAATGGTGATTTTTGGTTTTTAGAAACAGTTTATGCACACCTACATACTATTGATGTAGAACCTGGACAATTGGTGAAAAAAACTGAATGGATTGGAACTATCGGTGATGCGGGTGGAAATTATCCGGCACATTTACATTTCGAACTTCGTTCGATCATTGGAGGACCGTTAGGTGGGGGATATGCTTTAAAAACAGATGGTTTTTTGCCACCAACAAGGTGGCTTATGCAGTATGGTCCAAAGGAAAAATCTTTCTCAGAAGAAAGTTTTCAATTTTTGATGGAAAAGGGAGGCACCCTCTAACCCAATTTTTTAATATACGAAATCAGTAACTACTGATAAAACTCAAGACTTCGTCCTCTTTTTCCGCATTTGTGTCATAAAAGTTACAATGAATTTCATACAAAGGTTCATTTCCGAGTCTTTCGCATTTCAAAGTTTTCACAAGAAAGTCGACAGAACCTGTCATTGAAATCATTTTTAAAGACACTTTCAATATAGATGGGACTTCTATGTCATAAGGATGGAGAAACATGATTCCCCTAGCACTAATGTGTTTTTTAGAATCGTAGTCCTTAAGTTGTTCCAATTGAACTTCGAATGTGGCTGGAATTTCTGTATAATGATTTGGTTTCATGGTCTTCGTGTATATTGCAACAAACATAAGATAATTAAACTCTCATTCAATTACTATTTTATTACGTACGTATAAATCTTTATGCAAAAACGATATTAAATCCAGCAAGAAGGACAATCAGTCCAACTCCCCAAGCTAAAATTCTTGGGTCCCAAAATGGATTTGTTTTGTCTCGGTCCGAATAAATTAATCCGTGAAGATCCTTTGCCGGATCTTCTGTTTCAATAAAACTAACAATGACCATTGTTAAAAAACAAACCAATCCTGAATAAATTGCTCCATAAAAATTTGAAACCATATCGGATTTGTAATATATAATGTCTAACGAATATAATAAAAAATGAACCAAGCCACTGGTTGTTCCAAATAACATTCCGAAAAAAGCACTCCATCCGGATGCACGTTTCCAAAACATTCCAAGTAAAAATATAGAAATCAATGGTGCATTAAAAAACGAGAATAACAACTGTATGTAGTTCATTATATTTTCAAATTGCATTGCGATATAAGATGCAAAAATTGCAAACACCACTGCAACCATCGTACTATGTTTTCCAATTTTTAAATAATACTGATCTTCCTCGTTTTTATTAATATATGTTTGGTATATATCATAAGTAAAAATAGTATTCATTGCTGTAATAGAACTTGACATACCAGCCATAAAGGCAGCAAGCAAAGCAGTGGTTCCCAGACCTAACATTCCCGAAGGATAAAAATTCTTTAATAATATTAAAAAACTTTTATTATACTCTCCATTCATCTCTTTTGAAAATTCTGTTAAAGCTATTAACCCAGGAATTACGGTCAAAAACGGTAAAAACAATTTGAACATAGCTCCAATGAGGGGAGTCCTTCTTGCGGCTCTATAATCTTTAGCAGCCATTGCCCTTTGCACTTCTGTAAACCCACAAGTCCAATAGGAAAAAGATAAAACAAAACCTAAACCTACGGTCACACTTAACAAATCCCATCCGAGTTCATTCTGTCCATTGGCGAGTCCTGCCCACATATGTTTGTGTGAATTGGGAATTTTTTGCATTAGCCCATCCCAACCACCTAACTTAACTAATCCGATAATCACGAGCGGAAACAAACCGAGAACTGTTAAAAAAAATTGCATCACCTCTGTATAAATTGAGGAACTAAGTCCACCAAAGTATGTATAAACCAAAACAATAAAAGCGCTAAATAAAATTGATATATGAGGATTCCAACCGAACATAGTTTCAAACACTAAAGACAAAGAATAAAGATAAATCCCTGAACCAAGTGCTAACGACAATAATGTGATGGATGCGTTCAATAGGTGGGCAGGCCGATTGAACCTGTATCGTAAGTATTCTGGTACACTTCGTATTTTTGTAGAGTAGTAAAATGGCATCATAAAAATCCCAAGAAAAATCATCCCTGGAATCGCACCTAAATAGTAAAAATGAAAGGTCAAAAATCCATATTCAGCTCCACTTGCACTCATCCCTAGGAGTTCAAGTGCGGATATATTCGCCGATATAAACGCAATTCCTGTGATCCAACTTGGTATCTTCCGACCCGCCAAGAGGAAATCGCTCGATTGATTCATAGATTTTTTAAGAAGTACCCCTATCACGACCATAAATCCAACAAATACCAAAAGGATTAAATAGTCGATGGGACCAAGAGAAACTAACATACGCTCGTAAGTGATGTGAAATTCAAAGTTTGTAAAGAGGAAATCCCGAATCCCACCTCAAAGCGATTATTTTCCTTCAATATTTTCCAGATTGGCCGACATTCAGGGTAAGTCTTTGGCTGAAAAAGACTTTTCGAATTATGTCACATTGTTAGATTCGGAACCACCGGGAGGATCTATGTTCTATCTTCTTTTAGCCCTTCTCCACGAAGACTATTCGTCTGGAAGAATCGACTTTTCTACCTACTTTGAAAATATCGTTCTTCTTGCCTTGGACCACGAGCGCATTAAATCCAATCTAGAACAAAGCAAAGCCGCTTAATTAGATGACTTGCGCAATCTGGAAAGTCTCTCACTTTGTTGAGAGGCTAGATTTTTGCACATACGATCCTTTGAAACAGATTCGATTTTGTCAGTGGCTTTCCTTAGAAAGTCACTAGAAAAGGTACCTGACTTACCTTTTTCACCCACTTCCCTTCGAAACTAACTTCCCAAGTCCACCGACTTTCCCACGAAATCCACTCACCAAAGCCAGTGAGTGCAAATTCTCAGGCAATTTCGTAGGTTCCTCCCTTGAATTTTCTCCTTGTTCTGGGAAGTCCGATCTGTACGGTAACAGAAAAATCATATCTCAGGAAGATAAAATGACATCGGCCAAACTCCTTACTGGTACCCTCCAAAATTCACAAAAATTTTTCCTTCAATTTGGAGGACAGGGTTCACCTTATCTAAAAGAACTCGTAAAATTATACGCAGAACCAGAACTCAAAGAATTTTTCGAAACTAGTTTCAAAACCATTGCTGAAATTGCCGCTCGTGATGGCAAAAGTCCACTCCTTAATGAAGGATTTGATTTCAAATCTTGGATTGAAAATCCAGATGGCGCTCCTTCCGAAGATTATTTGGCTCGCGCACCTATTTCTGTACCGGGAATCTTTATGACCCAAATTGCAAATTATGTTTTGGTTTCAAAACGTGGTTACCCAACGGCGGAACTCATCAAAGCAACAGGCGCTCTCAGTGGTCATAGCCAAGGGGTGATTGCCTCTGCACTCGTGGGACTCGGAAAAGACGGAGCAGATTTCCTAACTGCTTATTCTGATTTTTTAAGATTTGTTTTTTATCTAGGATTTAACGGTCAAAAAGTTTATCCTAACTTTGTAGTTTCCGAAGAAGTTGTGAAAGAAAACGAAGCCAATGGAGACAAAAATCCAGCACCAATGGTTGCCGTAATTGGTTATACAAAAGATGAATTAGAAGACAGAGTGAAAAAAACAAATGACTCTCTTGGACTCAAAGGCCAAGACACAGTTTTTATTTCTCTTTACAACACTCCAGATTCTATGATTCTTTCTGCACTTCCATCTTCCCTTCTTGCATTCCGTAAACAATGGAAAGCAGAAATGGACGAAAAGAAATTTAAGTTTGTATATTTGAAAACAACTGCACCTTTCCATTGCCCATTTATGGAAACATCACTTGATAAATTCAATGCAGACGATGCATCCGTAGTTCCATTCCCATATACTGGTGCTGATTTAAAAGTTCCTGTGTATAGTATCTTTGATGGTCACAACTTACAAAAAGATGGGAACCTTCGTGACATTCTTTTTAAGATGGTTTTAATTGAGCCACTTTACTGGGATTTGGCGATTGCTCCTATTTTTAATGACAGTGCGATAAACACAATCATTGACTTTGGACCAAGTGTTGTGAGCCAAAGATTAACTGGTGGACACCTAAAAGCCAAAAACATCGAAAAACAATCATTATGTGCATCTAACGCAAAGGAATTAAAAGTAATTCTAGAAGCATAATGAATCCATCCACTGCTCGGGCCGCTTCCAAGTTAAATTTAATCCGCCTTCTGGCTTCCCATCCAGAAGGACTTGGATTAGAGGAAATTCAAAGTGTGACGGGTCACAAATCAATCGCAGCTCTCAAAAAAGATTTGGGTGAGTTGTATATGATTGAGATGTATCCTTATTCTCCAACCGATGCTGTGGATTTAGATTTTGATGGGGAGAAAGTAAAAATCCGACTCCCCATTGCCGTCGATTCTGCACTCCCACTTTCTCCAAAAGAATGGTCCCTCCTTCGTTCTTTGTTAGTCACAGATACAAAAAAAGAAGATTCAAATGTTAAAAAATCTATTTTAAACAAAATTGATTCTGTCATACCTTCCGGTGATTGGTCTCCCTACCAAAAAACAAAAGAAACCATCATAGAAGCCATTAATACTAAGAAAACACTAACAATTGTTTATTGGAAAAGAGACACAAAGGAAAAAGAAACAAGAACCTTGGCTCCTTGGTTGTTATGGGAAGAAAATGATTCCTATTTATTGGCTTATGATTTAAAAAAAGAAGGATTCAGATCCTTTCGATTGGATTATATTTTAGACCTAAATATTTCTGAGACAAATTATCCAACCTTACCTGAGACTGCAGGTGAATTTCTCGAAGGATTCAAACAATTATTTGGTGCCGATTCCGAAAACAAAGAGAAAGCAAAACTTTGGATTACTGATGGAGCTTCCTATCATTTGGGAATGAAACTCAACCTTTCTCCGACTGGAAACCAAAAACAAATCGGCGACACCATGTATCGTGAATTCGAAACACTAGTTCGAGATCAAAACTGGTTCATCCAAACGATTTTAGGTTACGGAACATCAGTTTTCGTTTCAGAACCAAATGAAATCAAAACATCTATTTTGTTGCACTTACAATCATTAGCTCCCTCCAAACAAAATTTAAACTCTTTACCTTAGGAAATTTTCCTTGAAATCAATTTCTTTCGGAAAAATTAACATTGGTTTGTTTGTGCCATTCAAACGTGAAGATGGACTTCATGAAATTCGAAGTGTTTTTGTTCCTATTAGTTTGGGAGATCCGATGGATGTGGAAATCATTTCCCTTCCTAGCGGGTCAAACCCAGAGATCCACCTATCTTCCGAAAACCACCTCCAAGGATACCGCCACGCGAAGTTCGAAGAAGTTTCAGAAAGGGGAGATTTTTCGAGAAACATTCTCTACAAGGCCTTTCAAAAGTTAGTCACTTACCTTTCGCAACCAGTTTCCGTCTCCATCCACTTACAAAAGTATCTACCTCCAGAAGGGGGAATTGGTGGAGGGAGTAGCAATGCCGGATTTTTATTAAAAGAACTCTTCCCTTTGACAAAACTTTCCAAAGATGAGCAGATTTCCCTGGCAAAGTCCATCGGAGCCGACGTCCCTTTTTTCCTACAATCCTCTGCATGTTTTGTGAGTGGGATCGGAGAGGTGTTAGAACCTATATCAGTAGCCAAAGGGACCGGGATTTTGGCCATCCCTCCCTTCGGACTTTCTACTGCATCTATGTACGCAGGCCTTCAAAAAAGTTTACAAAAACCCTATGGTTCCCAAGTATGGAAATCTCTGGCAGAGGATTTAATTCGAAGTCTTCAAGTCGGGGATTGGGCATACCTGCAAAACAGGCTTGAGAACGAGTTTGAAAAAATCGCTTTTCAGACCCAACCCTTACTAAAGGAATTGAGATTAGGGTTTTTTGAGTCGGGAGCAGTCTATGCTTCTTTATCGGGTTCGGGTTCTTGCTATTATGGCATTTATCCTTCAGGTAGGGAAAGAGACGAAGCCCTTCGCAATGTCTCCAATCGATTTCCCGATATGGAATTTCGAACGTTCTCTTTTTAGAAACTGGCCTGTAGCCAAGCGGTAAGGCAGCGGTTTTTGGTATCGCCATTCCCTAGGTTCGAATCCTAGCAGGCCAGCCAGTTTTAAAAGATCCGATAGAACGAACGATGAACCTACATAATACTGTAACTGCTGTTATTTTGGCGGCGGGGAAAGGAACTCGAATGAAGAGTGAACTTCCCAAGGTTGCGGTTGTACTGAACGAATCTCCACTTTTACTCCACGTTCTTCGTAATATCGAATCCGCCGGCATCGAGCGAAAAGTCGTCGTTGTTGGTTACCGCAAAGATATCGTTACCGATATCGCAAAATCATTTTCCGGTGTGGAATTTGCAGGACAAACGGAACAATTGGGAACAGGGCACGCTGTCCTTTCTGCTGAGTCACATCTTGTTCCTTATTCTGGTTATACGATCGTTGCTTGCGGAGATGCACCATTAATTTCTGCAAAATCATTTTCTGAACTCATTGAACTTCATAAATCGAATGGTTATTCTGCGACAGTTCTATCTGCAAAGATGGAAAACCCAACAGGTTACGGTCGAATCATTCGTTCTGCTGATGACGGAAGTCTTTTGCGGATTGTAGAAGAAAAAGACGCAAGTCCCGAAGAGAAAGTTGTAAGCGAAGTGAACACGGGGACGTATTGTTTCAACACTGATGATTTGTTTACTGCATTGAAACAAATCGGTAATGACAATGCTCAAAAAGAATATTATCTCACAGACGTGATTAAAATTTTTAGATCGTTGGGAAAAAAAGTCGGAGCAAAAACTTTGGCAAATGCTTTAGAAAGCCATGGAATTAATTCTCCTGATGATTTGGCTCTCGCAAAACAATATATAGATAAAGGGTTGGTTGGAGTATGAATCCCAGTGAAGTAGTTGTATTTTCTGGAAATGCAAATAGGCCTCTTGCCGAAGAAATTTGTAAACACCTGGGCATTCCAAATGGCCAAATCTCCGTAAAGAGATTTTCCGATGGAGAAAGTTCTGTAAAAATCGAAGAAAACGTTCGTGGCCGTGATGTGTTTGTGGTTCAGTCCATAAGCTATCCTGCTAACGACAGTTTGATGGAACTTTTACTCATAATTGATGCTGCAAGAAGAGCGTCTGCTCGCCGTATCACTGCAGTCATTCCTTATTATGGATATGGCCGCCAAGACAGAAAAGTAGAACCACGGGTTCCTATCTCTGCTCGTATGGTAGCCGATTTGATTGAAACTGTTGGTCCAGATCGTGTTCTCACTATGGACTTACACGCTGACCAAATCCAAGGATTCTTTCGCATTCCTGTGGATCATTTGTATTTTTCACCAGTCCTTGCTGAGTACATCAACTCACTTAACATGGAAGATCTCGTGATTGTTTCCCCAGATTCTGGTGGAGCAGAAAGAGCTCGTAATTTTGGTAAAAAAGTAAACGGATCACTTGCCATCATTGACAAACGTAGACCAAAAGCTAACGAGTCTGTGGTGATGCATGTGATTGGTGAAATCAAAGATAAAAACTGTTTATTACTCGATGATATGATTGATACTGGTGGAACCATTGCTAAAGCAGCAATGGCATTGTATCAAAATGGAGCAAAATCGGTATTATGTTGTGCATCTCATGGAGTTCTCTCTGGAGAAGCACCTGCCAAATTGAATGAAGGAAACTTCAAACAAATTGTGCTCTCAAATTCTATCAGCATTCCGGAGACCAAAAAAATAAATCACTTGAAAACGCTCTCCATCGCCCCACTCTTTGCTAAAGCCATCGAGCGGATTCATAACGAAGAATCAATCTCTAGTCTGTTTTCATAACTTTAAGGAACATAATCATGGAAAAAATCAGTATCAAAGCACAAACAAGAACTTCTAAAGGAAAAGGTCCTGCAAGAAGAATGCGTGTGGAAGGTTTAGTACCGGCGAACATCATCGGAAACGGTGAAGCAAGATCGGCAAGTGTTGTCGAAAAAGAAATCCAAAGACTCATCGACTCCGGAATCCGTAAGGCAACTCTCATCGACCTCGAACTCGATGGTAAAACAGAAAGAGTTTTCGTAAAAGAAATCCAAAGATTTCCACACACAGGTCAAATCCGTCATATCGACTTCTTTAAAGTAACTCCAGGTAAAAAGATTCTTACAACAGTAGCTATTAAAACTTCGGGTGTTGCCAAAGGTTCTAAAGCTGGTGGACAGTTCGAACATTTAGTTCACGAAATTAAAGTAAAATCAACTCCTGAAGATTTAACTGATGTGATCACGATTGATGTAAGTGGTTTGGATGTTGGAATGATGATTAAAGTTTCCGAACTTCCTCACCCAGCTTCTTGGGAAATTCTTGTGAATGGTGACCCGATTGTTGCTTCTTGTAACAAAACAAAAGCAATCTTAGCTGCAGAACGCGCTGAAAAAGCAGAAGCAGATAACAAAGGCAAACCAGCAGCGAAAAAAGCTGGAAAAAAATAAGATCTACTTTTAGGAACCAATGAAGTTAATTGTAGGGCTGGGAAATCCCGGCGATAAATATAACAACAATCGATCTAACATTGGTTTCAAGATTCTCGATGTCATTGCCAATAACATTGGCATCGAAATCAAAACAAAGAAAAAGAAATCTCTCATCGGTCGTGGCGACTTTGAAGGGGATGAAGTGGTTTTACTCAAACCACAAACCTTTAGCGATCTCTCCGGTGAGTCTGTTCTCTACATAGCCTCCTTTTTAAAAATCCAGGTAAAAGATATCGTTGTCATCCATGAGGACGTCGGGTTAGAACTCGGCCAAATTGTGGTCACCAAAGGTGGAGAAAATGACGTCAACCCTGGGGTCAACTCGGTTTCTGTCTCATTACGATCCCCTAATTTTATCCGAATTCGGATCGGCGTTCTTAATTCGAGCTTCAATCCTAAAAAAAGAGAAGAATTTTTACGTGAAGATTTTGAGCCATTAGAGAACTTGAGTTTGATACAGATCATCAATGACGCCGAAGCAGCGATTCGTTCCATATCCATGGGGGATATTGACGAAGTGATTCAGAAATATCACCTTTGATTTCAGTCTAATCATCGAGAAGTCTTTACATGAATAAAAACATCAAAACCGTATTTCTATTTCTACTCGTATTCCTTGTCATTTTGGCAACGGTTTATAAAGGTCAGGACTTCGCCGGTAAACCCGACGAAATCAGCTACTCCGATTTTTTAAATATGGTGGAACCCATCGAAGGGAAAAAGCCGATTGGGAAAATTACCTCCAAAGATGGAAAGGAATCTTCCGCAAAACAACAAATCATTATTGATCGCGAACTCATTGAAGGTTGGTACATCCCTGAAAATAGTAAGGATAACAAACCAAAACTTTTCAAAACCAATGTAGCGCAAGTGAACGATGATTTGGTGACAAAACTTCGTAAATCACGCCTTAGTTTTACCGCGAAATCCACAGAAGAAAATAAATTTTGGAGTGTTGTTTCTGGCATCATTCCTTGGTTATTTGCTCTTGGAATCATTTGGTTCATCATGATGCGCCAACTCCAAGCATCGGGTAACAAAGCATTTACCTTTGGTAAATCTCGTGCCAAGATGAATGTGGATCCAAAAGTCAAAGTAACATTTAACGATGTTGCTGGATGTGAAGAAGCAAAAGTTGAGTTACTCGAAATCATTGAATTTTTAAAAGATCCAAAAAAATTCCAAGCCATTGGTGCAAGGATTCCTAAAGGAGTTCTTCTTGTCGGTCCTCCAGGAACAGGTAAAACCTTACTTGCGAAAGCTGTTGCTGGTGAGGCCGGTGTTCCCTTCTTCTCTATTTCAGGATCAGACTTTGTCGAAATGTTTGTGGGTGTAGGGGCTTCTCGAGTTCGTGATCTATTTGACCAAGGAAAAAAGAATGCCCCTTGTATCATCTTCATTGATGAGATTGATGCTGTGGGTCGCCTTCGTGGGGCAGGTCTCGGTGGTGGTCATGATGAAAGAGAACAAACCCTCAATCAGATGTTAGTCGAGATGGACGGATTTGAAATGAACGAAGGTGTGATTGTCATGGCGGCCACAAACCGTGCCGATGTCCTTGATCCAGCCCTCCTTCGTCCAGGTCGTTTTGACAGACAAGTGATTGTAGACCTTCCTGACCTAAAAGGTCGTGAAGAGATTTTGGCTGTTCACGCAAAAAAAGTACCTTTAGTTTCTGATATTTCCCTGAACTCCATTGCTCGTGGAACGCCTGGATTTACAGGAGCGGATCTTGCTAACCTCATCAACGAAGCAGCTCTCCTTGCCGCACGTCGTAACAAAAAACGTGTGACTCAAGAAGAATTGGAAGAAGCTCGTGATAAGGTGATGATGGGACCAGAACGTAAGTCTATGTTTATCTCTGACAAAGAGAAAGAAATGACAGCTTACCATGAAGCAGGACATGCACTCCTTGGCACCTTACTGCCGTATACTGAACCAGTTCATAAAGTAACCATCATCCCACGTGGACGTGCCCTTGGCCTTACCCAATCTCTTCCTGTGGAAGACAGACATTCCTATCGTAAAAACTATTGTTTGGATCGAATTGTGATGTCTATGGGTGGATACATTGCCGAAGAACTGATCTTTGGTGATCCTTCTAATGGATCTTCTAACGACATCCAACAAGCAACAAACATTGCTCGTCGTATGGTTTGTGAATGGGGTATGTCTGAAAAACTCGGAACCATCCATTACGGTTCTGGAGAAACTTCTCCATTTATGGGAAGGGACTACGGACATACAAGCAAACCTTACTCTGAAGAATTTGCAGCAATGATTGACCAAGAAGTCAAACGCATCATCCAAACTTGTCTCGACAAAGGTCGTGATTTGGTGAAAAAGAACCAAAAGAAATTGGATGCGATTGCCAAAGCTCTTCTTGCTAAAGAAACCATTGATGCACAGGAACTAACTGACATTGTCCAACCTTCTTTTGATAAATTCTCTGATTCCAAATCAGGAATAGGATCTAAAAAAGGAAAAGGCGCTTCGGCAACAAAACCTGCCTACTCTGCATAAGAATTTTCAATGAAGTATTGGCTCTTTAAAACAGAACCAGATGTATTTTCCATCGACAACCTAATAAGAGAAAAACTCTCTTATTGGGAAGGTGTTAGAAATTACCAAGCACGTAATTATCTTCGCGACGAAGTGAAGTTAGGTGACTTGGTTTTATTTTACCATAGTAGGCTCGATCCACCGGGGATTGTAGGGATTGCAGAAGTGGCAAAGGAAGCAACCCCCGACCCTTACCAATTTGATCCAAACCATAAATACTTTGATCCGAAATTAAAAGGAACTGAGCCCAGATGGTATGGAGTCCACTTAAAACCTCATACAAAATTTAATGAATTAATTCCTTTGGATACACTTCGTAACACGAAGGGACTCGAAAAAATGGTGGTGACTCAAAAAGGATCACGACTATCGATCCAACCTGTGACAAAGAAAGAATTTGATATCGTTGTCAAAATGGCATCGAAGTAAAAACAAACAGGTTCAATTTATTTCATAAATTATTTCACGCAATTTTTCTATGGTAATGGGTTTGATGATGTAATTACCTCTTAAATTATATTTTTCTGCTCTTTTAAAATCATCTTCGCTCGAAGAACTAGTAACAATATAAATGGTAATCTTTTGAATTAATGGGATAGAGGTAAATTCATCCAAAAATTGCCAACCATCCCAAACTGGCATATTCAAATCTAATAATATAAGTTCCGGTAAACTTTCTTTTAAAGATATACGAGAAGAAAGCATTTCGTAGGCTTCTTTTCCGTTTTTACAAACCAAGGTATGATTGACGAGTCCA
Organism: Leptospira harrisiae; assembly: GCF_002811945.1. NCBI lineage: Bacteria > Pseudomonadati > Spirochaetota > Leptospiria > Leptospirales > Leptospiraceae > Leptospira > Leptospira harrisiae. Next base: position 23,082 of record NZ_NPDX01000001.1, on the reverse strand, counting down.
GAAAGTGAAATGACTTGTTTTGTCAAAAATAAATGGATTGGATCGTCTTCCACAACGCAGGCTAAATTAATTTTGTTCATATGGCAAAAATACAGTGAATTTTGTACCAATTCCTACTGTACTTTCAACCTCTATTTTTCCTCCCATCGTTTCTATTTGATTTTTTGAAATAAATAATCCAACACCTCGGGCTTCTTTATTTTCATGAAATGTTTTGTACATTCCAAATAATTTATCACCGTGTTTCTTTAGATCAATTCCCTGCCCATTGTCCTCAAATTGTAATGCTAAATATTTTTCGATGAATACACCGGAAATGATTAAAAAACTAATTCGATCGTTCGATTTGTACTTTATGGCATTGGTTATCAAATTTAGCACAATGCTATCTAAATAAGCAGGAATTCCACGGACTAGTAATTGATCGGGTAAATTGACTTCAATGATTAACTTCGAATCTAAAATTTGTAAGGCCAAACTTTCAATATTCTTTTGAACCATCTTTCCAATATCAACGAATTCATAATTTTCTTGGGCTAAATTTACCTTTATCACTGCGGTAAGATCTTCGATGGTACGTTTTAAGTTTTCAGTAGCTCCAAACAACAACTGCATCATTTCGTTTTGAAAATAATCTGGATAAGAATTTTGTAATATCTCCATCATCCCACTAATTCCAAAACTATGAGAGCGTAAGTTATGTGAGACAATATTTGTAAAATTTTTCAATCGATGGTTTTGTTCATTAGTGATGTCTAATAATGATTGAATTTCGGCTTCGGCTTTTTTTAGTTCGGAAATATCAACAGCAACACCCAAGTAACCAGATATTTTATCTTTCTGTTTTACAGCAGTCACTGAGAGAAGGACCGCGAATGTGGATTCATCTTTTCTTTTGTATGTCCACTCTAAGGTATTTGGTTTTTCTATTTTTGCATTATAAGTAAGTATTTCAAATCCTTTAAAACTTTGATTGTGTTCTTGTGAAAGTAATTTGGCCCGTTCTTCCATTTCATTCTCAATATGAAAAATCTCTGGAGTAAACTTTCCAATCAATTCTTCAGAAGTGTAACACAACATCTTCTCTGCACCATGATTGAATTCGGTAATTATTCCTTCAGTATCAGTACTGATGATAGATACCAATGTACTTGAATCCAAAATCGCTTGGTTTTTTGCTAATGCTAATTTTAACTCTTTTTCAATTAACTTTTGTTCTGTGATATCAATAATTTGAGAAATAAAATAAAGAACTTTTCCCTCTTCATTTTTTACCATAGAAACAGCTAAGATTGCATATACGATATCACCATTTTTTCTAAAATAACGTTTCTCCATTTGGTAAAACTTTCTTTTTTCTGCGACAAGTTCTTCCAAATAGGTTAAATCTGCATTTAAATCTTCGGGATGTGTAATATCTTGAAACGTTAGGTTAATAAATTCTAACTCAGAATAACCTAAAATATCACAAACCCTTTTATTGACCTTTAGCCATTTGCCCTGTTCGTCCAACAATGCCATACCAATGGCTGCATTGTCAAAATTTTCCCGAAACGCATCTTCGCTAACACGAAGTGCCTTTTCCATCTTTTTCATTTCATTGATAGAATGTTCCGTACCAAATACAGATATAGGATTTCCATCACCTGAATGTCCAAATAAAATTAATTCATTTGATTGTAATAAATTAGTTTCATTTTTATTTTTTAGTAATATTGAAGTTCTATTTGTTAACTCTCGGAGAAGTTCTATTTGTTTTGTGTCGATTTGTTTTGGCCTATCGTCAATGGCAGAAATAAAACCAAACAATGATCCATCCTCATGAAAGAATGGGATTCCGATAAAAAACGCTAAGGCAAATTCAGATTTGAATGAGGGGAATTTTTTTATATTTGGTATTTGAGAGTTATCATCTAAAACAACAATGTCTTTTGCAGATTCAATTACTCGTGAAGCTAAAGTAACCAAATCCAAAGTTTGGTCTTCTGGGATTCCGTAACCCACATAGAAATTGATCTCTTTTTTCTCAAATGAAGCAATCAGCGAATATTTAGATTCGAATACTTGAGCAACAAGTTTGGTCAAAAAATCAAATTCACTTAAATCCAAAAAGAAATCTTCCTTATTGTGAACCCACAGGATTGTAGGTTCATTTTCTTTATTCTACCGGATGTCTTTTTTTTGTAAGTTAAGTTTTTTCGTTCGATTGAGGAAAGTGTATCCTAAGGTTTTGCTGTAAATACTTGAACTGCCTTTACTTTATCGATATCAAAAAACTTTTTGTCTTTGTAAAAGGAAGTCCCAGCACCCATATAAGTAAATTCTGGATTAAGGATATTTTTCCTATGGCCAGGTGAATTAAACCAAATTTCTACAACAGCTTTTGCTAAACTCAAATAGGTATGATTCGGAATTGGTGTTCCCGCTTTTGTATAACTAAAAAAAGGTCCACCATTTTGTGCAGGCGTAAATACAGCTCGCCCACCTTGGTATTGGATGCCAAATGCATTGATGATATTTTCGGCGGAATAAGTATCCACAATTCCTACCAAGTCTAAACGATCACGAAGAGTTTCCTTTCCGTTTACAGTACTTGTATGAGAATAAAAATCATAAGTGACCATATCCTGTGCATGTCCAAAGGCAGCTTGTTCACACCTTTCTGAATATTTAAATGGGCGAAGGCCAAGGGATTTTCTTTCTTTGGAAGTAACATAAAAAATTGCAGCATTTAACAATGGATAATCGACTTTTGCAAAGTCGATACTTGCGTTTGCAGGAGCATAAGATGGAAAAGTGTCTTCTGTGAAAACATCATATTGTTCCACTTTCCACTTATCAGATTCTGGCAATTCTCTACCATCTTCAATACTTTCCAAAAGTGCTAAATTGGGATCTTGTGTTTCGACTACTTTTTCCACTGGTTCAGGCTTTTTCACTTCAACAACTGGTGCTTTTTTAACTTCTGGAGTTTTACATTCGAAAACAAAATTACTCAATATAAATAGACAAACAAGGATTGAAATTTGTCTTGTAGAAAGGTTTGGTTTTGGCTGAAAGTTCATATGTTCTCCTATAAGTAACGATTGTAATCTTGAACCACGTTGTGAATGAGATTCTTTTCTTTATTAAAGTAAATGGTTTTCGCTTCTTTGATTCCAGTTTCCCAAATAAACATAAAAGGAATTCCAAACAAAGTGGAATGTTTTTGACGATATTTTTCGCGACCGATCAGTTTATCATTTAAATAAAAATCGGCATGAAGGACCCTTTCTTTGGAATATATCGAAGGTAAGAGTCCGACAGTACCTAACATAAACAAGGTGGAAATTGATGAAACCCAAAAATGTTCATACTCATTTACTTCGCTTGTATACAAATCAATATGATGGTTTGCCCTGCCCCCGTCCGATAAAACTCGACCAAAGTAACCTGTTTCCATTAGGTATTTTGTGTAAATTGCTGTAATTTCTCGTTTGGTTTTATCGTTTTCAGGAGTGGAAACTTTGATGGTTAAAATTGCTATTTGTTGTTTGAAGTCCGGCCTAACGATGATAGGAACATCTTCACTCATGTAATTGTAACAGGAGGAAAGAAATAATGGGACAAAAAATGTGAATAAAATCAGAGATCGAAACTTTCGCATAATTCGAAAGTAGAGTAATGGAAGTTGAGGAGAGGAAAAGTCTTTTTTTTAAAACTTAGAAAAATCGACAATCCCCAATATATGCAAAATGAACCCACCAATCGTCACAAATAAGGTCCAAGCAATGATGGAAATGATCCCTCCCACCTTTAACATCTCCAAACTTCTGATTCCACCATAACTAAAGGCCAAAGCATTTGGTGGAGTGGATACTGGAAGTGGCATAGCAAGTGAGGCACCTATGGTAGCCCCAATGGCTGCAGGTAAAATAAGATGAGTGGGAAGTCCCATTGTGATAGGTAAAATCAGATTGGCTACACTTGTGTTACTTAAAAAACAGGAAAGCCCAAGGGAAAGGAAGGAAAAAAATAAAAACAAACCAAATTGACCTGAATCACCTAACATAAACAATTCGACAAAATGTTTTGCAAGCCCAGTTTCTTCAAAAGCCTTTCCAAGGGCAATTCCACCACCCATCAAAATTAAAACATCCCAAGATAGGTTACGAAATTCTTTTAAGTCCAATAGTCGAAATCCAAAAAAGACAATCACAGGAAATAAAGCCACCGTCCCGTTTGAAATTCCGTGCCAATCGGAAGTGATCCAACCCAAAATCGTAATTGAAATAATCCCCAAAGCAATCGAACGATCACGTTTAGAAAGTGAATGGTCCACCTCCGAAACTTGAATCGAACCAACAGAATTTCCTGATTTATCTTTTTTTAAGTACACAATGTACAAAAGAAGAGCAAGTGCCAAAACGGAAAGAATGAAAACGGGAAAGGCAAAACCCATCCAATTCAAAAATCCGATTTCCAATCCTCTTTCCTGTAGATAACCAATTCCTATTACATTGGGAAGTGTTCCTACCGGCGTTCCGATTCCACCCAAATTGGCAGAAAATGGTACCATAAAAAGAAGTGATTTTCGTAGAGGATTGTTCTCTTCTAATGATTTCATCATAGAAGAAACGAGCCCAAGCATCATTGCTGCTGTAGCTGTATTGTTCATAAAACAAGATAAAAAAGCAGTGGCAAAACCTAAGGAGAGAACCAGTAAAAAAGCTGAACCTTTGGTTTTTTGGATCACAAACCGAGCAATAGTTGAATCTAAACCATAAGATGTGATTGCCGAAGAAATCACAAATCCGCCTAAGAAGAGTAAAATGGTCTCAGAAAAATAACAAGACAGAAAAGTAATCGTTTTTGGAGCACCAGGTCCCCATGTTGGAAGTAACCAAACCAATTCTAAAAATAAAACTAAAAAACCCGTGACATAGAGTGGAAAAAGTTCTGTCACCCAAAGAAAAGAAACTAGGAGAGCGATGGCCAAGTTGACCTCTTGCGGTTTTGTGAGACCGAGCCAATTCTGGTACCAGCCAAATAAGGCAGGAATCATGGATAGACTTGAAAATACAATACCAGCTCGAATCATTGTGACTTGACGATTTACACTCTCCTGATACTTTTTCGATAGACTCGAATCGTTTCAAGCAAACAAATAAAGTGAGATTTCCACCGATTCGTATTGTTAATTTTTTATGCAAATAGCTTATTACGACTTAAAACAAGCAGTTCTGGGAAGTGGCCCAATGGGTATCATCATCGCTTCCGTACTGGCTCAAAAATTTGATCCCATCACTCTCTGGATTCCCGACAAAGAATTAGTAGAGGTTCTGAAAAAACGCCGCCAAACAGAGATTATGGGAAAAACAATTGATCTCCCTGATCATATCGATATCGTTTCCAGTTTGGATTCTTTTGGACGAGATGATTGGGTTTTTCATGTGGCAGTACCTTCTCGATCTTTTTTGGACAGTGTCCATGCACTTTTGGAAGTTTTAGAACCAACCAATAGTTATGTTTTTTCTTTTTTAACCAAAGGAATTTTGGATTCTAAAAACAGAAAAAAAACAGGATTCATTACCTATTCGCAATACTTACAAAATTATTTAAAAGAAAGAAATTTTTCAAATTCATCTGTTGCTGTAGTCAATGGCCCGTCCCTACTTGGGGAAATTTTAGATGAAAAATTTAGTTTTTTTAATATTGGATCTTATGAAAAAGAAACTTCTGAGTTTCTTTCCGAAGTTCTTACATCTAATTTTATCAATACTTCTGTTACCGATGATGTTGTGGGAATGGAAATTGTTGGTGTAGCAAAAAATCCAATGGCCATTGCTAGTGGGATTGTATCATTACTTCCTCGGTATGGTGCAAACTTACTTGGAGAAATTTTATCTGTAGGATTTCAAGAAGTAAGAGATCTTGCGATGCGTTATGGTGCAAGACCCGATACAGTCATGGGAAGATCTGGCCTTGCTGATTTTATCACAACTGCAACTAGTAATAAAAGTAGAAATCGTGGTTTTGGACAAAAAATTGTCGGCGAACTTTTGTCAGGTGGAGAGAAACTTAGTATCAAAGATCGAATTGAGATTTTTTTTGCACCAAGGTCTTTTATTGAAAGAGAATCTACAAAGTGGCATGATAACGTAGAGGGAACATATGCTCTCAGTATTCTTATTGAACTAGCCAATGAAATTCGTTTACCTTTTACGTTACACAGAACTTTATTTGACGTCCTCACAAGAAAACAACCACCAGATGCGTTAATTGATTTGATATGTGGTAAAAAAACAGAATCAAAAAATATTCCGCTCGTTGTTCAAAAGAAAGTGGGACTCAACTTAACATCGGGAATCGATTTTCAGAATTTACTAGTGGATCGGATACTTAAACACATTAGCAATGTACCCGGAACAGTAACTCGTGTAAAAAAACAATCATCTGCCGTCATTGAATCCACCCAAAAAAGACTTACCAAAGCCACGCGTAAAAAACAAAAGTTGGATGAAGTTAAGTTTGAATCAGAACTTGAAATTTGGCAAAGATTCCAAAACTGCCAAAAAGACGAAGAGAACACACTTGTTAAAGAACTGGTTCGATTTTATGTAACAGAAATTGCGGACAACTATAGTCCCACCGTAAGGGAGTCTGTCCTTAGGTTTGTGGCTCCCATTCGACTTTTTTCTGGCGGTTTTCTGAAAGGTTCAATGATCCCACATGTTGGTGGGAAAACAGAAGTGGTAAAGGCGCTCTCTTCTAAATACAATTTACTTTATGCTCCGACACATAGATCCCACTTAGATTCAGTAGAAGTTGCTTATTCTTTATTTCATTTAGGTCTACCTGTTCCTCGTTATGCGGCAGGGATTAATTTAATGTCGAATCCTTTTTGGGAATGGATGTTAAAGTCACTTGGTGCTTATGCAGTGGACCGCGAACGAACACGTAACAGTTTGTACTTAGAATGTTTGACTTTGTATTCACAAGTGATGTTAGAACAAGGAATTCCTTCCCTTGTTTATCCAGAAGGTACTCGCTCGAGGACCGGAGGAATTGTTCCAGTCAAAACGGGGCTACTCACAACTGCGGTGAATGCATTCCGAAGTTCAGGAACAGAGATTGTGATTGTTCCGATTTCTGTATCTTACGAAACCGTTCCAGAAGACAACCAGTTCTGCAATATGCCAGAAGAGTTGGGAATGGCAGGGTTTCTTGCAAAACGTTCCAATGTGTATGTAGAGTTTTGTGATCCAATTCCTATCTCTGAATATGCACATACGGAAGATCCAACATTGGAACTTAGTTACCGTATCACCAAAGGTTGGAAACAATACCATAAAATTTTACCAAATCAGATTGTTGCTAAAATATTGGCCGAAAACGATTTCTCTGTCGAAGTATCGCAGAGTACTATGTTAGTGGAAGATTTTATTTCCCGACATGATGGAAACTATTTAATCAAAGATCCGGAAGAAGTATGGGAAAAGGGTAAAAAGATTTTGGAAAAACGGAAGATGATAGAAGAATCCAATCGAGTGGTTCATTCCAAAAATGATGCTTTACTTCTGTATTATGCAACCATGATTCCAGAAGACGAAGATAAAAAGTATTAAAACATTCGCTAGGTTAAAGTATGCGAAAAATAGAATCTTTATCCATTCTGAACGGGGAGTTTTCCCCGTTTGCGAATATAAACTGTCTTTTCTAGTTTTGCTATGACTTCACCTGCTTCGTTTTTCACATCAGTCGTAAAAAGATAATCCCCTTTTTTCTTCACTTCGATTTCGTCTTTGATCCTTCGGATCTCTGAATCCGGAATTCGAAATTCTGCTATTACCTTTCCCATTCCCGGTTTGACAAAAATCATGTTACCTGCTTTGTCCCAAACAATATAATCAGAACCTAATCTTTCCAAAAGAATTAACATAAAAAATGGATCACACATAGAATATAGAGATCCACCAAAATGAACTCCCACATAATTTCTGTTATAAAATCGTAATTTCATTTCGGAACGGAAATACGAAAAGTCTGGTGCAATTTCTTTGATTCGGATCCCAGCACCTACATAAGGTGGATAAAAGTTATATAACCAAATTTTGAATCTTTTTTTCCAAGATGTAAATTTCTTCAAAGGTTTGGTTCCTTTCTTTTTTGTTTAGAATTGATTAGATATACTGCAAGGATTGCTAAGGCTCCCCCAATGATGACTGGAATTTGTATCACTTCATTCAAGATCAAAAAACTGCTCAAATAAGCAGAGAGAGGGACAATAAAAATAAAACTACTGGCGATTTCCGATCCAAGCCTTGTTGCCGCATAAAAATAAACAGTGGTTCCGAAGGTAGTTGAGATTACAGTTAAATAAAAGATGGAAGCCCAGAAGGAAAAACCCATATCCCAAACTTTCCAAAAACTCGGATCATTGAAACAAAATAGAAGTTCAATGACAGAACCCACAGCATATACATAAAAACTATAAGTTACTGGTGACATTGACTTTCCAGTGGATTGGCTATTGAGGGAAAGGATGGCCCAAACAAAAGAACATAACAAAAAGAATAGATTCCCAGATAACAATAAATAATCGACACTAATCTTCCATACTTGCAGAATCACAAGCCCACCAATAAAACCGAAAAACAATCCAATCACTTGGCGTTTGGAAATTCGTTTTTTTTGTACAAGCACTACAATAAAAAAAGTAACAATGGGATTGAGTGTGGTGACAAGAACTCCGCCAGCTCCCGGAAGGCCATTTTTTAAACCCATAAAAAAGAACTGGTTGTAAAAAGTATAAATGATTCCTCCTACAAGAACGTTCCAATAGTCTTTTCCTGTTTTGAGTAAAAAGGGAATCCGCATCACAATGAGTAAAGGAATCACAGAAAGAAAGGTTGCTAAAAATCTCCAAAACACCAATACGGAAATAGGAACTGTTCCTGCGATCATTTTACCGATGGGCCAAGAGATTCCCCATGAGACCATTGCCAATACAAGTAAGAGTAAAAATTTTAGGTTCAAATATAGTTTCCTTTCAACAAAAAGTTGAGAACGTATGTGGTGCCAAAGGAAATAGGAATTCCAATTCCCAACATAAGGCTTGCTAAATGGGGAGAAATGTTTTTTTCAATTGTGATGACTGTGGAAGTGACCATAGGTGCCATTGCCGATTCCAAAACAATGGTTTGGAAAAGTAATGTATCTTCTTTTAACGGAGAATACATCCAATATACTAAGATTGGTGCTAGGATCAGTTTAAACCCAAGTCCTAAAACCAACACCTTTCCATGCCCTGCAATGGTTCGCATATCCAACATATATCCTACTGATACTAAGGCAAGAGGGGTAAGAGTATCTCCTAAACGAATTAAAACGATCTTAAGTGCTTCAGGATAAGAAAATTGTCTCGTGAGAATAGCAACAAACAAAGCGTAGATGGGAGCAAATCCCATTACTCGCTTCACAAGTGTGGAAATATCCCATTTTCCATCCATAGCAATTGATGCCAAAATGATACCTGGAAAACTAAGAACCATAAAGGTTCCGAGTTGGTCTGCCAAAATTCCATACCCCAAAGACTCTTTGCCTAAATAAGTTTCTAGTAATGGAAAACCCACAAAGGAGGTATTTCCAAGTCCGGCAGTTAATACCAGACAGACAGCAGTGTGAAATTTCAAAAATTTTAGTTTGTACAAACCAAGAAAAAATACAGTTGCGATCCCAAAGACCACCCAAGGCATAGAAGAAGGTAAAAGTGAGGTTGCATCCACTTTTAATTCATGGACATGATACAAAACAAGAGAAGGCAAAGAAATAAAAAGGATAAATCCATTCAACACTTTAGGAGTGGTTTCTGGAAACTGAGGAAGTCTCCGAAAAAACAACCCCAGTCCAAAACAAATTCCTAGTAGTAAAAAATTTTCCATACTGATTAGAAAGAAAGGAAAGTTTCTATTGCTTTGGGATCAAAGAAAACACCATCTTTTTGTCTTGGAGCTTCGAGTCCGTCTCTTACCATTTCCGCATATCCATTGGCAAAATAAAGATACTTTGTCGGTAACTTGTTTGTGATGTCGTAAACCGCCTGTTCTAAAAACTCAGCCAGTAAGAAGACTTGATATGTTACATCGGCAATATAAACCCGATTCATATCTTTCCACTCCTTGGACTCGTTTTTAATGCAATGTTCTAATTCTTTTTGTTTGGTTTGGAAAACTTCAAAAGCGTTTTTAAGTTCTGGGTGGTTGCCTACAGATTTAGTTAACTCACCTAACAAGGATTGAAATGCAGTATAAACCTTTGGTTTTTGTAAAGCATGCAAACAATGATCAGTGATGATAAGGTGTGTTCCTTCCCAAGTTTCATTGATGATAGAATCGTTATGAAGACGAGGCAGAGGAGAAAAATCACCAATGATTCCGTTACCACCTAAAGTTAAAATTGCTTTTTGAGTGATATAACTTGCCTGAGAAGAGGATTTATATTTCATCAGTGGAACGGTAATCTCTGCCGCATCGTCACCTTTCTCGGAAAGATTTGCAGAGCGAAAGTTTACAAAACAATTTCCTGTTTGCAAAATTTGCATTTCCGCTAAGGTCTTGGTAAAAGAAGGAAATTCTAAAATCTTTTTCCCATAAGCAGTTCTAAACTTTGCATACTCAGATGCTTCCATCACCGATCTTCTTGCATTTCCACTGGAACCAAGTCCCACATGCAAACGAGATGTTTTGATGATGTAACGGATAAGATTCACAAGTCCATGACCAGGACGACCAAATTCTTCTGCTTCTACTTTATCATAAATAATTTCAACAGTGAGTTTCCCGCGAGATCCGATGATATCTTTTTTTCGTAAGATATGATGTCCATTGAGTTCTCCATTTTCTTTGATTCTCGGAACAAGAAACATACCAACGGTATTGGTTCCTTCCATCTTTGCCGTTGTGACCCAAAGATCACCTGGGTTGGAACAAAACCATTTTTCACCAGTTAACTCCCATTTGCCGTTCGGAAGTTTTTTAGCAATGGTTCGATTGGCAGAAACATTACTCCCGCCAACTCTTTCTGTAACATATTGCCCAGCCATAAAATGAGAAGAACTTCCTTTTCCTGCAACAAGTGGGAGATATTTTTTCTTTTGTTCTTCTGTTCCAATTTTTTTGAGTGCGAGGATGATTCCATCGGTCATGGCCAATGGACAGGCAACACCACCTTCCCCATTCATATTCATTAAATAGGTGAGCGCATAACGATGAATATGTGTAAAATCATATTTCCATTCAGGATGGAAATCTAAATTGACAACTCCGTGGTCATAAGAGATTTTGCGTGCTAATTTTTGTTCTTCCGAGTATTTTATAAAATCGATTCGTTTTCCAGTTCTATCAAACTTAACAACCTCACCATACTTACCTTCCTTATGGCACTCTTCTGTGAGCTCATCCAAAATTCCACCTACAAGTTCCCCATACTTTCGGATATGTTCTTCCATCGCTTTTTTATGATCTGGGGTAAAGGATTCAGAATAACGGTGAACCACTCGTTGTAAGGCGGGGTCTATTTCGTAAAAATTCTTACCTCGGACTCCTTTGTATTCGGATATATCGAACGGTTGTAAGGATGGATGTTCTGAAATATGGTGGCTCATTCTTCCAGTTCAAAAAAAGGAATAGGATTCACTAGCAAAAAAGTCGCCCCGGTCTGAAATTGGTTCTAGAGTCGATTCTGTATGGTCCAAAGAGTAGAAACGAGAAAGTCCAAACAAATTCTGCATGATGTGATCTTCGAACTCCAGAACGTTTCTGAGTCTATGTTGTGGTTTTTGTCGTACGACCGACTTTCTGAACTTTTAGAAATCAGAAAGGAAGAATGCCTTCGCAAAGTTTATCAGTTCAAAGCCGCAAAACCACAAATGACACTTTCCGGTGGATTTCATGAAGTGGATGGGGATCTCCTCATTGATTTTCTTGCCTGGAGTTTGGAATTAGATGAAGTCGCAGAAGAGTTCCTAAAAGGTGGGATTTTTTTTAGTGAACGTCCGTTATATGAACTTCGCGAATCTTATAAATCACTCATTCAAAAAACAATCGCCAATCATAAATTAGACCGAGAACTTTTATTACTTCTGACTGCTGCCACTGTGGATTACGATGATGCTGTTGATTCTTATCTGATGGACAAATTCGAAATTGATTTTTTTGTCAGACGTTCCATCCATCAATTTTTAGAAAAATTCGAAATCCATCCAGAGTACGGAGCCGAAGAGTTTTTATATGAATATTTAAAAAGTCTAATCCCCACTAAAATTCTCAACTTCAGAGATATCACTCGTGAATTTAGAGATAGAACCTATTACGAGTTATACGGTAAATTTCGAGAGACAAAAAAGAAAAAAAAGAAAATCGTCAAAACAGTTTCAACCGAACTCAAAGATTTATTAGCTTTTTTTGATTTAGAACCAGGCGCAAGTATCACCGACGTAAAAAAGAAATTTAAAGAACTCTTAAAAAAATACCATCCGGATATCAATAAAAAAGGGGAAGAGATGACCAAACGAATTATTTTAAAATACAATCGCCTGGTCGAATTATTAGGAACCTAATTTTTTAAACTATCTTCCCTTACATCATTTCAACTGAATCTGAAAAAGATACTTCACCCGAATTTCATCTTTTGCTTTCATAAAAAGGAGTGAAGGATTTTCTAATTCAAATTCTGAAAACTTAACCACAACGGATCCATCCACCTGAAGAGAATTAGAACCTTCAGGTTTCACTATAGCTTCAGTCACAAAATCTTTTGTATTTCCATGAATGGTTAATTTGCCTTTTACTAAATAAGTTTGGTCTTTACCTAGTTGTACCGATTCAATTTTTACAAGTATGTTTGGGGTATCTGGATATCCTAAAATTTCCTGAATATGTGAGTCTCGATTTGTATCTCCAGATGAAATCTTCAAAAGTGGAATTTTGATTTCAAAGGGAGACTTTAAAGCATATCCATTTCCAGAAACCTGAATATTCGGTTGTCCCATTTGAATTTCATTACAAATGCCCGTTACATTCTTTGTAGTATGTTCAACATAAAACTCTATATTCTTTTTTGTCACTTCTGCTGCAAAAACACTGACTCCAAAAAACAAAAACACAAAACAAACGATTGTTTTTTTCATAACTCCAAACCTTTCCTTAATTTCAAAATGTAATGACAAGTAATGCAATGGACATTGCACCAAATCCGGTCCAACCCACTTGCTCCATTTGGTGGGCTGCCCTTGGGCCCTCTTTTTCAATACGAGCACCTAACCCTGGCAATAATAACATAGAAGCCAAATGAATAGGTATCATTGCTTTGTGAGCAAAAATAGGACTGTAAATTCTTGGACCGTCATCGACATTTTCTGTTTCTGATTCAATTTTAGACGGTGAAAAAAAAGCAAGGCTCGCCGTAATGGCATACATACCAAACGTTGCCATTGCTAAATTTTTATGCATTGCCGCTGAGTGTTTGGTTTCCCATTCTTCATTTGCTTTTAATGCCAAATACAAACCTGCGTTGTTTGTTGGATCTTTTAATAAAAAATAATCAGCGGCTATACTGTGTCGAGTTAAAGGACTCATTGCAACTAAATACATTGGGTCGTTTGTTGCATATTGTGGATTAGCAAGTAAAAGAGTTTGCGCATACTGGTCAGATTTTCTGTATAAAGTTTCAGAAGCCTTATCCCCTTCTAAGTTAGTTGCAAGCCAGAGCGCTAAAGTGGTTAACCCTGCAATTTGATGCCATTCCAAAAGACTCCTTCTTTTTTTCAGTGATTCTTTGGAAACTTGCGGTTTGTCATTTTGTTGGAGAAAGGGAATCGATTGTGCAAATGTTGCCGAAAAGGAAAAAAGACTTACAAACAAAACAACTTGTATTCTCATGAACCGAAGGATAACACAAGAAATCCTAGTGTAAATAAATAATCCTGCCGTCCCATTTATAAAAAAGTGGATATAATGTCGCGATCAAAGGAGAAAGGAAACCCAAACCAATCCAAATAGAACGTTCCCCAAACTTAGAAATTTTCCAAAATTCTATAGAATACAAAATTAAAACAGGAGTCGAAAGAATCGCAAACACACGATTTGTATCATATGTTAACATAGAAATGATATAACAGAAGATAAAAACAAAACAAGAAAATGGTCTTTTAAACATTATGTACAAAACAAATGGCCACAATCCGTGAAATAATCCAAGAGTACCTAAAATGGGATGTGAAACATTCATACGAATGAATTCGGTTCCTATCATATTGGAAAAAACAGACACACGAGTGTGGTTCCAAGTGATGTCTGTATTTGAAAAAAGATAAATGAGTAAAAGACTATATACAATTCCAGATAATAGGAATGAAACTGCAAAAACTTTCCACCTAGACAAATCTTCTAAAAATAAAACTGAACTAACAAAAAAAGACAATACTATAAATTGAAATAAGTGATTTGAAAATCCTAACAACAAAATAAAAGTCAATAGAATTGGTTTCCAAAAAGAAGAAATATTGCTAAAGACAATAATGATATAAATACAAATGAGTAAAAAAGTGATGGGATCTGAGAATCCAATCCATGTTTTGAAAATTAAATACAAAGGACTCGAAGCAATGACAAAGGCAAATCCAAATCCAAACAACCAATGAAATCGAAATGATAAAAAACTGACGATTATGACTCCTGAAACAAGATTCAAAAAATCTAAAATGGTTACGATATCTTCAGGTTTTAAGACAAGTCCAGTGGCCCAAAGAAACCAAGGAGTAAAAAACTGGTCCCAGGGAGTATCGATACTCATTGGGTTGAGACTCAATGGAAAAAATCCTGAATTAAATACTTTAGCTTCAAAAGAAGAAAAAAACAATTTTCCCGGTAACCATTTAAAAACAAAAAATGAAATCAATACAACAATGGAAGCTAAAAGTTTTGATTTGTAATCTTTTTCAATTAACTTCATTTAGGTGAAGAAATAGGAATCGAACCTTTCCAAGTAGAAACACCACTTCCATCAATAGGATACGGTTTCCCTAAATATTTAGGTGGAGTGTCCCACTGGATATCCCACCAAGCAAGAACCCTAGCAGAAAACTCTCGAAAAGAATAATAGGTTTCTTTTTTATATGTTCTTAAATTACATTCATAACCGTATAACTCTAGTTCTAACTCGCTTCCTAAATAAATCGCTCTTGGTAAAAAGAAAGATTGGCTCACAAAAATTGCTTTTTTTACCAGAAAAACTTCCTTCGCACGGATGAGAGTGTCGAGGGTTCGAAACCCAGCATGATCCACAAAAATATCTTCTGGTTTTACTTTGTGGTTCAACATAAATTCTAACATAGGCCTGAGTTCGTTATAATCCGACTTACCATTATCCCCAGAGAGTAATATTTTTTTCACGCGTCCTTTGTTGTACAAATCCAATCCACAAGCCAAACGATCCATAAGAATGGGAGAAGGAGTTTTTCCGTAGACTGCCGCACCAGGAACGATAGCCACTTCTGCTTCAGGGATTTCCGTCGGTTGGTCGGAATGAATGGAAGTTTGGTATACATACCAAAATCGTAAATTCATTGCCAATGCGACAAAACTCAAGAATCCCAAAACAAGAATCATTCCAAGAAATAGGGATTTCCACTTGACCCTTGAGAGGAATCGGAGCGTCATATTTATGTAGGTCAAACGGTTCGTCATGAAGAAAAAAATAAAAGAGATTACGTCTGTTTTTTCACAGGACAATCCGAAAATCAAGAAACAGATTGATAAGGTGAAAGAAAAAGGTCACCAACGGATGACCATTCTTGTCATTCCTCACGGATACGATAGTTCTTTCCACTTCCAAATTTCTCATTTTACCATTCTATTTTTTTTAGGCCTAACGGTAGGACTACTCAGTCTTGCGATCTTTGGGATTGTTGGCTCTAGTTCTACCCAAACACAAATCAATCAACTCTCAAAAATTTACGGAACATACTTTGATACGTACATCACTCATGCCAATCAATTGGAAGAGATGAAAGAAGAGTATTCCAAACTAAACGAAAGTATGTTGGAACTCTTTACTCTGATCGATGGACAAGATGATGAACTGCTAAAAATTCCTGCTGAAGATTTAATTGAAACGGCAGCCATCGAATCTCTGCAAAAAGAAGAAAAAGAAGACAAACAACTGGATGTAGGACGTAAGTATTTAAGCGAAATCTATGACCTCCGTCAATTGAAACATAGAATGGACAATTACCAACGATTGGTGGAAGCTAATTATCAATTTTTATACCAACGTTCCGATATTTTATCTAGATCTCCTCTATTTAATCCCATGTATTCTTACAATTTAACCTCTCCATTTGGAATGAGAAAATCACCTACCACTGGTTATTGGGAATACCATGATGGTTTGGATATGGCAAATGCCACAGGAACACCCATTTATGCTTCCGCACCGGGACGTGTGGTCCGTGTGACTTACTCCAATGTGGGATATGGACATCACGTCATCATCCAACATGACTTCGGCTTTAGTACGTTATACGGACATTGTTCGAGAATTTACGTAAGGAATGGACAGGAAGTCAAAGCCGGAGAACAAATTGCCGAAGTGGGTGCCACAGGTAACGTCACTGGCCCTCACTTACATTACGAAATTTTTATCTCTGAAGAAGGAAAAACAGATCCAGAACAATACATGCAAGCAGGAGTTTACTGATTGCCTAAGAAAGAGAATCCTACCAAACGAATCGCAGAACTTCGAAAAGAGATTCAAAAACATAACGATCTCTATTATAAAAAAAATACTCCTAAAATTTCAGACAAAGAGTTTGATCTTTTAGTTAAAGAGTTACAATCTCTCGAAAAAGCTAACCCAGACTTAGTGGTTGCCTCTTCTCCTACATTACAAGTAGGATCTGACCTCTCACCTCAATTTAGTAAATTCAAACACAAAGTTCCTGTTTTATCCTTAGAGAACACTTATAATGAAACTGAACTCTCGGAATGGTTGGAAAAAACCGGTATCGATGAACTTTATTCCTTAGAATGGAAAATTGATGGCGCCTCCATCTTGTTATACTATGAAAATGGAAAACTCACAAACTGCGTTACTAGAGGTTCAGGTGGAATCGGTGACATTGTTACCGAAAATGTCAAAACCATTGAATCCATTCCTCATACACTTTCCACACCACTAACCATTTCCGTCCGAGGGGAAATTTTTATGACCTTCGCCGATTTTGAAGAATTTAATGAAGAATATGGGGGAAAATTTGCAAACCCAAGGAATTTAGCGGCAGGTTCTATCAAACAAAAAGATCCGCAAGACGTCGCCAAACGACCGTTACGAATTTATGTATATGATGTATATTTTTCTTCTTCGAGAAAAGGAATTAACAAACACAAAGACATCATCACTTTATTAAAAAAAGAAAAGTTTCCTCTGGCTCCTGATTCCAAAATCATCACCGGAAAAACTCTCCTCAAAGAAATTGAATCCTTCAAAAAGAAAAAAGATAAAATGCCATTCCCTGTGGATGGACTTGTCATCAAATTAGATGACCTCAACCTTCGTGAAAATTTAGGGGAAACAAGCCAGTCCCCTCGTTGGGCTCGCGCCTTCAAGTTTGATGCCTTACTCAAAGAAACCACCATCGAAGAAATTGATTTTGCCATTGGCCGAACAGGAAAAATCACACCTCGAGCGAAGGTCACACCAATTTCCCTGGCAGGAACTACTGTCACATACGCCACCTTACACAACCAAGACTATATTGATCAATTGGGCGCAGGAATCGGAGCAAAAGTTCTTATCTCCAAACGAGGGGAAATCATTCCTGCCGTTGAAAAAGTAACCGTCCCTCCAAAATTAGTTTTTGTATTACCTAAAGAATGTCCTGCATGTAAAACTAAACTAACAAAAGTAGACGATTCCGTTGATTTTTTTTGCACCAATCGCAATTGCCCAGAACGCAAACTAAACCAACTCATATTCTTTTGTTCCAAAAAACAAATGAACATCGAAGGGCTCGGAGAAAAACAAATCCAAATTTTCTTTGAAAAAGGTTGGGTCAAAGACATTCCAGATTTATATACATTAAACAAATATAAAGACACCATACTCGAGTTAGATGGCTTCGGTGATAAGTCTGTAAAAATCATTTTTGATGCAATCGAAAAATCGAAAGAAAAAGATTTTCGTTTCACCTTACCTTCCATCGGACTAAACGAAGTTGGTCCCAAAGTCACAGAAATTCTAATCGAACATGGATTTGATTCTTGGGAAAAACTAGTTATCCTAGCCAAATCTAAAAACGCAGAAGAGGAACTAACTTCCATTCACGGTATTGGCCCAAGAACCATTGATGCCTTACTCACTCACCTAAAAGACAAAGAAACTCTTAAGCTCGTCAACACTCTGATCAAACTTGGACTCAAATTCCAAGCCGACGAAACCGAAAAAAGCAACATACAACCGTTTGTTGGGCAAAGTTGGTGTGTGACCGGAAGTTTCGAAAACTTCCAACCTCGTGATGTCGCAATGGATCTCATCACAAAACACGGTGGTAAAAAAGTTTCTGGTGTCTCTTCCAAAACTACTCACCTTCTCTATGGCCCTGGTGCCGGCTCCAAACTAGAAAAAGCAACAGAACTCGGAGTGACTCTGGTATCGGAAACAGAGTTTTTAAATCTTTTGAAAAAAGAAGGAATACCGTTACCCTAAAACAAATTATACGCCACCATAACTTCCTTAATTTTTTTAATGATTGAATGATTGCCTGGGCGCCTCGAGTCCGTTAGTCGATTGGCATTTGATTCTAGAACGACCGCGCTATTCGCTCCAATCTTTCCGATCTGTTAGTTGACTAAAATAATTCAGTTTACGGAAAGGATTTCCGCTGCTATCGCTGGCGCAGGGGGTTGGGGGAAATCTTCTTCGATGGCTATCTAGTTTTTAATTTTAAAGTTTTCCCAAAGATTGAAATGACTTGACGAATTCAGAATTTATATAAGAATTTAGGAGTGCTCGATTATAGAAAATATATTTCATTTGATAAGGACGTTCGAGGTGGTAAGCCTTGTATTCGTGGAATGAGAATTACCGTCTATGACATTCTTGACTATCTAGCTTCGGGTATGGAATATGATGAAATTTTACGAGAGTTTCCTTATCTCACTAAAGAAGATATTTTGGCGAGTTTAGCTTTTGCTGCTGATCAAAATAAATCAATTCTTGTAGCCTAAATGCTATTGTATGACGCAAATCTATCTCCAAATCTAGTCGAACATTTATCTGACATTTTTCCAAATTCAAAACATGTTTTTTCACTCGGTATCCAGTCATCAGATGAACTCATCTGGGAGAAAGCGTATGAAAAAAAACTAATTATCGTTACTAAAGATAATGATTTTAATAAGATTTTGGAAAAGAAAGGTTTTCCACCCAAAATAATTCAAATCAAACGTGGGAATTGCAGCACATCTTCAGTTGTTACTTTGCTGAAAGAAAATTGCGAGACGATCATCGCTTTTACAAAAAATCCAGAAGCTGGGATTCTATTTTTAGTTTAACAAAATCGAATCTAACAAATCAATTCCATCTCAGACAAAGAAATAAACGATATACTTAAAGGAAATTCTTAACATTCCCTTCCCACCCATCCGATTCCCAAAAGGATGGTTTCTCTTCTCCTCTGTATTTCCCTCCTTCTTAACGAGTTCACTATCCCCCACTCCTGCCAGCGGAACTTCCTGTTCCGACTGGCGAGCTTAGGCCATCCCTGGCCACGCTTCCGTGGGGGACACTTCACTTTGAGAAACTTATCGAAAGGATATAACTTAAATTTAAGAGAAGTGCTGGAAAAAATTTATGATGAAAATTGATATTTAATAAATGGTTTGCTTGTTATACGCCTGACCATAGATAAATGAAATTTATGCGAACTACAAATAAAAACGGAAAATAGGGACTATACGATATGCGTTTAACGCACGCAGACGAGTGGTTATCTGTATTGCAATTAACCGCCGCCCAACCCCTCACCAATCCTCCACAAACCGAGAGATGGAAACTGCCACTTGGAATCCAATCCGGTGTTAGGTGGTCTCTACCACACCTACTCTTGGAAGAAAAGCGCTTAAGAGAAGTATCTCTCTCTTACGCTTTGGTTTGCAATCATTGTTTGCGAGTTTTGATTCTGTTATCTCTTCCCTAGAAGAGAAGGATTCCTTATGTCCTAGCGATCAATGGAACACTCATTTCTGGAACAAAGTCTTTGTGAATCACTAGAAATCGATGACTTCCGTTTGTTTTTTGTCTTCAAAATCGTTCCTGATTGCATCCAGCGTCTAACTTAACGAACATCTTGTTCGCTATTATAGTTTTGGCGAGGCTCAGGCATATTTAGTTAACTTCAATCTCTCTGACGAGGTCTCCCCTACCAATTTTATTGAAATATCTGATAAAAATGCTATCCGGGACTGGGATAAAACCACTCCCATCTAAGTAAATTTTCCATTTATCGTTCTCTTGAATAACTCCGTATTTATAACGAATACGGGTCGGCTTGTAAAAAGTGACTGTATTTGTTGTAAGATTTACTTCTCCCTTAACATCAAAGTCTACATAAAATTCATAGAAGTATTCTATATCTAAATAATTCCCGATTGTGTAAGAATCTGATATTTCATACCTAGTTAATATATAGACTATCGCACCCTTATCTGGGTAAACTCTTACGAGTGAATCTTCGGAAGAATAATTATCCATATTCCCAGTTTCCTCAGGTTTAAGGTAATTATATGATGTAAGATGATTTTTAAGTAATTCTTTTACGGTAATAATATCACTCTTTGAAAGTTGATTAAGCTTAGGATCATGTTGTCCTGAATCAAGTTCAAGTTTTCCTTTTTCTTTGCAGTAAACATTTGCTACAATCAAAATGAAGATACTAACTGTTAAGAATTTTATTTTACTGACCATGATATTTCCTTACTATTTTTTTGCCTTGTATCGATATACCCAAGTATCTACTCCGTCACTATCTTTGTAAGCGGAAAATGAGCCATCGACTCCAGCTGGTCTCACCCCACCACCAGTAGATTGTGTAACAATTGGCTTACCCTTCTTATTAAACCCTAAAAATGTAACATCATGACCAGATGGATTTCCACCAGTATTTTTTCCATATGTAATAATTCTATCTCCAGGCTTCAAAAGTGTTTTATTTTTGCTATCATAAACCTCTTTAAATGTTCCTTTTGTAACCAAAGAAAAATTTTCCTTAATCTCAGTTGACGACTCAAAATCTTTTGTTTGAACAAACTTGTGCGGTTTCCCTGTATTATTAGAAAGTAACTGCCCATAGTGGGTGCAGTCAATTCCTTCCTTGTATCCTGTCCCACCTAGTTTGTAAGATAGACTATCGTATACAACGCCTTGATAAATTAATTGTCGTATTTGCAATTTTTCAGATTCCGAATATAAATCTAGATCAATTAAATTTTGGAATTTGTCTACTGTATCACTGGTAATTTCCTTAATTTTTTTATCAATTTCCAAAAGTTTCTCTGTATCGCCGTCAGCGGATGCCTGAACTGTCTCCAGATTTAGGATTGCCAATTTCTTCTGTTGTTCAGTAATTTCTCCATTTTTTTGCATAGTTTCAAGCTTGAGTTTCGAATCTTTGAGTTGTTTTGCTAAATCATTCTCTTCTTGTGATTTGCCATAAAAAGCATCCACTGAATCTTCCGTATATGTGTTATCATTGTTATGCACCCAAACCCCAACTTCTCCTACGAAGTAGGTATGATACTCATCCACCTCAAAGTTATAAACCGTCTCTACCCGCTCATCAATGGTGATATCAGTTACAACCAGTTCTCTTCCATCCGCTCCAAGAGCCACATCCCCAGGATGTAAATCTTTTGCCTGCACCCAATCAGTAGTTTCTATAGAGAACTTCTCTAAAGCATGACCTTGTTTTTTCACACGGAACGGGTGGTTCCAGGTGGTTTCGAGTATAGTTCCGTCAGCAAAGGACACAGAATAGATAGCATCCGTTTGGCGGATAAAAGTGTTCACTACTTTGCGGTAAGAGACTTCGCCTGTTTCGTCCGATTTAGAAAGAACCACATCCCCAACTTGAATGTCTTCGATGTTCTTCAGTCCATCTTTAGTATGAACTTTGGTTCCTGCAACAAAACAAGTCCTAACTCTAAATTTGCCATCAACTTGTTCTACTAAGTCACTGGAAACATAACCCAGTGATGTTTTCACATCATCTACAATATCACCAATTACGTTCTCCAAAATGCCATGTCGTGAACCACCCTTCTCGGCATTTGGGTCATCTAGGATTTTCTTTTTCTGTCTCTTTGCGATTTCTTCTGGAGGTAAACCTTCCCATCCATTTTCTTTAGCGATTGCCGCTAAATACTCAGCTTCTTTTTCTGCAGCGACTTTTTTGTTCTCTTTTACTTCATCATCAATCTCATCTTGGATGTATTTCTTACGAAGATCCACACCAAAGTTGGTGTTTCCAGAAAGCCCAGTGTTTTGGTTGTAGCTCAGTGCGTTGACTCCGTCAAAGCCAACACTAGCAGAGAATCCTTCCTTCTGGTTAAAAGAAAGTCCCATATCCATTTGGGAGAAGGATTGGAATTGTGGTTTAGGAGGTGGTGTTTGTCCTGGAGGAGTCTTTTCAGCTACCTTCTCTATGGAAGCATCCAAACTCGCACCAAACCCTTGTTTCTGACTAAAGGATACTCCTCCGGTCACAGTAGCGGTATAAGCATCCGATGCGTCCATTTTTTTCTGTGCGTTGAGACTTGCTCCTACACCAGCATCCTTACTATAGTTGAGTCCACCGGTTACCGTCGTGCCTCCTTCTGTCTTCTTGCTATAACTAATACCACCGCCAAAACCTCCACTTTGGCTATAATTTAGGTTCAAACCAAGACCGCTTAGAACATTATTTCCACCAAACTCATACCCTACGTTAGCACCAAAGCCACCGTTTTGGGTATAACTCACTCCAGCAGAAAATCCGGCTAACTTCAC